>NZ_JAPPRQ010000044.1 GCF_026719745.1 Clostridium sp. ZS2-4
GTTACTTTACCCCCACGCTTCAAACCCAATATTTCTACTACGCTTGGTGGTTGGCTACAAGGCTTCTTGGCAATTACCTTGACTGGACTTTCACCAGCTAGTATGGTCCAGCTTAGCTGGACGCACGGGGACAATGTCATCAACTTAAAAATACACAAACTGGAAAAAGTAATTTAATGAAAATTTCAAAAACATTGATTTTATTAATATACCTCTATAATTTAGTAAGGATACCTTTTAATAGGTATATCTTATAGATTATGAGGTGTTTTTTTATGAAACAAAAAAATTATTTTTCACAAGGAATAAAAATTACTAATAGACTTATTGATGATATACTATTCATGTGTGAAACAAGAAGGAAAGAAACATATTTCACAAGAATAGGGAGTAATATAATGACATTTAAAAGTATACTAATTTTTATTTTGAATTTTGTGAAAAGGAGTCTTCAATTAGAATTAGATGATTTTTTCAACGATATAAGTGGGACAAACTCTTATGTCACAAAACAAGCATTTTCAAAGGCTAGACAAAAGATATTGCCTACGGCATTTATAAAAATGAGCGCTGAAATAATCAAATGGTTTTACAAAGATACAGATTTCAAAAGCTATAGAGGATATAGGTTATTAAGTATTGATGGAACTGTATTAGAAATAAATAATACTGAAACCTTAAGAAATGAATTTGGTTATATTGAAAACCAAAGCATAAAAGTTGCTCGTGCTAGAGCTACAGGATTGTATGATGTTGAAAATGATATGATTATATCCTCAGTAATAAATCACTATAGAACAGGGGAAAGGGCGTCAGCCCAAGAACTTATAAATAAATTAGAAGATTTAGGATTTTGTAATGATTTAATTTTATTTGATAGAGGATATCCATCAAGAGATTTCATTTCCTTTATAGAAAGTAAAAATATAAAGTATTTAATGCGTGTATCAGGTGCTTTTTTAAAAGAAGTGGTTAATGCGAAAAATGAGGATCAGATAATAGAAGTAAAATATAAAAAGAAAATTATTAAAATGAGAGTGCTTAAATTCCAATTAGACTCAGGTATAACAGAAATTTTAATAACAAATATATTCGATAAAAGCTTTAGTGTAGTTGATTTTAAAAAACTATATTTTAAACGTTGGGGAATTGAAGTAAAATATAATGAATTAAAAAGTAGATTACAAATAGAAAACTTTAGTGGAGAAACTCCAATTGCAATCAAGCAAGATTTTTATGCAACTATGTATTTGTCAAATATGGTATCTCTAGCAAAACTGGATGCTAACGCAATTATTCAAGAAAATAATGATGATAAGAATTTAAAACATGAATACAAAGTAAACACTAATATTCTTATAGGGAAATTAAAAAATTCATTAGTTATTATGCTTCTAGAAAAAAGCCCTAGAAAACGTTCTAAAATTCTTAATAAAATAATGAAAGAAATATCAAGAAATATTATACCTATTCGGTCAGATAGACAATATGAACGAAGAATGACTGTACGGGCTAATAAAAATTCAATGAACACTAAAAGATCATTATAAATAAAGTATACAATTGCAATCAACAAATATTTTTAACTCAAAAATATCTGTAGGCTTATTAAGTGAACTCAAAAATATTAATAATTGCAAGATTAAATCGGCTCGCAAATCAAAATAAAATTATTAGAAGTTCAAAATAATTTAAGATAAATTATTTGAATTTGTAATTGTAAATAATTTGAATTATAAGTTGATGACATTGCGCACGGGGAATAAAAGAATGTTGCGTCGCAACATTCTTTTATATTGAAATAAATCTAATTTTTGGTTATTCCCCCTCAAGTCTACTAATGATAAACTGCTAATTCTCATCGATAATATATATAAAGTTTTATTTTCACAAAGGAGGACTTTTTAATATGAAATCGAATAGACTGGCAGCAATTTTTACAGCGTTATTTTTACTTGTCACAGCTTCAACTGCTAAAGCTGCTGTAATAAATTATACTGTTAAAAGCGGTGACTCATTATGGACAATCTCTCAGTATTATAAAACAACTATTTCCAGTATCTCAGCAATGAATAATTTGAATTCTTCAAGCTACATCTATCCTGCACAAGTATTGAAGCTGGAAGACAATAGAGTTTCAACTTCCACTTATACAGTAGTTTCTGGTGATAGCTTATGGAAAATATCCCTTAAATTCAATACAACTGTGGATGCAATTATGCAAGCAAATAATTTAACAAATACAACTATTTATATTGGACAAGCATTAACTATTCCATCTTCCAGTCCTACAACAACTTCACCAGCCCCAGCAGTTGAAACTACTAATTATAAAGTAACATCTGGTGATAATTTATGGTCAATAGCTCAAAAATTCAATACATCTATGGATGCCATACAAAAAAGTAATATGCTGGCTACAAATATACTAATGCCTGGTCAAGTTTTAACTGTTCCTGTTAACTCAACACAAATTGTAAAACCTGTAGGAATTATAATGCATAAAGCTAGAGTTACTAGCAATTATGGTGATATTTACACTTGGGAAAATGGAAGAAGATTATTTACCGTTGGTGCAACAGGTACTTTAAGAGATTTAAAAACAGGGATAAGCTTTAACGTAAAATATTATGGAGGTTCTAATCATGCTGATGTAGTTCCTCTAACTAAAGATGATACTGCTAAGATGAAACAGATATACCCTGCATGGTCATGGAGTGCTATGCGTCCTATGGTACTTAACTTTAACCAAGGAGGTACAAATCATCAAATAGCAGTAAGTGTAACTGGTATGCCTCATTCTACAACAGATATGTATGCTGCTAACGGAATTGATGGACATTTTGATATGTACTTCTATAATAGTACAAGCCATGTTTCTAACGAAATATCTCCTACTCACCAAAAGAATATTCTAATAGCAAACGGACAATAGAAAAGTGCTTCGCACTTTTCTTAAATATAGAATATAATCTCTTTCCCTCACATAATTATTAATGTTATCAATTCTGTGAGGGAAACTATTTATGAAGAAAGATAAATTCCTAAAAAATTCTATATTACTTACAATTTCCAATTCAACTACAGGAGTATTAAAATTTGTCTTTTCCATAATCCTGTCCAGGGAATTAGGTGCTGAAGGTATGGGACTTTATGCTTTGATTATGCCAATATACGATTTATTCTCCTGTCTGGTATGTGGAGGTATGCTGACGGCACTTTCCAAAGAATCCTCTTCATATCAAAGCAAAGGGGATTACACCAGTTTGCATAAATCAATACATGTTACTTTGATGTTTGATTTAATTTGGACTTTATTTATTGTAATCTTTGTTTTTTTTAATTCAAAATACATAAGTACAAATATAATAAAGGACAGCAGAAGCTTATACAGTCTCATATTCATATGTCCTGCTTTAGTTTTTGTTGCTTTATCTTCCATAATAAAAGGATATTTTTATGGAACTTCAAATGTAAATATACCAGCAATAATCGATATACTTGAAAAAGGTGTAAGAATATTTGTAACTATTTATGCAATAAGACTTCTTGCTTTTAAAGAAGTTGAAAGTACCGTATCAGTAGTATATGTAGCTCTAGCAGCAGGCGAATTTATAAGCTTTATACTTTTATATATTTTCTATAAGATAAATAAACATAAAGATTTTTCTTATAGAAATATACCTTTTTTTCCAGATGGCAGTGCTCAATTGTTATTTAATGTTTTAGTTATGGCTGTGCCTCTATGTGTAAATGGTTTTTTATCGACAGCCCTTTCTACTGTTTCAACCTTAATATTACCTAGAAGACTTTTGCTTGCTGGTTTTACCCACAGTACAGCTCTTGAAATGATAGGTAAATTTTCTGGAATGGCTTTGAGTATAATATTTTTTCCACTTGTTGTTGTAATGTCCATGTCAATAGTTCTGATTCCTGATATTGCAGAAAGTATGGAGAAAAAAGACTATTATAATGTTGAAGAAAGAATATACCAAGTTTTAAGAATTTCTTTTTTACTTGGCATTTCTACTTTAATCATTTGTTTTAGTATTCCCAATTCTCTTGGAAAGCTGTTTTTTGCAAGAGATGACCTGACAATTTATATTAAGTTTGCAGCTCTTTCTGCACCATTTTCTTATATTTCTGCTACAACCTTCAGTATATTAAATGGTCTTGGAAAGCAGGGTATTCTTCTTAGAAACTCAATAATCGTATCAGTAGAAGAAGTCATACTATTATTTGTACTAACATCTATACCTAGCATAAACATTTTAGGATACGGACTAAGCTTAATGATAACCTCTTTAACCAGTTTAGTTATGAATTTATATGAAATAAAAAAGAAATGTTATATAGCACTCTCTTTTGAAAATTTCTTTGTGGATATGCTCATAAGTTTATTAATCTATTTCTTATTAAATATTATAAACAGTATAATTCCAAACACATATTTCAAAAGTAAAACCATATTTATAATCTTCTTTGGATTTTTAGCATTCTTCTTTTTATCTTCTTTCATTAATAAAAAAATTAAAAAAGAAAGTGTTTACTAAATTCACTTTCTTTTTATTATTACTGTATTTTTTTTGAGATTACACCAGGTATAAACCTTTTTATTCTAGCTGGCAAAACTCCCATATCTTTTTGAGTAATGCCACCACTTAATACTAATCCGTACATATATGCAAATACACCTATTCCTATTGCTGCTATACAGGAAATAGCATTATTCAAATATCCTTTAGTAAAATTATTTAGTAAAGTACTAAGTCCTAAGTATGAACCATAGGCCATTATCCCCATTACACCAGAGGCCATTAAAGGCTTTGCAGCATGATAAAATATACTTAATTTAATCTTTAACGCTTTTCTGATAAAAATGTAGTTTAATACTAGCGGAATTGCAAAACATATCATATTTCCAAATACAGCCCCAACAATATTTAGCTGAGGTATACCAACCAAGAAATAATTTGCTACAATTTTTCCTATAACCCCTAATATCATAAAAAATGTAGATAAATATAATTTATTTATACTTTGTAATATTGTCATTTGAATTTGAACTACAGCAGTTAACACCAATACTATTGAACCTAAAAGCATCAGCTTCCATCCTTCTTCAAAGTCTGGAAAAATCAATTTAAAAATTGGATGACTTAAAACTGAAAGTCCAACTGCAGATGGTATTGCTACTAATAAACATAATCTGAAAGTATAATTAATTTTATTCTCCAAGCTCTTTCTATCCTTTACTGCAAAAGCTCCTGACAAAGATGGAAGGACAGACGCTGATAGTGCAGAAATCAAAGCTATTGGTACTCCTAAAAGCGCTCTATACTTTGTATATACTCCCCACTTAATATCAGTTAGCTTTTGAGTATATCCTGATGCATGAATAAGTCTACTTTTAACTATGGCTAAGTCTGCAAGTTCTCCAGCATTTTGAAGACCAACACAAATTATTATAGGAAGACCATAATAAATTATCTTTTTTAATATTTGTTTGTTAGAATATCTACTATGTTTTTCATGTTTATACCCCTTAGATACAACAATTCTTTTATTTTTTTTATAAGCTATTATTAAATAAATAACAGCACCTAAAGAACCTATGGCAGTACCAATAGTACCCCCTGCACAAGCAGCTTCTATTCCATATTTTAAAAGTACAGCTGCAAAAACTAAAGTAAAAATAGTATTTAGAACCTGTTCTATAACCTGCGACACTGCTGTTGGAGTCATATTCCCTCTTCCTTGAAAATATCCCCTATATGTAGAAACAATAGATGTTAAAAAAATTGTTGGTGCTAAAGCCATAATTGCAAGAGTTGAACTTTCACTGCTAGTTGCTAATGCAAGCGGCTTTGCAAGTACAAACATTAATACAGCCATAACTGTACCTACCGACATCATCAACATCCTGGCAATTTTAAAGCTTTTTACTGCATCTTCATACCTCTCTAATGCCATAAATTCGGACACAGATTTAGATATTGCAACAGGTATTCCTGAATTAGTAAGAACATATACAAAAGCGTAAATTCTATAAGCAGAGGAATATATCCCCCATCCTTCTTCACCTATAATTCTCCCCAAAAAAGGTATATATAGTAAAGATAATACTTTTACAATCATACCTGCCGCAGACAAAATAGCAAAACCTTTAGTGGTTGACTGTTTTTTCATAATTATAAAACTCCCCCATAAAACAGTTGAGAGTTGAAAGTTGATAGTGGGTAATTATTCACTGCTATCATCGTTGCTTCATTTTTCAACTCTCAACTTTCACTTTTCAACTCTCAATTAAAATTTAAGTACATCTTTCTTAATTTTCTTAAATATAGGCGGTAGTGTTTCTGTAATTGTTTTATTTTCCATGTAAGCTAGTTCTTGCGGACAGTTTTTAAAAACTAACTTATACGCATATAAAAACTGATAATTCAATCCATACTTATTGTTAAAAAAGCTATTTAACTTCTTGTTTCCATACTTGTCATCACCGATTATATAATTTCCCAAATGAGCAAGATGTGTTCTCAATTGATGACTTCTCCCTGTAATTAAGTCAAGCTCTAGAAAAGAATAACTTCCTACTGAATCTATAATACTAACTTCCATAGCAATTCTTTTTGTATTAGGCTTTTCAACATCAAAAACTTTAGACAGGTTGTTATCTTGATCTTTAGAAATATATGCCTCATAATGTCCTTCTTTGATCTTTCCTTTAACCAAAGCATTATAGTATTTCTTTATCTTTCTCTCTCTTATCATCTCATTCAAAAGTTTTAAGCTTTGATAATTTTTCCCAAATATAACTAATCCAGAAGTGTTTCTGTCCAATCTGTTACACGGGGCTGGGGTAAAAGTAATTTCATTTTCCGGTATGTATTCTTCTTTTTGATGTAAATAAGAAAGCACATAATCAGTTAAGGTCGGTTCTCCATTTTTTTTATCTGAATGTACTAATACCCCTGGCCATTTTTCTACAATAACCATATTCTCATCTTCATAGGTAATCTTCATGGCGCTGTAATCTACATCTTGAAACTTTTCTTCCTTTACTTTAGGTTTTGCATCAGAAGTCATATATTTTGCTTCCACAATATCTCCTTCTTGCAAGAAATAATTTTGTTTTATCTTTTTTCCATTAACCCTTAAATCGCCTTTTCTAATACCTTTGAATATAGCTCCTAAAGGCACATCATTTAACCATTTTCTAACAAATTTATCTATTCTTTGTCCTGCTTCATTTATTCCAATTTCTATTCTCATTTTATACCTCCATAATATTGCATCAGATTACGTAAAATACCAACATTTTTCGACGCAACATTAAAAATTATATACCAACAGCGTTCAATTGACAATGGACAATTAAACTCTGGGGATTATATTCTTACTCAAAGTCTTCTTATTCCATCTAAAAATGAAGATTTATCATAAAGTCAAACTTAATTATTAACATTATTTAAAAAGTTTATTACTGTTTCACAATTTATCGCTACTCCAACAGAGATGCATTCTTCATCCACGTCAAAGAAACTGCTGTGCAGTGGATATGTTGTATCTTTTTCTTTGTTACCAGTTCCTAAATAATAAAAAACAGAAGGTCTTTCCAATGAAAAATATGCAAAACTTTCAACACCCATAGTTGGTTTTTGAAGCATAACTATCTCTTCATCTTTTATAACATTTTTTGCAGCATTCTTTAAAACATCCACCATATTATCATCATTATAAAGACATGGATAGCTTTCTTGAATATTTACTTCACAGCTTCCTCTCATAGACTCTGCTACACCTTTTGTCACTTCTACAAGTCTTTTTTTCACATATTCTCTGTCTTCCAATGTCATAGTTCTAATTATGCCTAAAATCTCAACTTCATCTGGTATTATATTTTGAGTTGTGCCTCCATGTATTGAGCCTATAGTTATAACTGCCGGATTTGTTGGTTGAATTTCCCTGCTAACTATAGATTGTACTGCAGTAATAACATTTGCACTTATTGTTATAGGATCAACAGTGCTGTGAGGATAAGCACCATGTCCTCCCTTTCCTTTTATCTTTATATTAAATGGATTAGAAGCTGCATTAACTACATCTCTTTTTATTCCTATCTTTCCCACTTCCAAGTTTGGTTCTACATGCAGTCCTATTACCGCATCAACTTTAGGAGTATCAAGGACCCCTTCTTTTATCATGTGTGCTGCACCACCAGTAGTTTCTTCTGCAGGTTCAAAAATTAATTTAACATTTCCATTTAATTGTTCTTTTATATTATTTAAAACTTTCGCAGCCCCTAAAAGAATTGTTGTATGTACATCATGTCCACAAGCATGCATTCTACCTTCAACTTTAGAAGAGTAATCACATTTTCTTTTCTCAGCCATAGGAAGCGCATCCATATCTGCTCTTATGCCTATTGTTTTTTCTCCTTTTCCTCTTATGATGCCGCATATACCACTTTTGGAAGTTTGAAAATATTCTATGCCCTCTCTGTCTAAAAATTCCTTTATTTTTTCTATAGTTCTCTCTAAATCAAAATCTACTTCCGGATACATGTGAAAATCTCTTCTTATTGTTATTAATTCATCCTGTATATCTTTAGCCATTTTTAAAAAATTCATTTATCTGCCCC
Organism: Clostridium sp. ZS2-4; assembly: GCF_026719745.1. Classification (GTDB taxonomy): domain Bacteria; phylum Bacillota; class Clostridia; order Clostridiales; family Clostridiaceae; genus Clostridium_H. The sequence goes on from NZ_JAPPRQ010000044.1 coordinate 8,645, forward strand.
CATTTTATTATTATTTATCCCAAAATATTTTAATTACATCTCCATTTTTCAGTTTATCATAATACCCTGCTTTTTTATCATTTAATGTAAGAACTAAATTACCTTTTAGCACTGACAAATCAAAATCAACCTTTGTAAATATATCTACAAACACATATTCCTCTTTTCCCTGTAAAACCACTGGTTTGTCATTTACAATAACTTCAATCTGATTAACATCTTCCTTATTTATTTCATTTTCTATTATATTATTATCTCCATCTTCCATTGAAGTATCTATATTGACTTCTTCTTTCTCATTATTTATAGTCTTATCCTCTTCTTTACCTATGTATTCAGCTTTTTCTTTATATATTCTGTCTCCTTCTTTAATTACATAGTCCTTAAATATTTCTTTATCTCTTAAATAATATTTATATCCCATATTATCTTCATTAAAATACTTTATATATTCCCCTAAAGTAGAAGGAAAAATAATTTCAACCTCATCGCCTTCTTTTATGTACTCTTCCATTTCCACTATTTTATTATTTATAATACCTACTGGATCTAAATTCTGAATTATATCATTCAAATAAAAGCTTATGGAATTTATTTTCTTTACATATTCAATTAATTTAGGAACAGCATCTTTACCATCCTTGGCAAAAACAACTTCAATCTTATCTCCCTCTTTTATTTCCGTATCAATATTTGCCACCTTGTCATTTAGCTTTATAATTGCACTTTCAGCTAAAGAACCAAATGCTACTCTTTTTATTCCATTTAATACAAATCTGATATTCTTACCGTTCTTGCCTATAAGAACCTTATGATTGATTCCTGTCTGTATCATAACATCCATAATTGTATGCTTATGAGAATTAAAAAGACTAACTACTTCATTATTTAAAATAACATCAATAAAATCATTTCCTGCCTGTCTTATTCTTACAAGAGCAATACCTAAAACTGTTACTCCTATACTTCCTAACCCATTATCAGGACTTGTACAATCAATTACAGCATCTCTACCTTTTATACCTACTCTTTGAGGAGATAAATTTAATTTTTCTGCCAAGTATTCTTTTAAATTAGGAGTATGAGCTCCACCGCCTACTAAAAACACTGCATTAGGAGACTTTCCACCATTTAATTCTATAATTCTGTTAGCTACTTCTTCACATATTTTTTGAATAACAGGATTTATTGTTTTAATAATTTCTTCTGAAGAAACTTCATTTTCAAGTCCTAAAACGTCCATATACTTTACAGTTTCTTGAATTGTACACTGCTTTTTCATCACTTCAGCAGTATTAAAATCAACTAAGTAATTTTGAACTATGCACTCTGTAACCTCGTCTCCAGCCATAGGTACCATACCGTATGCACTGATAGTCTCCTTACTGCTTATAGCTATATCTGAAGTACCTGCTCCTATATCTACTAATGCCAAATTTAAAAGCCTTAACTTTTTAGGTACAGCAGCTTCCATAGCAGCAATTGGTTCCAAAGTCAAGGTACTTACAGTTAAATTAACTTTATTCATTACAGAATAAAGGCTGTCTACAACTGACCTTGGAAGAAAAGTTACAATGATATCTGCTGAAATATTCTCACCTTTTTGAGAAAGCAGATTAGATATTATATATCCATTCAAATAATAGTTTTTAACACTGTAACCCACACAATACAATTTTCCTTGAGTTTGCTTATTAATTTCCTCTTCTGCTTTCTTTACTGCCGTAAGCTCTAAACTTCTAATAATCTCTTTATCTATCTCTTTATCTTCTTCTACATCTATTTCAGCATTTACCTCTATAGTTCTTAAAAACCTACCTGCAGCTGCAATAGCAACTTCTTCTAAAGTTAAATTCAAATCTTTTTCCAGTTCCTTCTTAACTTTATTTACTGTATTAGCCACCAGAGTAATATCATGAATTTGTCCATCTACCATTGCTCTTTCATCATGTTCAAGATATTTTTCACTAATAACTTGAAATTTTTTATCCTTTATAATTCCAACAGTTCCAATAATAGAACGCGTACCTATATCTAAAGCAAAAATAATATCTTTAGGGTTTATGTTTAATAAATTCATTTTTTTCTCCCTCTTCAACACATAATATAAAGGCTCATATTCTAAGAATATGAGCCTATTAAAATTATATAATATTGTTTTACTTTATTCAATAAACTATGGAACAACTTATATTATTGTTCAACTAATTTTAGTACACCTGAGTTTTCACTTATATAAGGAAGATTTTTAATAACTTTATATACATACTTAAGTCCATCCTGTTTATTTGCTTCTTCTCTTGAAAACTCATTATAGCATAGCATCCTGCACCAAAAATCTACAAAATCGTCTTTTGTCACAAATTTAGTATTTCCTTCTTCTCTAATAACAAATCCTGTTTTATATTTTTCTATTATATCTATATCTTTAACTTCATCTTTAGAAATCATAATAATTGCATCTTCCCACATCTTTTTAAACGGAATCACTTTACCCACTCCTTATTTTAATTTCTTACACTATTTTTTCTTTAAAGTAACATTTTATTAACACTATTATAATAATAATTTAACATATATAAATCAAATGTGTCAACATTTATATGTTGTTTTCTTGAAAAATAGTATATCACATATTTATTTGTGCTTCACAATATACTTTATTAATATTTTTTATTAATATTTTCTTATTAATCCATTACTATAAATTATCATAACATCAAAAGTCCTAATAAATTTATCCTCAAACTCTATTTGGATTTTCTTTTCATCAATATATTTAATCTCACCCTTTCCAAAAGTTTTATGTACTATTATTTCTCCAGTATTATAGGTATTTTGAAATAACGAAGTTAATTTACATTCTTCAATAAACCTAGATACTTTTTTATTTTTGCCTCTTATTTCATTAGATATACATAGCCACAAATTTTCTATAGTTCTTGTAATACCTACATAAAATAGTCTTCTCTCTTCTTCTATGTTCTTATCCATATTGTTCAGGTGTGGAATATTTTCTTCATTACAATTGATAATAAATATATTTTTAAATTCCATACCTTTAACTCCATGTATTGTACTCAATATAACACTATTCTTATTATCATCTTTTTTATTATTTATTATTTCCTCTTCAACCTGATCTACATGTGCTAAAAAAGTAATTATTGTTTTATATTCTTCTGCTGCCGCTTTAAATTCTTCAACAATTTCTTCAATTTCTCCTATATCTATCTTAAATTTAGAACAATATTCTTTCAAATGATCATAGTATCCCAAATGAGTTAGAATAGTATTTATTGCTCCACTTAGAGACATTCTATTTAAACTTTGTATATCTCTTTTTAATTCATCTATACTCTTAAGCTGAAATATAGGGATATCATCTACATTCTTTAATTTTTCAAAACAATCTTCACTAGTATTATTTTTTTTCACCTTTTCAATGTTTATCTTGCTTATATATCTAAAAGGCTTATTTATTATTCTGATGAAGCTCGCCATATCTCTATTGTCTATACTTAATTTAAGATATGCTAGGATATCCTTACATATAAAATGCTGAAAAAAATTGTATTCCTTATCTAATAATTTAAATGGAATTTTTTTTCTGATAAAAGCATCAATAATACTCCTGCTTTCAACATTAGTCCTATATAAAATAGCATTTTCATTGTAGTCACATTGATTTACTTCCTTTAATTTTAGTATATTCAAAGATATATCTTCTGCTTGCATATTTTCATTATTATAATTCATAATATTTACTTTAGATGAATATTGTTTCTGTGCATACATATTTTTTTCATTTCTCATTTTATTATTCTTTATGAGATTATTAGATATTTCTACTATGCTTTGTGCACACCTATAGTTCTTTCCAAGAAAAAGCTTTTTCCCTTCTTTAAAATGCAGTTGAAAATTAACCATGCACTCAGGTTTTGCTCCTCTAAAGCTATAAATACATTGATCCTCATCACCTACTACAAAAATGGAAGTATCCTCATTTAAAAGCTTTAGTATATCTATTTGTATTTCATCACAATCTTGAAATTCATCTACCAGTACATATTTGAATAAATTTCTATATCCCATTAAAATTCTGTTATCCTGCATAAATAATTGTTTGCATCTAATCTGTAAATCATCAAAATCCAGAAGATTATTTTCACTTTTATAATTTTCATAGGTTCTATAGCATTCTATAAAAATATCTTTATCAATATTAGGATTGAATTCTTCCATACTTATATTATTAGTTTTATAAAAAGAAATAGAATTAATAGTCTCTTTTACTTTTTCATCACTAATTTGCTCCAAGTAGGTAGCTAGTACACCTTTTATCAATCTATAAGTTTTGCTGCTATCAATTATATTTATATTTCCATAAGTTCTATTTAAAATCTTATAAAATAATCCGTGAAAAGTTCCAAAAAAAGGACTGTCTTCACGTTTACTCATTTTTTTGTATCTTTCTTTCATATTTAATGCAGCTGCCCTTGTAAAAGTTATTACAATTATATTTTTAGGATTTACAGCTCTATATCCTAAAAGATAATTTATTCTTGAATTATTGTTAACTTTTTTGTATATATATTCTCTCATAATTTCCATATCTTGTAAAGATAAATCTTTAGGAATTTCCTTAGTTTTATATACATTTCCAAAAGTCACTAAATAATCTATTTTTCTAATAAGTGTACTTGTTTTACCTGCCCCCGGACACGCTATTAAGGCTAGATTTCTATCATTGTTTATAACTGCTTCTCTCTGTTCTTCATTTAATTCCTTATATCTCTCTTCAATTATCCTATCTCTAATCTCACAAAATTCCTTTGCAATATCTGAATTCATAATATACTCACCTACTTAATCACATTTATAATTTTATGCTTGCTAACTTAAATTATATACCATTTTTTTGATTATAATCACATTAGAATAAAATTGTGTAACAATTTTATTCTAGTAACCAGTGACCAGCAGCCAGTAACCAGTAGTTTAAGTTTTGCTAAGGCAAAACTTAAACTTAAGTAAAAGAAAGAACAAGAACATAGGAATTTTCTATATTCTTGTTCTTTTTTATGTTTATTTTTACTGAATTTAAATTCTTTAATTTTCTTTTCTTTTTTCTTTCTGGCTACTGGTTACTGGTCTCTGGTTACTAAAGAATGTTGTGCAGCAACATTCTCAAAAGGTGTTGTAATAATTTTAATAAGGTATTAAAATATATGTATTAAATGTATACACACTTTAAAAGTTAGAGGAGAAAAACATGACTAATAGTAATTTTTTGAATATTAAAAACGGTAGAAATCTTACGATGTTAGTTGATTTTTATGAGCTAACTATGGGAAATGGTTATTTAGATAATAATGTAGGCGATAAAATAGCATATTTTGATATGTTCTTTAGAAGAGTTCCTGACGGTGGAGGATACTGTATCATGGCTGGTGTTCAGCAGCTTATGGAATATCTGTCAAACTTGCAATTTACAGAAGAAGACATAGAATACTTAAGAAGCAAACATTACTTTTCAGAAAAATTTCTAGATTATTTAAAGAACTTCAAATTTGAATGTGATGTTTGGGCAATACCAGAAGGAAATCCAATTTTTCCTGGAGAACCTTTAGTTACTGTTAAAGGACCTATTCTTCAAGCTCAATTTGTAGAAACAATGCTCCTTTTAACAGTTAATCATCAAACTTTAATTGCAACAAAAGCCAACAGGATTTGTAGAGCTGCAGAAGGAAGACCTGTAATGGAATTTGGGTCAAGACGTGCACAGGGATATGATGGTGCTATCTATGGTGCTCGTTCGGCAATAATAGGAGGCTGTGTTGCAACCGCTTGTACAATAGCAGAGCAAATGTTTGAAGTTCCTGCTTCCGGAACAATGGCTCATAGTTGGATTCAACTTTTTGCAACTGAATATGAAGCTTTTAAGGCATGGGCTAAATCTTATCCTGATAATTGTTATTTCCTAATAGACACATATAATGTATTAAAATCAGGATTACCAAATGCTATAAAAGTTTTTGATGAAGTTTTAAAACCTATGGGCTACAGGCCTAAGGGAATAAGAATAGACAGTGGTGATATAACATATTTGAGTAAAAAGTGCAGAAAAATATTAGATGAGGCTGGCTATTCAGATGTTAAAATTGTTATATCTAACTCTTTAGATGAGCATATAATCACTGACGTACTTAGTCAAGGAGCTAAAATTGACAGCTTTGGAGTAGGTGAAAGATTAATAACGGCGCGTTCTGAACCTGTTTTTGGAGGAGTTTATAAGCTTGTTGCTGTAGAAGAAAATGGAGAAATTATTCCTAAAATTAAAATCAGTGAAAACGAAGAGAAAATAACGAATCCAGGATTCAAGAAGATATATAGATTATTTGATAAATGTACAGATAAAGCTATCGCTGACTTAATATGTATTCATAATGAAAAAATAGATGATACTAAACCTCTTGAAATATTTGCTCCTGTACACACTTGGAAAAAGAAAAAATTAACTAATTATTATGCTAAAGATTTAATGGTAAAAATATTTGATAAGGGTATACCTTGCTATAAAAATCCTCCAGTAAAAGATATTCAAAAATTTGCCCAAGAAGAAACTGAAAAACTTTGGGAAGAAGTTTTAAGATTTGAAAATCCTCATACTTATTATGTTGATCTTTCAGATAATCTTTGGAATCTAAAACAAAGTTTACTTAATAAATATTCTGATTTATACGAATAAAGTGAATAACATATAAAAGCAGAGTGACTAAAATCACTCTGCTTTTATATGTTATTCGCAATATTATAGTTAAAAAACTTAGTATAATTATTTTGTTGATATATATCCTCTAAAATGCCAACATTTCTATCTTCTAAACTATCATATTTATAGAAGAGCTTTTTACTTAACATCTTATCTGTTGAAAGAGTTTTAAATGGACAGCATCCCTCTGTATCTTGGCATTCATGAAATGGACATTCTTCAAAGCAGCTTACTTTTTTATCAATGGTTGATAAAAATGGACATCTAGACATTATAATTCCTCCCCCTGCATATACTCATGTAAATATATTATAAACCATTTTTTGTAAAAAATGAATATGTTTTCATAAACTTTCTCTTTTTTTTGATAAAATTTTTAACTTGTTAAATTTCACTAGATACTTCTCTATATACTAGGGCATACTAAAAGCAAAGAGGCATGAACAAAAATATTAATAAGAGGTGTTGTTATGGAAATAACTAGTTTTTCATTGTCCTATCTTTTTTTAGGTATTTTTTTCATATCCTTAATTTTCTTTATATATTTTAAAGTTTTAGTAGTTAAAACAGAACCAGATAACAAATCTAAGAAAAAAATTGTTGGAACTATGAAAAATCTAGATATGTGGAGAGATAAAAATAATAAGATGTCTTATGTATCAGCGTTTTGGACTGTATTATCTCTTATACTGTTTATTTATTTTAAATTCTTTTATAAAGCTAGTTTAGTTAATATAATTTACTTTTTTGTATATATAGCAGTAATAGTTCTTTCTGTAGTGCTTTTTGGAGTTAAAAACAATAATAAAATAAAAGTATGAAGACTATGCTTAATGAACTGCCACCTGTCAAGTAGACAGGTGGCAGTTCATTTAAAACATAGTCTTTATACTTTTTTTCTACTTTCTTCGTACTTGTAAATCTCTCTGCCTAAGTTGGCTAAAAAAGGCATACCAACTTTATAATATTCATATTTTCCATCATTAAAGACTTCATTCTCATTTGAATAAATTACGCTGGTAAGTAAAAACTCAATTCCCTTATCTTGATCAACAATGTATGCATTATCTATAAGATATCCATAGGCACATCCTATCTTATTGTATATTTTTATATTTTTAGAAATAGGTTTATTTGTGTCCCCAAACATAAAATACTTTACATGACTGTCTTTAAAATTGTACTTAGGATTGTTACATTCCCTGGGAAGCATACACATATACTTCCTTAGAAATTCATAATCGTCCTTATTTAAATTAAAACGTTTTTCTTCAGACACTGCTTCGGGAAGCATAACCGCTTTTAGTATTTCCTGAAGACATTCAATTGAAAAATAATTTGATTTTGAAAAATCCTTTGGCTCATTTATATATCTTCCTTCATTTATATATGCTTTACCCTTTTTAATATTCCTTATATTATTTATATAAACTTTCTTATTATATAACATTGGTTGACTGTATAGTACCTTATCTCCATTATAGAATGTAATGGGATTGGTATATCTATTTTCTTGATAACTCATTGGATTTCCAAGTCGTTGAAGTATCAATATATCCTTATATCCCTTTTTCCAAAGGGTTTCATTATAATATTCCTGCCCTAAAAACTCATATAATCTATCAAAACCATCATTATCACTTACCACAAGAACCTTTTTTATGTAATTACCTATAGTTGGAACTTTACTTTCTGAACTGTAATCCTTGTATGCTGATTTTTGAGATGGACGTCCCTTTTCTATTTTTAAAGGAGCATCTTTATTTATTCCTAAATTGTTAAGCTTCTCCAAGGATAAAGCACATGCCGAAAGCTTTACAGAACTTGCTGGATAAAAATATTTATCTTTATCTACTCTATACTTAAAAGATTTTAAGCTAGGAATGTTACTTTCCTCTCTATCTATTTGTGTATATAAAATTTGCACCTGATATTTATCTGGATTTTCTAGTACTTTTGCAAATGCTTGTGGATTCCTTTTTAAAATTTCTTCAATTAAATTATCATTCTGTTCCTGAACTTGAACAGCTTTAACCTTCATTTTAAAGGCAACTAAACTTAACATTTCTGCAATCATACATATAATCAAACCTTTTGTAATTAACTTTAAGACTTTTTTATTCATTTAAATACTCTCCTTGCTTTAACTGATATCCCCAAAGATAATGTACCCTTAATATGATTTTTTATTACAAATCTGTAAAAAATGAGACTGTTTCCTATCATCTTCTCTAAGAAAAAAAAGAAAAGATAAGGTGGAAAATATTGAAAAAGCAAAGAAACATATAGGTTAAGATTTTGTGTATTATAGAATTCTGTTATATTAAAACCTTATATTACAGATAATATAATTGAATCAGCACAATTAAGAAATGAGGGATTAATTATATGAAAGTCAGACTTGGTTATGTTGCAATTTCATTAAAGCTTCCTAAAGTAACATCATCTAGCAGCGTAACTTTTAAAACATATTCAAAATTATCTTTTAAAGAGGAACAACTAAATAAATTAAAAAAGGTAACTCTGTCAAACTTAAATGATTTATATAAAATATTACAATACAACATAAAAAATCAAATACATTTTTATAGGATAACCTCTGCATTGATTCCATTAGCAAATCATCCTGAAGTTGAAGACTGGGATTACAGAAAAATATTTAATAAAGATTTTCAAGCTCTTGGTAAATTAATTAAGGAAAATAATCTTAGAGTAGACACTCATCCTGATCAATTTAATGTTATAAACAGTGTTAATGAAAATGTTGTGGAAAATACAAAACAAAATTTATGGTTTCATGTACATCTATTTCAAGATATGAATTATGAACTGGGTAAAATGGTAATTCATATAGGTAGTGGTCAAGGTGGAAAAGAAAAAGCTATGAATAGATTCATAAATAATTTCAACAAATTTCCCAAAGAAATAACTGAAAAGCTGATACTTGAAAATGATGATAAAACCTTCACAGCAAATGATGTGTTAACCATTTGTAAAACACTTAACATACCTATGGTTTTAGACGCCCATCATCATATATGCAACAATGATAATGAACCCCTTTCTCATATACTTGAAAATATCTTAAATACATGGGATAAAGACATACTTCCACCTAAAGTTCATTTTTCCAGCCCTAAGAATGGTGAAAAAGACAGAAAACATGCAGATTACATTAATGCTGAAGACTTTATAAAATTTATTGATGAATGCAAAGTATTTAATAAAGATTTAGATGTAATGATTGAAGCAAAACAGAAAGACTTAGCTCTTTATAAACTAGTTGAGGATATTAAAGAGTTAAAAAAAGATTGGAAATGGATTGATAAAACCACATTTGAAACATAACAGAATAAAAGTGCGTGGCACTTTTATTCTGTTATGTTTTCCACAAATTTTTTAATTATAAGTGCCGTAAATCCCCATATTACATAATCACCATAAAGATAAAAGTATTGCTCAATTTTTCCTCTGCCAAATTTGTAATTTCTTCCACCTTCTATAAGATTAAAAGGAAAATTATCTTTTAAGTTTGGTCCAATTTCTAATTCATAACACATAGGTTCGTTTTCTAAAAAAAACTTGAGAGGTACTTTAAATACATGATCTACTTCTTCTTTGTTTGGTTCAAAATGGTTAGTATGTAGTTCCGCTACAAATGGATACATTATATTCCTGTAAGGACTTATAAAATAATCCATTGGACCAATTAACTCAATATCATCCCTATTCACATTTAATTCCTCTTCAGTTTCTCTTATAGCTGCTTCCATTGGGGTTTCATTTTCTTCAATAGCTCCACCTGGCAGGGAAATATCGCCTGGCTGCCTTTTTAAGGTTAGTGCCCTTTTTTCAAATATTATGTATGTTTCTCCTTCTTCTTCCATCAATAATATCATTACTGCACTCTTCTTATATTCACCTATGAGTTTAGCTTTTCTCCCAGTAAAAATACTTTTAATTTTCTCCATTTTTTACCTCCTGCACAATATGAATTTTATGTAAATTATGATTTTTTCTTTCATTTATCATCCTTTTTTTAGTTGTTCTATATATATTAAAATGGTATACTAAAATAGAATTAAAATCTATATTAAATTTAAAACTAGGAGAGATGAATCTTGAGACGTAAATTATCAACTTTATTACTTACAATGATTTTTTTACTATCATTTTCTATGACAGCATTTGCAAATAATGCTGATTTACCACAAATTTATGGAAAAACAGCTGTGGTAATCGACGCTGATACAGGAGAAATAATATATGCAAAAGGTATAGATGAATCTCCAATGTATCCCGCAAGCACAACAAAACTTTTAACAGCATTATTACTTGCTGAAAACAAGAAACCTACAGATACTATTAAATATACTCCATCTGCTGCTTCACAACCTGAATATTCTTTGTACAACCTTGTAGGGAAAAGTAAAATTAGAGTTAATGACACTATGACTGCTGATGATGTAATGAAAGCACTCCTTTTATTTTCAGCAAATGACTCAGCATATATGATAGCTGATAGTGTTGCAGGAAGCCCAGAAAAATTTGAAGAAATGATGAATAACAAGATAAAAGAATTAGGATTAAAAAATACCCATTTTGTAACGCCAAATGGATTGGACTCTGGTATAAGTGATCATTACACTTCTGCTTATGACTTAAGTGTAATAACTAGAAATGCTTACAAAAATCCATGGGTAAGAAAAATTATAGGCACTAAAAAAGATAAAATTGAGATTTCTAATGGTACTCTAGCATATGTAGACAATAGAAATAAACTATTAGGAGTTAAAATTGACACAGCTTATGCTGATAAAACAGGTATTGATCTAAATCAAATGCCTGCCTCTGATGCTATTTGTGTTGGTGGTAAAACTGGATACACTTCAAAAGCTGGAAGATGCCTTACAACTGTTTTTCAAAAAGATGGCAAGACCCTTATTGGAGTAGTGTTAAAATCAGTATATGACGCAAAGGATTCTTATGTTTTTAATGATATGACTAAAATAATCAATTGGAGTTACACTGCTAAAAAAGCTCCTCTATATAAGGCTAATACCCAATTAAAAAATATTACTGTGAAATATAAACCTCTTAAAATTATAGGTCCTGAAAAAGAAATAAGCATACCTGTAATATTAAAAGAAGATGCTTTATATTATGAAAATGAAGTTAATAAAGCCGAAGTAAAAAGTGAATTTAAAATTCCTGATATAAATATTGGAAAATTAAGTACGGATAAAAGTATAGGAACTCTTGTGCTTAAAGAGAGAGATACTTCCAAAAATTATGAATTATATCCAACAATTTCATCAAGTGATGTTATGAAACAAAACCTTCTTCTATATGTTGGTGCAGCAGTTGCTGTAATAGCAGCAATTTTAGTAATTGTTCTTTTAGTGAAGCTAATAGCTAGAAGTGGAAAAAAACGTAGAAGAAGATTTTAAAAATTACAAAACAAATTAACAGTGACTATCAAAAGAACCGAAATATGTAATTTACTTATATTTAGGTTCTTTTTTTGTTTAAGTTTTGCATTAGCAAAATATCCTTCACTATGAATTATATATTTTTAACTATTAATTAAATTTAAAATATTGTTAACCATTTGACAACTATATTCATATATTGTAATATATGAATATAGTAATTATGTGTTACTTGTGAGGTGAAAAAAATGAATAACAACTTTGAAAAATACAACGAAACAGCTGAATTATTAAAAGTAATTGCACATCCTGTGCGTTTATGCATAATTAGAGGTTTGTTGCAAAAAGGCCAATGTAATGTAACAACAATGCAAAATTGCCTTGATGTTCCACAACCTACAGTGTCAAGACATCTCCAAAAACTAAAGAACTTAGGCATCATAAAAGGTGAAAGAAACGGACTTGAAATCAATTATAAAGTATGTAGTGAAAAGGTAATTAAATTGATTAATTTATTATTTGAAGAAGAAATTTAATTCGTAGGGAGGATTTTTTATGAGTAAAAAAATAGTAATCGTAGGCGGAGTAGCTGGTGGGGCTTCAGCTGCTGCTAGACTTAGAAGATTAGATGAACAAGCAGAAATCATCTTGTTTGAAAGGGGAAATCACATTTCCTTTGCTAACTGCGGATTGCCATACTACATTGGAGGTACTATTCAAGAAAGAGGAAATCTTTTAGTATCTACACCACAGGATATGAAGGAAAAATTCAATATAGATGTAAGAATTCAAAGCGAAGTTATTAAAATAAATACTGATAAAAAAGAAGTTACTATTAATAGTTATGATAAAGGAACTTATACAGAAACTTATGATTCTTTAATTTTATCCCCTGGTGCAAAGCCAATAAAACCTTCTATTGAAGGTATAGATAATGAGAGAATATTTACATTAAGAAATATGGATGATACAGATAAAATCAAAGCTTATATAACTGAAAACAATATTTCTTCTGCAGTTGTTATTGGCGGTGGGTTCATAGGTGTTGAAATGGCTGAAAATCTTAATCATCAAAATATTAAGGTTACTCTAGTTGAAGCTGCTCCTCATATACTTGCTCCTTTTGATTATGATATGGTAACTATGGCTGAAAAAGAATTAGAAGATAATCACATAAATCTAGTTTTAAACAATGGTGTGAAATCTTTCTCAGACAATGGATATAAAGTTGATATCGCTCTAAACAGCGGTGAAAAATTAACTGCTGATATGGTTATTCTTGCTATAGGTGTAACCCCTGATGTGAAATTCCTTAAAGACACTAAACTGGAATTTGGTCCAAAAGAACACATCATAGTTAATGAACATTTAGAAACTAATATAAAAGATGTTTACGCGGTTGGAGATGCTATAGAAATTGTTGACTTTGTAAACGGAAAGAAAAGTGCTGTTCCTCTAGCAGGACCTGCTAACAAACAAGGTAGAATTGTTGCTGACAATATTAGCGGAATTAAAACTACTTATAAATGCACACAAGGCACTTCTATTCTTAAAGTATGTGACTTGACTTGTGCAAGTACAGGTAATAATGAACGAACTTTACAAAAAAATAACATACCTTATAAGGTTATATATGTTTATCCTCAAAGCCATGCTTCATATTATCCTGGTGCAATGCCAATAACCTTAAAATTAATATTCAATGATCAAGGTAAAATATTAGGCGCACAAGCAATCGGATACGAAGGTGTCGATAAAAGAATTGATGATATTGCAGCGGTAATGAGATTAAATGGTACTGTAACTGATCTTACAGAACTTGAATTATGCTATGCTCCACCTTATTCTTCTGCAAAGGACCCTGTTAATATTGTGGGATATTATGCTGAAAATATTATAACTGGTAAATCTGAAGCTGTGCTTCCACGTGATATTGATGGAAGAGATAGAAATTCTATAATTCTTTTAGATGTTAGAACAGATTTAGAACAAGAAACTGGTTCTATCGATGGTTCAGTTCATATTCCATTACAACAGTTAAGAGCCAGATTAAATGAACTAGATAAGAGTAAAGAAATTTGGACTTACTGTCAAATAGGTCTTAGAGGTTATTTAGCAGAAAGATTATTGAAACAGCTTGGATTTAAAGTTAAAAATGTTACAGGAGGATTTAAATTGTATATGTCTCAAAAATTCAAACCTAAAAAAATAAATACTTCAGAAGAGTTAGTTACCAATATTGAAAATCCTGAAGTAGCTGCTGGTGTAGTTAAAACTCTAGACGCTTGCGGTCTTTGCTGTCCTGGACCTTTAATGAGAGTTAAAGCTGCAGTTGACGAATTAAACCCTGGAGATATCTTAAATGTTTCAGCTTCCGACCCTGGTTTTTACGAAGATATTAAATCATGGTGCAAAAAAACAAATACAAAACTTATAGACCTGGGTAAGGAAAAAGGTATAATTAAAGCTACTTTAAAGAAAAATTGCGAAACTCCTTTAGTAGCAGCTAAAGAAATCACACCTGCTCCTGCACAGGATTCTCAAACTATGGTTGTATTTAGTGGTGATCTTGATAAAGCTATTGCTTCATTTATTATAGCTAATGGTGCTGCTGCAATGGGCAAAAAAGTTACTTTATTCTTCACCTTCTGGGGAATAAATATTTTAAGAAAAAATGAAGCAATATCTGTTAAGAAAAACTTCATTGAAACAATGTTTGGTAAAATGATGCCTCGCGGAAGTGAGAAATTAAAATTATCAAATATGAATATGGGTGGAATGGGTCCAAAAATGATAAGAGGCATAATGCAAAAACACAACGTAAATTCTCTTGAAGAACTTATGCAATCTGCTATAGACAACGGCGTTGAATTAGTTGCTTGCCAAATGTCTATGGATCTTCTAGGACTTAAATCAGAAGAATTAATCAATGGTGTTAAGTTTGGTGGAGTTGGCTATTACCTAGGTGAAGCTGATCAGTCTAATATAAATCTATTTATATAACACCAAAAAAATCAAGGAATAAGGTACGAGGTACTAGGAAAAGATGTTTTGCTAAAGCAAAACTGCACTCAAATAAAAATAAAGTGTAAAGATAAAATTTTTCATCTTTGCACTTTATTTTTAGTATTAAAGTTCTACAAAGAAGTCATTAAAGGGCTCTCTCGTTCTGGCAATTCTATATAAATTTCTAAAGCTTACAAACAAAATTATAATTCCTATTGTAGTATAAATAGGTATATAGAACCTTGTTACTCCTTTTGAAAAGTTTATAAGTAAAGGCATGATAATTAATCCTAAAAGATTAAAAATTCCATGTGTTAATATAGATGTCCAAATTGAGTCACTCCATGTATAAACAATGGCCAGTATAACACCTAAAACTCCTGTATAAACTGCTTGAAAAGCATTTCCATGAAATAGTCCATAAATCAAAGCCTGAATTATTATTGCAGAAAACACATCAATGTTTTCTCTTAATTTATTATAAATTATACCTCTAAACAGAATTTCTTCAAAAATGGGAACAAAAATCAACAGTCCTAAAAATCCAATAATACCCTCTTTGCTCATAGAGTATATATTTACCTCAAACTTTGATATGGGACTGAGCATTAAAGTAAACCCAATAGTTAAAAAAATTATAGGCAGAATATACTTATACTTAAATTTTCTAAAATCACAGTATTTAATTAAATCTTCCTTTTCAAATTTAAATAGCAGATAATAAACAATAAAAGTTACTATAATACTTACAGGCAGTGTTGTATAGCTGTATTTAATTACTAAATCATCAACTCCTTTTAAATCTTTTATATACAATTCTTTTTCCATGAACAAAATAGCGGCTGTAGTCACTAAAGACTGTAATAAAACATAAATAAAGAGATACTTTACAGTATAAAATACTAAACACAAAAACTTTTTCACTATATTCCTCCTAAGCTATAATATTAAAACTCATCTTAATACTTAATAATATTTTATTCATTTCATTAATAATACACCTTTAAGGATGTTTTGTAAATATTTTACATTTATTTCGTATCTCTTTTCTTATAGAACTTAAGTATTTTTAATGACCTTATTCTTATACTAAATATTTAACCAAGCTATCCTTATCAGTCAATGCAAATTTTCCCTTCTCTAATTTCCAATACTGAACTTCTTCAGCTTGCTTATCTATATACTCTACTATCTGTGGATGGCAGGTTGTTATGAAAATTTGGTTAGTTTTTGATAGTTCTAAAAGAATCTTAACCGCTTGTATAGTATGCTTCTCATCAAAATTTACAAAAGAATCATCTAATATTAGCGGGAGTGGAGGATTAATGTCCTTTATTCTACTTAGTCTTACAGCCAAAAACAACTGCTCTTTTGTAGCCCTGCTTAAAACGTCTGGAGTATTCTGAATACTTCCATCTTGCAAAATAGTTTTAAACTCTAAATTTGTTAAATCCTCCGGTGGAAGTATGTCTGTATACTCCCCTTTTGTAATTTCATATATATACTCACTAGCACCCTTAAGCAGAAAATCTTTAGTTTTTTCTATAAAATTACTTTGCAATTTTTTCAGTATATACTCTGCTGCTCTTAAAGAAGCATATCTCTTTGCCAAAGGCATTAATCCCTTTCTTCCATTGTTAATATTCTCTTCTGCAATTTCAATATTCTCTTCAGCTCTTAGAACTTCAAGTTTGTATTTTAAGTTTTGATGGATTTCCTTAAGCTTTTCTATTTGTTCTTTAATATGTATACATTCTCTTTCAGTCTTAACATATTCATCCTGAATTTCTGTGGATAATTTATAATTTTCAAATATCTTTTTATAGTCGGCATCATACTCTGGATAATTATTTATAAAAGAAGCATCAAATACACTCTTAAGTGTATTCTCAAGTATTTCTTTTTCCTTCTTTAAGTGAAATATTTCTTTAGCTTCTTCACTTTTTCGTATATACTCTTCCAAAGCTGTTAAAATTTCTTCTTCCTTATATTTATCTCCAATAACTTCAAATATCTTATCTTCCAATAACGCCTTCCTCTCTTGTATAATTTCAAATTCCTCAGCAAGTGCTATATGACTGTTTAAAGTTTTAATCATACCACATAACCTATCAGCATTTTTTATCAAATTTCCATCTAATACTTCTGTCTCATCTTTACTAAAAACTTCACTAAATTGATATATTAAGCTGAACATTGAAGTTAGTTCCTCATTAATACCCTGTCCGAATTTTGTACATTTATTTATCATTTCTTGAAGGTTTATAATTTTATTCTTACTCTCCTTAATTCTTCTAAAATACTCTTTTAGGGTCTCACCAGAGACTTCCCTCTGAAGATTTAACAAACTTCTATAATTATCAATCTTATTTTTATTATTTTCAGTTTTTTCGCATAAATCTTTATAGGTTTCTTTCTTGTTTTTTATATCATTACTTATACTTTCTGCACTAGTTCTTAAATCTTCACTGCTATCAATTTCTCCAACATAGGAAGTATACTTTATTACAGCAAACATACCTCCCAAAACGGCTCCCCCTAAAGCTAATATGATTCCAGCTCTATAGTTTAAAAATGATAACATAACTCCTAATATAATAATTATTAGGGAAATAGAGAAATATTTTTTTATTAACTTGTCTATCTCCTCATTAGTATTTTTAGAATTTGTTTTATCCATAACTTTTCTATTTACTTCTAGTGACTTTAATTCATCTTCAATTGCATTTTTTTTATATGTAAGTTTCATATATTCATCAATATTATTATTAATATCTTCCAGACTAATAATATCAGTCTTTATACTCAATACTTTATTAAAATCATCAATCCATTCCTCATTGATATCTCTTATTTCTTTTATTATTATTTCTTTTTTCTCAATACATTTTTCCTTTAATCCTTTATAATTTTTTATCTTTTCAAGTATTCCAGAAATATTGTTATAAAAATACTGAATCTTATGTTTATAATTAAAGAGATTGTCTCTTAATTCTTTATCTCCTCCAGTGCGTTTCTTAAATATAAATATATTTTGTGTATATTCATACAGTAAATCTTCATACTCCTCTTTAAGACTTATACATCGCTCTGAATCTCCATACTTAAAATTCTTAATATCCTCATCTTTCTCAAAAATCTTAATTTTAAGCTCAGTTTCCTTTAACCTTTCATATGAGCTAAAATTACTTTTGATCATTCTCAGAAGGTGAATTCTTTTTTCTTTATTTTTAAGTTTGTCTTCCTCTTTGCATATTTCTTTATCAATTTCTTCTAATTCTCTACTTTTATCGTAATACTCTTTAACATCACTTGCTGCTTTATCTCTCAACTGAATACCTTTTTTGATAAGTTTATTATATTCTTTAAATTGAGCTGTGGAAGGGCTCCCATTTTTACCACCTGTTTTTACAGCTTCTTTCTCCATCTCCTTTAATATTTGTGGAACTTGAGCAATTTCCTTAAAGCCTGCTCCTAAAAATATGGTCTGCATATCATTTACTTCTCTTAAACTTTTTACTCCTGTATTTTGCAATTCATCCAAGCTTATTGTAAAAAGCTGTTTATAAGTAAAATAATCTATATTGCTGTATATGGTATTGATTGAAACTTCTTTATCCACATTTATGCCTTTAACAACAGGATTTTTATTTCCTCTTATATCAATGTTATATATCTCTCCCCCTATAGTTTCAATATCATAATTAACCTGATATTCCACATTGGCAGGAGGCAGTTCTCCCTTATTTGAAAAGAAACCGAACCCCAAATGTCTTAGAAGCTCCATAAAAGATGATTTTCCAGCTCTGTTATATCCTCCTATTACAACTATTCTTCCACTTAATTCATCAAGCTTTTCATCTCTAAAGATACCAAAGTCCTTTATATATATCCTCTTTATCCTCAACCCTCTTCACCTTTTTCTACCAATTTTTCTATTACAATTTCCCCAGCAGCTCTAATAATTTCCTCAATAATTTTTTCATCCAGTTGAATCTTTTCCTGATTAAAATCTTCTTTATCGTACTTTTTTTCAAAGACACCACCAAAAGTATTTACTATATCTTTATTCATATTTTCATCTTGAAAAATATCCTGTATGATTTTATCTATTTCTTGAAATACCATATTAGTTTTCCTTAAGTTTTCAATATCTAAAATTTCCATTCTAGTATTAATTTCTACTGAATCCGTATACATAAATAAATTATTGTCCATGAAATGACTATTCAAAGTCTTGATTAAGTACTGACTAATATTCTCCTCGTCTTCTCTCAAAATTTCATCTATTTCTCCTCTGCCTTCTATACTCCATTGAACTACATATCCTCTGATAATTTCTGACACTGGATATGTACACTTTAAATCTTCAGGAAGATTTGGAATATTATCCAGGATAGTTTGTCCTTTTTCAAGTATAATTTCTTCAAGTTCACTAAGATTACTAGGCTTTTTATCCTTACATTCATCTATATTAAGTGTAACTTTTCTCCATACAACTGATGATGCAGGCAAAAAACTGATACTGCTTGAAAAATCCTCATTAACTTCTACAAGCAAGCACCCACCTACCCCTTCTTCTCCCATATCTCTTCCCTGAGGAATACCAGAATAAGCTATAACAGGCTTTACACAGTTTATCAGTTTGCATTTATGAATATGTCCAAGAGCCCAATAGTTTATATTTTCTTTTTCTTTTAATTCTTCCAGAGTACATGGAACATACTTTTTATTTTTAGCCTCTAATTGGGTATGTAATAACCCTATATTGTATACAGAATTATCTAAAGGTTTATAGGAGTTAACCATTTTTCTTCCCTCCCATTTGCCTCTATATGATTGTCCTAAAATTCTGGAGACTAATCTTTGATTTTTATATACTTCCAAGATTTCTGCTTCCTCACTATCAAACACATGTACATTTTGTGGTAAATTGAAAAGCCCTTCGGATTTTTCATAGGGGTCATGATTACCTCTTATCATATATACATGAATATTGTGTTCTTGTAATCTTATACACTGCTTATAAAAAAGTTCTCTTGATCTTACTGTTCTTATATCCATGTCATAAGTATCTCCAGATAAAAGCATAAAATCCACTTCATATTTAATAGCACAGCTGCATATTCTTTCAAAAGCTTCATAAACGGCATCTTTAAATATTGTCTCAAATTCTTTTATGCCTTCATAATTTGTATGCAAAACACTTCCCAAATGAATATCTGCAGCGTGAATAAACCTTAGCTTATGATTGATTAATTCTTTCATTTTTTTCTCCTTTATATTCATCCTGCCTTTGAAATTTTCTCACTTATCATAAAAAGTTCATCTTTTATTGACAAACTGTCTGTCCACTTCTCACTTATATTATCGTATCCATAATATACTCCTGCAATACCACCAGTAATTGTTCCAATAGTATCCTTATCCTCATAAATTTCTATTGACTTCAATACAGCTTCTTCATATGATTCGGTATTTAAAAGACACCATAAAGAACATCTTAAGGTATCAACTGCGCATTCTCTTCTAGTAAGTTTACTTTCATCTATATCCAATATATCTTTATACAATGGAAATTTTTTTAAAACTTCTTTCAGCACATCAATTTTATTTTCTCCTCTAATATATCTGTATACAAGTATATTATAAAGTATACATGCCTCTGAAGCAGTTTTACTGTAATGAGTTAAATTTGATTGTTTTTTTGTAATCTCTATCATTCTATCTAAATTATTATAATATAAAGCTATTGGAAGAGTTCTCATTAATGACCCATTTCCAGCACTTCTTCCACCTAACCTTAAATGAGCTTTTAATGAAGCTTTTTTCCAATCCTTATATCTTTCATATTCAGCTAACGCTATTCTAATAGTCAATCCTAAATTTTCAGGATTATCATGATAAATTTTAAGAAAAAACTTTCCTATGGAATTAGTTGGCTCTTTCGGAGACTCTATAATACCTTTTGCAGTTGCCAACATCATCCTGGTATCGTCGGTTACTTCTCCACCAATATCTTCAACAAAATATCTCTTTACACCATTATATATTTTTTTGTATCGCTCTTTATTCGGTAAATATTTCAAAAGCTTATTTAACGAGTCTCCACAAGCTGCACCAAACATTCCTCCTCTTATTCTATTTATATGCTTCATTTACTCCCCTCCTTATATAATCTAGTTGTAACAACTACTATTTATTGTATTAAAACTTCGTTGAAGTTTTTTGACAAATTGATCATTGAACAATAAATATTGATGATTGCAATATATATCAACTTATAGCAATTTTAAATTTAATTTGGATAACTTATTATGTATTTATTTTGTATAATTTATATTTTATACCTTTTGTATATTTTTAACAATATATCTATTAATTTCATTCCACTGTCTGTTATATATATATTTATTCATTATTTTATTCACATATTGTTATCAGTATCATATCTTATATATGTAGAAATAATTTCGAAAGGTGACAAACTTATGTATTTTTATCCTCTATTTAGAACAACAATGAAATCTTTTATAAGAATATTTCACGCTTCTCCCGATGCACCTCCTGTAGATGTCTATGCAAATGGTAAATTAATAGCTAGAAATTTGCCTTATAAACGTTTTACAGAATATTTAGAAGTTCCTGCTGGAAACTATAATGTTAAAGTATTTCCTGCTGGTAAAACCATTAATCCAGTTATAAATACTAACTTAACTGTTGAGCCTGAAACTATTTACACAATAGCTGCTGCAGATATGTTGGCTAATATTAAACTGCTCCCATATGTTGATTCAATTATGCCTAAAGTAAGAAATAAAGCTTATGTTAGATTCTGTCATCTGTCTCCTAATACTCCTAAAGTAGATATTACTCTTGCAGATGGCAAAATATTATTTGGTGATGTAGGCTTTGAAGATATGACAAATTATATTGCAGTAGACCCTGGAGTATACACACTTCAAGCTAGACCTGCCGGAACTGACAAAGTTGCACTAATCATACCTAACATAAGATTTAAAGAGAACAGATTCTATACAGTTTATGCAGTAGGACTTTTAGGAAAAAAACCTCCTCTGCAAGTTTTGATACCGCTTGACGGAAACACATACATTGAATTTTAAGAATGTTACGACATAAATCATAAGAGTTAATAGGTGTTTTTAGCTATCAGTTTTGGTGTAAGTCTATGCCAAAACTAAAAAAATGCACTAAAAAACAGCCACCTCAACCGGTGCCTGTTATCTAAGAAAGAATATTTTTTCGTTTATTGAAAAAATCAATAACTTTAGCATAAGTAGAATAATTAAAAAGAAGCAAGTTGACCCTTTATTCTATGAGGATCGACTAGCTTCTTAAAAGAACAGACCTTTTGACTTTCCAGTTTAGTATTTGTATTTCCTATACACAACCAACACTATAAATACCCATATGGCAGAAAAAGCCCATCCAGCAACTACATCACTCAAGTAATGTACTCCTACATATACTCTACTTATTCCAACTAGCACTGCATAAATAAAAATAAAAATACTACCAAGTACAGCTAAAACCTTATTCTTTGCCATGGATAAAATGAAATAAATAGCTAAAAGAGCTCCAGACATAGCTAACAAAGCATGTCCACTCGGAAAACTGTATTGTCCAATATGAGTATATTTTGTAATATCTACTAACCAATCTCCTTGTGGTCTTGGTCTTCTGACTATATACTTTAATCCCTGACTCATAACTGCAGCTCCCAGCATATGTGCAGCATACACTACCGCTTCAAAAACTTTATTTCTATAATATAAAATTCCAATAACACTTAAAGTTATTATAACTGCTACTACAGTATCTCCACTTATACTTAAAAATATAAACACTTTATTTAAAATTTCACTTCTAATACTGTCTACTATACTTATTACTTTATTGTCTAAACTACCTCCAACAGCTTTAAAACTATCCCCCATCTTAATTATAAGAAATCCAGACCATACGATTGCCAATACCACAAGTATATACAAATAATACATAGGTTCTCTTTTATATTCTCTATATGTGCTTCTATATAACATACTATTCTCCTTTTTAAAATTTAATCTCTTAATAGTATACTATCTTTCTATTCCTATGTCATCCAATTATTTATCCATTTTAGCTTCTGATAAAAAGTATGAGATAAATTTCAAGCTTTTTCCTTCCTCCCAAGGCTTATAAATCTTTAAAAATTCTATGCGTTCTTTTATAGGTGGATGATCATATTTCCACATCTTATATAATGGATCTGGATCAGGAATTACTATTCCATGTTTTGACAATTTGTCAAAAGCTGAAACTGCAGCTTCATTATCCTTTGTTATCTCAATTGCAAAGGTATCTGCCTGTCGTTCCATATAGCAGGAATACGCATTAGCTAAAGGAATCATAAATAGAAGGCATAAATTAATTATAATTATGGCTAATGGATATGAGGCTGTATTGCTGAACCTTCTAAATTTAAATCTTCTTTTATATTTTTTAATTAAAATCGGTGCTACCTTGCTTATTATATAAAGAACAATAAAAATCCCTATTATCTCTAAAAAAATAGATTTTTTAATATGTCCCAAAACATAATGTCCAATTTCATGAGCCATAACAAATCTCAATTCCCTTAAATTAAGTTTTTTTATGGCTGTATCCCATAAGATAATTCTTTTTGATTTTCCTATACCAGTCATATAAGCATTTATCATGGACGTATCCTTACTTTTATCTATCTGAAGAACTGTACATTCCTTTATATTAGCCTTTTCTGTTAGCTGAACCAAACTTCTTTCTATTTTTTTATTTTCTATGGGTTTAAATTTATTAAATAAAGGATCTATAATCACAGGTTGAGCTATATACATAAATATAGTTATAGGTATAATTGTGATTCCTGTATATATCCACCACCTTTTAGGATGCCTTTTTATAAATCTATAGGGTATCCAAAGAAGCACGAATATTGCCCCAGTATTTAATAAAAAATTTATAAAATAATCTCTAATCCAGCTGCTGAAAGCTTGGTGAGAAAGTCCAAAAATATGACTCTGAATATATCCACCATAGTATGCTAATGGTAAATTTGCCAAACTATCAATCAAGTTATATATAATTCCATAAATTCCTACACTTAAAAACATATTTTTCCCTATACTATTAGAAAAATTGCTCAATTTAGCAGAGAAACCTGTAAATAATATTACTGCTGGTACTAAAAAACCCATTATTATCTTTGCTGCTTGAACTACCCTATCACTTTCATAATACTTCTGTCCTATTCTCTCATATTGATTTTCTACATAAGAAATATTTATACTTTTATTCTTATCATTGGTTAACACATCATTTGTCCTCTGACAAATCGCTGTATCTCCTTCCACTGCAAGTACAGTTTGAAATTTTGAAAATTTCAAAATTCCCATAGTCAAAATAAATATAAAAAATAATATCCATACTTTACTTTTACTTTTCATTATATCTAATCTCACTCCTTTAACTTCAACCACACTGTTCTCTATTCACTAATTGCTAATTCATTGTTTCTGTTCCTAGTACCTGCTTTCTGGTCACTGGTCACTGGTCACTGGTCACTGGTCACTGGTCACTGGTCACTGGTCACTGGTCACTGGTCACTGGTCACTGGTCACTACTAAGTATACTCCATCTTCTAAAAAAAATTATCAAAATTTTCAAAGAACGTATTAACATAATACACCACAACTAATATTTATCTCATTGTTGACATAAACTATCCTATAGTATATGATAAAAATAGCGTTCAGAATATGCCTTTCGTCCCAAGATGCGGATGGGAGGCATTTAAAATATTTACATAGGAGTGAAAAATATGTCAGGAAGAGAAGTTAGAACTAGATTTGCACCTAGCCCAACTGGTTATATGCATATCGGAAACTTAAGAACAGCACTTTATACTTATTTGATAGCTAAACATGAAGGCGGGAAATTCATACTAAGAATAGAAGATACTGATCAACAAAGATATGTAGAAGGTGCTGTTGATGTTATTTACAGAACTTTAGAAATGACCGGTTTAAAACATGACGAAGGTCCAGATGTAGGTGGTCCTGTAGGTCCTTACGTACAAAGTGAAAGAAAAGATTTTTACCTTGATTATGCTAAACAATTAGTAGAAAAAGGTGAAGCATATTATGTTTTCAACGATAAGGCTGATGCAGTAGCTGAAATATGCGAAAAAGAACAAAAGCCTTATAAATATAAGGCAGAATATCATACTATTACTAATGAAGAAATCGAAGAAAAACTAGCTGCTGAAGTTCCTTATGTTATAAGACAAAAGAACCCAACAGATGGTACAACTGTTTTTGAAGACGAAATTTATGGAACAATTACTGTTGATAACTCTGAACTAGAAGATATGATTTTAATAAAATCTGATGGACTTCCAACCTACAATTTTGCTAATGTTGTAGATGATCATTTAATGGGAATTACTCATGTAGTTCGTGGTAATGAGTATCTATCATCATCACCAAAATACAACCGTTTATATGATGCTTTCGGATGGCCTGTACCAACTTATATACATTGTCCTCCAATAATGAAGGATGCTCATAACAAGCTAAGTAAGAGAAATGGAGATGCTTCATTTGAAGATTTACTAGCTAAAGGCTACTTAAAAGAAGCTGTAGTAAACTTCATTGCATTACTTGGATGGAGTTCTGGAACAGACCAAGAAATATTTTCTCTAGAAGAATTAGTAGAAAAATTTGATTACAAACATATAAATAAATCTCCAGCAATCTTTGATGATGTTAAATTAAAATGGATGAATGGAGAATACATTAAAAAGCTATCTGTTGAAGATTTCCATAATAAAGCACTTCCTTACTACGAAAAAGCATTTTCTAAGGAAAACATGGAAAAACTTAATGTAATGAAAATAAGTGAGCTTCTTCAAACAAGAGTTGAACTTTTAAATGAAATTCCTGATTTCATAGACTTCTTTGAAGCTCTACCAGAATATGATATAGATTTATATACTCATAAAAAGATGAAAACTAATCCTGAAAATTCATTAGTTACTCTTGAAAAAGCTCTTCCAGTTCTTGAAGCTTTAGAAGATTGGACATTTGACTCTCTTCACGATACAATCTTTGCTTTAATAAAAGAAATGGAAGTTAAAAACGGTGTGGTTTTATGGCCTCTTAGAACTGCCCTTTCTGGAAAAAGCTTTTCTCCAGGTGGAGCTTTTGAATTAGCTGAAATTCTTGGAAAAGAAGAATCTTTAAGAAGAATTAAAGTTGGAATTGAAAAATTGAAATAATAATGTTGCGATGCAACATTATTATAGTCCCCAGTGGCCAGTAACCAATCCCCAGTATAAAGAATAAAAGAAACAGAATTAATAAAGTTAAATAAAATAGACTTAAATATAGATTATATCTACTTTTAAGTCTATTTTTCTTTATTTTAATTTTAGTTTTGCATTAGCAAAACATCCTTCACTGGTGACTGGTTACTGGTTACTAGAATAAAATTGCTACGCAATTTTATTCTAAAGTTTATTTATCATACTTGCAAGGTATCCTGCTCCAAAGCCATTATCAATATTTACTACACTCGTGCCGCTAGAGCAGCTGTTTAGCATGGACAAAAGAGCTGATAGTCCTCCAAAATTGGCACCATAGCCAACACTGGTTGGAACTGCTATCACGGGTTTATCCACAAGTCCTCCTATCACACTGGCAAGAGCTCCTTCCATTCCTGCCACAGCAATTACTACTTTAGCCCCTCTAATAATATCCAGCTTATTAAATAACCTATGAATTCCTGCTACCCCTACATCATTGATTCTCTCTACTCTGTTTCCAAAAATCTCTGCTGTCACTGCTGCCTCTTCCGCCACAGGTAAATCTGAGGTTCCTGCTGTAACCACAGCTATGTATGTATCTGTAAGCTTTATATCTTTTTTTCTTACAGTTATAGTTCTTGCTAATTCATTGTAGTCTGCATTTTCACATACTTCCTTAATCTGCTCATACATTTCTCTATTAGCTCTAGTTCCTAGGATATTGTTGTCCTTTGTATTCATAAACCCTACTATGCCCTTTACCTGTTCCACCGTTTTTCCTGCACAATAAATAACCTCAGGATATCCAACTCTAATCTCTCTATGATTATCAATCAATGCATACCCCAAATCCTTAAAAGGCAAATCACTAAGCTTACCTACCCCTTCATCTATTGATACATTTCCATTTTTCACTTCTTCTAACAACCTCTTTATATCTTCTGAATTCATTTTTAATTTCACCCCTTTCAATGAATATTTTACTTTATTTCACATTATTTAACCACCATATATATAGCAAAACAGCACCTATTTTTAAATAGATGCTGTTTACAATAATATTCAGCTTTACTAAAAGCTTTTTTAAAATATTCCTGTCATAAATACTTTTGTTATAATTAAGCCAACAAGACCTGCTAATACTCCATAAGTCAATGCAACCTTCATATTCATTTTTATTATTTTACCTTCTTTACCAACTAATCCAACAGTTGTTAACACTGATACTACGTTATGTACGCAGATCATATTTCCTATTGCAGCACCTACTGATTGTAATGCAAGTATCGAAGTTACAGGTGCACCTACTTGTTTTGCTGCACTAAATTGAAGAGCTCCGAACATGATATTTGATACTGTTGCACTACCTGATACGAATGATCCTAATATACCAACTATTGGTGCTACAAAATACCATCCTTGTCCAGCTAATGCTGCTGCTGCTTTAGCCATTACTATTAGCATTGAATCTGAATTAGTTGCTCCACCTGCATTCATCATTGTGTATGTCATACAAAGTGCAAAGAACAGTGCTATTGCAGCAGGTTTTACCTGACCTATTACGGCCTTCCAAGACTTTACTGCTTCTTTTCTATCAAGTCCGTGCATAAATGGAATGATTAATGCAACTAACATGAATGGAATAATTCCTGGGTTATACAAAGGTGTTATACTTTTTGATAAAGACGTTCCTAAAATATTGCTCCATCCTATACTCCAAGACTTAAGAATCGGAGTAAGTCCTATCCATTTTAAACGACCTAGTAATAATAATATTCCTACTAAAATATATGGTGCCCAAGCTCTACCTGCACTCATTATATTTTTGTTATCTTCTCCAGCTACTGTTGCTGCAACTTCACCTTCCCAATCAGCTTCCCATTGGTCATGAGGTTTGAAATCCCATTTAGTTTTTGGAACAAATAAACCTTTTTTAATTGCAATTACAAATACAGGAATTCCAATTAAAGCTCCTACTAAAGCTGGAACTTCTGGTCCAGCAAAATATGCTACTATTATTTGTGGAATACTAAGTACTAATCCTCCAAATAATGCTAAAGGTAACACTTCCAAACCTTTTTTTATACTCTTATCCACAATTAACGTCATAACACATACCATTACAAGTGGAATAAATGAACCTACTAATAATTGTATTAGTCCCGCAAATGCACCTACATTACTTAAGAAAGCTGTAAAATCTCCTTGAAATCCTCCAGCCTCTACCGCAGATTTCAAACTTGCAAGTCCACCAACTATTGGTGTTCCTACGGCACCAAAACATACTGGTGTACTGTTACCTATTAATGCAACCGTAGCTGCTACTAATGGTGGAAATCCTAAACCTACAAGCAATGGAGCCGCAACTGCTGCTGGTGTTCCAAAACCTGCTGCTCCTTCAAAGAAAGCTCCCATAAGGAAACCGATTACAATAACTTGAACTCTTCTGTCAGTAGATACTGTAGCCATAGAATGTGCTATTCCATCAACCCCACCACTTTTTCTCATTATATCCAAAATAAGTAGTGCTCCATATACTATGAATAGTATATCAAGAGTATTTATAGCTCCTGAAATAACAACTGCTCCAACCCATTGTCCTGGCATTTTCCAAAAAATCATAGCCAATATTGCTGCTGATATAAAACCAACTGGCATGGCTTTTGTAGACGGTAAATCAAACTTCATCATTAAGATTCCTACTACTAAAATTGGTATTAAAGCTATTAATGCTAACATCTTATCACCTCATCTATTTAATTTTGTGGAATGAATAAAAAAACGATAGCTACCTTCTTGTCCTTCCACAGGTCTACTGGTATGATGACCTAATATCTACATCAATGTTACCATATTATTCTGAGCATTTCTACTATAGTTAATTTTTTAACACTACCTATTTATGCATATCTTTTTGTAATTGTACTCACTATCAATATTTCTACTTTTTCACCATAAATATATTTTTTTAATATAAATTTATTTGTGCATTTTTTCACAATAATTAGTTATTTTTTTAACGATTATATACATATAAATCATATTTTGTTACAAATCTCCCCTTTATTTTTCCCATTGTTTTGGACAAAAATACCAATATAACAGTATTTTATAATTTCACTTGTTAAATTTTCTTCTTATTTCGATGTTATTTTTATAACTATCTTTTCAATTTACTTATACGTATAAAAGGCATAAGGTCATACCATCAGACTTAACGTAATAAATGAAATTATATACAAATTTTATTTTTATAATTCCTTGAAAATAAAAAAATAGAATAAATAGTTTATATTGCACTATATATCCTATTTACTTAACAGTTATTGGTTATTAATTTTAATGCTTTGGTTCAGACTTCCACTTTTGTACCCTTCCATGTCTAACGAAACATATCTAAAGCCATATTCCTTCAGTGTAGCTGAAATGCTATCTAAGATTTCTTCATTAAACAACTTATGTCTTTCTTCTCCCTGCACCTCAATTCTTGCTAAGTCACTATGGCATCTAACTCTTACACCTTCAAAGCCAATACTCATCAAATACTTTTCTGCCTTCTCAATTCTATCAAGTTCTTCTATCTTAATTTCATTGCCATAAGGAATTCTTGAAAGCAAACAAGCATAAGCTGGCTTTTTCCACGTTTGAAGTCCCAATTCTTTAGATAGCTCTCTTATCTCTTGTTTTGTTAACCTGTTTTCTAATAGTGGACTTTTAATTTCAAGTTCACCCAGAGCTACAAGTCCTGGTCGATAATCCTTCGTATCATCTAAATTAGTACCATCCAATACATAGTTATATTCATTTTTATTAGCAAATTGTTTTATTTTAGTAAAAATAGCTTTTTTGCATAAATAACATCTATTATCTGGATTAAACTTGATTTCATCCATTATGGAAACCTCTATAAATTCATGTTTAATTCCAAGTTCAGCAACTATCTCTTTTGCTTCTTCTATCTCCCACTTAGGTATGTAGGGTGACACTACGGTTACAGCTGCAGCCTTCTCACCTAAAGCATCTTTTGCTACTTTTAACAAAAAAGTACTGTCCACTCCACCAGAAAAAGCAATGACTGCACTTTCTAATTCTTTTAAATAATCTAAAAGCTTAGTGTATTTTTTATCCTTCATCAGCTGCACTACTCCTTTACATTTTTCAAAACTTCATCATATATGTTCTTTAGTGGAATATTATTTTCTTCTGCTAATCTTTTGCAGTCCTCATACTCTGCTTTCCATTTAATTTTTCTCCCTTTGAAATAGGCATTTTTTACATTTACTTCACCGTATATTGTATTAACTCTTGAAAAATCTCTTTTAAGTTTAGTTCTCAAAACCTTATATTCTCTTACTCCAAAAGTAGTAGTTTCTTTTAAAAGAATTTCTACTAATTTCGTTTTATTATTATCCTCACAAATAACTCTTAACATTGTGCCAGGTCTATTTTTTTTCATCATTATAGATGTTTTATAAACATCCAAAGCTCCAGCATTAAAAAGCTTTTCCATAAGATACTGATATATTTCTGGATTCATGTCGTCTATATTGCACTCTAAAATACTACATTCATCCTTTAAGCATTCTTCTAATGTTGATTCTTCAACTTTTTTTTTTGCTAAATAAACTCTTAATACATTAGGTATATCTGTATCCCTTTCACCAACACCGTATCCAATTTTCTCAATAGTAAACTCTTTCATATCTGTAAATTCATTTACATTGGCAGCTAAAATTGCTGCTCCCGTTGGTGTCGTAGTTTCAAAAGGAACTATTCCTGATTTTACTGGAATTCCTTTTAATATTTCTACAGTAGCTGGTGCTGGAACTGGTATCAACCCATGCGCACATTTTACGAACCCTCCACCAAGCTCTATAGAAGATGCCATTATTTTATCCACCTTTAAATAATCTAAGCATATAGCTGCTCCCACAATGTCCACTATGGAATCTACAGCTCCTACCTCATGAAAATGAACCTGATATAATGACTTTCCATGAACTTTTGATTCTGCATGTGCTACCTTCATAAACATATTTAAGCTTAATTTTTTAACATTATCACTTAAACTGCTGGAGTTTATGATATCTTCAATATCATTTAAATTTCTATGTATATGATGATTGTGTTCATGACAATGCTGGTAATGTTCATGACTATCGCCATGACTATGTTGGTGGTCATGTCCATGAATGTAATCATGATGATCATGATCAACCTTTAAAATTACATCTGCCTTTGTTCCTTCAATTCCCTTTCTGATATCTCTTCTTACCTCTATTTTATATTCATCCTCTAAATTCAATTTTAAAAGTTCACTAATCAAATAATCTTTATCTACTCCTAAATCAATCATAGCGCCTAAATTCATATCTCCACTTATTCCTGAAAAACAATCATAATAAAGTATTCTCATATCTCTTTCTCCCATCTTTTGTGATTATTTTAGCTAACTTAAATTTCACTTTATATTATTTTCAACCAAAAACTCTTCGTCCTGTATAACCGTCTCATAATCATCATCTCTTATTATTCTGTGGTCTTCTGAAAAAACAATAGCTCTTTTAAATACTCCCTCTACATATTCAAAATCATGAGTAGAACAAATTATAGTTTTTCCAGAAGCATTAAGTTTTTTCATAAGCTCCTTCAAAAATTTTTTGCCCTTAGGATCTATTCCATTCATAGGTTCATCCAAAGTAATAACCTCTGGGTTCATAGAAAGCACACAGGCAATGGCTACTTTTTTCTTCTCTCCACCACTTAAATTGTATGGAGCTTCATGCTTAATTTTTTCTATATTTAAAAGTTCTAAACAATCCTGTACCCTTTTATTAATTTTTTCTTCTGAAAACCCCATCTGTCTTGGACCAAAAGCAACTTCTTCATAAACTGTAGAACAGAAAAGCTGTGTATCAGAATTTTGGAATATGAATCCCATTCTTTTATGAAAAAGCTTTGAAAAGGTACTGTTATTCAATTTTTTCTCATGAATTTTTTCTCCATCAAAAATATACTCTCCCTTTTGAGGAAAAACAATAGCATTTAAAGCCTTCAACAATGTAGACTTTCCGCTACCATTTGGACCAATAAGTGCAACTGCTTCTCCTTCCTTTATGTGAATAGACACATCATTAAGAGCAATTCTATCTTTATAGCTGTAGGTTATATTTTGGAATTCTATCATACTGTCTTCTTCACCTCGAATTTATATTCTTGTTAATATAAACACTATTATAAAAATTAAATTCATTCCTGTATACACCATATCATTTTTATTTAACTTGAACTTGAGAGTATTAGAATATTCTCCAGTAAATCCTCTACATTCCATGGCAGAAAACATTTCTTCTCCCATTTCTTTTGATTTTAAAAATAGATTACCCATAATTTTAGAAATAGAATTATATTTTCTATTATTTTTACCTATTGATCTGAGTTTAAGAGCATATAGCATATCAACAGAATGTTCACCCAAAAGTACAATATATTTGATAGTAATCTCCATAACCCATATAAACAAATCCGGAATAAATAAAAGCTTTAATGCTTTAGTTACATGATCCCATTTGGTCGTATAAGATAAAAGATTAACAGAAATTATTGTTCCTGTAACTTTAATTAATATAAGTGTACTATTTATTATATTTCCTGACAAATATGAAGGAATTAACATTATAAGTGTAAATATAGGAATTACAATACTTATTATTAAAATATTTTTCCTTTCTTCACTATCTACAGTAAAACCAAGACATAAGGCATAGATATCAAATAATACTACATAAACAAAACTTCTTGATATAGATAGGAGCATAATATTTAAAAATGTGAAAATAACCTTTAAAGTTGGATTCAATCTATATAGAAGCTTATAACTGTGTATTCCTCTTCTTCTTATTCTTGATAGTATCTTTAAAATAGAGATAATGCTTTTATCTAAAAATCGCTGCTGATCTTTTTCTGGTATATATTGTTCTTTTTCAAAAAGCCAATCTGCAGACATTTCTTCACCTGCTTTTCAATATCTTTTTTATCCCATAACTAACAATTTTAATACTCTGTGAATTAAGTTTCACTTTATTTACTATAAGTTATATGGTTATTTTGCTTTTTCCTGACTACAAATTTAATAATAACTGTTATAATTATAACTCCAGCAGTGGCTGACAGTATATATCCTAAAACTTCTGGCAGCCCTGAAACAGCATAATCAGGGATAGGAGCTTCAAAACTAAATCCCTTTTCCATTCCTTTAGGTATAAATCCTATCATATATTTCATTTCGTCTGCACCCCATTCTCCCCAAGCTGTTCCAGCAGCTAAAAGTCCAATTGGTACAAGTAAAATCATAGCCCCAATCAATCCATAAATGAATTTCACTTTTGAAGCAGTATACTCATATATTTCAGAAGGTGCTGTTTTTTTCACATAAGCATATACTGCTGCAGTAACCATTCCTTCAATTATCCCTGCCACTAATAAGTGAGGAATTAACATAGCTGGTATTGATGCTTCAAATCCATAAGGACAATAAAGCGGAAGACCTGTTGCATCCTTAAATAAGACAGGCTGAATTCCAAATTCTATTGCAGTAAAAAGAGCTGCTATGTTTAAGGATATATATCCTGCTACAAAGGCTGCAATATATTCTCCCTTCTCTCCTTTTATTACTCTGCTTATAAATCTATAGATATAATATCCTGTAAAAGGCATAATAACTGCCATGTTAAAACAATTAGCTCCAATAGCTAAAATTCCTCCATCCCCAAAAAACAATGCTTGGATCACTAGTGCAATAGTTACAGAAATGGCTGCTGCATATGGTCCTAAAAGAATTGCTGCCAGCACAGCTCCTACAGCATGACCTGTTGTACCACCTGGAAGAGGTACATTAAACATCATTATTAAGAATGAGAAAGCCGCACATATCCCTAAAAGAGGTATCTTTTTTCGTGATAACTCCTCTTTTACCTTTATTGCTGCTCTTCTCCATATAGGAACCATCACCGCCCCCATTACTGCACAAGTAGATGGACTTAAATAATTATCTGGAATATGCATAGATTATTCCTCCTTTTATATTTTCTTTTCTATTTTATATTTATTAAAGCAATAATTATACCAATATATTGAAATTATCAATATTCATTATTCTATAATAAATTTATGAGAAACTTCAACAAAGTTTTATACAATGAATAGTAGTTGTTGCAACTTATATATCAAAATAATTATTTAAAACCATATTTACATGACAAATATGCAGTAATTCTCACTGTGAGAATTTTTCATCTCAAAATGATATGAAACTAATATTTTTCTCATTTTAAGATTACCCTTAATCACCCTATTAATAAGTACAATAAATGTGCTGAACATGTTGAAAATGATATGTACATGCCCTAATTGCTGGTAATACCATGACCACTCATGATTTAGAAGGTGGATATCTTGGAACTGCATTAGGACAAGATATTTATACTCAGGAATCTATGCCGAAAAAAAACAGATGTTCAGGAAGATGATTTCCTGAACATCTGTTTTTTATTTAATTTTAGTTATCTATTATTTAACGCCCATCCATCCAGAAATTACCATCTTTTGAACTTCTGATGTTCCTTCATAAATTTCTGTTATTTTTGCATCACGCATCATTCTTTCAATTGGATAATCACTTACAAATCCATAACCACCCCATAATTGTAAACAACGTCTTGTTACATCACTAGCATTTCCAGCAGCAACCAACTTTGCCATAGCAGCTAAGTGTGAATATCTTTCACCAGCATCTACTGCACATGCAGCTTGATATACTAAAAGTTTTGCAGCTTCTGTATTTGCACGCATTTGAGCAAGTTCAAATTGTGTATTTTGGAATTTTGAAATAGAACGTCCAAATTGAATACGTTCATTAACATATTTAACAGTTTCTTCTATTGCACCTTCTGCAATACCAACAGCTTGCGCAGCAACACCAATACGACCACCATCAAGAGTTGCCATTGCAATACCAAATCCTTTACCTTCTTGACCTAAAAGATTTTCTTTTGGAACTTTGCAATTATCAAAAACTAATTCACATGTAGCAGATGCACGGATTCCAAGCTTTAATTCATGAGTTCCAACAGAGAAACCAGGGAAATCTTTTTCAACGATAAATGCTGACATACCCTTTGTTCCTTTTTCCTTATCTGTCATAGCAAGAATAACATATACATCTGCATGTCCTGCATTAGTAATAAAGATTTTGCTACCATTTAATACATAATGATCTCCTTCTAATACAGCTGTTGTCTTTGCCATAGAAGCATCAGTTCCAGCAGAAGGTTCTGTTAATGCAAAGGCACCTAACTTTTCACCTGAAGCAAGTGGTTTTAAATATTTTTCTTTTTGTTCATCTGTACCATAGTTGTTAATTGGTGTTGCACAAAGACTTGTATGCACTGAAACAATAATACCTGTTGATGCACAACATTTAGATAATTCTTCTACACATTGTACATAACTTAATGTATCCATTCCAGCTCCACCAAGTTCTTCTGAGAATGGAATTCCCATCAATCCCATTTCAGCCATTTTTGCTACATTTTCTGCTGGGAAACGCATGCTTTCATCAATTTCTTTTGCAATTGGTTTTACCTCATTTTCTGCAAACTCACGATACATTTCTTGTAATTGTTGATGATTTTCACTTAATTTAAAATCCATATAAATTTCCTACCTTTCTTTATTTCTTATTTTTATTTCAATTGTGTTTTATTAGTTATCATTATCTAATAGGTAACATACTTTACCTGGGTTCATAATAGAATTCGGATCAAAGGCCTTTTTAATGCCTCTCATTAAGTTCATATTTACTTCTCCAATACTCTCTACTAAATAACTTACCTTTCCACTACCAATACCATGTTCTCCTGAAACAAGTCCGCCACATTTTGTTGCTTCTGGGTAAATAAGATCGAAAAATTTGTCAACTCTTGCTTTAAATTCTTCTTCTTCTAAATCATTACTGCATTGGTATATGTGAAGATTTCCATCCCCTGCATGTCCAAAACTTCTAACAGTAATTCCACATTCTTCACCAGCTTTATTCACAAATTCAAGATAAGAAGGAATCTTATTTACAGGAACTACAACATCACATTCATCTAATAATTTTGTTTCTGCTATAATTGCCTCTAAGAAGCTAGAACGAGCTGCCCATGCATCTTTCATCTTTGCAGGTGTATCAGCTACAAGAACATCAATTGCTCCTGCTTCCAATACTACTTCACTAGTTTGCTCAATAAGGTTATCTAACTCATCTTCACTGCTTGCATCTAAAGTAACAAGCAAATAAGCATTTGCAGTCATTCCATCAAGTACTTGTGGAAATACACTCTTTCCAATATATCTTTCACTAGCAAGAACAATTTCTCTTTCCATAAATTCCAATGCTTGTGGATTTACGTTTGCCATTTTAATTTTAGGAACAGTAGACATACAATCATTTAAATTTTCAAAAGGAATAATCAAACTAGCAAGTACCTTTGGTGCTGGCATAACTTTCAAAGTAAGTTCTGTAATAACTCCAAGTGTACCTTCAGAACCAACCATCAAATCCACAAGGCTATAACCTGAACTTGTTTTTGATACTGTAGCTCCAAAGTGAGTAATTTCTCCTGTTGGAAGAACAACTGTCATTCCACGTACATAATCACGTGTTGCACCATATTTAACTGCTCTCATTCCACCAGCATTTGTCGAAACGTTTCCACCTAAACAAGCGAACTTTTCACCAGGATCTGGAGCGTATAATAACCCTTGTTTTGCACAATCCTCTGCAAGATCATTTAACGTAACACCAGCTTGAACATGAACAACAAAATTTTCTAAATCATAAGAAAGTATTTTATTCATCTTTGTAAGATCAATTAAAACACCACCTAAAAGTGGAACTGCTCCTCCTACAAGTCCTGATCCTGATCCTCTTGGAGTTACTGGTATCTTATATTCATTACATATTTTTACTACTGCAGCAACTTCCTCTGTAGAATGTGCTATAAATACAACTTCAGGAGCCGCCTTTCCATAAATAGGCATTTCATCATGAGAATAATCTTCATTGATATCATCACCTGTTAAAATATGTCCTGGAGCTGCCTCCTGCAATTTTGAGATTATTTCTTCTGTTAATTTATTATACTCAGCCATTATAATCATTCCTTTCTAATTTTTTATGGAATCTATCACACCTGTACGTAAAATCAAATTATACGTAATTTTATTTTCATTCCTAAGCTAAGAAGCAGAGAAACCTTTACTCTGCTTTTGCTTTCTTCATTTCTTCAATCATAACTGGAAGAATCTCAGTTGCATTTCCAACAATAGCTATATCTGCTATTTCAAAAATT
This sequence comes from Clostridium sp. ZS2-4, assembly GCF_026719745.1. Taxonomy (GTDB): domain Bacteria; phylum Bacillota; class Clostridia; order Clostridiales; family Clostridiaceae; genus Clostridium_H. Next base: position 46,601 of record NZ_JAPPRQ010000044.1, read on the forward strand.
GGAGCCTCTTCATCTTTATTAATTGCCACAATATAACTAGAAGCTGCCATTCCAGATGTATGTTGTGTTGCTCCTGAAATACCACATGCAATATAAAGTTTTGGTGCTACAATCTTTCCTGATTGCCCAACTTGGTGTGCACGAGAAATCCATCCGTCTTCAATTGGTGGTCTTGTTGCACCTACTACACCACCAAGTACACTTGCTAATTCTTTAACAAGTTTGAAATTTTCTTCATTTCCCATTCCACGTCCACCAGCAACAATAACTTCTGCTTCTTCTAAATTAACAGATTCAGAAATTTCTTTTACTGTATCAACAATTTTTGCCTTAATAGCATCAGCTGAAATTTCTACTTTTTTCTCTGTAACACCTGCATTTGAAGCTGCTTCTGGCTTTGAAAAACTTCCATTTCTAACTGTAACTACTGCTGTGCCTTCTACTTCGATATTTTCTAAAATTGTACCACCATAAGCCGGTCTAGTATATATAACTTTATCATCAGTCTTACTCATTCCTATTACATCACTTACACATCCTAAACTCATACGTCCTGCAATACGTGGTGCAATATCTTTAGCTAATGCTGTATTAGCTAATAGAATAAAATCTGGATTTTGTTCCTTAACAGTTTCTGATAATACTTCTGTCAAAGTATCACAGTCTGTAGCAGTATCTGTAAAAATAACTGGAATTCCTAAAGCAGCTACTGTATCTGCTGCAGCCCTGTTACCTACTACAAGAGCTGTTCCTTCTGCATCTAATGCACTAACTGCACTAATTAATTCAAGGCTTCCGCCTAAAACTTTTTCTCCATCTGTTTCAATAAACAATAATGCTTTCATACTCTAGTTTTCCCCCTTAATTAGATTGCCTTATCTTTTTTCATTTGCTCCATAGCAGCACTTACTGCCAATGCAATATCTTTCTCTTGAATTTTGATACCAGCCTCTTTCTTAGGAGGTTCAAGATATTCAATGCAACGTACTTTTGCTTGTTTTACCTCTCCAATTTCTGCTGCTGAATAAGTTGGAATAACTGCCTTACGGCTTGCCATCTTAGTTTTAATAGTAGGATAACGTGGATCATACTCTGGTTTACTTATTGTTACTACAGCTGGAGATCCTAAAGAAACTACATTATATCCTTCTTCAGTTTCTTGATGAACTTCCATCACATCATCTTTTAAATTTACTTCAATCGCTCTACTTACAAAGCCTGTTCCTATTTTTTCAGCAAGCATTGCTCCTACTTGACCAGTAATTTCATCTGTGGACTCCATTCCACAAAGAATTAAATCAAATTTTTTATCTTTATCTTTTTCAATTTTTTGAATAGCATCTGCCAAAACATCAACTGTTCCAATAGCATCTAAATCTGCATATAAATCATCTTTTACCAAAAATGCTTCTTTAGCTCCTACAGCAAGACAATTTTTTAATGTGTTTATAGAATCATCTGCTCCAACATTTAATACACTAACATTTCCTCCATTAGCTTCCATAAAACGAACTGCTAACTCTAATGCATATGTGTCAAATGCATTTGCTACCAAACTGACTCCGTTCAAATTAGGTTGTTTCTCCTTGTCCAAATGGATTTCAATAGAATCATCTGGAACCTGTTTTACACATATAAGAATCTCCATACTATCCCTCTCCTTTATACTTTTGCATTATTATTGTATATGTTTACATTATTAAACTGTTTTTTTGATAGAACCACTGTGTATTTTATTTTTTTATCTAATAATATTAATAGTATTAGATATTTTTATAATACTATTCATATTATAACTATTGTTTCGATTTAATTTCTACAAAAGTATTATTTATTGGTACTACCAATTTATATGTTATGATTTTAGCACAGTATGTTCAACATTTCTATAATAGTTATTTTATTAACATATCCTTTACGTACATTAAATTGTAATCGGTTGTAGCTGTATAAGCCTTCTGTTGAATATTTTTTGACAAATTTTTTTTCAATTATTTTGTTCAGCATACTTTTTACATTAAAGTTAGTTAAATGTCAAACTTGCATATAAATAATTACAAAATTTATTATTGTTTAAAAAATATGAATTCATTTCCATTAAATTATTAAACAACCAATGTTTTCTATATATTTAGCTATTAAGTTTTCTATTTCAATTTTTATCCTTCTGTCACTCTTGTGAATTTTCCTTCACCAAAGAATTATATATTCTCTCATGCTCCTAGTCTATAATATTTTTTCCCATTTTCTGAAGGCAATTTATCTCCCCTTTTAAGAGTTCCATTTGAAACCATTTCCTTTATCTGTTCTATAATAGTGTAAAACAATTATAGAACTTATTAGGAATAAATCCAGAAAATCACAAAAACATTTTATCTAATAATTGATGACACTATTTCGAAATATATAGAAAAACAATGATTGAAAATTACTCAAAATAAAAAATAGATTTAAATTTCAACCCAATTTCTTACAATTAGATTATGAAATTTAAATCTATGAATAATTCAGGTTAATATTGTTCTTTATAATTTTACCTTACTAACTATAACTAAAATTCAATTCTGAATTATTATTACTAATTTAATACTGGGTATTAGTAACTATTGCTATATTCTAAACGCAAGTCCCTAACACCCAGAATTCCACTTAATATTTTACTTAATTCAGAGTTTTATTTAAAAGATACCTTTCATAAATACATTTACTATAATCATTGCAAATATACCGCCAATTATTCCATATGCAAGACATATCTTAATATTATTCTTTATAATCTTACCTTCCTTACCTACCAATCCAACAGTAGTTAAAACCGCTACTACATTGTGTACACAAATCATGTTACCTGCTGCTGCACCTACTGATTGTAATGCAAGTATTGGAGTTACAGGTATTCCTATTTGTTTTGCTGCACTAAATTGAAGGGCACCGAACATAATATCTGATACTGTTGCACTTCCTGATATGAATGATCCTAGCATACCAACTATTGGTGCTACAACATACCATCCTTGACCTGCTAATCCTGCTGCAGTTTTAGCCATAACAATTAACATAGAATCCACATTAGCTGCTTTACCTGCATTCATCAGTGTATATGTCATGCAAAGAGCAAAGAACAATGCTATTGAAGCTGGTTTTATCTGACCTAATACTTCCTTCCAAGATTTTGCTGCTTCTTTTCTGTCAAGTCCATGCATAAATGGAATGATTAAAGCAACTAACATGAATGGAACTATTCCTGGATTATACAAAGGTGTTATACTTCTTGATAAAGATGTTCCTAAAATATTGCTCCATCCTATACTCCAAGACTTAAGAATCGGAGTAAGTCCTATCCATTTTAAACGACCTAGTAACAATAATACTCCTACTAAAATATATGGTGCCCAGGCTTTACCTGCACTCATTACATTTTTATTTTCTCCTCCAGCTACTGATGCTGTAACTTCACCTTCCCAATCATCTTCCCATTGGTCATGAGGTTTGAAATCCCATTTAGTTTTTGGAACAAATAATCCTTTCTTAATTGCAGTTACGAATATAGGAATTGCTATTAATGCCCCAAGTAAAGAAGGAATTTCTGGTCCTACAAAATTTGCTATTGCTGCTTCCGGAATAGTAAATACTAAACCTCCAAATAGTGCTAATGGTAATACTTCTAAACCTTTTTTAATACTCTTATCCACTACTAATGTCATAGTACAAACCATCGCAAGTGGGATAAATGATCCTACTAAAAGATGTATTATTCCTGCAAATCCTCCAACGCTAGTTAAGAAAGCTCCAAAGTCACCTGTAAATCCTCCAGCTTCTACCATAGACTTCAAACTTGCAAAACCACCAATGATAGGTGTTCCTACCGCACCGAAAGTAACTGGTGCACTGTTACCTATTAAAGCAACCATAGCTGCTACTAGTGGTGGGAAACCTAATCCAACAAGTAGTGGTGCTGCTACTGCTGCTGGTGTTCCAAATCCTGCTGCTCCTTCAAAGAAAGCTCCCATAAGGAAACCGATTACAATAACTTGAACTCTTCTGTCAGTAGATACTGTTGCCATAGAATGTGCTATTCCATCAACTCCACCGCTTTTTTTCATTATTGAAAGAATTAACAATGCTCCATATACTATAAATAGAATATCAACTGTATTTATAGCTCCTGTAATTGCAACTGCTCCAAGCCACTTTAAAGGCATTTTCCAAAATATCATAGCTAATATGGCCGCTGATGCAAAACCAATTGGCATTGCTTTTGTAGATGGCAAATCAAACTTAATCATTAAGATACCTACTGCTAAAATTGGTATTAAAGCTATTAATGCTAAGGTTCCTAAACTCATTTTCTTACACCCCTTTAGATGATTTTTTTCAAATGTTAAATAACGTAGCTACATTTTTCTTTTGTTAATTTAGAGATTAGTAGATTGACAATCTGATTATCTTACTGAAATATTATCACACAATTTAGAATATTTCTACAATAGTTATTTTATTAACACACTTTTTCTACAAACAATTTGTAATCGATTACCGTTTTTTCAGCTTTTTATTTAATTATTTTATCGAAAATTAAAAAAATAATTTTATTTTCAGGTATCTTCTCTATTATAATCTGTTAAATTTTTAACTTTTATACATGTAACGACAAAAAAGCATCATTGTTTTTAAAATATGGATTTAACACATAAAATCAGTAAACAACCAATGCTTTCAATATATTTAATCTTTATTTTTTTAGATTTTTGTTTTAATTGTTATTATTTTATACTTTTTTACAGACCAATCGTTTTAAGTAAGATTTATTCTGACTTAACCTTTGTAAGATTTTCATTAATCAATTCCATATGCATACCCATACCAATAGCTGCTTCTTGTGAATCATGCTTAGCCAGAGCACGATATATGCTTTGATGGTGATAGTCTATAATATTTTTGTTGTTTTTATTTTCTAATATTCGGAACCTTGCATCATTAATAACTGAGTCACTTAAAGTCGAAATTGTATTCAATATAGTTAATATTAATAAATTTTTTGAAGCTTTTGCTATATTATAGTGAAATTCTTTATATAGTTTGTACTTTTCATCTTCATCTTCACAATTTTTCGCTATATCCATAAGCCTTTTAAGTTCTTTAAGTTCTTCCTCTGTTATAAGTTTTGCTGTCAAACCTGCTGTTTCAACTTCTATAACTGTTCTCAATTGAAATATTTCCTGTGGTTTGCTTTTATTAAGCATGAACATAATGGAAAGGGGCTCAAATAAACTATTTTCAAGATTTTCTTTAACAAAATTCCCCTCCCCCTGTCTGCAATCTAAAAGTCCAATAACTTCAAGAGCCCTTAACGCTTCCCTGATGGATGCCCTGCTAACTCCTAACTGCGCAGACAATTCTTTTTCAGAAGGAAGCTTATCACCTTTTTTTAACTCTTCATTTAAAACCATCTGCTTTACTTGTTCAATTACTTGTTCATATACTCTTGTTGGTTTGATAGCTGTAACCATATCCTCAACTCCTCTTTAAATCCCCATAGCATATAATTTATTTTTATTCTTGGTCAACAATTTATCATTTCCACGTTTTGTTCCTCCAGTCTATATGTTTGTAAAATATATTTTTTCTCAATCTGGTATGTTGTCTTACCAGTTTATTGTTAAAATGTAGAATAATTTTTACTTTTTTAGATTTTACTCAAAATATATTCTTTCTGCAAAACCTTCTATTTTCTAATGAAAACCCCGCTACATTTTCCCTTTTCGTGTAACTGGTCTGATAATCTTTTGTCTAATCAAATGCTACCACATAATTCTGAATATTTCTACAATAGTTATTTTATTGACACATGCTTTGTATTCACAAAATGTAATCGTTTATCATTTTACAAGCTTTCCCCACAATATTAAAAAGAAAAATTTTTTTATTTTTTTCTGTTACGTATATTTTGTTAGTTAAATATCAAACTTAAAATATAAATAACAACAAAAGCATCGTTGCTTTAAAAATATAGACTTAGCCCCTAAAGTCATCAAACAACCAATGCTTTCAATATATTTATTCTTTATTTTACTCGCTACTATTCTGTCATTTTCTATAGATTGCACTAACTTAACTTTATCAAATTTTCATTTATTAATTCCATATGCATCCTCATCATAGTAGCTGCTTGCTGAGAATCATGTTTAGCCAAAGCTATATATATGCTTTGATGTTCATAATCTATATAATCTATAGCATTTTCATCATCTTTAATACTTTTATTGCTTTCATTTTTTAATATTTGAGCTCTGGCATCTTTAATTAAAGAATCAATCAATGTAGAAATCGTATTTAATATAGTTACTATCAAAAGATTTTTTGAAGCCTTTGCTATGTTGTAGTGAAATTCTTTATCCAATTTTGCCTTTTCATTCTCATCTTCACAATTTTTCATCATATCTATTAACTGTTTAAGCTTTTTAAGTTCTTCTTCTGTTATAACTTTTGCTGCCAAAGCTGCTGTTTCAACTTCTATAACTGTTCTTAATTCAAATATTTCCTGTGGTTTGCTTTTATTAAGCATAAACATAATGGAAAGAGGCTCAAATAAACTATCTTCGAAATTTTCTTTGACAAAATTTCCTTCTCCCTGTCTGCAATCCAAAAGTCCAATAACTTCAAGAGCTCTTAATGCTTCCCTGATAGATGCCCTGCTAACTCCTAACTGTACTGATAACTCTCTTTCAGATGGTAATTTATCCCCTCTTTTAAGAGTTCCATTTGAAACCATCTCTTTTATTTGATCAATTACCTGCTCATAAACCTTTGTTGTTTTAATAGCTGTAAACACATACTCGTCCCCTCTCTACCATTCCCATAGCATATAATTTTTATGTTTTAATTAAATTATATAATTTGAATTTGTTCTTGGTCAATAACAAATTGAATATTTCCCTTATATTTCCTTGTATTTATACCCCTGATAAACTCATTATAGCAAATACCATCTTAAAATACTATCTCCCCAAATTGCAGCTATAATTGCTCCTAAAGCTATATAAGGTCCAAAAGGAATATAGTCTTTTCTACTTTTCTTTTTTATAGCTATAAGTAAAACTCCAATTACAGCACCTAGTATTACAGATAAAAACAGCATCAAAAGAGTAAGCTTCCATCCTAAATACAGACCAGCTAGAAAACATATTTCAGCATCTCCCCAGCCCATGCCCCCAGTGATTAATATAATTAAAGAAATAAATCCTCCACCAATCAAAGCTCCCAGTATGTATGTCCCTATATTGTATCCAGTAAAATAATATACAACTAAAAATACTATTCCCACTATAATACCGCTTATTGTGGTTTTAAAGTATACATCTGTGGTATCAAAGTCTATCATACCTATCGCAATCAAAAAGCAGGACAATACTGCAAATTTAATAAATTCCATGGATGTTCCATAGTATTTATATATAAGCACAAATACTATTCCTGTAAATAACTCTATAAGCGGATACCTGATACTTATTTTTTCTCCGCAGTATCTGCACTTTCCCTTTAGAAAAAATATATAACTGATGACAGGTATTAAATCATAAGGCTTAATATTGTTTCCACAACTTGTACAGTGTGATGGTGGATAGGATATTGACTCCTCTCTTGGTATTCTGTATATGCATACGTTTAGGAAGCTGCCTATCAGTAAACCTATTATTAATATAAATATGTACTCCATTTTTATCATCTCCATTTTAAATTGTTAGCTGTGAAATTTTTAGTATATAAGTTGCAATAAATAATATTCATTGTATTAAAACTTCATCAAAGTTTTTTATAAATTGATCATTGAACAATGAGTATTGATAATTGCAATATATATATTTAAAATCCTACTACTAATAAAGGACATACAGGCAACTTATTTAGCTGCCTATACGTATTTAGTTTAATCTAAATTTAGTAATTTCTCAACTATCATTTTTAATCTTGCTGCTTCATTATTATAAATTTTTACTTTATTAATTATCTAAGATGTTCTAAATATGTTTTTTAATCTAAGGACGGTAATTTAACTACTTTTAAGTCATACTTATTATCTTGTGAATTATTTACTTTTACAGTACTGCTTAAAACAGTATCAACTGGAGCCTTTTGATTTATTTTATACTCTAAAATATAGTGATTTTCAAAAGTAGTACTTTCAGGTAATTGAATTTTTAATTTCTTTTCACCTGATATACTGCTTAAATCTATACTAGTTTTTTTAACACCATTAACTGATTCATTCGGAAGACTTGTGGAAATTTCTTTTCCAGCACTATCATACTGAACTTCATATACCTTAATATCACCATTTAATGGTGAACTTACCTTTCCATTACTATCAACTTTATAAAGTGTAAATTTAACCTTACTAACATCTTTATTCAAAGTTAATCTAATGTCAGGATTTTTATCATAAACTTTAAAATCAACTGCTAAATTAGCTGGAAAGCCTTGTACTATATCTGTATTGTTTTGTATTTTTTTATTTACAAACATTCCATGCTTCAATATACTAGCACTTTGACTTAATTTAAATTCTATATTTTGCTCAGCATTATCATAATCTAGATTAAATATTTTAGTATTACCACCTTCAGCAGTAAATCCACTTGGAAATTGTACTGAAACTTTATAGTTTCCTGAAGGTTGGTCAGTTATAGAATATTGTCCCAATGAAGCTGTTTGACCTTCTATAATTTTCTCACCATTTTTCTTAACAATTACAGTTATTCCTTCATAAGGTGTACCATCCTGTTTTACTACTTTAACCTTTACCTTACCAGATTTAACTGAAACATTATGAGTAGCACTTCTTGTTTCCTGTATATTATCTAAATATTTGTATACTACAGTATTTACAACCTCATAATCGCCCGCTTCCTTTATGTTAAAGCTAAATTTTTTAGTTTGTTTTTTATATTCTTTATTAATATCTTTACCAAAAATAGATACATCATGCAATTTCCAAGTTTCACCTGAAGTCAACTCCAGGCCATTAGAATTATATTGCATGGAATGCCTTATATCTTTAATAATAGTGTTTATATTTTCATCTTCATTATGAGCAACTGCCTTCAAAGTAAGATTAGCTGTATCTCCAACTAAATATTTACCCTCACCTTCCGATATTAAGTCCAATCCAATTTTATTTTTATCTATTAATTCAAATTTAACTTCTTGTATTGGATTATCGTATGATAAATCTATAGTTTTTGAATTAGCCCCTTTTACTATATACCTTTCTGGTAAATTACTAATTGAAAATGTATAACTACCTGAAGGGCAATTTTCTAATGATTTAACTCCATATTGATCAATATTAACGCTTGTATATTCTTTTCCATTTTTTATAACGCTTATTTTAGCAGTTCCAAAAGGTGTTCCATCACTGTTTACTACTTTAACATCAATTATTCCTGACTTTACTGAAATAGGATAGCTGTAATTAACTGTTTGAGTTCCCAAATTACTAAAGTTAGAATAATCATAACTTAAAGTATTTTTCACAACATAATTTCCAGATTTATTTAAATTAAATTTAAAAGTATTCTCTTGTATTTCTGGATTTGGATTTGGATTAAATGTGATATCTCCTAAAGTCCAATTACTACTTCCAACTGTTTTTATTACATTAGAGTCTTCTAAGTTATCGTATCCCATAGAAAAGTTTATATTTTGAATCTTAGTCTTTAAATTATCACTTGTTTTTTGTACAGCAGCTTGTAGTTTAACTGAAGCCACATCTCCAACTAAATATCTTTGTTCCTTATCAATACTTAAATTCAATACAGGATTTTCAAAATATTTTAGTGTATAGTTTCCATTATCTTCGGCTATAGCTCCTTTAGAATCTCTAACTACAATCTTAAGTGTAAATCCTTCTTTATTTCCTATTAAACTCTGTAATTCTCCTTTAGTTATTACTACATTTACTGGTTCATTACGCTTAATATCTCCTTCTTGATAACTTTTAACCAATTTATCATCTACATATACGTCCCCGTTTAACTTGTCACCATCTACATCATTTGCAATGAAACTAAACTCAAATTTCTCTTGAGATTTAGATATAATTTTATCTTCATCAATATTTATAACTTTTAATGTTGGAGCATGATTTGCGTTTCTTGCTGCCTTGAGTATTGTATTTATGAACATTTGATGTTCATCCACGCTGTTTGGAGTTGTGTGTCCAGTACCTGAATAAGTAATATTCCCCTTTGTGTAAGTGTAAAAATTATTTCTTCCATCATACTTATCATAATAATATCCATTATTAGCTGTTCCATTTAGCGTAAACCATGGAATAACATCTTCATCTTCTAAATTAAGTTGAAAATACTGTTCATGAGTAGTAGCAACATTAAGTTCTTTTTGAGCATTATTTGCTAAAATATAAGGATACCTAGTAAACAATCCCTCATTCAATTTATAAGTTTTATTGATAGTTGGATGACCTGAGACTTTACCGTTTTTAACATCTAAAATCCCTTTAGTAAATCCATAAGAAATTTTATTAGGACTTGGTAAAGGATCATGTACTATTTCATCAGAATAAAATTCATCATCATCATAACTTATATTATTTTTATTTTTTTGAGAATTATTATTATATCTACTTTGTCCAATAATATCTCTAAATTGTTGAGTTAAATTCTTACTTTGATTTCCATAATTATTCACATGATAACTCATAGTATCATGAGTAAACATTACACTCTGACCTGTTTTAATAAATTCTTTAATACCATTTATAGTATCAATTGTTAAATCACCATCATTAAAACTATCTGCAAATCCTAAAATAATCATGTCATAATTACCATTTAATTTTGTCTTTATAATTTTTGAATTTTTACGAATGTCATTAGGATAGTTATTATTAAATTCATCAGTTGTTAGTTCTGTTACATTAACCTTATAATACTCTGTGCTTAAAGGTACTTTCATATTCTTTATACTAAAAGTATTTCTTGGTGGTACCAACTGAAGCACTCTAATTTTTAATTTTTCTCCTTTATACGCTGGATAACCTATTTTATAAGCTTTAGTCTTTGTTACATTATCTTGAACCTCTAATTTCCACGGCATCATTCCTGTAAAAGAATCTTCCAAACGATAATTAAGTGAGTATCCTTCTCCATTTAATTTAGGCTCTGTTTGCTTAACTAGTTCATCATCTCTGAAGAATCCATCTCCATTTTTATCTAAATATAATTTTACAGTCATAAGATTTGGGTAATTATCTCTAGTATTTAGATTCTCTAAATTAAATCTAAAATTCATTACTTTTGTATCTTCATAGCCATTTGAAGTACCATTGTTTAAAGTACCAGTAAAATCTCTTGGACAATCTTCTACATCTAGAATAGGTCTTTTGCTGCAGCTATTATAAAGTTGTTTTATGTTTTCATTATTTATGTTTTCTGTAAGTCTAACATTTTCTTTTGAACTATATTGTTCAAATTCATTTAATTTTGATTTCTTTAAAGAATCATTAAATATATTTTTTCTAAATATAGTAAGCTGTCCAGAATTTATAAATTCTATTAAATCTTCTGCTTTTCTGTTTGTAATATCATTTTCGCTATAATATTCCAATGAATCTGAATTTGTACCATTATTATTATTTCCGCCTTGTGGAAGTATAGGTGGTTTTTGCCCTATATCAGTATAATGAACACCCGTATCATTTTTATTTCCCACATAAACTATATCGTACTTGCCATTTATTTTTTCTATATTACTTATCAATTCAGGCATTGACATTTGCACTAAATTGATATTTGCAGCCATTCCACTAAACATATTTGTAGTTAACTCAAACTCTCTGCCTGGTTGTACTTCTAAAATGTTTAAATTTTGTAACTTTGTAGTACTAATTTTAATTTGTTCAAATGTTTTTTGAGCATTTGAATCGTCTAAATCTTTATATGTTACAAAAGCTTTTCCTTCACTTCCTAACACCAAATCACTTAGATTTTCATCAGTTTTTAATCTTATAGTTATTTCAACTTTATCAGCTTCATAATTTTTACTTATACTATTTTTCTTATAGGTAATCTCTTTAGATGTTGATGTAAATGTTTGTCCACTTATTTGTCCATCTCCACTTACTATAGCTATGTTATCTGGAAAAGTCTCTTTAACCATAAGATCTTTAACTATTAATTTCTCTTTACTAGAACTACCACCTACATCAACTATGGGGATAGGTTGCGGCTGTATAGTATATTTAAACTCAAATTCTTGTCCTGGCACAATAAAGTTATTTCCATTTACTGCACCTCTTTGTAAATCAAGTATTGACTTAGGTGCTACGATAAACGGTCCATAAATCCCTTTATTTTCTCCACGTTTAACGCCAATATAGTATTGACCTGGTGCCTTTGGAAATTCTACTCCTTCTTCAATGGTGAAGGTACTGTCTGCATATTCTCCTGGAGTAGTTGTTTTTGATGGTCTGAACCACTCTTTATTAGCAGGCAACCAAGTTCTTGGCCAAGTATTATCATGTTTTTCTTGATAATATAACATGAATTTTCCATCTCCACCCCAGTTAAAGTACTCTAAATATATTGGATAATCTTTTCCTGCTTCTAGATTTGTTTCTGTGTATTCTTCTCCAGTCGTTACTTTTGCTGGTCTTGGATCAACCTTACTTGAAGCACTTCCATTAGTAAAATACTTTTCATGGTTTGCAAGCTCTTTCTTTACCCCATCAACAGTAATATATCCATAAAATCCATCATCAGCATCTAATCCAAAACGATATCTACCAGTTTTATCAACTCTTATATACCCCCAAAATTTTGATGCTTCTTTATAATCCTGATATGCATATAACTCTCGATCCATAAAGAGCTTTGAATATCCATAAAATACTGTTTTAGGAGTATATTTTTCTGCTCCTACATATATATCTTTATTCCAGTATTTACTTGGTATTTTAGATTTTACTTGAAATACTTCTCCATTTACTTTTATCTTACTATCTTTATCTACTTTCATATGCATTCTTTTGCTGTTTTCATTTATACTTTTCTTTATTATCACACATTCCTTATTATGATATTGTTTTTCTTCAACTAAGTTAGAATCAACTGCTGTTTCTTGTCCATTTTTAAACATTGTATATTTACTATTTCTATTGTTTACAGTTTTAATTATAAAAGTCAATCCTTCTAAATCCATATAATTTTCTACTAACTTATATTGTCCACCTAAATCAGCTGCATCTGCAGACTGATATTTTATTTCCTGATTAGGATTCATGTATACATGACTTCTATTGCTCCAACTATACCCACTACTATTACTACTTGCAGTATCCATATGACTTACATCATAACTTCTCCAAGTTAAGTATCCTGGCTTATCCACAACATCATTTAATTTTTTTATTTTATTTCCATCAGGGTCTAGTTTTTCCCAGCCTTGGGACTTAATAAAATCATCTTCATTTGGTTGAGACTCTTGTTTAAAGAATTTGTACTCTATATTCTTTAAATCTACTTCATTTCCTTCACCATTAAAATTTACCAAAGCACCACCATTTAACTTTTCATCACTTTCCCTTGTTAATATCTTATTACCTCCCGTATATTCTGGTTTTTCACCTTTCGTATCTATGACTTTCATTCTAATACCTGGAGTACCATTTATTGTACTTCCAGTGGCACCCATAGCAGTCACAGGGTATAGTCCAATTTGGCTTATCACCAAAATAAATATAATTCCTAAAGCAATCAACCTTTTCTTTTTCATATATATCCCCCATTTTTTTATTTCTAAATAGCCACTTGCAAAATTCCTAAACCCATTAGGGCTCAAAGATTTTCAAGCTTTATCCAAAAAATTTTCCTTACTTAATGTCGAATATAATAACCACAAAATATAACTTCTTTTAGTCATGAAAAATGTATATTGTATTTTTTTCCATATTTGTATTATAACTGTTTTAAGCGTAAAAAAAAAGCGTATAGATAAGTTATTTAAACTCTCTATACGCTTTAAAGCTGTTCTAAATGTGTTTTTTAATCTAACGACTTTAATTTTACACTGTTAATATTAAATATAGTACTTTCCTCATATGTTTTATTTTGATTATCCACAGTATCCTTTGCATTTATATGTGTTACCTTTATTGGATATACTTGATCTTCTTTTGAATCCCTAGTTAATTTCATAGTTAGCTTCACTGTATAAATACCTTTACTTAAAACTTTATTTGGAAAACGAATTATATTTCCTTCTACCACTGCTTGCCCTATATTATCTGTACCTTTAAGTACATCTCCTGCTTCTAAATTAGTTATTCCTATTATTATTTCATTTTCTATTTCTTTTTCTATTATACATTCTAATTCTAAACTTTCTACATCTCTGATTATCTCTACATTTAAATCAAGTTTTACTTTAGTTCCTTTTATAGCATTAATATCTGTTTTAGATTTATTCATAGGACTTTCAAAATATAAATTTTTAAATAATCTTTCATCTGTTAAATAAAAAGTTATATTTTTACCTTCTCCATCTTCAACAGTAGTTTTAGTAATTTTATATCCTTCTGGTGGTTTAATAAATGCTGCATAGTCACTAGGAACAACATCAGGAATAACATACTTTCCTTCTCCATCTGTTATAGCGTCTTGGCTACTTATTTTTTCATTGGTTACATGTTTAATAACCGATACAGGAATATTGGGAATTGGCTTTTCACTTGCTCCGCCACTTTTATTAACCTTTGCAAATCCACCTGAATTATTACTATCTAATAATAATACCTTTACACAAATACTATTATTATCAGTTCGACCTTTAAATATCTCCTCTGCATTTTCTGGTGTTGAATCTTTTGATGGATAGAACCAGTCAGAAGGAACTTCAGTCCATGCTCCATCATTTCTCTGATATTCCATTTTAAATGCTCCACCATTAGGCAAATTGTAAAGATATTCTAAGTGTATTGGATAATATTCATCACTATTCAAATCATATGCGTTACCTAAAGAAAAACTTTCAGTTTGATTATTTGAAGTAATATATCCACTGGCTTTATTATTGTTACTTCTAATCAAACGAGCATCTGCCCAGTCTGCCCAATCATAATAATTATTATCAACACAATTTACAACTAACTTCAATTCTTTTATTCCCGAAACATCAAGATCAATATCTTCTGCTTGTGTACCACATCTAAATACTCCACTTTTATAAATTTCGTTTCCATCTGCATATACACTAAAGATAATTGTTCCCTTTTCTCTTACTGTTCCATCATCTAGTCCTATTGTTGATTTAAATCTTTCGTATTCACCACCTAAATCATATATAATTGTTGAATTCGCATGTGTTCCTATTCCTTTTTCATAAGTTTTTTCGTTTAATGTAATTGGGTTTCCTACAATATTTTTATTTTTCTGTATAGTTCCCCATCCGCTACTACCAGACATCCAATTCATATCACTTAAATAGGTCACATTATTAGTAGTAGCAACTCTAAATTTATAGACAGCAGTTTCTGGAAGCTTCAAATATCCCCAAAATTTTGATGCTTCTTTATGTTCACTTCTGTTATACGGAAGATATAAACTATTATAAAAATCCCCTGTATCATAAAATACTGTTTTAGGAATAATTCTTCCTGCTGATGCAAATAATTTCTGGTTTTTTCTATATGTGTATATTCTCTCATGTGCTGATCCCCAAATAACTTCTCTATAACCATGTACCCCATTTTGATAATTATATAACCAACTAAACGTTGTTGGATTTTGAGTTGGAATATAATTATATAAATTTTCATTTATCATTACACCACTTGGTCGATAATTATTAGTGCTATAATAAGTGGTTCCATTATATACTGCTTCTGTTTGATCACCTATATTTGCAGTAGTGTGAATTGAAATCTTTGAAGCATTGTTTCTATCTATAAAAGAGCTTGTATAATCTGTGTTATTAGGAGTATTATTAGGAGTATAAAGATAGGCTTCCTTCCAAATAGAATTGCTTTCCCAAAAATTATCTGAAAACTCTATTGCAGTAGAATAATACCTGGTTCTCTTATTACGATCATAATAAAATAAATATTTTACATCTTCAAGATTTAAATGTTTATCAAAACTACTTGCTTTTTCAGTTGTTAAATAATCTTTATATAATATAGTTTTGAATACATCTTTTCTATCATCCCAATTGGTTATACTATTAGTATCATATCCTCTGTAATTCAGCATTCCTCTATTATTTAAGTCAATATCACTAGATTCAACTTTTGCTAATGTACTACCCCAAGTTTCTTTTGTCAAATAAATAATTATTTTTTTTGAATAATCACTATTAATACTGGTATAACTTCGTTTTAGTACATATCCCTGTGGAGCAGTAACTGAAATTGTATAATTATCTACATTAAGATTATTATATTTATACCCTCCATTTACATCTGTTTTTGCATCAATAGGTGTTATTACTGAATTTAGTGAATTTTTTATAGCTATTGGAACATTTTGTAGTGGAAGTTCTGAACCAGAATCTTCATCAACAATTTTTATATCTAAATCATTATTTTTTATAAATATCCCGTCAGCTTCCTCTGGGTTAGTAGCTTTAGATGGATAAAACCACTCAGCAGGTACTTGAGTCCATGCACCATTATCTTTTTGATATTCCATAGTAAAATTTCCACCCTGTAGATCATTATATATATATTCAAGATGTATTGGGTAATATTTATTGTTTGTTAATGAGTAAGAATTATTATTTGAAAATAGGTCTATTTTTCCATCTGCAGTTATATATCCAGCTGCGTTATCTTTTGTAACTAATCTAAATTTATAATTAGCATTATCTTGTACTTTTAAATATCCCCAGAATTTTGATGCTTCTTTATATTCAGTTCTATTGTATGGAATATATTGATTGTTATTAAAATCACCTGTATCATAAAATACCGTTTTGGGAATAATTTTTCCAGCCGATACGAATAATTTTGGATTTTCTCTAGAGTTGGTTATCCAGTTATGTTCTCCCAAATCAAAACCTTGATAAGTCTTTTTATAAGCTGTATAAGTATAAAACCAACTAAACGTTGTTGAATTTTCATCTGGAATATAATTATATGAATTTTCATTTATCATTACACTACCTGGTTTATAGTTAGTAACACTATAATAGGTGTTTCCATCATATACTGCTTTTATTTCACCTGATATACCTGTAGTGCTAGAAATTGAAATATTTGAAGCATGCGCCTTATCTAAAAATAAGCTAGAATAACCTGTATTATTAGCCATATCATATGGATAATACATATAGGCCTGATCATACTTATTATCACTTCTCCTGTCACATATCTCAAATGCAGTGGCAAAGTGTTCAATTACATCATGCTGAATATAATGATATAAGTATTTTACATCTTCCAGCTTTAAATGTTTATCAAAGCTGCTTACTTTTTCAGCACTTATATAATCTTTATATTTTACTTTTTTAAACACATCACTTCTGTCTGCCCAGTCTGTTATATTCTCAGTATCATATCCTCTATAAGTTAATTTGCCTTGATTTTGTACATCTACATCATCATTATCAAAACTAACGGATACGTTATAAGTATTATCGCTAGAAGTCACAGGTTGTCCATGAATTTGCATACTTGAAATACAAGACAAAATCATGGAAAATATTAAAGTTAAAGAAAGTAACCTTTTCATTTGTATTCCTCCACTCTTCATTTGTTTCTAAAACAAACCTCACTATTTACAACTGCACTTTCATTTCCTTTACTCAGATGAATTTCTACCTCAACTCCATCAGCATCTTTTAAGGTTTTATTGGCACTAGCACTTAGATTAATATGATTTATATCTTCTGCAGCAATTTCTCCTATAATTTCATCTGCAGATAAATTACCATCTTTATCTATTACTACTTCCCCTATAGTTTGATCAGTATTTTCTTCATTTGCAGGAACAGTTCCATGCCAAAGTCTATTGTCTGCCACTTCAAATATCTCATATATATCATTTCCATTAATATCTATTGTTTTGAATACTATTCTGTCTATGTTTTCAGCAATAGTATGTTCCTCTAAATTTAAATCTTGTCCTTCTATTCTTACTTCAATTATTCCTTTTGATTCTATAGCACTTCTTACAATTCTCTCTATTCCTTTTTCGCCCTCAGACTGCAAGTCAATTTGCTTATTGACTTTGTTAAGTGTATTATAATTAGTCAAAAAGAAATTTGATAATGCAGTCATTACTATTGCCACTATAGCTATTGCTATTAAAATTTCTATTAATGTAAATCCTTTCTTTTTCACTTTTATCTTAAATCACCTTCTCGTGAAATTATTTTATTATCTTCCATTTTGTTCTTGTGATGAGTTTATCTCTAATTATATCGCTCTTTACATTATTATCATCACTGCCAACAGATGTTTGGGTTTCAACTTCAAAGCTACTATTTAAATTATTTTGAAATATATTTTCAAAGTCTTCATAATTATATCCAATGAGTTTTTTCACATAATTTTCATTATAATTTATCTCTTTATGGTTACTATCTTTAAATATTAGATTTCCTCCACAAATTATAGTTCCTTTGAATTTTATATTTCCACAGAAATAAATATCTCCTGCAGTTATGATAATACCTCTGAATTCTGCTGTTCCCGTATCATCTTGTTTTTCTACCGATACATTATTTCCACTTATTGAACTAATGTATCCTTCTGGAGCAAATATATATGGT
The DNA here is from genome assembly GCF_026719745.1 of Clostridium sp. ZS2-4. GTDB lineage: Bacteria > Bacillota > Clostridia > Clostridiales > Clostridiaceae > Clostridium_H. The sequence continues at coordinate 65,390 of NZ_JAPPRQ010000044.1, forward strand.
TCATTAGCATTACCATCTAATAGAATTACATCACTAGTATTGTCTATTTTTCCTTGAGCATTTTTACCTTCAAACTTATTTGTAATATTGCTAAAATTGACTTTATTTTTTACCATTTTTTGTACATAACTTCCCAGATCACCTTGTACACTCGCATCTCCCATATGATATATTTTTCTTTTCAGCTCATTTTCTTTATTTGTTCTCTCTGGAGTTACATCTAAAGTTATATTACTTAATACTATTTCATTTTGAGAAATTCCATCTTCACTGCACAGTACTGCACCAGTATTAAATAGAATTCTGTCTTTCTTTATTCTTATACCACTGCCACCTAAATTTAATTTATAATCTTCATCACTTTTGTATTCCTCATTATAAGCATTAAAATAATAACTTTTATCAGAAACATCTAAATCAGTATCATCGTTAGGATCATTAGCATCATTTAAAAACTTGGTTGCAAGTATAAGTGGGTTCTTATATTCAAATTTGATTTTATCTCCTATCAAGCTTTTTCCATGACCATTAACTCCACTTGTAAGAGGTATAGTATAAGCTTTGTAGTTTCCTTTAATAGACACAGACTCACCTGTTTGATATTTTTCATTAATAAGATTTATGTAAGAAACTCCTGCTATAAGCACTTTATCATCAGGTCCACTAGTTTCAATATTTATAAAAGAGCCACTTCCTATATCTTCAGTATTCACTATTATTGAACTTGAGTGGTCACTTTCTAACGTATCAGTACCACCAGCATCTTTACCATCACTTACACCATAAAATCCACCTTGTATATTTATATTAGAAGCTCTAGCATTCAATTCTAAATCATCCATTGTAAATAAACTTCCTGTTAAATTATTTGCTTTATTGATATTTAAATTTAAATTTGAATTTTGTGCATTAGTATCTATAATGGCATTTCTAACATAAGCATCTCCATTTACCACAAAATTACTGCTTGTTCCCTTCAAAAATATATTTTGTGCAGAAGATAATTCACCTGTAACAACTACCCTAGAATCCCTACCATCTAATATAATTCCACTTTTAAACTCATTTCTGTCTATAATATTACCATCATTTCCTACATTCTTCCCTTTTACAAAAACATCACCAGTTATATCAACATCACTATTTTCAACTGTCATATCCCCATCTACTGCTAACCCCTTAAGGAAAGCAAGATTTTCAGGAATTTTCATTATATTATTCTCAATATAATACACAGACTTATACTCTGGGACAGTTATTTCGTATACAGCTTGAAGTTGCTTTTCTATATCTTTATGTTTAAAAGTAGATACTAATCCTATTTCCATTTTATCATCTGAAAATTTCAAAGGAGTACTAGTGTTTGATGAAAACCTCATTTTCGGCTTTGTTCTATCACTATTAAACTCTTCACCAACACCATTTTCATCGAATTTATAATTGTCACTTTTACTTAATTCACGTTCTAAGTAAGTTTCTATATAATTTTTAAAAGCTATCTGAAATCTTTTATTTTGAACTTCTTTTATCATTTCTTCCTTTACAGAACCATCTAAATTTAAATAAGGACTAATATAACTGGAGTCAGCAAGTACTTTTAATTTTTCATTCTGAATTATACTTGCTAAACTTTCCTCTGAATTTTCCTTTGGATTCAATAAATTATCCACTGCCACATTACCCGAATTTATTGCCTGATCAACCACATTACCTATAATAGCATAAGCCTTGTCTATTCCCGCTTCAGATGCGTAAAAATTTGTTTTCATAATTCCATTCATATTACGAACCTTGTAGCTTGAAAGTGTAAGTGAAAGTATTGCTGTCCCCAAAATACTGAGTATACTTAGTATTATCAACGTCATTACAAGTGAAGATCCTTTTTTAACTTTAAAACTCTTTTTCATATTATCCTTCCTCATTTTAAAAAAGTCTTATATCCTTTATCCTCAATTAAAATCTCTCCTGTTTTTTTGTCAGTTACTTTTACAGTAACCTTATAAAGTCTATTTGGTTCATTTGAAACAGATGAATCATCTTCTATTTTCAAAATGTCATTGTACTGCCTTATTATTCCGCTATGTTTTATTAAGTTAATTTCTGGCTGGCTATTCAAAGTATCCACTTTAACAAAATACAATTCTAAAATTTCACTTGTTTCATTATCTGCATCTACCAAAAGTTCTTGTCCTAAATCTCTGAATATATCAAACCTTATTTTTACTTTTCCGTTTTTCACTTCGCAGATTCTGTCTATTTCTTTATCTCCAATTACTATTTCTTTATCTTTTAAAGTAAATTCTATCTTACTATCAGTAACTTTGATTATTATATGTGGCTTAATTATATCCTGTTGTATTATTGGTACAGTTTCACTACCATTATAGAACTTTACAACTCCACTACCCTTTGGAAATACAATTTTATAATCACAAGTTATGCTGTCACTTCCCTTTTCTCCACTTACCGAATTGTTCCCAAATTTATAACCTGTAACAGGTTGTATAGAATATTGAACATGTAAATTCCCTTCATCATGACTACCGCAGCTTGAAATCTCTCCTGATTTTATTTTTTCCATATCCTGCTGTACCAGATTAGTAGCTACCTGTTTATCATGTGAAGCTTTTGCAAATCTTACTGAGGTTAAAACCATATCGGAGAGAGGAATAAGTATTATTCCTAGTATAGCAATGGATATTATAAGTTCTAATAAAGTAAAACCTTTGCTCTTTCTCATTTTCCCCTCCAGATTCTAATTACGATTTACTGTAACCTTTCCACTTTCCTTAATTACATTTACTCTCGGCTTATTTTTGTCATCATATTTTATGTCAACTATAAGTTCTTTGTCAGTATTATTGTATATTTTCACATTGGCTCCTGCTAAATCTTGATTTGAGTTTCTTGAACAAGAAAATACTGAAATATTAATCGTATCCTCCATTGGTGTAAATTGAACTCCACTGCCGCTTAAGTCCTTAGGATACGCTTCCTTGCCATTTTTATATTTATAATAATATTTTCCATTTGATTCAGTAACATAAATCTCTACATTTTCAATACCTGGGTTGTCTGATATAACATAGGATTTTTTAGTACTGTCCTTGATTTTTCCAAGTATAACTGTTGGCAAATCTGAACTTATAGCCACTACATTCATTGAAAAATCGTAGCTTCTTTTTGTTTCAACAGTTACTTCTGACTTAGCTGTTGAATTAGCAACAGTTCCTTGCGACTTAACTGTTGAATTATCGAAAAATGGATTTATCTTTCCATATTGATTCTTGAAATCCCATTTTAAATACTCACTATCTCCCTGCAGTGAAAATTTAGGTACCCCAAAGAATTCAAGAGTTAAATTTCCTGCCAGATTACTTTCATCAGCAGTTACGCTTATATTTTTTATGATTATTCTCTTATCATAATTAGTGATTTCATCTATAAACTTCATCACATTATCAAAGGTTCCTTTAACATTAATGCCTATGGTCATATTTTCTGCTTCTATTTTATTTTTTTTATCATTGTCTTTATTGACATCCCCTTTGTTATCCTTCTCACTGCTAGTTTTATTCTCTTTATTGTCTTTATCAGCATTCGCTTTACTATTATTTTCTACTTTATTGTTGCTTTCTCCATCTATCTTCTTATATTCTTTAACAATACCCTCTAACATTGAAGGCTGCTTGCTTTCTGTTTTCTGTTCTTCATTTAATTTTTGAAATTCCGGCTTTGATATACTGAAAGAATCGCACTGCACACCAGACTTCTCTATCATATCATTTAAAATTACTATTATTTTTTCCTGTTTAATTGAAGGAAACAATTCTATTATATTTCCATATATTTGGCTATTAACAATTTTTATTTCTTTATTAAGCTGTTTTTCATAAATCACATTATTCTTTAACTTATCAATTTCTACACTGTATTTGTCTCTTTTATCTTTTAATTCTGTAATTTTGTCCATTCTTACACTAAATATAAATTTATAATATCCCGCAAGGAGCATAACAATTAAAAATATACTCAATAATATTTTCTCACGCTTACTTGTCTTCATTTGTGCTATCCTCCTTAAACGTACATATTATGTTGAAGGAATATTCTTTTCCTTCTTCATCTCCTGTAATACTTGGTACGTAAACATCATCAAATACTCCACATTTTTTCAAATTATATTCAAATTCTGCAATGGAAGTCCTGTTTGCCGCAGTTCCCTGCAGGGTTAAATTATCACTTATATTCATTACCTGAAAAGATACTTCCTTAGGGACTTGATTAGATATGTTTTTTATAAGAGCTGTCTTTATCATGTCACTATCTGAGGTTATTTTATTTACTTTTTCCACAGCATCATAATAACTGTTCAATAAATTTAGTTTTTTCTGTGCAATCTCCATTTTCTGTGAAGCCGTTTTAAGTTCTTTTGAATTTAATATTTTTTCTTTGCTGGCAATTTCATTCTCCAGAGAATTTATTGTAAACACAGTGTATAAATAACCAATCACCATTATGCCAACTATTATAGATGTAGCAACACCAACGTATACAAATCTTAAATTTGTACTTTTTTTGTCTTCAGAAAAGGCTTCAAAAAAATTATAATCTCTCATATCATCACCTATCTTAGTCTAATAATACCGCCAATGGCATTTAGATACCTTTCTAAATTAATATTGCAGGCAGCTTCACCAGTTACTGAAATATTGCCCATCTGCTGCAGTTTTTCAACAGGCATATCAAGTAATGCTTCCATGTATTCACAAATACCTTTAAGGTTACTTACTCCACCATGAAGATAAATTTTACTTATTTTTTTCAATCTATTTTTATTTATATAATAGTCAACCATTCTTTGAATATCACTAGACCATCTATCCACTACTCTCTTTACAGAAGCAGTAATAACCTCAACTTCTTTATTTTCCCCAATATCTTCACTCTTTAAATTACATAAAGTCATCTTTTTCTCATCAGCTTCCTCATCACTTATACCAAATTCACTGGCTATGTTGGCATCTAAATAACTTCCCCCACCCATAATAATTCTTGTAAACTGCAGTACACCTTCTGAAATTATATTCAGTTCCATCTGTTCATAACCTATATCTACAACTAACACTGTATTTTCTGATGTATATTGTTCAGAATTAATATCTAATTCATCATTATCAAATAGCTTGGCTATACAATTTGAACTTAAGTCTAAAGCCTCTGGGCTCAGCCTCAACTCATTTGCCAAATCCCAATACATCTTTGCCATGATTTTAGGATAAATCGCCACACGCAGCGCAGCCTTTTTTACATTATCTTCTTCATATTCATTTAACTTTTTATATTTTATTATGTACTCATCAAAATTTATAGGAAGATACTGCTTGATTTCAAATTCAATTAAAGAATCCATTTCTTTGGGCTTTACAAGAGGAACAGAAATCTCCCTTGTTATAACAGAGGTGCTTTTAGATACGCATATTAATTTCTTAGCCTTTGTATTCATCATATTTATAGCTTCTTCTACTGCTTCTTTCATTGTAATTAAATTAGTAATTTCTCCATCATTAAAACAATTCTTAGGAACTTGAAAGCTCAAAGCTTTTTCAACCACTATCTTCTTCCCCTGCATTCTTCCTTCCACCAGCTTGCCATTCTCACTTCCAAGCTCTAGTGATAGTACATTTTTTTGAAACAAGATGAACACCTCCTTTTATATAACAAAAACTTAATATAATATTACAAAATAAGATATTATGAAAATCATTCCACAATATCTTATTTCAGCTTTATTTTCTACTTGTGATAGTTACTTGTATTAGGATAAACTTCTAAATCTGGGGTTCCGGCTGTCCCACTTTTAGAAACAACCTCTACTTTTATATCTCCATTTGCATCAACAGTTACATAAAAATTTTTATCAGTAGCGTGTACTAAACTAGCTTTAGCTGTAGGAATAACATCAAATTCATTTGCTATTTTATTACCTATAGTTGTAGTTGTAGCTCCAGATGCCGCTTTTTCTACTTTAATATCAGCTACTCCTGCTGTCATGTTATCATTTGTATATATCATTGCAGCAGTATTAGCTATAGACTTAGCACTCGCTTTATCAGAAGCTATTTTAGCATTATCTTGTTGTCCACCAAATTTAGGTATAGCTATTGCCGCCAATATTCCTATAATAGCAATTACAACAATAAGTTCAATAAGTGTAAACCCTTTCTTCTTTTTCTTTAAATTTTTCTTTAAATCGGTATTCATAAAAATACCCTCCCCTTTTTATATTTTTTTATTTAAAGTTTAACTATAAACATAGTTAACATTAAACCTAGAGCCAGTAGCCAGTAGCCAGTAGCCAGTAGCCAGTAGCCAGTAGCGGCATTTTACTGTGTAATATACTTTTTGTAAATACCTTTAATGCCTTATTCTTTTTCTCTTTTCCTGGTTACTGGAATCCTGGTCACTGATTACTGTTTTATATGGAGTTGTACATATCAAACATAGGCATCATCATAGCTATAACTATAAATCCTATCAACACCCCTACTACTAAAATAAGTATAGGTTCTACCATGGCAGTTAATTTTGATAATGCTTCTTCAACCTCTTGTTCATAGAATCTTGCTGTTTTCTCTAAGATATCATCTAAAGAACCAGATTCTTCTCCTATCTTGATCATGGATATTACCATTGTTGGAAAAATATATGTATGTTCCATAGCTTGATTTAACGTAATTCCCTTAACTACCTTTTCTCTAATCTCCATAAGTGTATCTTCAACCATCTTGTTATCAATAACCCTTGATACAATTTCAAGAGCACTTACCATAGTAACTCCACTATATAAAATTGTTGATAATCCTCTGGTAAATCTTAAGGTAACTATTTTTCTGTTTATGCTTTTAATGAATGGAAAATTAAGCTTTAGCTTGTCTACATTTTTAGCTCCTAAAGAAGTTTTTGCATATATATTTATCCCTAATACAAATAATAAAATAACTAAAAGGATTATGTACCAGTAATTTGTAATTGCTGAACTAATAGCCATAACTGCTTTTGTAGGACCTGGAAGTTCCATGTTGCTGCCTTCAAACATAGTCATGAAAGTTGGCATTATAAATGTTAATAAAAAAGTAACTACTCCTGCAGATGCGATTAATAATATTATTGGATAAATAAGTGCACCTTTTATTTTACTGTTTATTTTATTGTCCTTTTCATACTGCTCTGCCATTCTTTCTAAAATTATTCCCAAAGTACCTGTTTCTTCTCCTGACTCTATCATGTTTATAAGCATTCTTGGATATACATTTTCAAACTTTTTCATGGCACTTGATAAAGTAGAACCTTTTTGAATATCTTCATATATATAATGAAGACTATCTCTAATTTTTTTATTTGATGATTGTTTTCTAAGCAAATTAACTGAATTCAGCATATCTGAACCAGCTTCATGTAGAGTTGCAAACTGTCTGCAGAAAACTGCCAAATCCTTTATCTTAACTTTTGAAAAAACATCTGCTAAATCAATTTCCTTGCTTTTAACCTTTTCTTCAACGTATAAGGGGTAATAGGTATTCTCCCTTATCATGGCAAGAACTTCATTTTTATTGTTAGCGCTAAACTCTCCTTGGATTTTTTTACCTTTTTCATCCATCGCCTTATATTTAAACAAGGGCATAACCTTCACCTCTTTTGTTATGCATATTTTTTACTAATCCTTCAAGAAGGCAACCTTTGTCAATTCTTCAATAGTTGTATCTCCTTTTAAGACTAATCTTTCACAAGCATTCTTTAATGTTTTCATTCCCATTTTTCTATTTAAATTTCTGATTTTATCTACACTTACCTCATCTTGTATTAACTCTCTATGCTCTCTTGAAATCTCCATTATTTCATATATGCCTTTTCTTCCATAATAACCAGTGTTATTGCAATAAGTACAACCTGTACCTTTATACAATTGGAGTTCCTGATTCTTATCAACACCAAGTATTTTCTTTTCATATAAACTTGCCTCATATTCCACCTTGCATTTAGGACAAATTTTTCTTACAAGTCTTTGAGATACAATTCCCGATATGGAAGATGCCAATAGATAGGACTCTATCCCCATATCTCTAAGTCTTGAAATTGTTGAAGCTGTATCATTAGTATGAATTGTGCTTAAAACCAAGTGACCTGTTATGGAAGCTCTTACTGCTATCTGGGCTGTTTCAGCATCTCTGATTTCTCCAATCATAATTATATCCGGGTCTTGTCTTAAAATAGATCTTAGTCCTGAAGCAAAAGTCATTCCTGCTTTAGTATTTACATTTACTTGGTTAACCCCATCCATAGTATATTCTACAGGATCTTCTACAGTAACAATATTTGTATCTTCACTATTCAGTTCACTAAGCAGAGTATATAAGGTTGTAGATTTACCACTTCCCGTAGGACCTGTAACCAAAATTATTCCATAAGGACTTTTTATAATTCCTTCAAGCTTGTCCATTTCCTCAGAAGTCATCCCCATGTCTTCCTTACTTATTACAAATTGACTTTTCTTTAGCAGTCTTATTACTATCTTTTCTCCAAAAACAGTAGGAAGTGAAGATACTCTTAAGTCTACCTGCTGTCCATCGATTTTCATAATAATTCTGCCATCCTGCGGAATTCTCTTTTCTGCTATATTAAGACTTGCTAATATTTTAATTCTAGTTACCAACGAACCCATTGTTTCCTTTGATGTTTTTAAGACCTCTTGAAGTGCTCCATCTACCCTATATCTTATTCTTATATAAGTTTCAAATGGCTCAATGTGTATATCACTAGCATTTGCCTTAACTGCATTTTTTATTACTGAATCGATAAGCTTTACTACTGGTGCATTTTTTACATCTTCAAGTTCTTCTATATTTTCCTTGACTTGAATTCTATCTTTAAATTCATTTGATTTTTCCGCAGCCAATTCTTCTGCAGCTTTTTCTATATATTCACTTGAATAATATCTGTCAATGGCATTTTCTATATTAGCTTTAGTATCAATTACTGTGATAACATGTCTTCCTGTTGCTATGTGAACATCATCAACAGCGTATAAATTCAGAGGATCTACCATAGCCACCTTTATTCTGTTTCTTTCAAAAGCATAGGCAATTAAACCATACTTTTTAGCCAAATTTTCTGGAATGGCTTTAACAGCCTCTCTATCAGGTTTCATCATATCTAAATGAACTCTATCTATGCCCAACTGAATCTGAAGCACTTCTATTATATCTTCTTCATTTAGTATCTTGTCCTGAATTAAAAGCTCACCTAACTTTGCCCCTGAAGACCCCTGCTTTGCAAGAACAGTTTTTAACTGTTCCTTAGTAATTTTACCTGCTTGAACAAGTAAATCTCCTAACCTTTTTTTATTTATAACATTCATATTACCATTCCTTTTACATTTTGGTATAGTTGGGCAAAAGATGATATTATTTCTTGCTTTTTCCTAATTATATATCATACTCTGCGCTTTTTCAATAAAACATTTTACTTTTTTTAATATTTATGATATAATTATTATCTTTTAACAAAATTAAATTGCATTTTTAATTTTATTAAAATTAATATGTGATATAATGTTTTATTTCCCTTAAAAAGTAAATATTTTTTCATTGTAAAATTAAATTATATTCATATTATCGTAGCAAGCTTTTTTCTCTATAGCTTTTACTACTAAAAAACGAGTCGAAAAACAGATTATTCTCTGTTTTTCGACTCGTTTTTTAACATTTATACATATTTAGTTTTCTTCTTTTTTCAAAAACTTTTTCCATTCTACATATATTTGAAAAAGACTGACTACATCTTGTTCATTATATAAAAGTATTCTCTGTTTTTTCTCCTCAGGCATTCTGTTCATGTAGTCAAAATCCTTCATAACCTTACAAAAGGTTTTAGATAAATTTGACCCACTTATAAGTTCTCCTTCTCTTTCTATACCAAATATTTTTTCCAAATTTTTCAGTCCAATATTCACTCCCATTAGCTTTTCATATTCTCTCTGAAGATCAATTTTTTCATAGCAGTCATCTATGTTAAAATCAGTTTTATTTTTATCAAACAAATAATCTATTACTGTAAAATCATTATTACCCGAAAAAGTAACTATATACTTTTTGCCATGTTTCTCATGCATTTCTATAAAATACTCTTTTGCCAATTCTAAAATAGGCACCGCATCCTTTTTACCTTCAATCATATACTGTGTTACTTTTATTTCATTATCAACGCTATCATAATAACAACATCCAAAAACCCCTATGCATATAGGCTTCTTATAAAGATAATGTTCCAAATCAAAGAATATCGCTTCCTTAAATAAATCCCTTCTACCATCAATGTCCATGATAAATTCTTCTGAAATTTTTTCTACTTTAATACTGTTTTCTCTTTTAATCACTTTATCACTCTTTTCTAGATAAATAACTGGTCAAATCAATATCTTCTTACAATTAGTGTCTTTATTATCTCATATTTTTATAAATTTGTGAACCATATTGACTCTTTTCCAAACCTCTAACCATTTTCTGCATTCTAAAATCAACTTAGTATAACATACCACAATGAAAAATAAAACATTTTAGCTTTCTCTGCAAAGTAATCTTAACTGTGACCTTCCATATATAACCATATAATGATGTTCTTTATTTATTATTGACAAAATCAATAAATGATGATAATATTTAATTGAGAATGATTTTCATAATTATGAAATCGCGGGGGGGACTTTATATGAGTATAGTTGATTTAAAACCAGGTCAATTTGGATATATAGAAGATATTTTTGGAGATGAAAAGCTTGCAAAACGTTTGTTGGCTTTAGGATGTATAGAAGGTACAAGAGTAACTTTAAAAACTTTAGCTCCTTTTGGAGATCCTCTTATCATTAATGTAAGAGGCTTTGATTTAGCAATTAGAAAGAAAGATGCCCAAAACATTAAAATTAAAACAAGCATTGAGATGAAAACAGCTTAATAAGGAGGCTTTATATGATTACAGCAGCATTAGTTGGAAATCCTAACGTAGGTAAAACCACTCTTTTCAACTCTTTAACAGGCTCGAATCAGCATGTTGGGAACTGGTCTGGAGTTACTGTAGATAAAAAAGAAGGTTACATAAAGGATTCTGCCAAAATAGTTGACCTTCCTGGAATTTACGCAATGGATACCTACTCAAATGAAGAAAAAGTAGCAAAGCAATTTTTGATGCAAGAAGAAGTTGATGTGATAATAAATATAGTAGATGCTTCTAATTTAGATAGAAATCTATATCTTACTACTCAACTTAAACAATTTAATAAACCTATACTCCTTGTTCTGAACATGATTGATGTGGCAGAATCAAAAGGAGTATCAATAGACTTTAACAAACTTTCTCAAAAGTTAGGTGTAACTATTCTTCCTATAATAGCATCTAAAAACAAAGGGATTCAATCTGTTAAGGAAAGCTTGTTAGAGAACAATTTTTCTGTTCCAAGCATAAATTATCACAGAGAACTAAATGAAAAAGAAACCTATAAATATATTGAAAGTATATTAAAAGATTGTGTAATTCGTCCATCGGAACATAAAGTAACCCATACAGAAAAAATAGACAAGGTAGTGTTGAATAAGTTTGCAGCTTACCCTCTTTTCTTTGGTATTCTGTGGTTTATATTCAAATTTACATTTACTTGGGTTGGACAACCATTGGCAAATCTTTTGGATATTGGTCTTAACAATGTTTTAGTTCCAATAGTAGAGAATTTATTATCCACTAGCAGCCCTTGGTTTAAATCTTTAATAATAGAAGGAATAATTGGTGGAGTTGGTTCTGTTGTTGTATTCCTGCCTGTTATCTTAGCTTTATTTTTAGGAATCTCTTTTCTTGAAGACAGTGGATATATGGCACGTGGAGCCTTTATCATGGATAAGGCTATGAGAAAAATGGGTCTTTCCGGCAAAGCTTTTATACCTTTAATGGTAAGCTTTGGCTGTTCTGTTCCTGGAATAATGTCAGCCAGAACTTTAGAAAGCGAAAAAGATAGAAAACTAACTGCATTACTTGTACCATTAATGTCTTGTAATGCCAGACTTCCTGTATATGCTCTTTTCGCATCAGTTTTCTTCAAAGGCAGGGAATCTACAATAGTATTTTCACTTTATTTATTAGGTATATTAATAGCTTTTGTTATAGGTTTATTATTTAAAAATACTATATTCAAGAAAGATGAAGAACCTTTTCTTATAGAATTGCCAGAATACAAGCTACCTGAAGCTAAAAGTCTATTCCTTCATACTTGGGAAAAAGGTAAAGGCTTCCTAAAAAAAGCTGGTACAGTTATATTTGCAGGTTCCGTTCTAGTATGGTTTTTATCTAACTTTAATACAAGCGGATTGACAGATATAAACCACAGCTTCCTTGCATCTATTGGGAATGTTATAAGCCCTGTTTTTAAACCTTTAGGATTTGGTTCATGGCAAACAGCTGTTGCATTACTTACAGGTTTATTAGCCAAAGAGGTAGTTGTAGGAACTATGGGAGTTATATACGGTGGAAATTTGGCTAATATTCTAGCTGTCCACTTTACAGCAATATCAGCTTACAGCTTCTTAGTTTTTGTTTTACTTTACACCCCTTGTGTTTCAGTAATTGGAGCCATGAAAAAAGAATACGGAACTAAAATGACCATATTCTCTGTATTATATCAATTAATTTTAGCATGGGTAATGGCTTTCTTGATATACAACATAGGTACTTTGATTTTTGCCTAATTGGTCATTATTCCTAGATGTTGAGGTGATTATGTATGTTTGAAATATTTATTACCATATTAATTGTTGCACTTTCAGCTTTTATATTAATTAGAAGTGCCAAGAAAAAAATTTCCGGTAAATGCGACTGTGGCAGCTGTTCATCACACTGCCCTATGTACAAAGAATCAAAAGAGGAAAATTCAGATAAAGAAATTTAATAAGAAAAGTGCGTCGCACTTTTCTTATTTTTCATTTTTATTAATAAAGTATTCAAGCATATTTTCCAGTGAAACAATTCCAATAACCTTATTTTCTTCAACAATTGGTATTGAAGCTATGTCATTATTTATAAGCTTATTTGCTACTTCTATTATGTCATCATCCTCTTCAGCAGTTACTACGTCTTTTGTCATAATACTGTTGATAGGATAAGTATCATAGTGACCTTCTTCAATTAAGAATCTGTAAATATCAGCTTTAACAACAACTCCTGCCAAATTACCATCTTTGTCCACAACTGGTGCTCCATTGATTTTGTTTTCATTCATTAAATCAAGAGCCTTTTTAATATTATCCTCTACTTCTATAGTTATTACTTCAGAGTGCATTATTTCTTTAATTTTCATATATACACCTCCTTGTAAAAATTGTACCGCTTTCTAGATAAATATTATCTGTCCTTTAATAACTATTGTTAATTATATTTTTAAATTCTTCTATATCTATATTTTCTTTCAATATACAGCTTATAATTTTTGAAGCTGCTTTTTTAGACATTCTTTCAATATCTTCATCTATGACAATTTTATTTTTTCTTAAAAGATACTTTAAATATTTAAGCTGATTTTCAGTTACACAATCTTCTCTTTTTAAATTACTGTTACATTCTATATCATCAATAATTTTAAATATTTTGGGCAAATTTAAAACGTCTTCAAAATTATGAAGCATAATTTTATCTCTAATCTCCAAATTCTTAGAACTTAAAAATTCAAAATAAAGCTCTACACTTTTCCCTCCATCTATAGTGTCATCTCTTTCAATTTCAAGAAATTTTTCTACACTTTTTAAACTGCAGCCTTCTATACCTAATTGTTTATGGTATGGTCTAATAATTCTATATAAATCTATATGCTTTTGGGGCAGATTAAATGCTATATTATTTATTTCCATTTTTCTCTTTATAAAAGGCTCATCAAAAGCTTTACCATTATAAGAACACCAAACTTTAAATTTTTTTAAATCTGCTTTAAATGCATAGAGTACCTCTTTCTCTTCTTCTATACTTTCAGCAAAGTACTGTTTTATAAAAAAAGTGTTTTTATGCATAAAAAAACCTACTGATATAAGAATTAGATTATTCTTAATCTTATCAAACCCAGTGGTTTCTATATCAAAGAATACTATTTTTTTCATATCATATTTATTGAATATTTTTTTAGAAATTACAACTTTTTCCCTATGTTCTTTTATAAACATATTTTTCCTCCAATATTAAGTGTTGATAAATATACTTATCTAATAATTATTTTAATACAAAAATTAGTATATAACAAATTTATCAATGAATTTCTAACTTCATTACCTTAAATAGGATAAAAAAGAAACTAAAAGAGGGTCGTGTTTTTGTTTTCTGCATTACCAATATTTACAGTAAATAAAAACACTTCAAAGATGTGGAAATCTTTGAAGTGTTTTTTATTTGAATTAATTGTATTCAATTGTTGTGTAAGCAGAACGAGTTCTGTCGCCTTACGGCTCCGCAAGGCGCGGCAGTTGGTCTGTGCATAACAAGTGCCGTCGCTTCGCTATTCTTAACTTCATGAATGGAAGTCGCCCTCCTTTATGGAGAGTGCCTTGTCTAAAAGAGTGATGACTTTAGGTTCATGATTGGAAGTCGTCGTCCCTTAATGGGACGACAGTAGGTCTAAGGTTTACATTTCTTCCACTACATCTAGTCCTATTAGAGATAGTCCGTTTTTGATAACTTGGCAAGTTGCTTCTACCATTTTTAGTCTTGCATTTTTAATTTCTTCTTCTTCTGTAGCCATTATGTTATGAGCATTGTAGAATTTATTGAAAGCTTTTGCTACTTCTATAACATATCTTGTAACTATTGATGGCTCAAGTTTGTCTATGGCGTCTAAAATTTCTTCATTAAAGCTTCCAAGAACTTTTATAAGTTCAAATTCTTCTTTAGAAGTCAACTTGCTGAAATCAGCTTTTCCTGACATTTCTCCAGCACGTCTCAATATGCTCTTTCCTCTAGCATAAGTATATTGAACATATGGACCTGTTTCACCATCAAAGTTCAGCATTTCATCCCACTTGAATACTATGTCTTTTTCTCTTCTATTCTTTAAGTAAGTAAATACTACCGCTCCAATACCTACTTTTTGAGCAACTTCTTCTTTGTTTTCAAGTCCTGGGTTCTTTTCTTCTATTGTTTCACGAGTTTTTGCTACAGCTTCGTTTAATAAATCTTCAAGGAATATAACTTGACCTTTTCTTGTTGAAAGCTTTCTATCTGCAAATCTTATAAGACCAAATCCTACATGTTTACAGTCCTCAGCCCAATCACAACCCATTTTTTCTATTACTTTAAATACTTGTTTAAAATGAAGTGATTGATCAGCTCCAACTACATATATACTCTTGTAAAAATCATATGTTTTTTTTCTATAGAACGCTGCTGCCAAATCACGAGTTGCATATATTGTTGCTCCATCAGCTTTTTTAATTATACATGGAGGCATATTCTCTTCTTCCATCATTACAACTTTAGCTCCATTACTTTCTACAAGTAAGTTTTTGCTTTCTATTTCTTCTATAACTGCATCCATTTTATCATTATAAAAGCTTTCTCCAGCATAAGAATCAAATTTAACTCCAAGAACATCATATACTTTGTCAAATTCCTTTAGACTTAAATTCTTGAATTTTTCCCAAAGCTCTACTTCTTCTTTACTTCCATCTTCAAGCTTTTTGAAATACATTCTTCCTTCATCTTCTAAAGAAGGATCTTTTTCTGCTTCATCATGAAATTTAACATATATTCTTAAAAGCTCTTTAATAGGTTCTTTTTCAAGAGCATCTTCATCTGCCCATCTCTTATATGCAGATATCAATTTACCAAATTGTGTTCCCCAATCTCCAAGGTGGTTTATACCTGTACAATTATATCCTTGTGAACTTAAAATTTTATATAATGAATTACCAATAGCTGTACTAAATAAATGTCCTACATGGAAAGGTTTAGCAATATTAGGTGATGAATAGTCTATACATACATTTTTACCCTTTCCTACTTCTGAAGCACCATAATTATCTTCTTCAGATAAAACCTTCTCTATTATTGATTTCACAAAAGTTCCTTTATCCATAAAGAAATTCACATAAGGTCCTAATGCCTCAACTTTTTCAAAACCTTCTTTATTAATTTTTTCACTTAGTTCTGCTGCAATCATATTTGGAGCTTTTCTGAAAGTTTTAGCAAGTTGAAAACACGGAAAAGCATAGTCACCCATTTCAGACTTTGGTGGAATTTCAATAAGTCTTTCTATTGTTTCTAATTCCATCTCAATGTGTTCTTTAAGTTTATCTGCAATATTTTTTTTATAATCCATATATAACGCCTCCTTATATCTATTCTTATACATTCCAGTATTGACTATTTTCTAAATAAAAAAACCGCCTCTGCAAAACAGAGACGGAAATATCCGCGGTACCACTCTAGTTGACTAAAATTTAGTCCTCTCAAAACTTTAACGCAGTTAACGGCTTACCTGATTATACGTAGATAGGAAAATTCCTATTACCTATAACTTTAGCAGCTTCTCCAAGGTTCTCTTCTCCTAATAAAATCTTACAGAGCTTCCACCACCCTCTGCTCGCTAAAAGTTTTTAAAAAGATACTCTCCTCTTCACTGAATACAATATATTAAATATTTACAACTAATTATATAGTTTGAATTTTAATTTTGTCAACAGTGAAAGGAAAATAATTAAAATATTCTTTTTCATTAATCTCTTTTAAGATGATTAAAATCTCCTCTTATAAATCTTAAGGCAGCCATTTCCTCATGAATTTCAGTAGGAGTTCTGTATCCCATTCTCCTTATCAATGGGAGAGAAGGACACCACCCTTGAACAGCATGTTGAAGTAAAAATCCTCCTACTACTCCAGATAAAGCATACCATTTTTTATTTACAGTAGATCCAAGTACAATTCCTGCCAATATTAAACTTGCAGCCTTAGTCTCTACAACTCTTTCTACATCCCACTCCTTCTCTAGTTCTTCTATTCTGGCGGAAATTTCTTCATTGCTTTTATCTAAATACCTACCTATTCCAAGTAAGGTTTCCTTATATATTCTTTTGTTTATTTCTGAATTTGTATGTTTTTCTACCCTTTCCATAGTCTTAGGCAAAATTTTTCTTATTTCTCTTTTCCTATATATGTTTTTCTTATTCTTAGTATTATTCTTATTTCCTAAATATTCATCCTCTAAGTACACATACATAATACCCATCTCCTTTATATGTTTATTTTTTATGTTGTTTATACTCTTTAGATTTATTTTTTACTAAAAACTCATTTACATACATGGGGTTTATACGGGGACGGTTCTATTATCTTTACTGTTTATACGGGGACGATTCTATTATTTATATTGATTTTGCCTAATAAATAATAGAACCGTCCCCTTGTTTTTCTTCTCTTTTTCCTATTAAAACAAGAGAACCGTCCCTGCATTTTTCCCTGCATTTTTTAACTTAAGTCAGAATAATATCCCATTATGTCTAATTCTTTTCCTTTAATAATATCTAAAGCTTTATCCATATCAGTTAATGGTTCTCTGCATGAAAAATTCTGGCAGATGTAAACCGTTGTTTTATTATCTACTTTTTTATTGTTTTCTAACTGTGGAATAACGTCCTTTAAAACTTCATCTTCATTATTAAGAACTATAATAGAGAATGGAAGAAATTCTTTATTTAACTCTCTTTGTATTTTCTTAACATCAGAATTACTTGCATCTCCAGCTATAATAATTTCCTTTCCTCCAGAACACCCATACATTACGGCTGTCATAAAATATGCATAGACACTTGGCATACTTTGAATTTTTCCACCTAAAGATGTAAACATTCTGCTTACCATCTTTTCCAAATCCATATTTTTAGTTATTCTAGCTAATCTGAGCATATTTAGTGCTGCTACTGAATTTCCTGAAGGAATTGCACCATCATATACTTCTTTAGGTCTCCATATCAGTTCCTCTCCATCACTTCCATATAAGAAGAATGCTCCATCCTCTTCATCCCAAAATTTTTTTTGCATATCTTTTGTAAGATCAACAGCTTTCTTCAAATATTCCCCTTTAAAGGTAGCTTCGTATAGCTCCACCAGCCCCCAAAGCAAGAAGGCATAATCATCTATATATCCAAGATGCATAGCTTCTCCTTTTCTATATCTTGCTAGCAGCCTTCCTTCATTATTAAACAGATATTTATATATAAATCTTACAGCCTTCTCAGCATTTTCTATATACATATCATTTTCCAGCACTCTTCCACAATAAGCAAAAGCGGCTATCATCAAGCCATTCCATGAAGTTAATACTTTATCATCCTTGTGAGGATGTATTCTTCTTTCTCTTATCTCAAAAAGTCTTTTATTCATGTCTTCTAATCTTTCTCTTATCTCATCATTTTCATATAATTCTTCTAAATTGCAGTAAATTAAATTTGGTATGTTCTTACCTTCAAAATTTCCTTGTTTACTTATTCCATAATATTTGCAGAATAATTCAGCGTCATCTTCTCCTAATACATTTCTTATCTCATCATATGACCATAAATAAAATTTTCCTTCTACCCCTTCTGAATCGGCATCTTCCGCACAATAAAAAGCTCCTTCCTCATGCTGCATATCTCTTAAAACATATGAGAATATCTTCTCTGTTACATCTTTATATAGCTTTTTACCCGTAACTAAATACGCTTCTGTATAAGCAATAGCTAAAAGTGCATTGTCATATAGCATTTTTTCAAAATGAGGTACAAGCCATCTTTCATCTGTAGAATATCTTGAAAACCCATAACCTATATGATCAAAAATTCCACCCTTGTACATTGAGTCCAATGTCTTAGTTGCCATGCTTAAGGCTTTCTTAGAACCAGTTTGCTTGTAATATCTCAATAAAAAATATATATTTTGTGGTGAAGGAAATTTAGGTCTTGTGCTAAATCCCCCATAATTTTCTTCATAGTTTTGGCTCAATTCTTCAAAAGCCTTTTCTATACTTTTAATCTCTATAGGCTCTGGACTAAATATATTATTCTCATTTATATAGTTCAATACCTCCTCACTATTTTTTAATATTTCATTCTTATCATCTCTCCAAACTCCTATTAAATAATTCAATATCTCAACAATCCCATGCATTCCATATTTGTTCTCTTTTGGAAAGTAAGTCCCTGCAAAAAATGGCTTTTTATCCGGAGTCATAATTATAGTTAATGGCCACCCTCCTCCACCAGTCATTATCTGGCATACATTCATATAAACACTGTCAACATCTGGTCTTTCTTCTCTATCTACCTTTACTGAAACAAAATTGTCATTAAGTATTTTTGCCACTTGTTCATCTTCAAAAGACTCCTTTTCCATTACATGACACCAATGACAAGTACTATAACCAATGCTTAAAAATACTGGTTTGTCTTCTTTTTTAGCCTTTTCAGAAGCTTCTTCTCCCCATGGATACCAATTTACTGGATTATGTGCATGCTGCAATAAATACGGTGATTTTTCATTTATTAATCTATTTGTTTTTTCCACAAAAACTTCTGGCATAATATCACATTCCTTCTTATTGTTTTCGCTCTAGTTTTCCACTGTATAAGTTGGACTATTCACTGAATTAAATAAGCTTTTGTATTGATATTACAGAAGAAATTCTTACATATATCCTTGTTAACCAAAGGGATACATTACTGAAGTAAATAAAGTATTAGCAATTCTTTAATAATAATTAAGAGCAAATCCATTTTCTTAGATTGGACTTACTCTTTTCCTATAGAAATAACAAAGCAGGTTTGCATTCTTTTTTTGCCTTATCAAATGCTTTCTCCCCCTGGAATATTATTCATTTAATTTTTCTATCTTTTTATCAATATCCACTGCAACCTTTTTTATAAAATCATGAATTACCTTTCTTTCCTCATCATTAAAAGAAGCAAAAATTTTCTTATCACGCTCTTCTGCATCCTTATGAATTTTTTCATGCTTTTCATATATGCTGAATCCAGCTTCTGTAAGCTTAAAATATACTTCTTTTTTATTATTGTTTTTTTTATACGTGGTTATTAGATTCTTATTCACAAGTTTTTTAGTTATCTTGCTTAACGCCCCTTTTGTCATATTCATTTCCTTAGAAAGTTTTGTTACATTGACATCTTTATTTTTTTCTATACAATCAAGAGTGTGAACTTCTGAATAATTAAGACCATCAAAATTTAAACTATTTTCACAAGACACTAGTATTTCGTATTTCTGAAAAAGATTTATCAACATTTGTAAAAGATATTCTTCATTAAGCATTGCAAATCACCTCTATAAGATTATACCATCAATCTTTAAAATAGATACTATATCTTTGCAACAATACGACACGGAAGCCCTGTATAATCTTCATAATCTATCCAAAGTGTATAAATTTTAAACTCTTCTTTAATATTTGCTTTTAAAGTGTTAAGATTGGTCATATTTTCGATGACAAATACGCCTTTTCTTTCACACATCTTATCCACTTCTATATGTTCTTTACCTCTTCTTATTCCTGCTGCGTCTATTCCTATAAAATGTATTTTTTTATTTATAAGTTCTTTTATTAAATCCCATGAAAGTTCTGGATGCTCTGTAACATACTTATTCTCTCCATAAGGAGACTCCTTCATAATTTCAGTCATGAAAATTACAAAATCACCAGGTTTTATCATGTTAATATCTATATCATCTTTTAATATTTTCCTGTCTTCAATGCCGCTTACATCAAATATAATCCCTCTTGATTCCATATATTCCAGAGGCACCTGAGTCTTTTCATATACATCTATATGAGTTGCCAAATGACCTCTTGCCATAAGATGATTCTTTTGAGTTGCCGCCCACTGAAAAGCAGGATGATCCTTGCTAAGTTTTAATGTTAAATCTATAAACATAAAAATCCCTCCTTGCAAAACAATTATATCATGTTTTTGTTTCCAAGGAAATCTTTTTATCAATTTCCTTCATATTATGATATAATTTATGTATAATAAAATTCATGCTTCAGTAAAATTTAAATAATATCTATATTTTCATCTTTTGTCATATTTATCATAATTTTAAAGTGAAATACCAAGTTTTTAATGTTGATGTTTTATATTTTAAATATTTTGTTTATTTAGTATAAATAACATCTTCTATATTTGTACAATTTGTCAATATATATGTCCAACCTGCTGGTGTATAATAATAACAAATAGTTTTAATGTTAGGAGTGATTTTTAATGGCAGGATTAAGTTTAAAAAATATAGAAAAAGTTTATTCAAACGGATTTCATGCAGTACATGATTTTAACTTAGACATTGAAGATAAAGAATTCATAGTTTTCGTAGGTCCATCTGGATGCGGAAAATCAACAACTCTTAGAATGATAGCAGGACTTGAAGATATATCCTCTGGAGAGTTGTACATAGGTGAAGGTCTTGTAAACGATGTAGCTCCAAAAGATAGAGATATAGCAATGGTATTCCAAAACTATGCATTGTATCCACATATGACTGTTTTTGATAATATGGCATTTGGATTAAAACTTAGAAAAATTCCTAAAGATGAAATTAAGCAAAAAGTTACTGATGCTGCTAAAATACTTGGAATTGAAAACTTATTAGATAGAAAGCCTAAACAACTTTCAGGTGGTCAAAGACAAAGAGTTGCTTTAGGACGTGCTATAGTAAGAAGTCCTAAAGTTTTCTTAATGGACGAGCCGCTTTCAAACTTGGATGCTAAATTAAGAGTTCAAATGAGAGCTGAAATTAGTAAGCTTCATCAAAGACTTCAAACTACATTTATTTATGTAACTCATGACCAAATAGAAGCTATGACTATGGGAACAAGGATTGTTGTAATGAAAGATGGTTTTGTTCAACAAGTAGCAGATCCACAAACTATATACAAACATCCCTCAAATATGTTTGTTGCCTCCTTTATAGGATCTCCTCAAATGAACTTTATTGAATGTATCCTAAAAGAAGAAAACAATAATGTCTGGGCTGAATTTAAAGGAAATAAAGTTATACTTTCAGCTGAAAATTCAAAACTTCTAAAAGATTCAGGTTACGTAAATAAAGAGGTTGTACTAGGTATAAGACCAGAAAATATGTATGTACATTCTGAAGTATCTGACAGTAAGAATAATGTAATTCAAACAACTGTACAAGTAACTGAAATGCTTGGTTCAGAAACATATTTACATTTAGATATGCAGAACCAAAATATAATTGCAAGAGTTGCCCCTAGTACTAAAGCTGAAATTGGTAAAGATATTAATATAGGCTTTGATACAAATAAAATACACATATTTGATAAAGAAACAGAAAAATCTGTTTTCTAAAATTAGTTTGTAAAAATCAGAAAAGTTAAATAACGCTTTTCTGATTTTTAATACATAAATGGCAGGTGAAATATTTCCAATGGATAGAACTAAATTAAAACAAATACTAAATAAAATTAAAGTTGTAATTGATACAGAAATAACTGTAATGGATGAAACCGGTTATATAATTGAAAGTACAAACAGTGAAAAAGTAGGAGATTATGACTTGAATTTTAGGAATATAAATTTTAAAAATAAACTCTGCCAAATTGGTGATTATATTTATTACTTTTTTACCTCTGCCGATGGTAAGAAAAATGTATTTTCACTAAAAGGATTAAGCAAAGAATCTAAGAAGTTTGCTGAGATCATAGGAATTTTTTTTAATCAAGATTTTTATGATATATCCCAGAGTGAACTCTTAAGAAATTTGTTGTTAAATGGATTAACTCAGATTGAAGAAAATAGTTTAGATACCTTTCAAGAGAAAAATTTCATATCACCCCAAACTAAAATGAGAGCTTTAGTAATTGATGTAGATAAAAATATGATGAAGGAACTTGAAAACCTCATTTCTCATATCTATCCTGACCACTTACATTGCAAAATAAACAATAATTCATTTTGTTTCATTGAAAAATGTTCCAAGGTTGATGATCAATATTATTTTCAAATATATGATGCCATATATTCAGAATTATACTACGAACCTAAAATTGGGGTTGGCACTACAGTAAGTACTTTAAAAGATTTATCTGTATCTTATAAAAAAGCTGTAGAATCCATTAAGTTGGGCAAATTATTTTTAAGTGATAAAAACATCTATTGCTTCAGGGATTTTGGACTTCCTAGATTAATAGATAATATGGATATTAACTCCTTGGAAGAACTATGTGAAGATATGAATTATAAGAATGTATATAAAGTATTATCCGATAGTGAATTGGTTCTGACTTCCGAAAAATTTTTCGAAAGCAATTTAAATATCAGCTTAACAGCTAAAAAGTTATTCATTCATAGAAATACGTTAATATATAGATTAACCAAAATTTTTAAAATATCAGGCTATGATTTAAGAGTTTTAGAAGACTCAATAAATTTTAAAGTAGCCATGTTCATTCATAATTATATGAAAAACAAGGGAAACAAGGGGAGAGAAAACAAGGGGACGGTTCTTTAGATTTAATTGATTTTGAGAAAGAATAAGGAAAAACAAAAACAAGAAAAAAACAAGTAAACAAGGGGATGGTTCTTCGAATTTACTTAACTTTATAAGAATAAAATTCAAGGACTGTCCCCTTGTTTTGCCAAACTTTTTTAATTAATTCTCAAGGACTGTCCCTTTAGTCTATCCCCTATTTTATATGCATTTCTGCTAAAATTGGAGTAAAACTGAAGAACCGTCCCTGTATTTTTCTTAATAAAAAAGTGTACATATACCATGTACACTTTTTTTATATTGCTTTATTAATTTATTATTTTGTCAGTCATTATTTCTTATTATTGTATTATTGTTGTGCAACCTTTGGCTCTGGTTTCTTACGGAAGTTAAGTATAGCCTTTGTTGGACATTTTTGAGCACATAATCCACAGTTTACACACTTATCATAATCAATTATAGATAAATTATTTTCCATTGTGATTGCATCTTTTGGACATGCTTTAGCACAAAGTCCACATCCAATACATCCTGCAGAACAAGCATTTTTAACATCTAGTCCTCTGTCTTTTGAGTTACATGCTACAAATACTAATTGTTTTTGTGGTACAAGTTCTACAACATTTTTTGGACATGCTTGAACACAAGCTCCACACCCAACACAATTCTCTTTTATAACTTTAGCTACACCGTCTTCTATTGTTAAAGCATTAAAGTTACAAGCTTTAACACAGCTTCCTAAGCCTAAACATCCAAAATCACATGCTTTAGCTCCAGCTCCTGGTACGTTCATAGCTTCTTGACAATCTTTTAAACCATAGTACTGATAGCTATCTTTAGCGTTGTTACAAGTACCTTGGCATTTTACATATGCTACCTTAGGCTCAGAAGCACCTACTTCTACACCCATTATTCCACCTATTTTTGTAGCACCTTCTGCTCCAGCAATAGGACAACAATTTGCAGCAGCTTCTCCATTTACAACTGCTTCTGCATAAGCATCACATCCAGCAAATCCACATCCACCGCAGTTTGCTCCTGGAAGAGCTTCTCTAACTAATGGTATTTTTGGATCAACTTCTACTGCAAATTTTTGAGATGAATATCCTAAAATTAATGCGAATAATAATCCTAACGCACCTAAGCCAAGCATAGGAAATAATAATTCATTCATTTAATTCTCCTCCTTACACTAGGCCTGAGAAACCAAGGAATGCTATAGCCATTAATCCTGCTGTAATTAATGTAGCTGGCAATCCTTTCATAGCTTCTGGCATATTATCGTTTGCTTCCATTCTTTCTCTTAAACCACCTAGTAACACTATACTAAGCATAAATGAAAGACCTGAAGCAATTGCAAATATTACTGCATAAAGCAAATTATAATTTTCATTCATTACTATTATAACAGCTCCAAGTATAGCACAGTTAGTTGTAATTAATGGTAAGTATATACCAAGTGCCTTATATAAATCAGGCATTGTCTTTTTTATAACCATTTCAACAAATTGAACTAATGATGCAATAACCAATATAAATGCTATTGTTTGCATGTATTCTATATTTAATGGTATAAGTATAAATTTATTAACTATATAACATATAACTACCGCTAGAGTCATAACAAAAGTAACTGCTGCACCCATTCCTTTTGCAGTTTCTACTTTTTTAGAAACTCCAAGGAAAGGACAGATACCTAAGAATCTAGATAATATCATGTTATTCACTAGCAGTGCAGAAACAACCAAAGTAAATATTTCCATTATCAGTTCACCCTTCTTTCTGGTTTAGATTATTTTATTTAGCGTTATTTAATTTTTTTTGATTCATAATAGCCATCATAATACCAAGAGTTATGAAAGCTCCAGGTGCAAGTATAAATACTAATGCTGGATCTACAGTTTTTGGCATTATTTGATAATCAAAAAGTTTACCTGCTCCTAATAATTCTCTAACCATACCTATAATTGTTAATGATAGTGTAAATCCAAGTCCTTGACCTATACCATCAAATATAGATGGCACTGGACCATTTTTTGAAGCATATGATTCCGCACGTCCAAGTATTATACAGTTAACAACTATAAGTGGTATGAACATACCTAATGACTTATTTAAATCTGGCAGATATGCTTGTAACATGAATTGAAGCAAAGTAACAAATGATGCAATAACAACTATAAATGCTGGTATACGCACCTTATCTGGTATAACTTTTCTTAGTAAAGATATAACAAGGTTAGCCCCTATAAGAACTACTGTAGTTGAAAGTCCCATACCCGCACCATTTATAGCACTTGAAGTTACTGCTAGAGTAGGACACATTCCTAACACTTGTACGAATGTTGCATTCTCTTTGAATATACCATTCTTTAATCTTTCTATAAGAACTCCCATTATTTTTGTCCTCCTTTCAATTCTTTTTTATAAAATTCTACTGCAGAATTAACTCCTGTAGTTACAGCCTTTGATGTTATAGTAGCTCCTGTTATTGCTTTTATTTCATTATCATTTGCTGGAACTGTTTTAACTACTGCAAGTTCTTTTTCAATTGGTTTTCCTTTATATTGTCCTGAAAATTCTGGTTCAGGTGCCTTAGCTCCAAGTCCTGGTGTTTCACTTTGATTTATGATTTTAATACCTTCAATTTTACCCTCTGTTGAAATACCAACCATCATTTCTACTGGTCCACCATAACCTTTTGGAGCAACCTTTATAGTATATCCTGCTACGTCGCTTCCTTTTTTACCTTCATTAACTTCCTTAATACCTTCTGCTTTTTTATCAAGTTTATCAAAGCTTTCAGCACTTGGTAAAACTTCCTTCATAGCTGCTTCATTTTCTTTCTTTTGCTGTTCAGCTATAGGAGCTGCTGTAATTTTATTAGCTCCTCCTAATATTAATCCGGATATCGCTGTAATTATTAATAATGTTATTCCTAACTTTATTATTTCATTTTTACCTTTATCCATGTTACTTCACCTCCCCAGTTCCAAATACTCTAGGTCTTACATATTTATCTATAAGAGGCACGAATAAGTTCATTATAAGAATTGAGTAAGAACATCCTTCTGGATATCCACCCCAGTTACGGATAATCATAGCTAATGCTCCACCAGCAATAGCAAATATAATTTGTCCTTTTTTAGTCATTGGAGATGTTGTGTAGTCAGTAGCCATGAAGATACCTCCAAGCATTACACCACCAACCATTATTTCATATATACCAGCTGTAGCACCTAAACCACCTCTTCCGAAGATAGTTCCTAATACTGCTATGGTTCCAAGATAGAATACTGGTATATGCCAAGTTATAACTCTTCTATATAAAAGATAAGCAAATCCTATTAATAATGCAATAGCAGAAGTTTCTCCTATACATCCACCTACTTGTCCCAAGAAAGCTTGAGTTAAGCTTGGTAATTGTGCTCCTGTTGCTTCTGCACCTTTTAATATTGCAAGCGGTGTTGCTCCTGTTGTTCCATCTATAGGGTTTGTCCATGTTGTCATAGCAACTGGATATGAAGCAAGTAAAAATGCTCTTCCTGCAAGAGCAGGGTTAACTATATTTTGTCCTATTCCACCAAATAAACATTTAACAACTATAATTGTAAATATTGATCCTACAACAACCATCCATAATGGTAGTGATGGTGGAACGTTGAATGCAAGTAACAATCCTGTTACAACTGCACTTAAATCTACTGCTGTGTTTTGTGATTTAGTTAGTTTGCACCATACCCATTCTGAAACAGCGCAAGATAAAACTGCTGTTAATATAACTAATGCTGCCTGTAGCCCAAAGTAATATATTCCTGCTAGTGTAGCTGGAATCAATGCAATAATAACATCTCTCATAATTGTTTGTACTGAGCTGTTGTCACGAATATGAGGAGATGAGGACACTGTATACATTTCAGCCATTAAAATTCACTCCTTATCTATTTTTTTCTCTTATTTGCTAAAACAGTTCTCTTTGAAGTACGGATTGATTGAATTAAGTGACGTTTTGCTGGACATACAAATGTACAAGATCCGCATTCTATACAATCTAATCCATGACATTCTTCGAATCCGTCAAAATCTTTTCTTCTTCCTAATGAATCAATATTTGATGGTATTAAGAACATTGGACATGCTTCAACACATTTTCCACATCTAATACAGCTTGATTCTTGAGGTAATACTGCTTGTTTTGCAGTTAAGCAAAGAATTCCTGATGCTGCTTTAACAACTGGTATATCTAAAGTAGATATAGCCATACCCATCATTGGACCACCTGAAATTATTTTTACTGGATCTTCATTAAATCCGCCACAAGCATCAACTAGCTCTCTGAAAGACATACCATTTCTTACTCTTAAGTTTTTTGGTTCCTTAACAGCTTCACCAGTTACAGTAACAATTCTTGTAGTTGAAGGTTTTCCAAGTACTACTGCTTGGTAGATTTCATGAAGAGTTGTAACGTTTTGCACTATACATCCTGCATCTGCTGGAAGCTTTCCTGATGGAACTTCTCTCTTAGTTATAGCATAAATTAATTGCTTTTCAGCACCTTGAGGATATTTAGTTTGAAGACTCTTAACTTCTATATTAGCAATATCTTTAACTGCCTTTTGCATTACTTCTATAGCATCTTTCTTATTATCCTCTATTCCTATATATCCTTTTGCATTTGGATACATATGAAGAACTATTTTAAGACCTTCAACGATCTTTTCAGTTTCTTCTAACATTATTCTGTGGTCACATGTTAAATAAGGTTCACACTCAGCTGCATTGATTACTATAGAATCAATTTTCTTATCTGGTGGTGGAAGAAGTTTTACATTAGTTGGGAAAGCTGCTCCCCCCATACCTACTACTCCAGCTTCTTTAACAAGCCCTGCAATTTCTTCCTTTGTCATTTCATGATAATCTTTAGGTTTTACAAATTCTACTTCTTCATACTGTCCATCATTTTCGACAATAACTGCAAGTGCTTTTGTTCCACTAGCTGTTAATACTGGTTTAACATCCTTAACAGTTCCTGAAACACTGCTGTGAATATTTGCAGAAATAAATCCACTAGCCTGACCTATCTTTTGTCCAACTAACACACTGTCACCTTTTTTTACTAGGCACTCAGCAGGTGCTCCTATATGTTGGGACATAGGAAATACTAAAAGATCTTTTGGCTGTAAATCCTCAATAGGCTTATTTTCTGTGAAATGTTTGCCATGAGGTGGATGTACGCCTTTTTTAAAAGTTAAAATTTCCATATAAATCCTCCTGTTCTTTAATGTTAAATATGCACGTTCACTTCATATCACGCACAAAAATATAATCTATAGGAAATTCACATTCACTATAAATTCTATATTATAAAAAATTATAATAATTATAATATACAAAATTAAGATATTGTAAAAATTATCAAAACAATTAATGTTTTGTATACAATTACATTGTAGAATACAAAAAATAGTTCTGATACAAATATATAATATCACAATATATTACATTTGTGTGTATCAAATTAATAATTACGTCGTAATTTTTAAAACCTTTTTTGTCAAAATTTATTCATACGCATAAGTTGTTGTTTGTTGTCAAAACTTGTTAGCATTTATATATTATATATTTAACCTTTGTATAATATATTTTAATATAACTTATATTATATTAAAATATCATGTTTTACTAGTGTGTAATTTTGTTGTTTTTGCCTATAAACATCTTTTATTAACTACTTAACCCATTTTATAATATCACATTATATCATATATTTGCGAATTTGCACAATATTAAAATTTGTCTGACATTTCAATAACAAGAAGAAAACAAGGGGACGGTTCTTGACTTTTAATTTCGTAAAAGTCAAGAACCGTCCCCTTGTTTTTATTCTTTAAGCCTACATTTTTCCTCTATTATCCAAATATTCATCATAAGTCATTCTCTTATCAATTAATCCCTCTGGTGTAATTTCTATAATTCTGTTGGCAACTGTTTGTACAAATTGATGGTCATGAGAAGTAAATAGAATTGTTCCTGGAAATTTTATAATTCCATTATTAACAGCTGTAATAGATTCTAAATCTAAGTGGTTAGTAGGTTCATCAAATATTAAAACATTTGCTCCGCTTAACATCATCTTAGAAAGCATGCATCTAACTCTTTCCCCTCCTGAAAGCACATTAACTTTTTTTAATGCTTCCTCACCACCAAAAAGCATTCTTCCAAGGAAACCTCTAATGAAGCTTTCTGATTTTTCTTCAGAAAATTGGCGAAGCCAATCAACTAAATTTAAATCTACATTATTAAAAAATTCCGAGTTATCTTTTGGGAAATATTCCTGTGATGTAGTAACACCCCATTTATACTCTCCACTGTCATGCTCCATTTCACCCATTAAAATCTTGAATAATGTTGTTTTAGCAATTTCATTTTCTCCTACAAAAGCTATCTTATCACCTTTGTCTACAATGAAATCTATATTATTAAGAACTGTTTCTCCATCAATTATTTTGGTTAATCCCTTAATGCTCAATAAATCCTTGCCCGCTTCTCTATCAGGACTAAATCCCACAAAAGGATATCTTCTTGATGATGGTCTTATATCATCTAAAGTTATTTTATCAAGCAATTTTTTACGTGAAGTTGCTTGTTTTGCTTTAGATGCATTCGAACTAAATCTAGCAATGAATGTTTGAAGTTCTTTAATTTTTTCTTCTTTCTTCTTATTTTGATTCTTAGCCATTTCTAAAGCTAATTGACTTGACTCATACCAGAAATCGTAGTTACCCACGTATAATTGTATTTTCCCAAAATCTAAGTCTGCAATATGTGTACATACCGTATTCAAGAAATGTCTATCATGTGAAATAACTATAACTGTCCCTTCAAAATTAAGAAGGAAATCTTCTAACCATTCTATAGACTTTAAATCTAAATGGTTCGTAGGCTCATCTAATAAAAGAACATCTGGCTGTCCAAATAATGCTTGAGCAAGAAGTACCCTTACTTTTTCCATCGCACTTATATCCTTCATTAGCTTTTCATGAAGTTCTTCTCCTATACCAAGTCCCATTAACAAAGATGCAGCTTCTGATTCAGCTTCCCATCCATTAAGTTCGGCAAATTCAGCTTCAAGCTCAGCAGCTTTCATTCCGTCTTCATCTGAAAAATCTTCTTTAGTGTATAAAGCATCTTTTTCTTTCATAATTTCATAAAGTCTAACATGTCCCATTATTACTGTATCCAATACTTTATGCTCATCAAATTGGAAATGATCTTGTTTTAAAACTGCCATTCTTTTTCCTGGACCAAGTATTACATCACCTGTATTAGGTTCAATTTCTCCAGAAAGTATTTTTAAAAACGTTGATTTACCTGCACCATTAGCGCCTATTAGACCATAGCAATTTCCTGGAGTAAACTTTATGTTAACATCCTCAAATAACTTACGTCCCCCATACCTCAAACTTACTCTACTTGTACTTATCATATATTACTCTTTCCTCCACACTCAATTTTTTTCTTCCGTGAAACCTCTCAAACATTATAATATATAAGGGGACGGTTCTCAACTTTTTTAATATAAAAAAGTTGAGAACCGTCCCCTTATTTTTTTGAAAGTTTAACTATTGATAAATTTAATATTCAATAATTTTTCTATTATTTTCACTGAATTTACTGAAATTAATTCAGAGCTCTTTACAGTTTTGAATTAATTCCGCCAAAATATTTCATCATTGCAGGATTCGTGAGCATTTCAAATTAATCTGTTCCAAAATTACACTAAATCTACCAATTCACTACTACAGCCTTAAAACATCTATAAACGTAAAAAAATACACTTTGAGTAATACTTTTATTTATGCTACTATTAAACCGAATTCAAACAAGTTACAAAATTTAGCTATTAAGCTTGGCTCTAAAAGATAATGGCTAGTGTATTATAAATATTATATTATAAAAGGAGAAGTATCATGAAAACTTTATGTAAGGAAATAGGTCTATTAATTATTGGTTGTTTGTTTTTTTCACTTTACGTTTGTATATTTTTAGTACCAAATAAGATTGGTACTGGTGGTTTGACTGGAGTTTCTTTAGGATTAAATCAACTATTTAATCTTCCTATTGGATTTACAACTCTGATTATGAATATTCCGCTTTTTATTTTTGGTTATAATATTTTAGGTAAACATTTTGCAATTAAAAGTGGATTTATTGTAGTTAGTTCTTCTTTTTTAATAGATTTTCTTAACGCACATTTCTCCTTTGAACCCTTAGGTGATGTGCTTACAGCAACTATATTTTGTGGAGTTATTTCAGGAATAGCAATGGCAATACTTTTTATGGCTGGTGCATCAACAGGGGGATTCGATATATCCGGTAAAATTATTAGAAATAAATTTCCAAACTTGCAACTTCCTAAAATTTTACTTGTCCAAGATATAATAATATATGCTTTTTTAGCATTTACACTAGGACCTCACTCAGTAATGTACGCAATTATAATGAGCTTTATTAGATCTAAAACCATAGATACTATCCAAGAAGGTATAGCCTCTTCACGTCAGTGCATCATTATAT
Source organism: Clostridium sp. ZS2-4 (assembly GCF_026719745.1). Taxonomy (GTDB): domain Bacteria; phylum Bacillota; class Clostridia; order Clostridiales; family Clostridiaceae; genus Clostridium_H. The sequence goes on from NZ_JAPPRQ010000044.1 coordinate 97,544, forward strand.
GCAAAGAACCTGCTTTGATTATAGAAGCTATAAAAAGTGAGCTTGAAAGAGGAGTAACTTTACTTAATGCAGAAGGTTGTTACTCTCATACAGATAGGAAATTTATATATGTAGTTATTCAAAAATTTCAATTGAACACTTTTAAAACTCTAGTTAATAGAATAGATCCAACTGCATTTGTTACGGTATCATCAGTAAATGATATTCAAGGTAACTTTAAACAGAAATCTCTTTCAATATAAAAACAAGGGGACGGTTCTTGACTTTTTAGCACTTAAAAGTCAAGAACCGTCCCCTTGTTTCCTTGTTTTAATTTAAAAAATACGAATTAATAACAGCAAAATATTCTCTCACATAAAAATTAGGTATTAATAAGAAATGTAACTTAGCAGGCACTGCATAGGTGTCAAATCCTACTCGTTTTGCAAGAAATTGAGCTCTAAACATATGAAAATCACTAGTAACAATAGAAATTGTCATATCATTTCTTCCATCAATTTGCTCTAATTTATTTTTAGTATATTTTAGATTTTCTGATGTACTTGTTGATTTGTCTTCTTTTATAATATTTTTTTCACTAACTCCATGGTTAATTAAAAATCTTTTCATAGCTTCTGCTTCAGTTATGTCTTCCCCAGGTCCTTGTCCACCTGAAACTACAATTTTAACATCTGGATACTTGTTTATATATTCTAAACTTTTATGCATTCTTTTGCTTAAAGCTAACGACATTTTTTCTCCTCTTAATCCAGCTCCTAAAATCACTAAGTAGTCACTTTTCTTTATTTCACCACAAATTCCAGAAGTAATTATAAATCCTTCTATAATAATAAAAGAAGCTACTCCAATAGAAACTAAAGTAATAAATACCAATTTTATTTTTTTATTAATTCTTATTTTTTTATTTTTATCTAATTTTTTAATTATACCTATTAAAAGCATAAAAACCCCAAACATTACCCAGAATTCAGAAAAACTTATTTTCCCCCCAAATGTAACTAATAAAAAATAATATATAATACTTATTAATCCTAATATAATCATACTTACGCCTTTTATTTTCTCCATAACTGCATCCTCCTTTACCAGTGCTTATTAAATCTAAATCTTAATTTAATAACTAGTCATAATATAAATCATCTTAACATTTTATTTTATTTAACAGTTATCAAATTGGTAACAAATGAACTGATACTATTTTATTTATATACCCATATGCTGAACATATGTTAAAAACTGTGGGACGGTTCTTCTCTTTTGGTTTCCCTCATGAAACAAATTTAATGTTGAATAAACACTAATTAATTTGTCAATAATTAGATATATTTATATTTAAGGAGTGATTATAATGCCAAGGACAGCTAGAATAAAGTCTAATACAGCAATATACCATATTATGATGAGAAGTATAAGTGATTTTAATCTTTTCAGAGATAGTGAAGATAAAGATAAATATTTGAAGTTACTAAAAAAATATAAAGAAGTTCATACTTTCAAGTTGTATGCCTTTTGTCTTATGGATACTCACGCACATTTACTAATTGATTCTAATGGAGCTGATATTAGCAACTTCATGCATAAAATTAATCAATGTTATGCTCAATATTATAATAAAAGATATCACAGAACAGGTCATGTATTTGGAGATAGATTTAAAAGTAAAATAGCTTGTACTGATATTTCTATTATGTGTATGTCAGCATATATACATAACAATCCAAAAGATATAAAAGGTTACAGAAATTGTGTTGAAAATTATTCCTATTCAAGCCTCGGAATTTATTTAGGGAAGCAGAAAGATATTTATAATATTATAGATTCATACTTTGTATTAAATTATTTTAATCCTGATCCAATTTTAGCAACAACTCGTTATTTTTCATTTGTTAAATCAAGAACCAACGAAAGTATTGATAACATATTAATTGATGAATTAGCTTTAAAAAATATCTCCATAAATAATAAAAGTTATACAAAACCTGTAATAAGAAATTTCAAACCAGAAGAAATTATTAAGTATATTGCAGATTTATATGACTTTAAGGAAACAGATATTCATATAAAGTTTTCTCATAAATCATCAATTTTTAGATCATTATGCGTATTATTAATGCATAATTTATGTGACTTGAAGTCACATGAAATGTGTGCTATATTAGGTAATATCAGCCCTTCATCTATATCGCGTCTTTGCAATAATGGTTACAAACTGCTTCTTAACGATGGTAAATATAAAAACTTACTTATAAATTTCTTTAATCATAAACTGGCTTAATTTTTTATATAATTCTTACCCTAATTATTTTTTTAAGACATGTACTACATTATTTAACATATAGTTTTTATAATTATTGAAAAATTTCACTCTGCATTTACAATATTAAATGAATAGTTGAGAACCGTCCCCTTGTTTTTCCTTTCGTTTTTCCTTTCGTTTTTCCTTTCGTTTTTCCTTTCGTTTGTCCTATATTTTGTGTTGCTTTTCTTGTTGTAAGCACATACTATTTATGATATATTATATACGTTTTAGAGCAAACCACAATCTGCTAAGGAGGTACTCAAATATGAACCAAACCACTAAAGAATATGTTTTGTTAATTCTTGGATGCATATTATATTCACTAGGTACATCTGTATTTTTAATACCTGCAAATATAGGATCTGGGGGAGCAACAGGTATCGCACTTTGTTTTAACAGCTTACTTAAAGTTCCAGTTGGATTAACAATTATACTTGTAAATTTACCCCTTTTCATATTCGGTTATAAATTTTTAGGTAGAAAATTTGCTTTTAGAAGTGCAATTATTGTTTTTTTTACATCTATATTTATAGATTATCTTACTTTGGTACTTACGCCTTTTAATTTAAAAGCAATCATGTCACAGGATATTATGCTTTCTGCAATTTTTTGCGGAATTACTCTTGGAATTGGTATATCTTTAATTTTCATGGGGGGCGGATCTACTGGTGGTTTTGATATATCTGCTAAAATTATAAACAACAAATTCCCTTCATTATCAATATCAAATATTCTTTTAATTCAAGATATATTAATTTATCTATTTGTAGCAGCAGTATTAGGTCCTCGTTCAGTTATGTACGCACTTATAATGAGTTTTGTACGCACTAAATCATTAGATACTATTCAGGAAGGAATTTCATCTTCAAAACAATGTATGATAATTTGTGAGTCTCCTAAAGAAATTATTTCAGAAATCCAAAATAAATTATTACGAGGAATTACTATAATTGATGCTATAGGAGCTTATTCAAATGGACATAAAAAAATTATTTATGTTGTTATACAAAATAATCAATTAAACACTCTAAAAAAAATTGTAAAGTATATTGATCCTCATGCTTTTGTAACTGTATCTTCCGTAAGTGATATATTGGGAAATTATAGACAATCCTCTATGAGTATATAAAATCATATATTATTTAATACAAAAACACACACTATTTTAAAATTCAGTGTGTGTTTTTGTATTTTTATAAAAAACCTAATTAAATCTTAAGAACCGTCCCCTAATATACCCTAATATAAAAGCCTGAAGTCTGGGACTTTTATAGATTCATTACCTTTTCCTTTTTCGATTTTTTCAATTATAGCTTTAATATTTTCAAAGTTATCATTAATTACTTTTTTTGTATATTCATCTGTGGTTTCAATAATTCCAGTACTAGCTTGTTTTAAATTATAATATCCTCTTTGAAAATCATTTGTATACATAATATAGTAGCATGCCGCATTATTTAAGGTTAATATGTCATTTTTATCAAGCTTATATGCTTTTCTTATTTCTTTTATTCCATCTTCCGATTTTCCCATAGTAAGATAAACTGTCCCCAGGGTTCTATGATATTTAATTGAATTATCTTTTAATTTTGTACACTCCACTAAAATTTCAGCCGCTTCTTTATTTTTTTCAGCATTAAAATAAATTAAAGCTATATTATATTTGATTTCTGACTCAGTTGGTTTGATACTGCTGGCAAGTTTGAAATACTCTAATGCTTTTTCCGGTTTTTGAGCTTGATACCAGTAGTAATTTGCAGTATTACATATGATATTATAATTATATGGTTCTTTTGATATTGCTGTTCTAAAATACGCTGCTGATGCTGTATTACTTTCTTTTTTTCTTAAAATTTCCGGCATTAAAAATGCATAGTTATCTGGATAATCCTTATTTTTTTCTATGGATTTATTACAATATTCTGCTGCTTTGTCTAAATCGTTCTTTTTTAAATAATGCCATGCTGCAGTATGAAATACTCTATAATCATCCTTATTATTTTTTATAACTTCCTCAATTAATTTATCAGCATCTTCGTCCTTCTTTAAATTCTGCAGTACAGAAGCCTCTATTAATTTTATTTCTATTTTTCCTGTATCCTTGTCCTTAAGTTCACCTATTAATTGTTCTGCTTCAATTGAATTTACAGGCTTTAAAGAATATACTTTTGCAAGCCACATCTTATATGCCGCATCTTGTGGATTTCTTTCCTGCAATTTTTTTATACTGTTTATTATTAATTCTCTGTTATATACAGAAGCCTGGGCTAAAACATCATAAATTTTGTATTCATCTTTATCAATATTCCATGCTGTCCTAAGCTCAGTAAATCCGCCATCCATATCACCTATAAGCATAAGCAATCTTGAATATTCCGCCATATCATATGCAGAATTTTTATCTACAGCATATGATTTTACTAATTTTTTAGCCTCTCCATTTTTACCAGCATTCATATAAATTGCAATCATAGTTTTTTTTAGTTCTTTATTTTGAGGATTAGCTTTTAAAGCTTCTTCCCCATATTTTAAAGCTTCTTCCATTTTTCCATTCATAAATTGAGTGAATACTATATTATTTATAACTTTATTATCTTTATTCTTAGATACTTGTGCTAGTTTCACATAATTTTCTGAACTTTCATTATCTCCTTTTACCGAATATGCTTCTGCAATATTTATATTCTTCCAAGCTAATGTTTTATTATCATCTTCTAAATTGTCTGTCTTTATTTTATTATATTCCTCTATAGCCTTGTCATATTGACCTAAATAAAAATACTCTTCTCCTTTTTTTTCAAATTGGGCATTTTTATTTACAATATTACTTTTACGTGTTGCAAAAAGTGTAATAATTATTACTAAACATACAACCGCTCCAACTGCACCTATTATAGTTTTTTTGTTTAAGTTTTCTTTATTAAAATTAATATCAAATTTCATATTACTCACCTCTTATCAACACTTTACGTATTATTTTAACAAATTTCTTTTAAAAAAGCTACAAAACTTCTCTAATTGAATAAAAAAGAAATTTTCCATTTTATTGTTAACATTTTGCATTTAAGTTATACTATAATTTAGTTGATATTCAAAATTAATGTTATTGCTTAAATAAAAGCTTTATCTTAAATAATTTATAAGATACTACTCAATTAATATATAGGTTTCAATAATGATTCTACTCATTAGAACTTAATATACAAGGCACTAATATTGTTTTTGTAATAAATTTATAAATGCATTTTATTAATTGGAACTTATATACTTTAATATTTATATTCGCACTAAAAGTATTAGTCCACATATAACATATTTTATTCTATAGCTTGGTACCTCTATTCTCCCTAGCATTCAAACAGAGTCCAAACTCTACCTGAAGTAATTTAAAATTAATTTAACGATAGGAGCGATAATTTTGAGAAAAAGAAAGAAAAGAAGGATAAAAGTTAAAAATAAGCTTCGTTTCACCTTAATGTCTACAATTGTTGTAATAATGTTATTCTCAATAGGGTTTTGGAGCTACTCTTCAAAATCCCCCAAAAATAATAACACCGTCTCTAATCAAAATATTGTACAATCCAAGAAAATAGAAACACCTGAACCAAAAGAGAAAGTAAAAAAAGACCTTCCTAAAGAAATTCATTCTGAAATTTTATTGACTTCTATTGGTGACTGTACTTTAGGGCGTGATGATAAATTTTCTTATGAAAATTCACTACCATACATATTTAAAAAGAATAATAGTGATTACTCATATTTCTTTAAAAACGTATATGAAATATTTAAAAATGATGATATAACTACAGCAAATCTGGAAGGAACCTTCACAAACTCTACTGAAAAAGCAAACAAGCAGTTCACTTTTAAAGCTCCTGCTGATTACGCCAAAATACTAACCAGCGGAAATATTGAAGGTGTTAACTTATCCAATAACCATATATATGACTATTTAGACAAAGGTTTCAAAGATACTAAAAAAGCTCTTGAAGCTGTAAATATTCCTTATTTTGGTGAAGGTTATGTTTGGAAAAAAGAAATCAAAGGAATTAAATTTGCTTTTTTAGGATATAAAGGCTTTTATAATAATGAAAATTTGCGTAAAAAACTTGAAGATAATATAAAAGCTTTAAAATCTGAAAATTATATTGTAGTAATAAACTTTCATTGGGGAAAAGAAGGCAGCTATTATCCTACTGATTCACAAAAAACAATTGCTCATAATGCAATTGATAGTGGAGCGGATTTAATTATTGGACATCATCCTCACGTAATTGAAGGAATAGAAAAATATAAAGATAGAATTATATGCTATAGTCTTGGTAACTTCTGTTTTGGTGGCAATAAAAATCCTAGTGATAAAAATACAATGATCATACAAACTAAATTTAATTTTACTAATAACAAGTTTACTTCTTATGATTTTAAGATAATACCTTGCAGTATTTCATCAGTCAATTACATGAACGATTATTGTCCAACACCATTAAAGGGTGATAAAAAAACATCACTACTTGAAAAAATTAATAAAATATCTCCTAATCTAGACTTTAAAATTGACGGTGAATTCCACAATATAAAAGTAGAACACTAATCTGTATTGTATTCTCTATTTTATAATTAAATGTATGAAAGTAAAGACATATTTATTAATATATATTGCAATTATCAATGATCATAGTTCAATGCTCCATTCATGAAAAAACTTCACTGAAGTTTTAATTCAATAACTATTATTTATTGCAACTTATATATTAAAAATGAACTTTACATTACTGATATTTACTTCGCTATTTCAGATCAATTAAGAAATAATTGAGAAATTACACATACATAAAATTAACATTTAACTTAGATTATATGTTTAACACATAAATTTTATTCAGAAAATTAACGTCATATGAATAGTAAAAAAGCCAAAATTCTTATTTTTTCATTTAAGAGTTTATGGCTTTTTTGTTTTTTAATACTTAATAATGAGGAAATATAAGATTTTGTGCATAATAACGACTACCAGTAAAATATTTCCATTTATTTGAATACGTGATAAAATCTTATTAGTAGTATATTTTTCATAAAATAGTACATAATTTCTTAATAGGATGGAGGTGTTAGATATTAATATCAAATCTGTTTTAGCAATATTTGCTTCAAAATTTATTATGCATTTATCTAAAAGATTATATAAAGGTGGAACAAATTTTCCTGGAAAAGTTGCACTTAAATTCGATAAAAATATATTAATTAAAATTGCCAAAGACTATAATGTAATGTTGGTAACAGGAACAAATGGAAAAACTACAACTACAAATATGATCTATACCATCTTAAAAAATAATGGTGAAAATGTTATAACCAATGATACTGGCGCTAATATGTATACAGGAATAATATCTTGTTTTATAAAAAATTATAGATTCGGTAACAAACCCAAAAACAACTATGCAGTAATCGAAGTTGATGAAGCTAATGTAAAATATGTAACAGAATATATAAAACCTGAAATAATCACTATAACAAATCTTTTTAGAGACCAGTTAGATAGATATGGTGAAGTATATACAACCTTAGAAAAGATTCTAGATGGGGTGAAAAAATCCCCTGATTCTACCTTAATATTAAATGGTGATGAATCCCTTTTAGGAAATTTAGATTTAAAAAATAAAATATTATATTACGGATTTAAAACTACAATTAATGCACAAAATAAACTTTCATTAAATGCTGATGCAAAATTTTGTAAACATTGTAAACGTCCATACAGCTATAATTTTATAACTTATAATCATTTAGGCGACTTTCATTGTGACAATTGCGGATATAAACGTCCTGAATTAGATTTTTATGTTAATAAAGTAATCTCTTTAACCTCAACTGGCTCTATAGTAGAAATTAATGATACAGAATATATAATAAATCAATCTGGTACATATAACATTTATAATGCTTTATGTGCCTTTAGCATTGCAAAAACCTTAAAAGTAGCGGATTACATTATTTATGATTCACTGAAAACTCTCAATTGCAGTTTCGGACGTCAAGAACTTATAAAGATAAATAATAAAAACTTAAAGATAATCTTAGTGAAAAACCCCGCTGGGTTTGATGAAGCTTTAAGTTCCATCAATTTAGATGATAGAAATAAAAGTCTAGCCTTGCTTTTAAATGATAATTCAGCTGATGGCAGAGACGTTTCTTGGATTTGGGATGTAAACTTTGAAAATCTTAATTCTTTGAAAATAGACAATATAATGGTTTCAGGAATACGTCTTTATGATATGGGCATACGTCTCAAGGTTGCAGGCTTTAACGAAAAGCTATTTTCTATATGTGATAATTATGAATGTCTTTTGAATAACATTGAAAATACTAATGGCTCTATGGTATATATGCTGGCTACTTATACAGCAATGACCAGTTTTAGAAAATTTCTAAACAATAAAGGCTACATAAAAAAATTATGGTAATAACCTTTTTATGGTAGTAAAAGTCCACTTAAAAATAAATTTTTACAGTAAAATCCCTAGTCTGGAGGTGATATTTTGGAACTTAATATTTGTCATATGTATCCTGATTTACTAAATGTTTATGGAGATGTTGGAAACTTATTGATATTAAAATACAGATCCGAAAATCGTGGAATTAAAACTAATATATTCAACGTTTCTATAAATGATGATTTTGACTCTTCCAAGTATGATATTGTGTTTTTTGGTGGTGGCCAAGATTATGAGCAATCAATTGTTTCAAAGGATTTAATGAAAAATAAAAAAGTTGAAATAAAAAAATACATTGAAAGCAATAAAGTATTTTTATCAATCTGCGGTGGTTATCAACTGCTTGGTAAATATTACGTAACTCCTAGTGGTGAAGAACTGGAAGGGCTTAGCGCTTTGGATATATATACAAAATCAGGTAACAAAAGGCTTATTGGTAATACTATAATCTATAATAAAGAATTTAATGAAACCTATGTTGGTTTTGAAAATCATTCTGGGAAAACCTATATAGGAAATTTAAAACCTCTTGGTAAAGTTTTAGCTGGATATGGAAATAACGGTGAAGATGGCTATGAAGGCTGCATATATAAAAATACCTATTGTACCTATTTTCATGGTTCTTTATTATCGAAAAATCCTGAACTAGCAGATAGGTTATTATTATCAGCTCTTAAAAATAAATATGGTAAATTCATATTACCTCCTTTAGATGACACCTATGAACTAAAAGCAAAAGAATTTATTATAAAAAGAGAAATGGTACAATAGCTAAAAATCAAACCGCTACTTTATTTAAGTGAATAATAAAATTAGCGGTTTAATTCATCATTTATTTAAAATTTTATGTTTTTCTAGTTCTTTATATTCTCTTGGTGTAATTTCTTCAAAAGTTTTAAATATATATCCTTCATCCTTAAAATATTTAATTATATCCGGCAAAGCTTCTACTGTAGTTTTTTTATAGTAGGAATCATGCATAAGAACAACTACTATTCCACTATTTTCACTTATTTTCTTGCTCTGTTTTATAACATTATCCTTAATTTTATAAGCTGGTATATTTCTCCCTAATGCATCATTAGAGCAAACATTCCATCCAACATAATTTATTTGTTGTTCTTTTAACATTTCCCTGATTCTATTCATAGTATACTGGTTTGAAACCTTATTATATGCTCCTCCTGGAATCCTTATATAGGAAACGGGATTTTTTTTTGTTATATTTCTAATTATATCATTACATTTTTGTAAATCTTCCATATAAGCTTCTGCACTTTTATATATTTTGTTATAGTCATGGGAATAAGTATGAACAGCAATACACATATTATTTTTATATAATTCCTGAAAAACTTCTGGATTTTCATCAACTAGAGCTCCTATAATAAAAAAAGTAGCTTTTACATCATTTTCTTTTAAAATTTTGATTATTTTCCCAGTATTGTTTATTGAAGGACCATCGTCAAAAGTTAAATACACTACCTTTTGTATACTCTCTTTACTTTCATCCTTACTTATATACATAGGTACTGCAAAAGCAAAATTACAATAAGAAAATAAAATATTAAATATACATACAAATATTAACATCGTCATATTTCTCCATAATTTATTCATGAGTAGCACCTCTCTATTTGTTCCTATATAACTATATTGTACTTTTTATATTAAAATAACTCTATGTAATTTAATGAATCTAATCAAGATAAGGGGACGGTTCTCAATTTTTGCTAAAATCAAAAATTGAGAACCGTCCCCTCATTTTATTTAACTTCTAACTTTAATTGATCATTATCCCTTAAAATCTTAATTAATGAACCATCATAAACTTCACCTTTAATTATCAATTTTGCTATTGCAGTTTCTAAAGTTTTAGCTATATACCTTTTTAAAGGTCTAGCTCCATAAACAGGATCATATCCTTCTTCAGCCATAAGCTGTTTTGCTTCCTTTGAAATTTCTAACTGAATGTTCTTTTCCCTCAATCTTTCTTTTATTTCTTCAACAAAAATATCAATTATTTTTTCTATTTCCCCTTCTGTTAATGACTTAAACATTATTATATCATCTAATCTATTTAAAAATTCAGGCTTAAATCTCCTTTTCATTGCATCCATTACTTTTTCTTTTATTTCTTCATCAATATAATTTGAACCCTTATTCTCTAAAAGATAGCTGCTTCCTATATTGGAAGTCATAATAATTATACAATTTTTAAAATCTATGGTTTTTCCCTTATTATCAGTAAGCCTACCATCATCTAAAATTTGAAGAAAGATATTAAACACATCATCATGTGCCTTTTCAATTTCATCAAATAAAATAACGCTATACGGGTTTCTTCTTACCGCTTCAGTTAGCTGTCCTCCTTCTTCATATCCAACATATCCCGGAGGAGCTCCAATAAGTCTAGATACAGAATACTTTTCCATGTATTCTGACATGTCAATTCTAATTATATTATTCTCACTATCAAATAAAGTTCTTGCCAAAGTTTTTGCAAGTTCTGTCTTTCCCACTCCTGTAGGACCTAAGAAAATAAATGAACCTATCGGTCTATTAATATCCTTAAGTCCTGCTCTTGCCCTTAAAACAGCATTTGCTGTGGAAGTAACTGCTTCATCCTGTCCAATTACTCTTTTGTGAAGTTCATCTTCTAATCTTAGCAACTTCTCTTTTTCTTTTTCCTGAAGTCTTGTTACAGGTATACCAGTCCATTTTGAAACTATTTCAGATATCTCTATTTCCGTAACTTCTTCTTTCAATAGTGCTCTTTCACTATTATCTTTTAGATTATTTTCATTCTCTTTAATCTGCTCCTCAAGGTTAGGAATAATTCCATATTTTAATTCTGCAACCTTATTTAGCTCATAGTCTCTTTCAGCTTTTTCAAGATCCCCTCTTGCTTTATCCAATTTTTCCTTCAAATTTCTAACCACAGTAATATCCGCTTTTTCTTTTTCATATTTTGCAGTCATTTCTTTATCTTTTTCTTTTAATTCACTTAAGTCTTTTTCTAAAAATGATAACCTTTCTTGAGATGCTTTATCTTTTTCTTTTGATAGAGCCTCTTTTTCAATCTCCAATTGAAAAACTCTACGCCTTACCTCATCTAATTCAGTAGGAAGACTATCTATTTCTGTTCTAATCATGGAACCTGCTTCATCAATCAAGTCAATAGCTTTATCAGGTAAAAACCTGTCCGTTATATATCTATCTGATAATTTAGCTGCTGCCACTATAGCAGAGTCATGTATTCTAATTCCATGATGTATCTCAAATCTTTCTTTAAGTCCTCTTAGTATAGAAATAGTATCAGCAACTGTTGGTTCATTAACTATAACTGGCTGAAATCTCCTCTCAAGAGCTTTATCCTTTTCAATATATTTTCTATATTCATCGAAGGTTGTTGCACCAACACAGTGGAGCTCCCCTCTTGCCAACATTGGCTTTATAAGATTACCAGCATCCATAGCTCCTTCTGTTTTTCCTGCTCCCACAATAGTATGTATCTCATCAATAAATAAAATTATTCTACCTTCACTACTTTTAACTTCCCTTAATACCGCTTTTAATCTTTCTTCAAATTCTCCTCTAAATTTAGCACCAGCAATTAAAGCGCCCATATCTAAAGAAAAAATTATCTTATTCTTAAGTCCTTCAGGTACATCTCCTCTAACTATTCTTTCAGCAAGTCCTTCAACTATAGCTGTTTTACCAACCCCAGGTTCACCTATTAAAACAGGATTGTTTTTTGTTCTTCTTGATAAAATTCTTACAACTCGTCTTATTTCTTCATCTCGCCCTATAACTGGGTCTAGCTTATGTTTTTGCGCCTCTTCAACTAAATTTCTTCCATATTTTTTTAAAGCATCATATGTTCCTTCTGGATCTTGAGTTTCAACTCTTTGATTTCCTCTGACTGTAGAAAGAATATTTAAAAATCCATCTTTAGTTATATTAAATGTTTTTAATATTTTACCAACAATCCCCTTTGAATCAATGTCCATAATTGCAAGCATTACATGTTCCACACTTATGTATGAATCCTCAAACCTCTTTGCATACTTTTCTGCTTCAATAAATACTTCTTCTATCCTTCTTACAGCATATACTCCTGAACTTTTTGCTCCTTCACCTAAAACCTTAGGCATTTTATCCAGTTCACTATGTATAGACTGTTTAATATTATTTACATTAGCCCCCATCCCACTAAAAATATTAGGAATAAGTCCATCTTCTTGAGATATTAACGCCATAAATAAATGTATAACCTCTATTTGTTGATGGTTATATTTCACAGCTATTAGCTGTGCCTCATTTAATGCTTGTTGGACCTTTATGGTCATTTTTTCTATATCCACAGCTATCATCCTTTCATATTTATTATAATTATTATTACCTTATTATAACTCTTTAATAATCACTAATAAATACTTATATCTTTCATTCAATAACAAATTTAAAACTTGTTTATTTGATTTAAATAAAACTAAAGAACCGTCCCCAAAAACAAAAATAAAAAAGCCAAAAGGCTTTTTTATTTTGTTTTATAATTTTGTTTTATAATTTTTTCTGTAAACCCATAGCTAAAGAAAAGTATTTGATAGATTCACTTATTGAATTCATATCATGGTACATTTTGCCCATTTCCATATATCTATCATAAATTTCTCTTTTAGTTCCAACCTTAGCAAGAAAATCAAGTGATAAATTCATATACATTTCCGCTGATACTAAATTATTTTGATCCAGTAGCAACTTTGATTTTAAGTAATAAGCTTTTTCGATAAACCTAGTATTATCTAAATGTATAGCTCTATTTAGAACATCATCGCTTAATTCTTTCGCAAATTCAATAGTTTTATTATCAACAAGCTCAGAAGTACATACAAGCATAAAATTAACCAATTTCTCTTCATTATCTTCTGGATACAATTGTACAGCTTTTTGTATGTATTCAAGAGCCTTATTCTTTAAATCTGACTTAAACATAGTAGACGCAAAATTATATATGGCTACTGCTTTATGTTCCATGTCATTTTCATACATTTCATAAGCATTTGACTCATATTCTTCAAAATTGCCTTTATTTAATTTAAGGGAAAGAATGGCCATCATATGATACATCTTAGCTTTTTGCAATTTATCCTCTAAATTTTCAAATAAATTTTTTAATCCTTCAGCAATTTCATAAGCCTTTTCATATCTCTGCAGTTTAATATGGCATGATGCTTCATAATATATAGAATCAGCAACCATATTAGTATCTTTATATTTACTGTCACTTAAAGTTTTTCTCACATTTTTAAAATAGTTAACGGCTTGATAATACTCTCCATTTTTATAAAAATATTTTGCAACATCCATATAATACATAGTCTTTCTCAGTCTTGCAGTAGCATTATTACTTATGTCATAGTATCGTCCAATATTTTTTTGTATTTCTCTTATGTCACCATTTTCCAGTATATGCTGAAATATTAAATGCATGATATCCAAAGCAATATTGTAATATCCGAATTTCTCAGCAAATTCTAAATTATACTTCAGTTCTTCAACATAATCTTCAGCTTTATTATTTTTAAGCATATTTTTTATATTCGTATTTATCTGCTCATCAACATTTTTCTTTAAATATTCCATATCTAAATCTAATTTAGATGATATTAATTCTAATATCCAATCTTCTGGGTAAATTTTTCCATTTTCTATGCAGCTTAGCTTTGAAACTGAAATTTCACTTCCACATACATCTCTTAATGTATATCCCTTATAAATCCTTGCTCTCTTTATCTTTTCTCCAACAGCTAAAACTTCCATGTAATCACCTATCCAATACTACACTATTTCAAAACCCCTAATCTTTTAAATGCCTCAACACCTTCATTTAAATACTTTGCAGCTTCTTTATCCTTGCCATTGTCCACATAAAATTTACCAATCAATACAGCAGTTTCTGCATATTCATCAATAAGCTCCATATTCTTTGCATAGTTCAAAGCCATAATCAAATTGTTCTCTGCCTCTCCCAAATTTCCCTCAATTAAATCAACTCTATGTTTTAGTAGATAATAATTGAATAACGCCAACTTTCCACCATTTTCCACGTTGTCCATTATTTCCTTTAAAACTTTTTTAGCTTTTTCCATATCCTTAAGTTTAATATGATTCTCACATATGTTAATAAGGGTTTCTATATATCTTGAATCCTTATGCTGCTTTCTTAACTTTATTGCCTTATTATAATGTTCAAAAGATTCTTCCAAATTGTCAAATTCATAAAACAATCTTCCCAAATTATTTTCAATATGAGATATATAGTTAGAATCATTAACTTCCTTAAATAATTTTAAAGTTTTGTTAGAATATTTTATTGCTTTATCTATGTCACCTTTTTTACTATACTCTTCTGACAATAATAAAAGCGATTTAGCATATTCCTTTTTATTATCAATTTTTTTGAATTTTACATTGGCTAAATATGAATAATTTATAGCTTTTTCAATGTCATCCAATTTAAAATATGTACTAGCAATATAATAGTAAATTTGTCCAATCATAAAATCATTTTCCAAATTATTGTCACTATATACCTTTTCTGCCTGTTGAAAATAACTACAAGCTGCATGATATGCCTGCGTATCTAATGTAATCATTCCAAGCTTTAAAAAAGTGCTTATAATATCTTCAAATCTATTTTCTTTTATAAATATTACGTTAGCAGATAAAAAATGCTGCTGAGCTACTCCATACTCACCTTTATATATATATATTTCTCCTCTTAAATATAAATTTTTTGCTTTTCTATATTCTAATTTATATTTTTCTGCATAGTATAGTGCATTATCTGTATATTGTTCTCCTAAAATCAACTCATTATTTAATATGTGAGACTCTGCAATATTTTCAAAGTACATAGATATTTTTTCAGCTTGAGTCTCTTCTGATTCCATAAGATATTCTACGGAAATGTTAAGTGCACCTGCTAAATACTCTAACAAATCCATACTAGGATTCGACTTGCTTGATTCAACTAAACTTATTTGTCCCGGAGTTATTCTGTCCCCTGCTAAATCTTTCAATGTCATATTCAATTCTTTTCTTCTTCTCTTAATTTTTTCTCCTAAAGACAAGATTTCCATAAATACCTCTTCCTTTGCCTTAATATAATTAATAGATTTAGTATCATTTAATAAATTAGTAAATACTACTTATATTATAGCATATTTCTTTTATATTCTGCAAAAAAAATAGTGTATATTTCCAAAATAATATAAAAAAAAGAAAGAAATTCAAGATAATATATTATCTTGAATTTCTTTCTTTGCTTTATCTCATCCAATCCATGAAAGTGTCATATACTTCTTCTGCTGTATTCAACATATTTCTTCCGTTTTTTTTCATTCTTTTTCTAGTACTTCTGCTTACCTGTGGTGCCATCATCATACCTGCCGTTACTCCTATAATAGCACCCGTAGTTATACCTCTTACAAATTTTCCATTCATATCATTTGCACCCCTTTATTATAGTTTACAGTAGACAGTTTATAGTTAATCACTCTTTATCTGCTGACTAACAAATTCAATACTGTTATTAACTATAGGTTATGCAATTTTGAAAATATTAAACATTATTTCTTTCTTCCAAAACAATAATATTTTCTGCAGACACCGCTCCTACAATTTCCATCATTTTATCTTTTATAATTCTGTTCTTAACCTTTATTTTTTGACTCTTTAAAAGCTTTGCTGTTTCTCCCTTAAGAGGTACATTTATTGCTTTTTTAGCAAACTCATCTACTACCTCATTAAACAAATCTCCAGTATGACTGTCCACTTTAACAAAGGTTACCTTTATACCATTGTTCTCAGTTAAAGAATTAAAATCATCATAATACTTTTTCGATGATTCTTCCTTTCTTTCCCAAAATCCTGTAGCATGATAGCATACCCCTACATAATCATGTATTAAAATCAACTCTTTTATCCCATTATTCCTTGCATACTCCAAAGCCTTAATAGCACCTTCAAGCTCTCCTGCTATCTGTCTTATAGCCTTACTTGAATTATCCGCTGAAGCACCATTTTCAATATGAAGAACAACATCTTCTTTTACAACAACCAATCCGTAAGAGTATTTTTCCGAAGCAGAATTATAACTGCCGTCAATATAAGCCTGTACTTTGTCACTCGGATACTCATCTACTCCTTTTTTCAGAAATCCACTTCCCATATTCAGATATTCCTCCACCTCATCCATAGAGGTAAAGCTCTTATATTTAGCTCCCTTGACTCCCTTTACGTATTTCAAACATTCATCCCAGGAATAAACTATTTTATCTACAACCTTAGTACTATTTTTAGAATCAAAGCCTTCTTTAATAGCATAAATCTTTTTTGCCATCTCTACCTACTCCTAAATTTCTTTTTTCTATGTATCATTTTTCTTGATAATACAAATATTCCACTTAATACGCTAATAGTATTTTTTCTTCCTATAACACTAAAGGAAAGTTCTCTTATTTCGCTAGACCTTGTTATAATATCTTCTTTTCCCTGCCAGTGCTCTACAATAATATGTTCAGGTATATCATCTATAATTTTATCTAAAACTAAAAGAACTATTCCAACATCATCAATTTTACCTACAACTGGAATAGAATCAGGTAAAATATCTAAAGGCAGTGCCAAATATCCAATTGCTGCACCAATAAATACCTTAGTTTTACTCTTAACTCTTTTATCTCTCATAATTCTATATAATAGAGCTATTATATCTGGAATAAGCATAGCATATTCAGCAAAATCTTTATATTTTGCCGAAACCCTGTTCTCCACTCCTTCTCTTATCTTTGAATATTCATCTTTTGTTTTATTCACAATGATTATTTCATCCTGCATTAAAATATCTTCACTATTAGTATTCTTTTTTTCACTTTCCATATTTCCTTCACAACATTCTTCATTACCTTCATTTAACTTACTTTTAAGCTCATCCAAGGACATTGCCTCTTTACTTTGTGAGTAAATTAAATTTTGAAGTTCCACTTCCAGTCCACTTTTGAAAAGAGTAATATGTTTAATAGTGAAATCTACAGCTGGTATATACTTTGATAATGAAGTAAAATTTAAGTAAATAGTACTCTTTTCCATACTTATTCCCATACTCTCAAAATTCTTTAAAATCTTCTTAAGCGCAAAGTCCACAATTTTAGACCATACAGGAATTTTAGCAACTCTAATATTAAACAATCTTAATTTTAATATATTATTTTCTACACTTCCCAATCCCAATGAAATAGAGAAGCCAATTTTTAATCCTTTAGTATAATACCCCTCTACTTTTATTAATTCTTTTATTTGGATTTTCTCTATTTCTAAACCCTGAAGTTTTACATTTTCCACTATCATTCCCAGCAAATCAGCTTCAGTTAACCTAACCCTTATATCTGAAATATTCATACAGTTAAAGCTCCTCTAGAGCCTTCCCCCCCCAACTTGCAATAATTTAACAACACAAGTAAAGTATACACAATAATTTAATTTAACACAATAAATCTTTTACTATACCTCATTAACATAAATTACATTAGCAAATTTTATGATTTATATTGGACATCCGCTTGTAAATTTAATATAATTATCACAGGTTGACATAATCAATACTCAATTCTCAATACTCAATTATCCAAAGGCTTACTGGCAATTAGCTATGTGATAAAGTAAACTTTAATTCAAATGTAGTTTTTACTACAGCTAAATTTGCATTCTGTATAAGCCATAAATATCACTCACAGATTTGAGTTCCCTATTTAATTTGAATCGATCCAAAAACTTTATAATTCTTATATTAGAAAGGATGATTTTGTGAATAAAAGAAAAAACAAATATATATTTATCCCAATAATTACAACTATAATATCTATAATACTCATAGTATTTACAAGCTTTGCCTTTAAATCTCAAGAAACAAAATCATATACAGAATTTTTAAGTGACATAAAGACCAACAAAATTTCGGTGGTATATTACACAAGCTCTCCGACTTTTAAAGTACAGCTTACTGATGGTAAAATTTATCAAACCGATAATCCTAGAAGTGATAACTTTAAAGAAGAACTATTAAAAAGCGGAGTAAAGGTTTTAGAACAATCTTATGTATCTCCTGTAGAAGTTGTACCTTTTGTGCTTTTAGGTGGTTCTGTAATAGCCCTTATTGTAATGGCTGTAAAAAATTCTAAGGTTGCTTCAAAGGGTATTCGCTCTGTTGACTCCTTAGATGCAAGTGCCGTAGAGGATGTAAACTATACTTTTAAAAACGTTGCAGGAAACGAAGAAGCAAAAGAAAGTGTAAAGGATATAATAGACTTCCTTAAACAACCTGAGAAATACAATACCTATGGTGCCCGTATGCCAAAAGGAATTATATTGTACGGTGAACCTGGGACTGGTAAAACCCTACTTGCAAAAGCTGTTGCAGGTGAAGCCGGTGTTCCTTTTTATGCTGTATCCGGTTCAGATTTCATTCAAGTATATGTAGGGGTTGGTGCCAGCAGAATAAGACAATTATTCAAGAAGGCTAAAGCTCATGGAAAGGCAGTAATCTTTATAGACGAAATCGACGCCATAGGAAAAAAGAGGGACGGTTCTGCTGGAAAAGGCGGATCTGATGAAAGAGATCAAACTTTAAATGCTCTTCTTACTGAAATGTCTGGCTTCAATGAAAAAGAAGGAATTGTCGTAATGGCTGCTACTAACAGATTGGATATGCTTGACCCAGCCTTGCTAAGACCTGGCAGATTTGATAGACATATAGAAGTTTCTCTTCCTGATGTTTCAGCAAGAGAAAAAATATTATCATTACACCTTAAAAACAAACCTGCCAAAGACATCCATATTAAGGAATGGGCGCAAAAGACCTCTTTATTCTCAGGTGCTAAAATCGAACATTTAGTTAACGAAGCTGCAATACTTGCCTGCAAGGAAAACAGTGAGAATATAGAGAATAGACACTTTGACAAAGCCTTTTCAATAGTTTTAGCTGGATATGAAAAACAAAACAGAGATCACATAAAAGATATAGATAAAAAAATCACCGCTTACCACGAAGCTGGACATGCTCTAGTTTCTGCCAAAGTACTCCCTGATGATAAAATTTCGAAAGTTACTATTATTCCAAGTACTAAAGGTGCTGGAGGATATACACTAAGCATTCCTCAGGATCAAATGTACCAGAACAAGGATTACTTGAAAAAAAGAATAATGGTTCTTCTTGGAGGGAGAGCTGCTGAAGAAATTATCTTTGGCAAAGACAAAATCACTACTGGTGCATATAGTGACTTAAAACACTCAACAAATATAATATCCAACATGGTTGCTTCTTATGGAATGGGAGAATCTTTAGGATTATTAACTCTCTCTGAAATAGGCGAACTATCCTCATCTAATAAACAGGATATTATAAATGAGTGCAAAAATACAGTCGACAGTCTGTATACACATGTAAAAGAATTACTTTGTGATAATAAGGAGATTTTAGAAAACCTTTCAAATACATTGATAGAAAAAGAAACATTATACAGTAATGACATAGAAAAAATAGTTAATAACTAATCTTCGCTAAAAACAAGACGGTTTTTCGAAATGAAAAACCGTCTTGTTTTATATATACTTTGCATTACTTTATTATACCTATATCAGGATGAAGCTCACCGTGCTGTTCATAAGAATTTCTATATCTAGCCATAACAGTTGAAAAAATATGTGCTGTTGATTGAGGAGTAAATGTTATAGCATTAGCTCCTGCATCAATAGTTTCCTTTATAGTCTCATCAGTTGGTCCAGCTGTAGCTATTATAGGCATCTCAGGAAAATCTTTTCTTATGGTCCTTACTATCTCTGATGTTCTTTTCCCTCCAGAAACATTCAAGATATTTGCTCCTGAATTTATTCTGGCTTGTATATCTTCCTTTTCCGAAACCACTGTAACTATAACAGGAATATCTATGGTTTTTCTTACCCTGCTTACAACCTGATTTGAAGTTGGATTGTTCAATACAACTCCAATACACCCTTTAAACTCTGCATCTAAAGCCAAGTTTACTACTCTCTTTCCAGTGGTTATTCCTCCTCCCACTCCGCAAAAAACAGGCTTATCTGCTCCAACCATTAAAGCTTCTGTTATAACCGGCTGTGGGGTAAAAGGATATACTGCCATAATAGCATCTGCATTTGTATTTCTAATTACTGCAACATCGGTACTAAAAGCCAATGATTTTATTCTTTTACCTAAAACTATTATTCCACTAGCCTCTCTAATAACTTCAGGTACTTTAATCATATTACTTCTTAAAATTCCATTTATTTCAGGTACACTTTTTTTCATAATTTCCTCCTACAACTCTAAGCAAATACTATTATAATTATATATCCACCCATTATCTAATACAATAACTATATTTTTAATATCCTATTCAATTTTATTCTTTAACATTAGAGATACTAATCCCCCTCCTATTAGTCCTCCTAAATGTGCAAAATTATCAATATTGGGAATAGCTACACCTACAAAAATATTTATTCCTATAACAGAAATAATATTTTTAACCATTCCTTTTCCAACTTTATCTTTCATTTTTAATGAAAAAATCAATGCTGCTCCAAGCAGTCCAAATATGGCTCCTGAAGCTCCTATTGAAACTCCTTCTGAAAACATATAACTAAATATTGAAGAAACAATTCCTGCTGTAAAATATATAATTACATATTTTACTCTTCCATAAACCTTTTCCACAAAAGGTCCTAATGCATTCAGCGCATACATATTCAACACTAAATGTATCAACCCTCCGTGCAAGAACATAGCTGTAACAAGTCTGTAATATTCTCCACTGCTTATGAGCTTATTGACTTTGGCTCCTAAAAATATTAAAACTCTTATATCGCTATCTATTATATCTCCAGAAAGAATAGCTGTTATTATATACATAAGTACATTAACAGAAATTAGCGCTATTGTTATAATAGATTTCTTTTCTTCTTTCTTTTCATCTTCTATTTTTTTTCTATACTGAAGTATACTGTATATCTCATTTCCCATTTCTTGAAGCTCTTCTGGACAATATACCAATTTATTCTTAACTTCATCAACAATTAAAATTTTCTTTATATCACTTTCTCCAACTTTAATTTCTTCATTTTCATTTTCTTTTACCAACATAAGCACTTTGATTAACTGCTCATTTTCATTTATATCTACATTGTTAATATTATCTTTATTCAAAAAAACTAAACATTGTTTTACTCCATTTATCACCTTTTCTATTCCCCAAAAAGATTGGATACCATCTTTTGAATAAATTTCTTTAATATTATAATCATAATACCTGCACATCATATCAATAATAAATTTATTTAATTCTTCCTTCTTCATATTATTCCTCCAACTATAAATAAAGTAAAACTAAAAATTACAGTTACAAATACCTCTTCAAAAGGCATTTATAACTGTATACTTAATTTTTTATGCTATTGTATTTTATAATTTTTATCTATACTACCTCTTCTATAGTAACAGCCAATTCCCTCATTAAATCAATCTCATAAAAAGGTACTGGTTGTTTTAATCCTATATCATAAAGAACTCTTATTGTAGGTCTGTCTGGGAAACCTTTATTTTGCCTTATTACATATCCCTCAATATTATTTGAAAGTCTTACACAACATCCTAATGGATATATAGCAAAGGTTTCTTTAAAACTCTTCACTATTTTCTCATCAAACATACATCCACTTCCAGCCAATATAAGCTCATAAGCTCCATTAGGGCTAAATTTTTTTCTATAGCTTCTGTCATTACTTACAGCATCGTATACGTCACATATAGAAACAATCTTACCATATTTAGAAATTTGATTTCCTGGCAAACCATAAGGATATCCATTTCCATCAATTCTCTCATGATGCTGCTCTACAGCCTCAAGTATTTCCATAGGTATTTGAATGTTTTTTTCTAAAATCTCTCTACCGTATATAGGGTGCTTTTTTATTTCCAAAAATTCTTCATCCGTTAAAGATCCTTTTTTATTAATTATGTTATATGGTATCTTAGTTTTACCAATATCATGAAGTACTGCTCCCTTTCCAAGATCTTTTAGTTCACTTTCACTTAAATGCATTGAAAGTCCTAAAAAAGTTGCCATAATACCCGTATCCAGACAATGTACATAGGTATAATTATCATAGGTTTGTATATCATATAAGCTTTTATTCACATCACCAGCATCAATTATATATTCTACTAAATTTTCTACAATTCTAAGAGAATCTCTAGTTTCTCTTTTATTTGCAACATGAATATTTTTGATTATTTTCTCCATACTTTTCATGGCAACCCGCTTTAACTTTACAAGCCTCTCATCTTCAACCATTACATCATCTAATCTGTCATCTTCAATATATACATACAAAACACCTAATTTTTTCAACTTTGATATATATTGTTCTGTTAATGCAATACCTGATCTCAATAGAATACTTCCATCATTAGTAAGAATACTTTTTCCCAAAACATCTTTTTCTTTAACTCTATTTATAAACTCAAGTCTCATATTCCACCTCATAAAATATTTATATTGCCGTTTTCATTTACCAATTAATTCTATTATATTATAATAAACTATAATTTTCATTAATTTTCCTCTTTTTTTTACATTTTGGAAATATTTTAGGTGTAAATATGTTTAAACTCGAATTTATATTAAATTTGCCTTTACTTCTCTAACATATTCAAAAGTTCATTAAATCTATTTATTGTATCTTCTATCGGCTTTGATACAGTCATGTCAATTCCTGCACTTTTAAGTATATTTATAGGATAATCAGAACCTCCACTCTTTAAGAAGCCCTTATATTTTTCTACAGCATTTTCTCCTTGGTCTAATATATTTTTCACAAAGGAATTTGCTGCTGAATATCCTGTAGCATATTGATATACATAAAAATCACTATAAAAATGAGGAATTCTGGACCATTCCATATCTATCTCTTTATCTACAATCATATCCTCACCAAAATATTTAACATTCAACTCATGATATATGCTGCATAAATCTTCTGAAGTAAGGGGTTCACCATTATCAATTTTCTCATGAGTAATCTTTTCAAATTCGGCAAACATTATCTGTCTGAACACAGTAGTTCTTATTTGTTCAAGTTGAGTGTTTATAAGATAAAGCTTCTTCTTTTCATCCTTTTCATTTTCTATCAGATAATTTATAAGCAAACATTCATTTACTGTAGACGCCACTTCTGCACAGAATAAAGTATAATCAGCATATACATATGGTTGCTCTTTTCTTGAATAATACGAATGTATAGAGTGTCCCATCTCATGGGCAAGGGTTGATACATCATTCAACTCATAATTATAGTTTAACAATACATAAGGCATTGTATCATAGCATCCCCATGAGTATGCTCCATTTCTTTTGCCCTTGTTTTCATAAACATCTATCCACTTTTTCTCTATTCCTTCATCAAAAATCTTTAAATATTCTTCTCCTAATGGTTTAAGAGCCTCTTTTACAATCTTAACTCCTTCATCAAATTCAATATGAGTCTTAGGTGTATCTATTACAGGTACATACAAATCATACATATGAATTTCATCTAATCCCAGCAATTTTTTCTTTATTCTTACATATCTATGAAGACTCTCTATGTTATTATTTATTGTTTCAATAGCATTTTCATAAACTCTCACTGGAATATCATTAGGTTGCAGCGAACTCTCTATAGAACTTTTATACTTACGGGTTTTTGCCACGAAAGAAAAGTTTTTTATAGATGAAGTAAGAGATGAAGCTAAAGTATTTTTAAATTTTTCATATGTTCCGAATAATGCTTTAAAAGCAGCTTTTCTAACCTTAACATCTTTAGATTTTATATACTTTGAATAATTTCCTTCTGTTAATTGTATTTCATTTCCCTCTTCGTCCTTAATATCAGGGAAAGTCATATCTGCATTTGACAGCATGCTGAAAATATTTCCTGGTGCATTTAAACAATCCGATACAGCTGCCATAAGTTCTTCTATTTCACTGCTTAAAGTATGAGGTTTTCTTTTCAATATTTTTCTAAGCATAACTTCATACATCCTAAGCTCAGGAAGCTCTTCAATTTCTCTTTCTATTGTTCCTTCTTCATAAGACAGAATTTCTGGAGTAAAAAATGCTCCTATAGCCATAAGCTCGGCTAAATAAGTCTCTATCTTATTTTTTAATGCTTGATGGGTTGTATTTGTAGTATCTTCATCAGCTCTCAAAAATGCATAAACTGCCAGCTTATCCGCAAGCCTTGAAATCTCTTCATACAGTTTTAAGAAAGCTAAAAGTTCTTTTGCCTGATTCAACTTACCCTTATACTCTTTAAGTCTTGGAGCAATTTCCTTTAGTTTTGCAAAATCCTTTTCCCACTCTTCTATACCTGAATAAACCTTTCCGATATCCCATTTATACTCTTGTGGTATTTCATCTCTTTTTTTAAGCATCTTAGTATCACTCACAATATAACACCCCGCTTTTTAGGATTAAAAATTATTCAGGTTTTGCCTTTTGCAAAACCTGTTTTTTCACTCTCAATTGTTAATTGTCCTCTGTCAACTGTTCTAAAGATATTCTTCCTTCTTTTCCTCTGCCTCTGTAAAAGCTTTTTTCATCTCCGTATTAATCAGTTCACAAACCTGATTTAGCTTTTCTTTCATTTCATTATGTTCTTCAATATAATCAAACTCAACAATCCACGTTGGATTATATTCATCGTCCTCTTCTTCAATTTTATAACCCATTTCTTCAAAAGCTTCTAAGTTAAACAAATGAAATAAAGCAGTATACTGCCACTCTTCTACATCTTCCTTAGTATCAAAATATAGATTTATTTTATCCTCTTTATAGAAAAATTTAGTAACATATTCAGCTCCTTCTCCAACCTCGTAGCTTCCAAGTTCTCCTAAAAATTTATTATCCTTATCTACTTCCATAAGTACTAATGATGAAAATTCCATTCTTTATCCCTACCCTTTTAAAATTATTTTTTATCTAGTATAAAACATACTTTAGATTAAAGAGTCTATACCTTCATATTATCACCTTAAAATCAGTTTTATAACCATTATAACATAATTTTTCACAAATCATAGCAAGTTTGCACTTAGTGGAAAGTTAGTGAACTACCACCACAATTGGTCATTGAACTATGAGTATTAATAATTGCAATATTAATTACAATATGCAGTTACTTGCAATTAATATTTTCAAACAAAAATAAGCGTAGTATATCCAATAACTATACTACACTTATTTTAAAAGTTCTTATCTTACATGGCTTCTTCTCTATCTTTCTTCCAGTCCAAGAACTGTATTTCCTGGGCAACAACTTGACTTAAATATCTTTTGACTCCATCTTTACCTTCATAAGAAATCATTTGAAGTCTTCCAATTACACTGATCATGCTTCCTTTTCTTGTATGTTTAGATAACTTTTCAGCATTTTTTTCCCAAGCAACTACTGGTATAAAATCTGCCCCCTTCTCGCCCTTTTCATTTAGGAAAGGTCTATCAACAGCTAAAGTAAAGTTAGTTACGAACTTACCATTTTCCTTTATCTGTTTTAATTCAATATCCCTTGTAATTCTACCTATAAACAAAACCTTATTCATTTCTACTCCTCCATTAACAATAAAATATTTATCTAAATTATATCCAGATAAAATATTATTAATCAGGAGTTACTAAAATAGTATCATCTTAATTCCAAACAAAATCAAAATAATCCCACCAACATAATCCGCATATTTTGCTACAATCTTGATTTTTCTCAGATATCTTGAAATAACAAAAGCAAGTCCTGACATTATAAGAGAAATTAATCCTATGAATAAAGTATATTTAAGCAATATTAAATTACTTCCTATGTTATTGAAAACAGTAAATCCTATAACTGCAGCATCTATACTCACAGAAATTCCAAGAATAAAATACATCTTTTTTTCCAAAAGAATATTTTCCTCTTTTTCTTCCAAACCTTCTTTCAGCATAAGTATTCCTACCACACCTATTATTATGCCTCCTACTATCTTGGGCAGTGCCAGTATATATGTATTAAACAGAAAACCTGCAACTGCACCTGTAAAAGAAAAAAGAAATTGAAAAAAACCAAAGGACATAGAGAACCAAAGTTTATTTTTAAATTTTATTCCTTCATTTATCCCTATGCTCAAAGCTACTCCAAAAGCATCCAGTGCTAGCGCCAAAGCTATTAACAATAACGAATACATATTCATAAAAAATTCTCCTTATATATTGCAATTATCAATACTCATTGTTCAATAATCAATTTATAGAAAACTTCTACAAAGTTTTAATACAATAAACAGTTTTTCTTACAACTTATACATTATGATATGAAAAAAACTTTTTCATTATTCATACTGCTAAAACTAAACTAGCAATTCACCTTCCAGAATTCATTACCGTTAATATACATTTTTATCTTTTTATATATTTTAAATCATTTTATGTATTTATTTTTAATTTTTAATGTTGTATATTGATTTTATAGAATATAATATTAAAGTAGATATTTTTTACATAGGGATGGTGGAATTTATGAGAGTAAAAAAAGCAATAATACCTGCGGCAGGATTGGGTACAAGATTTTTGCCTGCAACAAAAGCACAACCTAAAGAAATGCTCCCTATAGTTGATAAGCCTACTATTCAATATATAATTGAAGAAGCTGTAGCATCTGGCATAGAAGAAATATTAATTATAACTGGAAGAAATAAAAGAGCAATAGAAGATCATTTTGACAAATCTATTGAACTGGAGTATCAACTTAAAGAAAACAATAAAACAGACTTGCTTAATATGGTAAAAAACATATCAAATATAGTAAATATACATTATATAAGACAAAAGGAACCAAAAGGACTAGGTCATGCCATAAGCTGTGCAAAGACCTTTGTAGGAAATGAGCCATTCGCCGTTATGCTGGGAGATGATATAGTACAAAACGAAGTACCCTGTTTAAAACAGTTAATAGATTGTTTTAATGAATATAAAACAAGTATCATAGGAGTACAGCCTGTTCCAAAGGATGAAGTTTATAAATATGGAATAGTAAATGGTCTTCATATAGAAGACAGGGTTTATAAGGTTAAAGATCTGGTTGAAAAACCAAGTATAGAGGAAGCTCCCTCAAATATTGCAATACTGGGGCGATATATCATAACACCTGAAATCTTCAATATATTAGATCATACCCAGCCAGGAAAAGGTGGGGAAATTCAACTTACTGATGCACTTAAAACATTAATATCTCAAGAAGCCATGTACGCTTATAGTTTTGAAGGAAGAAGATATGACGTTGGAGATAAGCTGGGATTTCTTCAAGCAACTGTAGAATTTGCCCTTCAAAAAGAAGAACTCAAAGAACCTTTTATGCAGTATTTATTGAATTTAATCAAAAATTTCCAATCAGAAGATCAGTTTTCTGAGAACAAATAAAAATATACCAGCAGTATAATAAACTATGTTACTTTATTATACTGCTGGTATATTTTTTATTTCCATTTAACATTTGACATATATTAAAATTTGTGACCTGACCCCAATTTTTCCTTATTTCACTATAACTTTAACTACTGCTCCTGCACTTAAAACAGTACCATCATTACTTTTTATCTTATCATTTACAAGGAAATAATAATTTCCCGCTTTCTTAAAACCATCTTTTAAACTCACAACTATCTTTCTTCCATCAGTAACATTAAAATCAACTGGAAGCTTTTCGCCGCTTTCTCCTGAAACTAATTCTATATTTTTATCATTT
The DNA here is from genome assembly GCF_026719745.1 of Clostridium sp. ZS2-4. Lineage (GTDB taxonomy): Bacteria > Bacillota > Clostridia > Clostridiales > Clostridiaceae > Clostridium_H. Next base: position 126,236 of record NZ_JAPPRQ010000044.1, read on the forward strand.
ACAGTACTTTCATCAATATTTTTATTTAAAGTTATAGAAATGGTTTTATCATTTTTATTTTTTACAATCTCTTTCATATTTTTACTGTTCAACTTAAAAAGCTTTCCATCCTTATTTATGTTAGATAAAATCAACCTTGCCGTCTGTATAGAATCTTCATCCTTATTAACATGAAAATCTGGAGTTATGCCTACATGCTGAATTATATTTCCCTTTGGTGAGAAGAATTTAGAGGTTGTAAGCTTTATATAGCCTCCATCACTTAAAGGGAACATATTCTGAGCAACTCCCTTTCCATATGTTGTTTTTCCTATGAAAAATGCTTTTCCATAATCCTTTACTGCTGCTGACAAAATCTCTGAAGCACTGGCACTGTATTCATTAACAAGAAATATTATTGGCTTTTCTATAACTTTAGGGTGACCTGTTGCATAATAGGTCTGTTTATTATGTTTATTGTCCTCCATCAACATCATAGGTTTCTCTCCAATAAAATACCCTCCAATGTCAAGAGCACAATTAACATAACCTCCACCATTGTATCTTAAATCAACTATGTAACTTTTCACATTGTCATCTTCCAGTTTGCTTAGCTTATCCCAAAATTCATAAGCAGTTGTAACTCCAAAGGAAGAAAGTCTTATATAGCCTATGTTGTCCTTTAAAACTTCACTGGTCACTGTAGGAGAAGCTATTATTTTTCTTATAAGCTGAAAATTCAAAAACTGTTCTCCTCTTTTTACAACTATATTGACCTTGCTTCCTTCTTCACCTTTCAAATATTTTGAAGCCTGCTCTACAGCTTTTCCCTTGAGACTTGTCCCATCTGCACTTATTATTATATCCCCTGCTTCAAGGCCTGCTTCCACAGCTGGAGAATTTTCAATAGTAGATAAAACCTTGATACCATCCGCTACTATATCCATGTATATACCTATTCCACAGAACTTATTATCTATGCTGTTTACAAAGCTCTCATACTCTTCTTTTGTAAAATACCTTGAATAAGGATCATCTAAAGCTGTAATCATTTCATTAATAGATTGTGTATTTTCAATCTTATCTTTTACATTCTCAACATAATACTTGTTTATCAAATTTTTAACTTCTGATAAAGTATTAGCGTCTGATGTTTCTGTTGAATATGCTATAGCTTTTCCCTGAACATAAGCTCTTTCTTCAGCAGAAACACTTATAAAAGAAAAATTCAATACATACATTAATGAAAGTAAAAATAATAATATCCTGTTTTTCTTATTTTTTAATGTGTTCATATATTTCACCCCTAAAAGTAAGAACTGCCTCCCTTCTGAAGACAGTTCCATAAATATATTAATTTAAAATTTCTATTCAATAGAAATAATTTCTAATGGTTCCTCTGCTCCTGCAGTTCCTGTATCTTTATCAGTATAAACTAACTTGCCTCCACTTACAGATGCTTTTTTTACTATTTTAGGAATTGAAGTACTTGATATTGCTTCTTTTGTTTCAGTAAAAGTCATTAAAGAAAATGGTTTTCCTCTTTCACTGGCATTTAAAAATGCATCACTTACAATTGAAAAGTCAACGTACTTTCCAGTACTATCATGATAAGCATATGTACCAAATTTTGAAACCTTGCTTATGAAATCTTCATAAAAAGGATCACTCTTAGTTTCACTGTAATTCAAGAATCCATCAATTAAAGTTTTAGAATCGTACTCATATACCATATTTGTGTTCTTATCTTTTACCAAGTATGCATCCATCTTGGCAGAAGCACTTATCCCTGCGCCCAAACTAATGCATCCTGCAATAGCTAACGCACCAAAAATTTTTGTTCTAATTTTCATCATAACTCCTCCTTCATAATAAACTGTTTCTTGTTATTTATTTACAGTTATTTTTATACTGTCTTTTATTGCTTTTTCATTTGTAGTTTCTACAACAGTGTGAAAAAACTTTTGCTTAACTGCATATCTGCATTTCTGTCCTAAAACTGTTACTGTGTATTTTTCTGGAGTTTTTGTATCCAATGTAATAATTACATGTCTGTCCATAGTGCTTAGAGCATTTTCCATTCTTACAGTCATTTTAGGAATATCTTTATTTTTTTCATCCTTTACAGGATTGTAAACATTTGATTCTGCCGCTGTTTTACCACCATATAATACTTCTACTTTTACATCTTTTCCCTTGTACTTCTCCTGAAGCTGTTTTGAATATTCTTCTGCAATCTTATCCAACTGAATTTTATTGGCCTCTGATGTAACAGTAATTTTAGCTTTTACTTCTTTATCTCCAGCCTCAACCTTTGCACTTGCCATATCCTTCTTTAATACTTCATTTATATCCTTGTCCACTTCTTTAGTACCCTCTGTTTTTACAGTTTCCTCATTTACTTGCTGTACATTCTTCTTACTTTTAGCATTTCTCATGGAAGCAATAGTAGCAAAAGTACTTCCTATAAGCGCTAAGGTAATAAAACCTACTAATATTTTCATACCCTTCTTTTTACTATTATTTTTCATTTTCAACTTCATCTCCTGCAGATATAGTATTTTTCATAGTAAAATTAATGTCCCACTTGCTTAAATCAGCATCAGCTTTATTTATTTCATTTTTTTCAAAATCAAACTTATAAATTCTAGCTTTATAAGGATTTATTGAAACATCTTCCAGATAAAAGGTTCCTGATGCAGCTATATCTCCTTTAGCATCTATAATTGTTATAGGGAATTTTTTAATTTTAATTCCTTTACGACTTCCATTACGTATAACAACTGTTACTGATATTCCTCCATCTCTCTTTTTAGAAACATCATAGGCTGACATACTAAATTGTCCTTCTCTCAATAAAGGAAGCTTCTCTAAGAATTTCGTATATTTTTCTTTATTCTGAAGTGAAATTTTTTCTGGTAAATTTTCGTATTCTACTTTAACAACAGATTCAGCCTTTATTTTTGTATTAAATACAATTTTAAGTTCTCTCAAATCATATCCATCCAAATTCGCTTTCTGCTTTGAAAAATATATCTTCCAAGGTCTTACTGAATATGGAGGTATCTCTCCAACATCCCTTAAACCAAATATCTTGCTTGCTAAAACCTTTCCTTCACTGTCTATTATTCTTAAAGGAATCTTTTCAAGACTTAAAGACTTTCTAAGACCATTTCTTATAAAAACATTAGCTTCATAGCTGTCTCCTACATCAAATATGTAATCTGTACTTACATCAACCTGTCCATCTTTTATAGGCGGCAGTGTAGAAATTTCATCCTCTAAACATTCCTTCTGGAAATCAGAAAGGCTGTCCTTTATTTCAGGATGAATAGAAAGCTCAGTGTCTACTACTTTTCTTTCATCATTTAAATTCTTCGTCATAATTTCCCTCCACTTTATAAATTCATTTACCTAATTGCAAATTTCACAAAATTTTTGTTTCATACTTTGACATACATAAGTATACCATACCTGTCCAATTTAATGAACAAAATTAGCTTGCTTCTCTTCCACATAGAGTAAATAAATTGTTAACTTTCTATCATATTTAAATAATGTTCCACCTTACAATGAAAAGCCCTGGAAAGAACATTCTTTCCTGGGCTAGTTCTAGTTAATGTCATATGTTTAAAATTATTTTTAAACCCAATTTTAAATTGTTTTACTTAAACTTATAAGTGTTTTACTGTTAAAATAAAATCTTTTGTAGTCACTTCGCCATTTAAACTAATTGTAGCTGTAATTGTTACTGTTTCATCTGGATCTGCTGCCAGTGGTCTATTTACTATTTGACCGTCTTTACTTACTACTGCTGGCTTATCTGCTATCCAAGATATTGTTGTTCCATTTTCTCCTGTTGTTGGTAATATTCCAAGTGGTCCAGTTATGTTATCTAATGCACTATTGCCCCCCAATGGAATATCTAATGCTGCTTTTGCTTCTGCCACTTTTTCTGCATCTGTTTTTTCAACCACACTTTCTTCTTTCGCTTGAATAACTGCATCTTGAATATTGTTGCACATAGTCTTGCTTCCATTTGTACCAACCACTATTACTGCTATATATATACTCTTTTCAACAGCATCATTATTAGTAAACTTAATTGGTTTATCTCCTGTATCACGTTTATCAGATGCATAAACTATACCTGCAATTGATATGGAAGGCATGCTTCCTTCTTTCACCACTATTTCATAGCGTGCTACATTTTTTGACTCTGGTGCTTCCCAGGTTACTGAAATTTCACTGGTTTCAGCATCTACTTTATTTACAGTTACAGGATTCATAATAACTTCTATCTGTTTTACTGTAACATACAATTTCTTTATAGCCTTTTCTGAACCTTTAATTATAGTAGCAGTTAATGTAACTCTTTCATCTCTGCCTACTGGTCTCTCCACTTTTCCTGTATTGGAAAGTATGTTGCTTTTATCAGAAACCCATGCAATGCTAACATCATCTCTAAAATTACCCTTTGTCGGTAAAACTATATCTTCTGTTATATTACTCATATTTTCTATTGTAAGTCCATTTTTCTCAGCAAGAACTATTTCTCTGTCTGAAGCATTTGAATCCGGCACACCAATATCCAGCATAACAGTCTTTAATCTGTCCGCTGCATTATCTATCTCTCTTTGAGAAACATTTTTCAAAGTTGATGCATTCATGGCAACTTCATTAGCCTTAATAACAGCATCATTTAATTTTTTCCTGCTGTCATCATCTAATGTTAACAACACTCCCTTAGCTTGGTCTATTAAACCTTTTAAAGGATCTAAATCTATCCATACTGTAACATCTTTTGCTTCTGAAATATTTCCAACATCATCAACAGCCACTATTCTATAGTTTATATGCACATCTGTAGTAGCTGCTTCTAACTTATCGGTACTCATATATTTAGGAATTCCTACTCTTGCACCTCTAAATTCTTTACCAATTTTAGCTTTAACAGCCTCTTTAATTAAATCTATACTGTCTATATTTCCAATATCTTTGCTTATAATATACAAATCACTATTTTCATCAGTAATTACCTTAAAAGCTTCTCCAAGATACAACTTAGCTGCATCCCCTACATTAACTCTATCAGATAACTCTACTTTAGGTTTTTTGTTGTCTACTGTAATCGTATAGTCTGAAACTGGAGATGCTCCAACCTTATTTTTGATTACAAGCTTGTACTCTATATCATCATAGTTTGGATCATTTGCATCCATTCCCTTTGGTGCATTCATAACTTTAACAGCACCGTCCCCATCCAATTTGACAACTGTCTTATTGGCAATATCTGTACTAGTAAACGGCCATGGTTTTCCACTAGAAGTTGTCCAATTTATAACTTCACCTACCCTACTAACAGGTATTAACCAAGCTTCTTCTCCTTTAGCTGGTGCAGAACTTAACTTAACTTCATCATATTTCTTAATCTTTTGCTTAGTAAAGCTTGGTTTTTTAGGAAGCATTTCATCATCCACATCTATGGTATACTCATCACTGGACACATAACCTTCTACCTTTGGATTCTTGTTTCTATCATCATCAGAAGCCCAGCCTTCAAATTTACCTGCAACAAAAATATTGTATTTTCCTTTTTTAAACGTAATTCTCTTACTGTCCTTAGTTATTGAATCATCGCCGTGCCATAGTCTTCCAGTAGTTGAATTACTGATACTTATTGAATCTATTTTATTAAATTCATATTTTGAATCTAGTAAATCACTTTTACTCAAATCAAGTTTAGTACTTCCTGAAAGTATATATACATAATAATGGTCAGGAGCTTTTATTTGTGAAGGTACCCACTTTTCTATTTTAAAATCTTTTCCACTTACTCCTATACTTTCATTGTCTCCATCCTCAGCACTAAGTATAGAAGGTGTATCTGCATATTTAATTTCAGTAGGTCTGCTAGGTGCCTTTCCTTTTCTTGTAACTGTAATCCACAAGCTTTTTTGTGCATATTTATCTATTTCCAATCTTTGAACTGTTGCTCTGTTGTATTTTCCAATTCTTGTTACAGTTGCCTTACCTAAAGATTTTACACAATCCTCGCTATCATAAACATTTATCTCATCACCAATATTTAACTTTCTTGGGTTAGATAACAGATTGCTATCAAATTCATTTTCTACTTCAATTATATCTGTGTTCTTGCCTGGATTGTTATACATTCTTATTGTATTAGTTTCATTAAGCTTTTCTGAAGCTAACCAAAGCTCTACCTTGACTTTTCTGCTAAATCCTATAACTTCTCCAATATAAGTACGAACACCATTTCTCATGGTTGCCTTCTTCTTATCCCAAACTACTGAAAATTGATGCATTGTATTATCATCCATAATTCCTGGTACTTTATCAGGTAAGTATTTATTTTCAAGCTCTTCTATTTTTAAATTTACATCTGCATAATCAACAGTAAGCTTGATATCATCCATCTTTATTATTTTATTTCCATTTTTTGTTTTACCTACGGCTTCCGATTTTATTTTACCATCTGTATCCAAAGGAAGTTTGTACAGCTTTTTCTTGCTGGTATAATAAATTGAAGCATTTACTACACTTATGTAATCAACTGTTTCATTAGTTAATTTATATTTTGTACCACTTCCATCCGTACTTATCTTGTACAGCTTTCCACCATCCTGATAGTTACTGTAATACAACCAATTGGCAACAACATTTATATGGAAACCTTTATCAAACTCTCTTGTTTGTCCTTTTATCGGAATAACAGTTCCTGTACCATCCTTTTTAACTTTGCTTAAAACTCCTGAGCTTGATGTATAGTAAATCCACTCTCCATTAACTTGAATTGAATTTGCCCACTCTTCACTTAACTTGGCAATATATTTACCATCTGTACTGATTACATAAGGTTTATGTCTGTCATTTATATTTGTATAGTATATCCATTGTCCTGACACATTAATATAAGCTACTTCATCCCTTAATGCACTGCTGACAATTTTTCTTTCAGTACCATTTGTTCTTATCTTATACAGCCTTCCACTTTCTGAATGATTGCTATAATAAATCCAATCTCCCGCCAAAGTTACATAAGCAGCCATATCGCCACATATTTTCTGTCTTCCAGTACCGTCTTTTCTTATCTTATACAATTTTCCACCATCTGTATAGTTACTGTAATATACCCAATCATTAAGAACATTTATGTATTGAGCATCATCATTGCATATAGCATTATTGAACACACCATTGGTATCAAATTTATATAATTTGCTTCCATCTCCCGTATTATTGAAATACAAATATCCGTCACTATCTTCTGTTACATATCCGTTATTATTTATATTTCCAGCTGTATTCCCTTCAAGATTGCCATTTGCAATTCTAAGATTGTTTACACCTTTATTATAGTACAGCGTATATAATTTTCCCGTAGCTAAAACAGATTTGTTACTTGATAAAATCTGAATATTTTCTGAGCTGCTTGAAGATGTGAATACAACAGTTTCTCCTATTTTTTTAACACTGTTATTATGTTCTACTCTAAAATATTCTGCTCCATCAATACCTTCTACACTAGTAACCTTAACCATTATAACTTTAGCACTTGAATTAACTGTAACCTCTGCATTTACTGAGGGTGGAACAAGCTCGTACTCAGAAGTTTCTTTGTTCAATTTGTATATTCTTCTTTCCCCTCTTGATCCAGTATAATTAATCCTGTCATATAGTTTAGGTTTATCACTTCCTGAAATATCTATATCACCTAAAATATTTTTTATTTTTTCCAAAGTAGGTCCATAGCAGTAATAAACATCATAATTTCCATTTAAAATTTCATTTTTTAACCTGGAATTACTGGCAAGATAATCTATGGAATAGGCTGTATCTCCTACAATAATAACCCCTTCTTCTGCTGGAAGTCCTGAAAATACATTATTTACATTGAAATAAATTTTATTATGCTTAACTAATTTTTTACCGTTCTTAGCCTTAATATCTTTTAAAACTATGTGATACTGCTTGCCTTGAACATATTTATAATTTGGTTTTATAATTATCTCTCTCTTGTTTTCTGAAACAGATACATGAGTAGAAACCCATTTATCATTCCAGTCTTGAACACAAACATTAGTTGCATTTATAGTCTTTTCATCCAATTCTCTATTAAACTTGATAGTCCAAGTCTTATTAGCCGAAACTCCTTGAGTTTTGTATGTAACCTTATAGTCTTCGTCTTTATCGTCTTTTGATTTAGCCAAAGCTGTAGTTGGAGTAAGTAAAAACACCGTGACTAGCATCAGCGATAAAATTCTTCTAAAATTCTTTTGTTTCAAAATTCTCCCTCCCGTAATAAAAAATAAGTTATTTCTTCATGTATTTTATTTATCGTTATTAATTATGAAAATATTACCCTACAGCGGGATTTTTATTATAAATTTTCACATAACCTTAATTATAAATTATAATATTTAGCATGTCCACCAATAAAGGGTAATTTGAATAAATAATATTATATTTATCTAAATTACCCTTTATTGCAAGTTCCATATTTGATATTATGGCTTTTAGCATATCTTTTAATAGCACCTTCTTTTCTGGTTACTACAAAAAAGCCCTATACTTTCGCATAGGACTTTAATTTTAGTATTTATTTTTCTTAATATGTTCCCAATTTTACATCTACACCAGTTGCATAGTTATTGTTAGCTTTACCCTCATGATCAACCAAAGAATTTATTTTTAACAGGTAATTTTCACTGTCATCCATATCATCAAAGGTTAGAATAATTGTTGTGGAATTTACATATTTAACTCCACTGCAACCTATAGTTATTTTTTTATTTGCTCCTTCATTACGTTCTAAAGAATAATTTGCAGCATCTATATTTGCATCTCCATTTTTCATTTCCTGTCCAAATTCAACCTTTATCTGCTTTTTACCTATTGTTACAACATTTTTAACATATGCATCATCACTTTTGCTGCCTACTCCAGAAAACTTATATTGAATGTCTTTAGTAGATTTTTGTTTATACTCATCCTTTACATCTTTAGAAACAATTACTCTGTAAGTTTCATTATACTTTAAAGGCTTGCTTAAATACAATTTAACAGTTTTTCCATCTTCGCTTCCATTAAAGTATACAGAAGATGATGATAGCTTGTAATAACTATTATCTGAAACTCCTTGAACTTCAAAATCATAAGTTTTAAAATCCTGAGAAGCATCAAGATTCCTATCAAATTTAACAAGAACAACCGTATTGCACAAAGCTTGTGTACTAACTATTGAAAGATTGTATTCATCCTTATTCATTTCTTCATTTTTATAGTCTATCAAGTTTAGAGTGGTTTCTCTTATACTGTCTTTAACGTTTCTAATAGTAATAGTATACGTATGTCCTTTTGCAAGAGAACCGCTTACATTTAAAATAACCTTATTTCCTTCTTTACTAACTGCTGCCTTATCAATCTGCAGTGGTGCTCCCTTTGAATCTCTTATTGAGTAATTCCCAATATTTTCAGCTGTTTGAGAATCTACTGCCTTATTGAAAGAAAGCTCCATAGAAGTACTGTTTCTAATAACAGCCTTGTTTAAAGCAAGAGCTTTATTTTCTGATGCCACGCCATCAAAATCTGCTTCATCTCCAAATCCATCTAAAAGTCTAACACCATAATCACTTACTAAATCTCCAAGAATTCTTACAGTATAATTTCTTCCTTCTGACAGACTGTTTTCCTTTAAGTATATCTGCACTCCATTACTGCAATCTTTAAGAACTTGTACATTCATACTTCTGTACCCGCCCTTAGCAAAACTTGCCCCATCTTCAAGAATTTCATAATATAAAGGCTGTTCTACTTCCTCATTAATTGGTTGTGTAAAATATACATTTATGACATTTTTACTAACTTGTTTTATATTTCTGATTTTAAAATAATCCGAGTCTACTTTCTTAACCTTAAACTGAAGCTTGCAAGGAGTTACTAAATTTCTTCCTCCCTTGGACTTTACTCCACTGCTTACGCATACTGAATAAGTCTCATCCTGTACATATTCATTTGTAGGAATAATTCTAATCTCTTTAACCTCTTTCAAGTTATCAGCTGAACCCTCTATGACACTTTCTACAGGCTCAAATTTAAGATCAGTAAATTTTTGTCCATTTGAATCTATCAGATATATGTTTTCTGTTGTCAATGATTTTACATCTATACCTGTAGTAAACTTAACATTCCATTCCTTATTCGGTAGCACAGGCTCCTCTATCACTTCTGTCTTCCAGTTGTCTGTTTTGTCAGCAGCATAAGCCTTATTTGAATTAAAGGATAAAAAAACCGCTGCCAGAGCTGAAAATATTAATAATTTCAAAACTCTTCCGTTATTCATTTGCAATTCCTCCCACTTTGTATCCCATTGTTTTCCTATACATTATAACATAAAAAGCGGAAATCAAAAATCATATAAACTTATAAAAATAGATTTTTCAATACACACTAAGCAGTAATATCTGCTGCTCCTTCTTCTACTTTATTTAATTTTATATTTTGTATCCACTTATCAATGCATATTCTAAGTACATACAGTCCAATTCCTATTGGAAGCCAAACAGCAGCATAGTGCAATCCCCCTTGAATATATGGTAATATTACTTGAAAACCAGAGCCTTTCAAATTTATATCTCTCAATGGATTAATAAAATATCCTAATGGCCAAATCATTTTTACTATATTAGCCAAACCTTCTGGCATCATATATTCCGGCCAAACATATCCACAGGTTAAAATTGCAGGAACAGATAAAAACATACATATCTGTACACATGGAAGGACTTCTTTAAATATTGCAGCAAACACAAAGCTTACCGCTATCAAGTCTAAAATAAATACTATTAATAATATATAATCATACAGTATTATTCCTCTCATAGGCAGATTAAAATATTTGCAAGCTACATAAAAAGAGATGCTGAACCCTGCAAACGCCAAAGCTGCTGCAGCTAGAATTCTCACAAGAAGAACTCCTAAATGTTTTAAACTTTCTATCGATTTCACTTTCATATTCAATATTTTTTTCTTATCCTCTATCAAACTTGGTGCAAGTACTTCTAAAAAAGTCTGCTGAATCATTATGCCTATTATCCCAAACATCAAATATTTCATATAACTAATTTGAGGATCATATAGTACACGTTGAACAAACGACATGGAAGTAACTGCTTTCTTAGCTTCATAAGGATTCATACCTTTTCCTTGTAAAACATTAAGCTGAACCCCTGCATTAAGTGTATTTAATATTTCACTTCCATAAGCAAAAGCATTGTTTCCAATAACAATATTACTTTGATCTACTATAAAAAGGGTTTTAGGTGCATTCATTTCTTTTACATTTTTCTGAAAATCTTTAGGTATTACAAGCCCTGCATATGCTTTTTTTCTTGTTATCAGTTCTTTTAGTTCATCTTCCGATTTTGCATAATTTATTATTTCAAAACCTGGACTTTCTTTAAATTGCTTTGTAATCATCCTTGATATGCTAGAGTTATCCATGTCAAGAATAGTCATAGGTATTTTTTCTACAAAAGTCTTACTATAAACATTTCCAAAAACAAATGCAAACAATACGGGTACTGCAATCAACATAAGAAAATTTTTCAGCCAAACTACAATCATTTTCAAAATTTCTTTTTTACTCATGTCTACGCCACCGCCTCTACATTTTCTTTTTGTTTATTTTGCTGTTTTTGCTGTTTTTCCTCACTTAATTTGTTCCATAAGATTTTTATAAGCTTTTTAGTAAAAAATACTATCACTGAAGCTATCCACATCCAAACAACAAATTTAGCCAACCAATTCATATCTGATGCAATATAACTAATATCAATAGCTTTCATAGATAAATCTCTTAATGGTTCAGCATAATGAACATATGGGATAAACTGTCCCAGTTGTTGAAATGCCTTAGGCATTGCCATTAGTGGAAATGTATATCCTCCTAATATGCTGGAAGGCAGCACTAAAAATGCTGCTACCTGAGTAGCTAATAATTTGTTTGGAATTATCAATTTAACTAAAGCTCCAAAAGAAACCATACCTATGGAATATAACAGGGTTAATTTTAATCCACCTTCTAATGTACCTCTATACGCCACTCCAAAGTAATGAATTTGAACCCACATGGCAACTGCTATTGATGCAGCTCCCAAGATACCCCAAAACAAATTTTTAAGTAAAAGGAATCCAAAATATTTTTCCTTGTCACGAACACGATCTGCTCCTATCATAACCAAACCTACCTGAATAATTCCTATTAGCATCCCTGGTATAAGGAAGTTCACATAATTCCTGGTAGGGTTATTTAAAAGACGGTAGGAAAAATACATAGGAGCTGCAGTCTTTATTGATTGATTTGGAAGTATATTCAATTTTCCTTCCATTACCTTTTTCATATATCCCATCTTAACAGTTAGCAATATCTCTGTCATCCTGGCTTTTGCCGCACTAGTGATTGACATTTGTGAGCCATCGTAAAACACTAGAGTTTTAGGTCCTGTGCCTTCCTTTAAATCTTGTGAAAAAGAAGGTGGAATTACTACTCCTACCATAGCCTTATTCTGTTCTATCATGCTTTGAATATCACTGTCCTGCTGTGAATATTTTACTATATTGAAAGTTTCATTATTTCGTATTTCCTCAGTAAGCATACGACTGAAGGAAGATCCATCCTTATCCACAATAACAGTGGGTATATTCTGTATTTGTTTAGCCTGCATATTATAGCCAAATAAAAAACTAGAAGAAATAGGAATAATAAATAACATTACGAATAACATTAAAGTTTTCTTTATGAATGCTATCCAATTTATTGTGGTTATCCACTTTTTTATTTTCTCTTTCATAACTATTTCCCAGCTTTCTTTGGCTCTTTTTTAGCTTCTGCCTTTACCTCTGGTATTTTACCAAAATCAATAAAAGCTGTCATTCCTGGATGTAATTCTTTATCCATTTTAGTAAACTGTATTTTCACTCCATAAGACAGAATATCATACTCTCCATTATCATTAGTTGCTCTTTTAGTAGCAAAATCGGGTTTAGCATTAATTTTAGCAATCTTTCCTTCAAACTCTTGTTCTTTATACGCTGGCAATTTAACAGTTACTTTTTTACCGACAGAAACCATAGCAAGATCCTTCTCTTGTACTTTTACTTCAACCCATTGGTCACTTATTTTAGATATTGTAATTAAAGGCATTCCTGTAGAAACAAGTTCTCCTACTTTTGGATTAACTGTAGTAATAACTCCATCTGATGGTGCTGTAATTACTGTATCTTTTATATATGTTGATGCTTCTCTTGAAGCTGCTTGTGCTTGTGCTACCTGTCCTTGTGCCGCTTGAATCATAGAATCAGCTTTAGCAACCAAAGCTTTTGCCGCAAGCTTGTCTTCTTCTCTGGCACCTTTTACTGCTTGATCATAGGTTTGTTTTGCTACTTCCAATTTCATTGCAACTTCCTTTAATTTTGTTGAAGCTTCATCATTTTGCTGTTTTGTAGCAATACCTTGTTCATACAGAGCATGTACTCTATCGTAAGACTCCTGTGCAAAATCATGTGCTTCCTTTGCAAAATCACATGCAGCCTTTGCTTTTGCTATATCTTCCGCTTGAGCACCATTTTCTGCTTTTTGAGATTGTGCAACAGCTGCCGCTTTTGCAGCCTGTGCTGCCTTTAATTGTCCAGTAGCCGCAGCAATAGCCGCCTCTGCTTGAGCCTTTTTAGCCAAAAGTGCATCACTTGATATACAAATTAACACATCACCTTTTTTTACTCTATCTCCTTCTGATACTTTTATTTCTGTTATATTTCCTGGTATCTTCGTATTAATACTAATTTCTTCTGTCTCTACCTGACCTTGTACAATGAGATTTGGTTCTTGAGCTTTAACTAATTCTTCTCCTGTTACATTCAGTGATGATACCATCGATGATACAGAACTGCATCCTGTAAAAGTACTGGAAATAATAGCTGCTGAAATAATAGCTTTAGTAAATTTTTTCATTTGTAAACTCCCCCTGATTGCTTATATTACATAAATTACTCATAGATTTTTATTTAAAATGAGTTTCAATTAAACCTTTTTGAATTTTTTCTAAAAGTTCATTGGCAATTTCTTTTTGTTTATCTGATAAAAAATTCATTATTTTTTCAGAGAACTCCTTATATTCAGGCATCACCTTATTAAGTATTTTCTTTCCTTCCTCTGTAATTACCGTATTTATACTTCTGCGATCTTTAGGATTGCTGACTCTATGCATAAAACCATATGATTCCATTCTGTCAACCAGTGTAGTTATATTGGCTTTTGTAACACACATTTTGCTTCCAAGCTCAGAAAGAGCAAGCCCCTCATCACCAGCCAGATAAACTAAATATAAAGATTGAAACTGTGGTTTGGATAACCCTATTTCTTTATAATATTTATCAAATATCTTATCTATTAACAATGTTGTCTTGATAAAATTCCCCATTAATTTCGTTGAAACATCTTCAATCCAATCATATGTATTTAATAAATCATCCATTCTTTTAGACATTTTAGCACCCCCATAATAAATATATTTATAGTTTATATATTAATAGTAAATATATTAATTAAATTTGTCAACTGGAAAATGTAGATAAAAAGCTGCCTTGTTAATAATGTAAATTTTTTTTACAAAAATATTTACAAATAATATTTTCCGTTAAACTTTTTAATCTGATATATGTTTTGTCCATTATAAATGGTATTTAGTCGGCTTTTTTCAAAAATGTTCTAATTTTGAACATTAATGTGTTGACATTATTAAACATTAATGCTATCATCCTTACATATAAGACATAACAATCCATGGTATTATTTATATCTTAATATAGATTATAGAAAGGCATGAAAAAATGGACATTGGGAAAAACATTCAGAATTTACGAAAAAAAACTAATATTACACAACAAGATTTGGCAGATATGTTAGGTATAAGTCGTTCAGCTATTTGCCGCATTGAAAGCAAACCATCAATAGATACTAATTTGCTTGAAAAAATTTCAACTGCCTTCAATGTACCTGTAATATCTCTGCTGTATGATGAAAAGGATGATATTTCCAATTACATAGCAGCTGATATGATTAATTCGGTTAAATCTATAAGAACACTGAATTCCAGTGGCAATAGCTTATATAAAAAATTACCCGACAAAACAAAAAATTTCACAAGAGCTTTAGGAATTCAAATATATAAGGAAATTATTGAATGTGAATGTATTTCTGTAAAAAAATTCGCAAGAAGTTTAAAAACAAATATGAACTTTTTATTTGATAAGGATAATAAAAACTTGCAGAAAACCTGCACACAGTTTATAGATACTTTTACCGCAAACTGGCTTGAAAACACTTATAAAGGAAAGGAGCTATAGACTTGTTACTAAGAGAGGCAATTAAAAGATTTAAACATTATTTGGTAATGACAGACAAAAGTAGCGAAACTGTTCGTTCTTATGCAACTGATCTTGCTAACTTTGAAAAATTTCTTGAACATAAATATAACTGTCCACTATATATAAATGAAATACAAATAACAGATATAGAAGATTATCTCTATTATCTGAAAAAGAAAAATTTACAGACCGCCAGCAGAAGCAGAAATTTACATACACTGCGTTCTTTTTGGAATTATTCATGTAAAAATAAATTGTGTACCTTCAATCTTGCCATGGCTGTTGAGCCAATTAAGATTCAAAAAAAAGAGCGTACATATCTTTCAACAGAAGAGGCTTTTACTCTCATAGAAGCTATAGACCATCCCTTGATTAAGTTGGTTATAAAAACCCTATACTATACTGGTCTTAGAATAAATGAGTGTCTCAGTCTCAATCTAGACGATGTTGATCTTCAAAACAAAATTATTCATGTCATAGGTGGAAAAGGTAATAAAAATAGGGATATTCCCATAAATGAGAATCTCATTCCCCTGTTTGAAAATTACTTAGCCAATGAAAGGCCTGATGTAAATAGCCCATACTTCTTTGCAACAAAGAAAACTGGTAGTTTAAGTGCCAATTATGTAAATCAAACTTTGAGAGAAACAGTTGAAATGCTTGGCTGGAAAAAGCATATCAGTGCTCATATACTTCGCCACAGTTTTGCATCTAATCTAATAAAAAACGGAGTAAGTCTGGTTTATGTGCAAAAATTATTAGGACACTCAAATTTAAAAGTAACTTCAATATATACTCATGCAAATATGGAAGAATTAAATAAATCAATTAACGTATTATAATATAAAATATCAAATTACTAGAAAGAAGTGAACTATATGTATACCAGAACCATGAATGGTGCTTTTTCTCCATATGAAGAAATCACAAGAAGTGAAATCGCAGCAAATATTAAAGCAGAATATGATGACAAATATATTATAAAAAGTTTATTTTCAGGAAAAACTCGTGATGATCTAGCTAAAGAGTTTAATCACAAAAACTACCGAACACTGGATATGTTTATGAGGAGACGCGGATACTTTTGGGATTCCAATAAACAAAATTATCTATTGAAACCTGCTGAAGCTCCTAAAATCGAAATGACTTCCAGTACTTTTAAAGTTGAAAAAATAATTTCCTTGTTCGCTGCAGGACTTGAACCAATAGAAATTGCCAAAAAGGTAGGAATGAAGGATCATAGAACTATCGCTATGTATATGAAGGATAAAGGTTATGTATGGTCCAGTGAAAAACAAAATTATGTTCTTTTAAAAGGTCAACAGCCTGAAATAGATTTTATGGAAGATGACTATGAAGATGAAATAGCTGTAAACTCTACTTCTAATGATTTTTCTCTTTCTCATTCTGATGATTTTTTAAGTGATTTCCATGAAAATCCTGCTAAAATGGATAGATTTCAAAAGCTAATTCCTATGCTTGAAATGATTGATCGCAATAAAGATAAACTTGCTGAAATTCTTTCCATAAACAGCGGAGGTACTATTCCACGCTATGTCGTTGGAGGAATAACTATTACAAAATCCCTTTGCATGTCTCATAACCTTGCAGAGCTTATAAAAGAATTCAGCAAAGAAAAGAATGTTAGCCAAAGAGAAATCTTTGAAGTTGCAATTATTGAATTTTTGAAAAAATACGGATACGAAATTGAAGTAAATTCATTGTTTACATCTTAACTTTAACTCAAACTAGCAAAGGTGGTTTTTACAAAAACAAAACCACCTTTTTTTAATACTGTTTAATTATTATATACATATACGTTCTTTTTTCCCACCACTACAATAAGTACCTTTCTTATTTCTTCTTCTTTAAACCCTTCCTTAATCTTCTTACTTTTTGCATATCTCTTAAGTTGCTCAAGACCTTGTAGCATTATCTCCTCTAGCTTATCTTTTTCTGATTCCTTTAAATATTTTAATTCAATTATCCATTGAAATTTTGTAAATGATTCAAATTGGATTTTCTTTTTTAGCATTATGTCTATATATCCATTGCTATTTTCGTCTTCACTAATAGTCATATATGTTCCATCTACACCAAACAAAGTCATAAGTATCATTTTAATTCCTTTTTCATCCATACCTATAAGATCTCGATTAGAAAGTTCAGAAAGGATTTCTTTAAAAAATTCAATAAAATTACCTATCTCACCATTCAGTCTCATTTTTCTTATGCACTCTTTTAATCTGTCATTATTAATTTTTAATTCTTTTTGCAATCTTTCAAAAATCTGTTCCCAATAAATTGTTCTTATAGCATAGTTAGGTATTGTGAGCACAACCTGATCTTCGAAAGGTTCTTTTATTGTAACCATTCCAAGATAATAAAGTAACGATATAAAATTTTCACTTTTTGAATACATAGTAGCAAGGTTAAACCTATCTACAAGCTTTGTTCTTATTTCTTCAGTTGAAATTATTTCTTGAACTGTACTTTCATCTCTAAAATTATCTGCTAGCTGATTAATTCTTCCATAATCTGTTTTAACATTATTATCTATCATATGCATTGGGTATTCATAATCATTAGTTAAATATTTCAAGAAATAGAGAGTCATATCTGAATTATAAATTCTATTTTTTCCTTTAATACTAAATAAATATCCATTGTAATATTTTTTCATATCACTTATAACTATTTCTTCATCTGTAAATTCGCCAATTTTTAAAGATTGAATAATTTCTCTTAATTCATTTTCTGTAAATCCCATAATATCATTTACATCTGGTCGTAAACTTAAATTCTCTGTAATATTAAATCCACTTGTCAAATCATCCAACATTATAGGACTTACCCCTGTCATAAATAACCTTGTGAAATTATCCATGGTAGCGTCTTTAATTGCTTTATAGAATGCTTTAACCAACCCTTCACCATGCATAAGACTTTCATATGTATTTTTTCTTCCTCCAGTAATTAATTCATTAGCAAAGTTGTCATACTCATCTATAAGAACAAAAACTGGCATATTAATATTAGAAGTTATTCTTCTTATATATTCAATCACCATTTCCGCACTATTTACATTATCCGGAATTTCATTTTCTCCTAATAAGTTTTTGTATTTTAAAATAAAACCTTGAGCTGATGAAAAAACTTTAAAATTAAAACTTTCTTTTAATTTTTCTTCACCAGAACTAGTATTAATTCCAGCAAAACTAATTTTAAATACAAGATATTGATTTCTTTCTTCCGTAGGATTTTTTCCAATATACAAATCATCAAACAAATCATTAAACTTATCTTTTTTATTTATATCATAATAAGATTCAAGCATAGAAAGAAATAAACTTTTTCCAAATCTTCGAGGTCTAATAAAAAACTGATATGGTGCATAATCCTCTAAAACTTTAATATATTTTGTTTTATCTACATACAAATAATTCTTTTTCCTTAAAACTTCAAAATTTGAGATTCCGTAAGGTATTTTCTTTTTAATCATATACACACCTCCCTCTACTCATTATTTATATTATACCATTTTTCTTTACAAATAGTCACTTTATACATATTCTACAAAAGTAGTTAAGACTAACAGGCACACACCCTATTAGTCTTTATTTTAAAAATTAATATTTAAATTTAACTATAACTTCTTTAATTTCACCTTTGCTGTTCTTTCTTATATTAAAACTTTTTATATCTTTATTATCATTTTCTAATTGATAGTTTAATTCATTTATTGTTGCTTTAATCTTCTTTATAATATCGCTGTCTTCTACAATTTTATATCTGTCTTTTCTTGTAACTATTTCCTGCTGAGTATTATCCAAGATAACATAATAGTTATCCCCTTCTTCAATTACTGCATATTCATTTCCCTTTGTAATTGTTGAACATAAATAATCATCTAAACATTTTACTTTCATAAATTCCATCTCCTTATAAAGTGTGGTATGTATTTAAATTACTTTACAATCTTATCCATATTTTATCACTCTGTTGAATATATATCAAACTAAATAATCTAAATTCTTAACACTATAATCTCAGTAAACTCTTTTAAATCTGTTAAATGCTTTTCAATTATTTCTTTAATTACCCCTAAGTTTACAGGTTGATAATTATGTACTGCAATATTTCTAAAACCAACCATAGCTTTTAGTTTTTTCATAATCTCCTTACCTATGTATCCATTGCTTTCTAAAACCTCAAATGCATCTCTACTATTTTGAGGAATACCCAGTTTTTTTTCTGAAACAATATGCATAGCAAGATCACTAGCAGCTTCGCATGCTCTTTGAATATTTAATATTATTGAATCTTGCTTTGTATAATTTTCAAGGTTTATTGGATTATTATCATACTCTTCATATATTCTGCTTATACATCTTTCTATAATCTGTATTTTATTATAAATTACATCATTTTCCACATATTGTTCCCCTCTTCATAATATCTCCAATCATACTTATACCCCCTAGGGATTATCCTTAATTTTTAAAGATTAACTAGTAATATTCTATCAGGTTTATTATATCATATTACTCGATTATCTAAACAGCATGAATATATTTGTAATTCAACTGTAAATTTAAAGCTATTTAAGTGTTTTTATTCCTTAAATTATATATGTTGGGTTTACTTTATTTTTATAATATTATTTATTGTAAACAATATTTTTATAATATTAAATTATTAATAAATTTTTACCTAATATTATAAATTACACTATTTTTTTAATAAATATTTTACACTTGTAGTATTTTACCAGCACTCTATGGACAAGCTATATAGCCATTTCCCCCTTGGAAAATACTTGAATATTTTTTGGAAATATAAGTGCTATTAACGCCGCACAAATCAAAGTAACATTCAGTAACACAGTAACAGGAGATGCTAAAGACGAAGTAACAGATTTAAGTAACTATACTTTAGAAAACCTTAAAGGTGATGAAATAGAAGATGTATTCAAAAGTGTTGATTTTGAAGAAGGATCAAAAGAAGCTATCTTAACAGTTGATTATAGCAAAGTTGGAGATGCGGATGATGAATATCAAAACCAAGCTAGCTATAAGCTAATTTTAGATGAAAACATCATTGGAGAAGAAGTAACTAAAGAATTCAAAGTTTCAGATTTTGATATTCCTGAAGTTGAATCTGTTGAAACTGCTGGTATCAGAACAATAAAAGTAACATTAACTGAACCTGTAGTAGCTAAAAGCGGCAGCGATTTAGAAGATGCTTTTGAAGTTAATGATGGAGCATATTCAATAGAAAAAGTTGAATCTATCAACAATGGAAAAGAATTAAACGTAGTTCTTTTCAGCGATTTAAAAGATGGAGAAGAATTAACAGTTGATGTTAAATCTGAAGCTGAAGATTTTGCTGGATATGCATTAAAGAAAGGTTCATACAAAACAACAGTAAATGTTAATAAAGAAGCTTTAGTTATAGCTGAATACAAAAATGCAAAAGATACTGAAATAACATTAGTATTTAACAAAGATGTTAAATTCGCTGATTACGAAGATAAAACTAAATTAGTTAAAGATGCTGACAAAGCTAAATATGATGCTGATTTCACAGCGGTATCTAGCAATGATGTATTTGAAATGTTCTACCATACTACAAGCAAAAATGAAGTAGAAGCTGTTGAAATAGACGGAAATGAAGTTACTTTACACTTTTCATCAGAAGATCAACTTCCTGAAACAGCATATATATTCGTAGAAGCAGATGCTTTAAAAGATTTATGGGAAAAGAAAAACGATGATATGAACATAAAGGTTACTATAAATAAAGATACAGTTAAACCAGAAGTTAAAGAACTTAAACAAGATGATGACTCTAACAAAAAAGTAGTTATAACTTTCACAGAAGAAATGGACAAGGATTCAGCTGAAACAGAATCAAACTACACTGTTAAAGATAAATCTGGAAATACTGTAAGAGTGTCTAACGCTGAACTAACAGATGATAAAGAAGTTACATTAACTCTATCAAAAGATTTAGAAAATGCAAAAGAATATACAGTAGCAATAGAAGATGTTGAAGACAAAGCTGGAAACAAAATAGCTGATGTTACTAAGACATTTACAGCTAAAGAAACTGAAGCAGTTACAAGTGTATCAGCTAGATATTATGATGAAGGTAAGAGCAGCCAAAAGGTAGTTGTTGACTTCGATACAAAAATGTTAGTTGATGGAAGCAGATATGCTATCAACAATCTTGAAAACTATGATTTGAAAATAGTTAAAGGTGAAAAAACTTACACAATTAACTTATCTGATTACGATGGTGCTAGCATCAAAGCAGTAGAAGAAGCTACTAAAGCAGAAATCAAACTTCCAGGAAATAGTGAAGATCTAGATGATAGATTCGATTTCACTGGTGCAACTATTAGCTTAACAATCAATAAAGTAGAAGACGTTAATGCAAACAGAAGTGAAATAATTTCAAATGTAGCAGTTGCTCCAAAAGCTACAAATATCGGATTAGATGAAGATAACGACCAACCAATAGCAGTAAATAACGAAACTATAAAAGTAGTATTTGCTGATGTACTTAGCTTTGAAAAAGATGACGTTGAACTTGGTTACATGAACGGCGGAGTATTTACAAAAATCACACCATCTTCTACAAAGATAACTACAGAAGACGGTAACACAGTTGTAACTTATACTTTAAAAGAAGCAGATCAATTACAATATGATGGAACTTACAAAGGCGATTACCAAGTTGTTGTTAAAACAGTGGCAAGCCCTGAATCAGAAAACAGCTATGGTGATATATTAGCTGCAAACCAAACATGGAACGTTAAAGATGAAATAGCTCCTGCGTTAGCTAAATTAGCTGAAACAACTGGTGGAGACGTAACAGCAACAGTTAAATATGACGTACCAATGGATGATAGAGATGACTATGAAGATGCAGTAAAAGTAGTTAATTACGATGCTGCTACTAAGACAGCTACTGTAGCATTATACTTCCAAGAAGATTTAACTGATGCTAACATTAACAAATATGCATTCAAAACTGATGATAGCGATGTAGATGTAACTAATGCTACAGTATCAAATAATGTAGTTACATTAACACTTGATGCAAGTGATAGCGACTATACTGACGCAGCTGACTTTGTAGGATTAGGAATAACAACTGGTTCTAATGAAATATTCGATACAGCTGCTGATGCTAACAAATCTGTAGTTGATGTTGAAATAGAAATCGTAGATACAGATGCTATAGATGCAGCAGCAGATTTAGCAGCAGCAACAGCAGCAGTAGTAACAGCTGAAGGTTCAAGCTTACAAGCAGATGTTGATGCAGCACAAGCTTTAGTTACTGCATTACCAGCTGGAGCTGACAAAGATGCTTTACAAGTAAGAATAGATGCAATAGTAGTAGTACCTTAATAGCAATAACAGTATAAACGGAAAAAGATAAACAACATTTTGAGTAGGATAGCCTAGCTATCCTTCTCAATTTCAAAAGAACGGATTAAAAGAAAAGATTTATAAAGAACGAAAACATTTCAAGAAAAGTCATATCTTAAAACCACAAATAATAAATATACTGCATTATATAGTGCAGGTTCCCCCCAAAAAAAGTTCTTATAACTCATTTCTAAAAAAAGACTAGCAGGCATTTGCCTGCTAGTCTTTTTACTTGTACAAAGAAACCACCAACTAAGCTGGTGGCTATTTATTATAAAGCTCTTTTAGTATAGTTTTTAAATTTCTCTACTGCTACATAATAATTAAGCTTTGCTCTGTTATATTCACATAAAGCCATTAAAACACTTTCTTCTGATGCATCATACTGTACTTTTGTACTTGTACCTGCATCAAGCTTTGCTTTCTCTGTTTTTAACATAGTTTGTGCCTTTTCATAATCAAGCTTTTTAACTTCAACATCGTCATTTAAGTTTAATACAGTATTGTAATCCATTCTAACTTTAGCTTCTATGTTTTTCTTCTCATCTTCCATTTTGTACTTCAGTTCTATAAGTTGATCCTCCAAGCTCTCAACCTTTGACTTATAATCACCACCTGGATTTGCAGCCCTTTCTAATTCACTGGAACTATTTGCATTCTCATAATCTTCTACAATATCTTTTTCTTTTATAGCTATTTTTTGTTGTTCTTCCATGTTATTTACTGTGTGGTATTTTGTTAACATCTTCTCAACAACATCTTCTAAATTCTTAACTTTAAAAGATTCATATGGAATCTCTGCATTCTTTAAATTCAACTTCTTATCTACAGGATTACCTACTTTCATATTAAGCTCCATTCTAAGCTTTTCCTCATCATTTTTAAGCTGCTGAAGCTTTATTTCAGAATCCTTCAAGTTTGTTTCATCATCGATTAAAGAAGTAGCTGCCTCTGTTCCAAGTTTAATCTTTTCTTTCTTATATTCCAAAAGCTTTTTCAATCTTTCTATTTTCTTTTCTTGAAGTTCTATCATCTGATTTTGAAGCATTATATCATAATAAGCTTTAGTTGAAGCTAATACAACTTCATCCTGTTTCTGATCCTTCTGCCATTCAAGATCCTTGATCTCCAACTGTCTTTTAAAAGGATAGATATATTTTTGCATATCCTTTTGATAACCTGAAGCATGCTTACTATCATCTAAAGCATCATGATACCATTTATCCCTTACTTCTATTTTCTTCTTAAACAGATTTAATTCAGTATTATTAGATGTAGTAAGTCTAATTATATCATTCATATCAATCTGTGAATTTTTATCAGCAGCTCCCCATGCAGATTTGGCGCCTACCCCTAAAATTCCTACTAAAGCTATTGCTGCAGTCATTACTTTTATCTTTTTATTCATATTAATTTATAACTCCCTTCCTCTAATAAGCTGGTCCTACTTTACTGGCTTTTTCAAGTTTATATAAGGCTATATTATAGTTTCTCACAGCAGTATTGTAATCCATCTGTGCTTTGTTTAATCCAAGATCTGCATCCCATGTAAGCGATACAGGTTTTGTTCCAAGCTCATAGGCTTTTGAAGCTGAATCAAGCTGCTGTTTTGCCTTATCCACATTTTTAGAAGCTAAATCAATTTCTCTATTTTTCTGAATAACATCAAGATATGCACGCTGTATATTTTCTTCTACATTCTTTTTAGCCTCATCCAGTGCCACAGATGCTTCATCCAATGCCTTTTCAGCATCCATATATTCATAATCTTCATCATCAAAATAATCTTTTAAAATATCCATAGTTCTTTTCTTTTCCTTCAAATCAACGCTAGTATCAAATATTTCACTTCTAGCACCCAAAGCACTACTTAGATACTCTTGATAGCTTAGAGGCTGTTTTACAGCCTTATTTAGGCTATCTGTAAGTTCTATTTCCTGTGTAAGACTCACTCCTAAAGCATTTTTAAATTGAATTTTACCATTTTCTATATCCCTTGATAACTTATCAAGTTCCAGCTTTGTTTTATCAAGATCAATTTTAGTTAGATTTTTTTGCAGTTCAGAAGCCTGACCAGCTTCACAAGTTTTAACCAAATCCTTATATCCCTTAAGCATCCTGTCATATAATTGTTTTTTCAAATTATAACCTTCCTTGGCGTAAAGAAGATTATCATAGGCTTCTTTTACTCCTACATCTAATGCAGATGTAGCAAATTCTTTTTTCTTAACTGTCTTTTCAATCATACATTGAACAGTGTACCAAGGTATGTCTCTAGGCATAATAAAGAAATTATATTCTTCTTTTGATGTTAAGTTTCTTGGCGCTCCAGTAGTTTTATCAGCAAGACCAACAGCAATAAGCTTTGCTTTTGCAGCCTCAAATTCAGCTAGTTTAGCTTTCATTTCATCATACTGTTTTCTCATGTATTCTATGGTAGCTGGTTTAATTTGCTCCTCTATATACTTCATAGTACCTTGTGCCTTAGCAATTCCTTGTTTTATGGCTGCTTTCACAGGATCATCTTCTGGAGTACCTGCTGGAAGCTTTGCCAATTGCTCCTGTAACTCTTTAAGCTTTTTCTCAGCTTCATTATAGCCTTCCACAGCCTCAATTAATTTCTTGCTTTCCTGTTTGAAATCATCACTATTAAGCTTTTTATAAGCACTCTTATACTCATCAAAATCATCCATAGCCTGTTCAGCTTCTGTGCTTAACTTTTTATACTTTTTAAAATTTCTATCCAGCTGATCCATTCCAGTTTCAAGCCTTTTCATATCATTGCTGTTTTTTATTGAAATATCTACAGCCTGCTGCTTTGAAAGCTTCAATACATCCTTTGAAGGAGCAGCACTTACAGAAAGTACTGCTCCTCCTATAAAGACGGATGTAAAGCCTAATGTTAACATCTTTAATATAGATTTTTTACTCTTCATAGTCTTTTCTCATCCCTCCAAAGTATTTCCTTTGTTTGATTTTAAATCTGCAACTCTTTGTTTAAGTCTCATAGAACGGCTTTCTATTAAATGGTATAACACAGGTATAACAACCAAGGTCAATAAGGTAGATATAATCAAGCCGCACATCAGTGCAACTGCCATAGGAACAAACATAGGATTTCTTGATGCTACTATAGGAGCAAGACCCATTACTGTTGTGAAAGCACTCAATATAATAGGACTGAATCTTTTACTCATTGCATCCTTACAAGCTTCATCAAGAGAATGTCCTTCATCCCTTGCCTTATTTATATATTCGATTAGCAGTATGGCATTCTTTACAACTATACCAACCAAGCTTACGATTCCCATGAGAGCCATTAGGGAAAGGGGCTGTCTGAATATAAATAATCCTATAATTGATCCTATTAAAGACAATGGTATTGTTAAAAATATAATAAATGGCTGCATAAAAGAATTAAACTGTATAAGCAGGATTATATAAATAAAGAAAATAGCAACTCCTGCTGATACTCCTAATTTACCAAAATATTTCACAATATCTTCCTTCTCACCATAGTACTCTATTCTGACTCCAGACAAATTCATAGTTTTTAATTTTTCTTCTATGACATTCTGAATATCTACAGCATTACCACCTGGTTTAACACCAACATATACGTTAACACAGTTTTCTTTATTGTATCTTTTTATTGTATCAATCTGAGTTTGCAGCTTGATTACTGCAATTTCCTTCAAAAGAACCTTGTGACCCGCAAGAGTAGATTTAATTCCTAAATTCTCAAGCTTTTCTTTAGTATCAATATTACTGCTTACAATAATGCTGAACTCTTTACCATTTTTCCTGTAAACAGAGGATTCTGTACCTCTTAAAGCAATATTTATCTGTCTTTCAATATCATATTTTATGATACCAAGCTCCGATGCCATATCTGAATCTATATCCACCTTATATTGATATGTTCTCTCAGCAGCATCATCACGAATTTTACAGGTACCTTCAACTTCTCTGGCAGCAGCCTGTATCTTTTCAGAAGCTGCATATATTTTATCCATGTCATCGCCTAAAACTCTTATCCCAATAGGCGCTTCCTTAGGCATTGCATATTGAAGTGGATAAACTGTACATTTAGCACCTACAATTTTTGAATCTAATGTTTCCTGAAGATAGTTTGAAAATTCTTCATTATTTTCAAATCTTTTACCTTTATCCAAATCAAAATCTATCTTAGTTTGTGAAAAATCATTAGAAGGCACTGAGGTTGGCATGGCAACCCAAAATTTAGGCACTCCATCTCCTGTTCCAGTGGTGTAGTTGTTGATTTCAGGTTGAGCCTTAAGAACCTTCTCAACCTCTGTGGCAACCTTTTCTGTGGCTTTCAAGTCACCCTTCTTTTCTATGGTTGTATTTATATACATCATATTCTTATTTGCATAAGGAAAAAACTGAAGTCCCAAGGTTGACGCCAATAGTGCTGTTAATCCTAAAAGCACTACAGCTATTGCAATAGTAATTCTTCTCCTTTTAAGTCCAAAGTCTAATAATTTTTCAAAGGCTCCACGAATTTTTGTCATACCTTTGCCTTTTTTCTTATCAGTGGTTTTCTTAAAGAATAAAGATGCTAAAGCTGGAGTTATAAGCATAGCAGATATATAAGATGCAATTAAAGAAATAATAACAACTATTGGAATACATTCTACATATTTTCCTGGTATACCTGGTATGGTAAGCAGTGGTGCAAAGGAAGCAACCGTTGTTAATGTAGAAGTAAATATAGGTACAGCTGATTCCTTTGCACCATCAAAGGAAGCTTTTACGCTGTCTACTCCTTCATCAATCTTAACCTGAACTACATCGCTTATTACAATAGCATTATCCACCAGAATACCCAGAGCAATAATAAGAGCCATAGTTGAAATCTGATGTATCTTTATACCAAAAATCTCCATGAATATAAAGCTGATTAATATTGAAATAGGAAGAGCGGTAGATACAACTATAGAATTCCTTACTCCAACCCCTGCAAATATTACAACAACAACCAATACGATACCTTCTATCAAATTTGCCATAAAATCTGAAACCGCATTGTCTACGTCTGTTGGTTGGTATAACACTTCATAAAAATTCAAATCGCTTGGTAAAGATTTCTTGATTTTATCTAATTCTATTCTAACATCTTTACCGATTAATACAATATTTTTATTTTCTTCAAAATGTCCTGTAAGCAAAATAGCATTTTTACCATCCTGCTTATATATAGCTGCATCATCTTCATAAGCCATATGAATTTTTGCAATATCCTTAAGTCTTACAACAGCGCCAGTATCATCGGAAATATATACAATAACATTTTCAATATCCTTTACCGATTGAAAACCATTGCTTGTAATTACATCTATTTTTGAATCTTTATTTTCAACAGCTCCAGGCGGTATTTTTATATTCTGTGCCTGAAGAGCCTTTGTAACATCCTCAACAGAAATAGGATAATTATTCAGTTTTTCAATATCTATATCAACCTTAACCTCTTTATTAAGCTTACCGTCTACATCGAATCTGGTAACTCCATCTATTTTACCCAGTCTTGCTTTTATTTCCTCCGCATAGGAATCCAACTGGTCATAGGAATAATTGTCTCCTGACAAGCTTATTATCATTCCTGCTGTAGAAACTAAATCCGTATCGATTTCGCTTGGAAAACACTCACTTGGAAGTTCTCCCTTTTTATCATCTATTTTATCTCTTAACTGTCTCCATGATTTATCTTGATCTGCATCATCCTTTAGATATACAATTAAAACAGAAACACTATTTTTAGAGTATGATTCCACATAATCAAAGCCATCTACCTCTGAGACTGCATCCTCCAATTTTTTAGTAACTAAATTTTTTACATCCTCTGGAGTTCCACCAGGGTATATAGTTAATACCTTTGCTATTCCAACAGATGCATCAGGATTCTCCTGCTTAGGTATTACTCTGTAAATCTGAAGTCCAAATATTAAAATCAATACAGTTAAAAATATGGTTATCTTTCTATGCTTGATTGCACTTTTAACTAAACCAGACATCTCTCCATCCCTTTCTATTTAACAACATTTACTTTATAACCAGGCTTAACATTCTTCAAACCTTCAGTTACAACCTTATCACTAAGGGATACTCCTGTTACTAGGACCTTATCTCCATATATGCTTTCAATGGTTACATTCTTTCTTGATATCCTGTTTTTATCTACCACATAAACATAATCCTCACCATCATTTAAAATGGTTGTTATAGGAAGCCATATGCCTTTTTTATTTGAAAGCTTAATATTAACCTTTGCAACAGTACCTACATAAAATTTATCTGATGGAATTTTTGTGTTCATTTTAATCTTTGCCTTGTAAGTTCTGCTTTTTGGATCAGGAGTCTGATCTATTTCAGCAACTGTACCTTCAATTTCCATATCATTTATTTTTATATTTGCTTTTGTACCTACAGTTATTTTTTGTATGTCATTTTGAGCTATTTGTATATCGATAACCTGTTCTTCTGTACGAATTACCACAACAGGATATCCAGCAGCTGTATTTTCACCAGCTTTATTAAGTACCTTTACCACATATCCTGATACCCCTGATGTAAGAGTTGTATCTTGAAGCATACTCTGCTTGGATTGGTACTGAGTCTGTGAAGCATTATACTGACCCTGTGCTGCCTGATATTGAGATTTTGCTGCTTCATACTGAGCTTTTGCAGCATTATACTGAGCGAGAGCACTTTCCTTATCTTCAGCTCTAGCACCATTTTCAGCCTTTGACAATACTTCCTTTGAATTATCTAAAGCAACCTTGGCACCATCAAGTTTAATTTTCACATCATCTAACTGCTGCTTTGAAACAATGCCTTCTTTATAAAGCTTTTCAAGTCTTTCACAGCTTTCTTTTGCATAATTATAATTATTTTCAGCATTTTTAACAGCTAATCTGGCACTGTTTATATCTTCCTTCTGCGCACCATTCATAGCTTTGTCATACTGTGCCTTTGCTGCTGCCACTTGAGCCTCTGCCATGGATATTTTTCCTTGCGCAGCCTGCATCTGACCTTGTGCAGCATCCATCTGACCTCTTGCACCATCAACTGCAAAATTGTAATCCTGAGTATCCAATACAGCAATCACTTGTCCTTGCTTTACATTATCTCCCTCTTTAACATTTACCTGTGCAATTTTTCCTGGTATTTTAAAGCTATATTTTATTACATCTTCTGAATTTGTATTTCCTAAATACTCCAACAGCACAGGATAGTTTTCCTCTTTAATATCCATAATCTTTACAGGTATTACTTTTTCCTGTTCTCCTGCCTTAGCATTTCTGCCGCATCCAGACAGTGAAAACATTACAGCTCCTGTAAGCAAAATTGAAACTAACTTTTTCATAGAATCCCCCCAGAAGAATTATTTAAATGTTGCGACCACCCTGTCGCTTAATACAAGATAATATTATCACACCATGAAAATACTGTCAATGATGATAATATTATCTTTAATAACAAGTATATGTTGACAGTATTTCAAAAATGTTTTATACTTCAAGTGACTGGTTAGTCGCTTAAAAGGAGGGGATAGTTTGCCAGAACAAACTTTTTTAAACTTATCTGAAGAAAGACAGAAAGAGATTATTGACATATCTTTAAAAGAATTTTCATTTCATAACTTTGAAACAGCATCCATTAATAAAATAATTAATGAAATTGGTGTAGCAAAAGGGAGCTTTTACAGGTATTTTAAAACTAAAAAGGATTTATATTTGTTTTTACTGGACTATGCAATGAATAAGAAAATAGACTATTTGGAAAAAAATATAGATACAACTACTACGAGCGATTTTTTTGAAATATACAGAAGTACAGTATTTAACTATATGAAATTTGACTTGACATTTCCAACCATAAGCAAATTTTTAAGAACTGCTGTTGATAATAAATATATAGAACAGTCACAAGTGCTAAACTCACTACATGGAAAACCATTCATAAAAAATCTGATATCGAAAGGGCAGAGGGAAGGGCAGATAAAACAATCTTTAGATGTTGACTTTGTAATTTTGTGCATAATAAATTTATCAGAAGCCCTGCTGAACTACATAAATCTTAAACTTGGTCTGAACTATAAAGAACTTCTTGAGGTAATGGAAGGGGAAGCTTCAGATTCTAAAACTGAACTGCAAAATATATTTGCACAGTTAATGGAGGTTCTGAAGACAGGACTAAAGCCAGCAGAAGCTTAAAATAAGCTCTGCTGGCTTTGATTATTTCTCAATTAGTATGTTAGCTACATTCTTGCCACCTTGTACTGCCTGTACATTGATAGACATACCTTTATATTCTTCTTGTAAATTCTTATATTGCACCTTTAGTTCTTCAGCATATTGATTAGCTATTCTAGTAATATCCTCTTGCTTAGCTCCTTTTTTAATAACCATAGTAGCTGTGATTGTTTTGTCTTTAATATAAACCTTGCTTCCAGATACGATATCTTCTTTAGTAATCTTCTCTGTCATAGCCTTATCTTCCACCTTTGTATTTTTATCCTTAGGTGGTGCAACTGGTTTTGGTTTACCGCAAGCAGCAAGAGATGCTGAAAGGGCTAATATAGAAACTAGGGCTGTTAATTTTCTTCTTAATGATTTTCTTGTCATTTTAATATCCTCCATTGTTACTTAATTATGAATTTAATTATACTATAGAGGGGAGAAAATTTCTAGTTGATGTGTGTAACTATTTGCCCAAAATAAAAAGAGTATCCACTTTTAGTGAATACTCTTTTTAACAGTCTTTGTTCACAACCCCGAAGATATTGTAAAGGATCGCATGGAGAGAGCTTGCTATTGCTATCTAAATTTAAAAACTTTTATTACTTTTTCATTTGGTTTTAATTCATATTCTCCCTCTATAAACATATCATAATCTTCCGTTTCAACATAATCTTCACCTATAATCTCTACATCACTATTTTTTCTTTTAGTTAGTCCTTTCTTTTTAGTTTTGCTTACTTTAAAATCAATTGTTTTCATTTTGATTCCTCCTTCTTTTTTACTAGAAAATTTAGTTTCATACTTATATATGCTGTTAGATTAAAATTTGAGAAAAATTCTTTAAACTTTTTTGTCATCGCCCTTACTAAGCTAAATTTAGTGCAAAAATGAAAAAAGTACCCACTTTGAATGAGTACTCTTTTCTTAGATTTGAATTTGAGAAGAAAGTTTTTCCTTCTCTCTTTATTTGTTAATAATTTGTTCACAACCACCTGAGGAGCCTTGCGAAACATTAGGTTGAGCCTACTATTAGTCTTTTAAAATATAATTACTTGTATTATTTTACTTTAGAAATATTAAGCAGATTTTCAACTTCATCTAGTGAATAGTCTTTCTTTATTGAACCTATAAATACTTTTCTTTTTTTACTATCAGTTCTTATTTTCAAATCAACGCCATCTACTGATACTTTAAACTTTTCTACATCCTTAGTATCAAGTCTTACTAGTACAATTGTAGTAAGAGGTATACCTTTTCCGAGTTCTATTGTATATTTAGGAATATTCTTATCTGCAATTGTAGTATCTTTGGCAGTATCTTTCGGATTGTTTTTCACATCATTTTTTGTAGCTTTTGTAGGACTAGTGTTTTCTTTTACAGGCTTATTATTTTGTGATGTATTATTTTTAGTACTTTCTTTTTTTTCATCTTTTACAGGTGCTTGTTTTTTACTGTAAGGTAATGAGAATTTAAAATCACCAGTTATTTTTGTTTCACCATTAATATTTATATCTTTTGCTATTTCAAGTGTATGTCCATTATTTTTATTTTTGAAAGTTCCATTTGGCAATTTGATTATTAACAAAGAATTTCCATTTTTACTGTCTACTAAAATTTCACTTCCTGTTGGAATAGGCTTTCCATCTAACTTATAGTTTTCTATACCTAGTATACTCTTTTCAACTTTTTTAGGCACAATTGCTCCGGTGAACTTTATAAAAACATAATCTGCTTTAGTATCCTCATCTTTAGAATCAACTTCTTGAATCATTTGATCAAAATCTACATCAGCAAAGGCATATTTTATTGAAACCTCTTTGGAAATGGTTATCTCTCTTTTAGAATTGCTGCTAACTGTTTTTTTACTACTAAAAGAAATAGTTGAAAATACTGTTACAAATACAATTATAACGGCTATAATTATACCTATTATCTTCTTATTCATCCTTGTCTTGCTCCTTTTTTCTTCACTTTAATTTTCAGTATGTTAAATAGCTTTAAATTCTACATATAAATTTTCAAAATTGTATTCGCTGTATTTTTCAGCATCAAAATTAATGATA
The DNA here is from genome assembly GCF_026719745.1 of Clostridium sp. ZS2-4. Lineage (GTDB taxonomy): Bacteria > Bacillota > Clostridia > Clostridiales > Clostridiaceae > Clostridium_H. The sequence goes on from NZ_JAPPRQ010000044.1 coordinate 159,431, forward strand.
AGCTTGTAGAATCTAGCTTTAAGTGGATTTACTTCTAACTTTTTCAAAGCTAAAGATATAGAACATATAACTTTCTTATCTTTATCATAAAGAGTTATAGGTAATTCTTCTATCTTAATTTTATTATCAGAACCATTACGTACCAAGATAGTAATATTTATTTTATTATTATCCTTTATCTCAGCGTTATATGTATTAATGGTTATTTGATCTTTCTTCAATAAAGTAAGACTATCTAAATAGTCATTTAAATGTTTCTGTACCATCATATCCATGTCTTTAGGCATATCTTCGTATACCACTTTTACTGTTTTCAAAGCCTGTAAATTACTATCAAAAGCAACTTTCCAATCTTGACATGGTGTTTTATCTATAAGTATATTTTGCTTACTAAAATATAATTTCCATGGTCTTGCACTATAAGGTGGAATATAGCCTAATGCTTTTAAAGAAAAAATTTCACTTGCAACTTTATTTCCATCACCATCTATTATAATTAGAGGAACTTTATCGAAATTTATTTTTCCTCCAAGTCCATTTCTAAAAAACACACTTGCTTCTAGTTTATCCCCTAAATCAAAAATATAGGAAGTACTTATATTTACATCATTTTCTTTTATTGGATCAAAACCTTCCAACTCTTCTTTTATTACTTCTTTTTGTAAATTTGACATTATTTCTTCTTTACTGGATTGAATAGATAATTCTAATTCAACATTCTTTTTACAACTCTTTTCTTCCTTACTCATATATACCTCCATATCTAAATTTATATAATTATTACGAATTATAGTATATCATCAAATAAATAAAAAAATAAGAAATTTTAATAAACACTTACTTCTATTTTTATATCCTCATTATTTAAATCTAATTCATCTTTATTTATTAAATATTCTTTTGTTTCATTTTCTTTTATACTATCACCACTTATTAAATCTTTTACTTCTCCATTTTGATACATTCTTACATTTACTTTTCCATCTATTTTAGATGTTGCATCTATTTTTATACTGATAGTTTCATCATTTAATTTATATTTTTTAGCACTAGCTTGTTTTACTGTACTATCTTTTCTAAAATCAATAACACAAGGTTTACTAGAATTGTCTGTAATTAATTCTAGCTTATAGGCTCCATTTACAGCTATTTTTGAATCCTTATCAGTTCCATCCCAATTATATTCATTTAATCCACTTTTAGATTGCAAGTCTTTTTCTTCTTTGATCAAATTACCTTCATTATCTTTTATTTTTACAGTATACTTACCACTGCCACTAAAGTTTATATTGAAATCAACACTATCATTAGTATCCAAAGGCAATATTTCTTCTATTATGTCATTGGTATCTATAGTAGCTGATACTACATTACTTGTAGATATAGCATTAAAAGCTTGTACATATCTTTTTATTTCTTTAGGAGTATCTAATTTTTCAATATAGGTATTATCATATACATTAGCTAATACGTTAAAGTTTTCATCTAATACTTTATATCCTGATGCATTTACAGGTTTGTCCCATGTAAACTTAACTTCATTAGGTGATATAGCTTCAGCTTGTATATCTTGTATATCATCAACTATTCTTCCATTAACTAAATCTGTAAACACACATCCAAGGCGCATATTTCTAACAAAATTTTCATATGTTACATAGCAAAAACCATTATTTCCCCAATTTTCTCCCCAAGAGTTTATAATTTTAAAAGCACCTTTTCCATCTGGAGTTATTAGATTATCATCATACCCAACAATTGCAACAGCATGCCCACCATTGGTATATTCTTCTGTTGTTATTATATTTGTTCCATCTGTTGCCTCATAAGGATATTGAAATTTAAATCCAATACTAAGTCCTACAACCACAAGATCACCAGTATTTAAGTATTCTCTTGTTTTTTGTACTATATACTCTGGAGAATCATTATTGGTATATAATACTCTCCAGCTTTTTATTTTATTCAAGGCTGCTTTTTGTATTACGCTATAACTAGGTTGTGTAGTATAATCTTCTGGAATATAAGGAAAATTATCAAGAGTTGCTGCACCTATATTAGTTAATAATTCTCCTGCATCTTGTAAATCTGCTCCTTCATCCACACCTTCATTTATTTGATTGTATATAAAAGAAGGACTAAAGACATGATTATCAACATTTGAATCACCATCTTTTATTTTCCAACCAATGTCCATTGCCTGCTGATAGGTTCTCAAATAATACCCTGTAGACCAAGCTACACAACTATTTTCATTTTGTTTCCCAATAGCTGGTAGATACGGTGAATCAGAATAATCAAGACTACTGGGTAACTCCTCTAATTCATATCCATTTGCACGGAGTTTATTTTCTAAAGCGGTTTTTAAATTCTTATCTGTTTTGGCATTTCTATCTGTTTTTAATCCTGTCTTGTTTAATGTTATTTCTTCATTATCAATAACTTCCCACTTGTTATTTTTTTTCTGAATATGTTTTTTGAAATATTTACCTTGTTTTTCTGTGAATAATTCAATTTTATCCTCATATACCTGCTTTTCTAAAATTATCTCTCCATCGTCTAAAGGATATGCTGTTTCAGCAACAGCATAAAAACTACTTGTACATGAAATAAATATTACAATTATAGCTAATATTATATTGAAAATTGATTTAATCTTTCTCATATATGTACCTCTCCTATATTTCATCTTACTATTTGGCTTAATGATATGAAAAATAATATATAGTTAAATTAGAAAATTACTTTTTAAAACAAAAGACCAATAGATATGATATACCCATTAGTCTTTCATTTATAAATTTTTAGATATGCGTATTTAATTTTTCACTGCAAGATATGAGTGCAGTATGTTTGTGAATTTAAGATTTGATTCGTTTTTGAAATGTTTTTTTACTGGCATCTGTCAATTCTCAATTGTCAATTATTTAAGTCCGTTCATTTATTTAAATTTGAGAAGGAAGGTTTCCCTTCCATCTCAAATTTATTTTGTTCCATTCACAACCCCCAAGAGGATTTGCAAAGCTACCGAGTTTTCTGTTAGCTTAATTATTGTACGTTTATTACTGTTCCTTCTACAATTTTGTTAGTGTACTCAGACTTATCTGTAACGAATATGTTACCATTATTGTCTTCTATAATTTCAACTTCTATCTTAGCTGTTGGGCTAGAGATATTTTGAGACAATTCTAAAGTAAGTGCTCTTGTAGATGTTACTGTAGCTTTTGAAACAGCTATAATCTGACCATCTACTTTAACTACAAAGTTCTTAGCAGCATCTTCTGGAGTTGCCCCTGAAGCTAAATCTATAGGTTCATCGAAAGTAAGAACAATATTCTTAGCACCTTCTAATTCAGAAGCTATATTCATTGGAGCTTTGTTATCTTTAAGATCTATAGTTGTTGTAACTGGAGTCATCTTAGCGCCTTTTAGGTTAGCTACTCCTTCAACCGTAATTTCTACTGCCCCATCTACTGTTACTGAACCTATTGGAGCAAAGAATCTTGCATACTTATTAGCTGTATTTACATCTGGACCATCCACTACATAAGTGATATCAGATGAAGATAATCCCCATGCTGCTAAAGTTTTACCGTTTAATGTGTAGTTTGATGGGTCTTTTAGTGTAGCTGGGTCTATTGCACCTTTGAACTGAATTTGAATTTCATCTCTGCTAACTGATGGTTGAGGAATTACAGTAATTAGAGATTTTGAAGTTTGTGGTACAATATCACTTACAGTTTCTTCAGCAGTTCCTGGAACTGTTACAGTTGCTGTAAACGCTAAAGAGGTAAATCCTTTAATAGCAGTACGTCTAGAATCCACCCACTCATGGTCAGTATTACTAGCTGGAGTAACAACTTGTATAGAATCTGAGAAGAATCCTTCTGGTACTTCCACCTTGTAAGTTGCTCCTTCTACTAATATACCGTCTTTTAACAACTCAGGATTACCTGTTAAATCTATTGTTAATACATCAGAATCTAATCCAGCTCCTGTAAGAGTTGATATTTCTTTTGTTCTTACTACTCCATCTTTTTCATAAGAAACTCTTATTTTATTAAGTACATCTGAGTCTCCAGCTATTGCAGAACCATCTGCTTTCATTGCATTAACAGAACTTTTTGCTGCATTTACTCCAAATGGAGTTTCATCTACTACTCTTAATTTTATTTTTGTCATATTTCCATCTTTTATTTGTTGGAAAGTTTCAGGTTCATCGCTTAAATCATTAATAGCTAATTTATCGAAAACTGGTGCTTGAAGGTCTTTGTAAAGTCTAATTGACTCTTCAAATTTCTGAGTTCCCTTTGTTGTATCTGCTATTAAATTTTCTATTTTAATTGTACGGTTAACAAAGTCCTGTCCATCATAAGCTAGTGTTTTAACTGCATCTGCTTCAACTGCTTCATCTGCTTTATCTGTTGCATTAAATTTTATAGTAGAGAAGAATCTACCTTTTCTTTCTCCAGAAGGTACTTTTGTTGATTCAGTTTGGGCAATATTCGCATAATCTACATCTACTGTTCCATCTGGTTTTAAGATTGAAATACCATCAGTATCTGCTTTAGCTCCTTCTCTATTCCATTCAACTTCAATTATGTTATCTGCTATTTGTTGAATTCCTAAAATTTGTGGTGCTATTTTTTCTGTTTGAGCAGGGTTTATAAACTTCACATTGAATTCAATTGTACTTGGTATTGTTATGTTGTTTGCTAAATCTTTTACACCAACGACTTTGATGTTGTGAACTTCGTTAGATGCAGCAAATTTATCACCTAAAGCAGCTTTGACATCTATTATTGCTCTTGAAGCATTAGCATAAGTTGAAGAAGTTGTTCCATCTGCTTGTTGGAAACTAATGTTTGCTGTTTTTACTTCTCCATCTACGTACATAATTACACTATCAGCTTTGTATACAGGCTCATTAAAATTAATTATTAAATCTTTAGCATCATCAACAGCTTCAACTTCTACTGTAGTAGATGCTATTGGATTGAACGGTACTAGTTCTTCTTTGTTAGTTACTGTTTTGTATCCACTAACTAGTTCAGGTCTTGCTGTATCACTAATTAGCATTGGGAATACTGCTGTGTCTATGTTTCTTACACCATCAGCATTTTTAACGTTTCTTACTGCTACTTGCACTGTAACATCTTTGTTTAATATTTTGTCTTGGCCTACTGATACTGAGTCTCGATTTTCAGATATTACTTTAAGTGGATTAGGTCCATCGAATCTAGCTGATTCAGGAAGATTGATTGTCACGACAGTTTTTCCATCTACTGTTTCTGATATAATGTTTTTTCTAGTTGTTTTTGTGTCATCTGTGTAAGCAAACCATACAACAGCATCTGGTAAAGTAGAAAGATTATTATCACTTCCTAGTGTAGGGTTACTACCTAACTTACCAGCAGTACCTTCTACTATTTCAAAATAGTAATTAGCTGGATTAATTGCAGTAGCTTCATCTACTACAGTAGAGTATTTTACTTTAAATTCTCTGTAGTTTACAAATTGTACGCCTTCAACCTTAGCTTTATCCACAACAACAGCGCTATAGTCATAATCTTTAGATATTCCATTAACTGTTACTGTTCCTTTTTTTCCGTCTAAAGATTCAATATTTAATATATAAACATCTTTAGTTACGCCTTGTTCAATAGAAGTAACTGTTGCTCCAGTTACTTGAAAGAAATCTTTTGATAAAGTTTCTTTTGCTTCTTTATTTAACTTTACTACAATACTTGTTTTATTAACAGTAGTAACTGATTGAACCTTTAATGGTTCTTCTGCTGGATTTACTGGTTTAACATTACCATTTTCATCTTCAGTAAGTTTTGTAACATGTTCTGGAGCATCCATTACTTTATCAGCAGTTACATTTTCAGTATACTTGTCTAATTTAAAGTTTTCTCCTGCAAGAGCTGCATCTACTGCTGCATTCATTACTGCTGCTTGATCAACATATCCTTTTACATCGTCATGGAATGCTACAAGGTCTTTTGACATGTAGTCATCGTATAATCCAGCTGGTAAATCTAATGATTTGTTTACAGCTGAAAGAAGTAATTGATCAAGGTTGTATTGAGAAAAATCTCCTTTTACAGTCTTAGACTCAGTTAAAAGTGCATCTGTTGCTGCATATGCATTTGTTGATATTGCCGTAGCTATTAATGTACCAATCGCAGCACTTGATAATAAGGCTGTTTTTGTATTTTTTTTATTATTCATTACTACTCATTCCTTCCTTAATTTGTGATTTAACATTTAGATAGTAGTGAGGATCTATAATAGATCCTCACTATTATTCATTTATTTAAATTATTTTAGTGTAACTTTTACTAAATCTTTAGCTGTGTCTGCTGTATAGTTTCCATCAACAGCTGCTGCAAATTTTCCATTTGAGAATTTTGCTTCTACACCATCTATTGTTACTGAGTATTTAGTAGAATCAACATCTTTTAATTCTACAATTACTACAGCTTTTCCTGGCACTATTTGGTTAACTATTATAACTTTTTCTACGTCTACTGATGGTTTTTCATCTTTTGCTTTAACAACAACTTTTCTTGTAGCAGTTGCTTTGTTTCCTGATTTATCAGTTGCAGTGTAATTTAAAGTGTAAGTAGCTGCTTTAGTTGTATCAACAGTACCTTCTACTTTTACTTCTACTGTTCCATCAACATTATCAGTTGCTTTTGCAGTTTCAGTGAAAGTATCACCAACTGTTAGAGTAAGATCTTTTACACCAGTGATTACTGGAGCAACTTTATCTTCTTGTACAGCTTTTTTATCTTCAACTTCTATTACAGCATCAACCTTAGATTTGTTAGGATCTTTAGAAAGCATATCAAATACTTCATTATTACCTGTTGAAATTGTTACTCCTACGAAATCATCTAGTTTAGTATATTCTTTATCATCACTATCACTTGCATCAAGTGTTAAGACAATTGTATGGTTACCTTCAGATTTTACATCAACTACATCTATATCATCATCTTTAGTATCAAACATATAAGGTTTCATATTATCTATATCTCTTATATCTTCTTCGAAGTATAGTTTTACAGTAGCTTGTTTATTAGCATAACCACTTACTATTACTGCATCTTTGTAGTCTTCTCTGTCATCTATTTTTGTACCATATATTACTTCTGGTTTTGGATCATCTTTACCTGCTAACTTAGCTAATTCAGGAGCTATTTCGTCTTTAACAATCCATGTTTGATTTGCAGCTAATGTATCACCGTATCTGTTTTCAGATTTAATATCTTTTGGATTTTCTTTAGTTACAACAGCAACAACATAATTTTGATCTTTATATGTTCCGTTGTAGTTTAATTGTTCTGCTTCTTTTAATGTATATTCTACAACTGTATTACCGTTCTCTGTTTTAACTTTTTTATTACCTTCTTCTAGTTCACCTACTTTTGAGAATTTTCCATTTGTAAGTGTACCATATTGAAGTGATATATCTTTATCTTCAAATTTCTTGAACTCATCCTCAAATGTTACTTTGATAGTTTCTCTATCTATAGCTACTGGTTGATCATTATCTGAATCTAAACTAATATCACTATTTTTAGGGTTAACTTTTACATGTTCTAATATCGCGCTCTTATTTTCATTAGTATCTTCTACTTTATTTATTTTTAATTCAATCTTAGTTGCATCATTAAAATTAAATCTTTCATCATTGTCTGCTTTATTTCCTGGAAGTTTTATTTCTACTTTATGATCATTTTCAACTGCTTTTATGCTAGCGTCATCATAATCAGATAAGTTAATAGAATAATCTTTTCCGTTTTTAAGAGTTAGGTTTAAGTCATAGTTGTCAAGGGTGTTGATAGCATATCTGCTTCCATCAGCTAACATTTTTGTATCAAAGTCAACAACTATTTTTTGATTGCTTTCTCCCGCATCATAGAATCTTGCATTTACAGAATCAACTGCTTGAGTTTCTTTAGCTACAAATTCCTTAGTAACATCAGCAATTTTGTTTCCAGCTTTATCTTCAACATCTTCTATAGTTACTTTGTATTTGTCTCCATCTTCTAAGTCTTTTGTTAATTCTAATGTAACTTCATCGCCATCTAATCTAGCTTTATGAACTCTTATTTCTTTTTTGTTTTCATCTTTTACAGTATAATTTGATGCTTTTGTAGCTGATTCTTCTTCCATATCTTCTGTGAAAGTTATTTTTATTTTTCTATTAGAATCATCATCTTGTTCAATTTCTTTAACTTCTGGTTTAACCATATCTTTAGTTATTTGAGCTTTTGTAACTAAGCTGTTGTTCTTTTTCTCCCATAAATCTTCTAATGTATCAGCATCTACTGTTACATATGCTGTTTCTGGTAATGTATGATCTGAATCAAAGTATAAAGTAAGTTTGTTTCCATCTATTTCTACAGCTTCAGCTTGGTTTTTAGCTGTAGTATGATAGAAGCTTTCAAAGAAATCATCATCATCTTTTTCTATAAAGTCTTTTCCATATTTAGATTTTTGGCCTTTTAAAGCTATCTTAGTATCATCTTTATAATCATGGAATTTAATATCTTTATTGAATACTAAAGTGATTTCACTATCTTTAGCTTTTTCATAACTAACTATAGCTAATTCTTCTTTATTAACATTTACTGTTGCATCAAATGTGTCTTTCTTTAATGAATATCCAGCATAGTCTGTTGCTTCTGATTTAACTTCAACTTTTATTTTTTGACCATCTTTTAAGTCACTGAAAAGAACGATGTTTAATTCTTTACCATTGTCAATAGCATCAATTTTGTCTATTGAATAGTCACCGTCATTAATTTTAAATGCTTCTTCTAAGTCGTTGTATATATCGTCAGCAGTTTTTCCTTTAGAAACTATTGGTTCTGATAATTTTACTTTTATTGTTCTAATACCAGCAACTTCAACAGATTTAACTTCTGGAGTTTCGAAATCTGAAACTTTGAATTTCTTTTCAATTTCTTTACCAGCAATTTTTTCATCTAAAACTAACTTAAATTCAGCTTGGTTTTGATAATCTTCATCATCAGTTCCAATTTCATTGTAGTTTACTGTTATTATAGCTTCTCTTGATCCTTCTTCAACATCAACACTCTTGATGATATCATCTATTTCATCATCTTTAGAATTTTTTAAAGTATAGTTATCTTCATCAGTTGCTTCGTCTTTAGCATCTCCAGTTAAAGTTTTATTGAATGTAACTTTAATTTGAGCTGCGTTAATAGCACTTACTGACTCAACTTTCAATTCTCCAGTTGATGATTCACCTTCGTCATTGTAGTTAACTTTTCCGTCAACAACAACTGCTTTTTTAACTGAAGAAACAGTTACTACTTCTGCTTTGTCTGATTCTGTGAAAGCATTCATATCGAAATCTGTTCCTTCAGCAGCTGCGAAAGCATCTGCTACTGAACCGAAGCTTACATATCCGCTTTTATCATCGTGGAAAGCGTAAACGCCTTTTCCTTCTGATACTTTAGATGTGAAATCTTGATATAAAGGAGCATCTATTCCTTCTGAATTATCTAAGAAAGATGCTACTAAGTCAGCTTTGTCATATTTGTATACTGCGTCTCCAACTTTTACTGTGTATGCATCAACTTTCGCAAAAGCTTGAGATGATAACATTGCTGATGTAACTAATCCTGCTAATGCTGCTGTTGAAAGTACATTAACAACCTTTTTTTGTTTTGCCATGATATTTTTACCTCCTCATATATTGACCAATTAATTTTTTAAAATTTATTTATTTTAGTTTTAATAACTAAATTATTTTGCAGTGAATGTGTAATTATCACCATTTAATAATTCTTCTTCATTAGTTGAGTAAACTACTGCTTTGAATGTTTTGCTTTCTTCATAGTACTTTAATTTTGTTCCGTCTTTATATTCAACGTCGTATTTATCTCCGTCTACTCCAGTTATTTTAACCATTCTGCTCATAGCATCTAATCCTGGTGCTACTTCGATAGTTGCTTCTACTACTTCAGCTTTTGTGCATACTATTTTGTAGCTAGCAGCATCTTTTAAAGCTTCTTCATTAGTAGAGTAAACTACTGCTTTGAATGTTTTGCTTTCTGAATAGTATTTTAATTCTGTTCCATCAGTATAAGTAACTTTGTAGTTTTCTGGATCTTCAACATTTAAAGTTACTTTAACCATTCTGCTCATAGCATCTAATCCTGGTGCTACTTCGATAGTTGGTATAACTTCGCCTTGTCCTTCAGTTACAGTTACTACTTTAAGAACCCATCCATCGTATTTGTTTGTGCTGTCAGCTTTTTTACCCCAAACATCTACCATGTATGTTCCTGGTTTTGTGAATTTATATGAAGTAGCTTCTGCACCTTCATAAGTATCATCTAACATCCATCCTTCTGATCTTACTGGTGCTGATGGATCAAAGATGTGTAATTTATATTGATCTGCTCCTGTAAGAGTTACACTTTCTCCAACTTTATAAGTATCTTTAAGTCCAAGTTCGTCCATGTTTGCTCTTGCAGCAAAATATCCATCTTTTTGAACTTTGAATTTTCTTACAGTATAGCTGTCAAATTTAGCTTCTGAACCAGCTTTTCTTACCCAGATAGAAGCTTTGTATGCTCCTTCTTCTAAGTTTTTAACTGTTGCTGGTATAAATGGATTTGAACCTACTTCAGCTAATTGATAGCCATTTGTTAATTCTACCCATTTACCTGTTTTAATGTTTTGAGCCCAAACTTTGTACTCAACTGCATCTGCTGTATTTGCTTGAAGAGCAAATTCCACCTTATTGTCAGTTTCCACCATTGTTTGTACTGGTGCTGCATAAGTTACAGCTACTTTTGTTTCTGCTTTAGCTGGAGCTGCTACAGCCACACCTGAAGCTACTAATACTGCTGCTAAAAGCATGCTAATTTTCTTTTTAACCACTTTAGTTCCCTCCCATTTTTTGATTAAATTTAATTATATTTTTTTAAATTTTAAGCTTTTGGTTGAATAATTTATGTAAAATCGGGAAACATAACTAATGTAAACTTATGATTCCTTATTATTACCTTTTTTAAAATTAATCTGCATTACCTCAATATTCTACAATTAAAGAATAATCCCTTCTTTATTATTGTAAAAATGTTGTAAAGTCAATCTGTATTTCATTTTTAACAATTACTTAACTGCATTGGTAACTTTATCACATTATTAATTATATAGGTTTTTATACCACATATCAACATAAAATATGCATTTTATTCTTGTTAATTGTTAACTTTGGAAATAATTTTACCATTATATCCTATATTATTATATATATTTTACCTTATCGTTATGATTTTATCCTATATTACCATAAAATGCAATACTTTTTTAATTCATATTTTTTCTTCTAAAATTGCCACCCTATATTTTATTGCCCTGTAATTCTAAATATTCTCATTACAAATTTTGTAACTTTTTTTGTAATTTTTTATAATTTTAATTTCTTTTTTCTTATATTCAATTAATCGTGAATAAACTCCACTACTTTATGCTTATTTCACTAGTAATGTTTGCCATTATCATTGGTTGCTTTTTCTTATTATTAAACATTCTACTATATATACGTAGTATTTCTAATAAAAGTTCCATAAATTATAAAAAATTTTAAAATTTTTTATAATATCTTTTCCATAACCTCTTCAATTATAAAATTCCTTTACATTGAATATTAGTAATATAATTAACAAAACCTAAATCAGTAATCTGTTTTTTACTGGTCACTGGTTACTGGTTACTGGTTACTGGTTACTGGTTACTGGTTACTGGTCACTGGTTACTAATATGTGAGGTGTTATAAAATTGAAAGGTAAATTAAATAAATCTGTTTTTCTAAGGTTATTAAACAAATTAAAAGAAGATGATATTTTAGCCTTAGGCTCTCAGCTTGCTTACAGCTTGCTTTTATCCTTCTTTCCTTTTTTAATTTTTTTACTGACTATTATTGGCTTTAGCTCTGTTACGAGCAGCGATGTACTTTTTAGTCTAAAAAGCATACTACCTAAGCCTGCATACGAATTAATTTCTACTACTATAATAGAAATTTTTGATTCACAGAAAAGTGATTTACTTTCCTTCAGTTTACTGGTTACCATTTGGATATCTTCTAATGGATTTTATGCTGTTATAAAAGGACTTAACAAAGCTTATGATGATGACGAAAAACGTCCTTTTTGGAAAGTTCGTGTTACATCAATTATATGTACCTTTATTCTTGTTTTAATGATTATATTTTCTTTGGTTCTTTTAGTACTTGGAAATGCCATCGGAATGACTTTAAGCACACGATTAAATCTACCTGGAAACTTTGATATATTATGGAAGGTTTTAAGATATGTTATTACACTGGTATCTATGGTATTTACCTTTGCTCTTATTTATATGTTTACTCCTACTAGAAATCTGGTATTGAAAAATGTTCTTCCTGGAGCTGTTTTTGCTACTATTGGATGGGTTGTTGTTTCAATAGGATTTGCTTTTTATGTAGATAATTTTAATAACTACTCAAGAATATACGGCAGCATAGGTGCTGTTATTATTCTTATGATATGGTTATTTCTCAGTTCCATTATTCTTCTTACTGGTGGAGAAATTAATGGGTTATACTTAAACTCGAAAACCAATTGACAGTGGACAATTGACAGTTATGGATGTTTTTCTTACAGAAAAACTTCATTTTAAAAAATCCGAGGTATAATATGGATAAAATCCATATTATACCTCGTTCTTTTAATATAATGTAGTTTTGCCTCAGCAAAACCTCCTTCACTGTCACCTGTCAATTGTCATCTGTCATCTATTTCTTCACACTCTCAACTTTCAACTCTCAACTTTCAACTGCGCTTTTCTCTTTCTTCTATTTTTAAGATCATCAAACAAAGTATACACTACTGGTATGAATACCAAAGTTAATATTGTAGATAGTAATAGTCCTCCGATAACTACTACTGCCATTGGTGCTTGCATTTCTGATCCTTCTGCAATACCTAGTGCCATAGGTAAAAGACCAAGAATTGTTGTTGATGCAGTCATTAAAATAGGTCTTAATCTTGTTGGTCCTGCTGCAAGAATAGCTTCTTCTCTTTCTTCCCCTCTGCTTCGTCTTATGTTTATATAGTCTATCAAAACTATGGCATTATTAACAACTATACCTGAAAGAACTATAAAGCCCAAGAAGGATGTAACAGATAAAGTTTTTCCTGTTATAAATAACCCTAAAGCTCCTCCCGCAAGAGCTAATGGTACTGTGAACATAATTATGAATGGATTTAACAAGGATTCAAATTGTGAAGCCATTATCATGTATACAAGAAGTATGGAAACTATTAAAGCTTTAGCTAAGCTGATAAAGGATTCCATCATCTCCTTATTGTCTCCACCTATTTCATAGCTATATCCCTGTGGCATATCTATCTTGCTTATACGCTGGTTAACATCCCCCATAACACTTTTTAAATCTCTACCATATATTTGACTTGAAACAGTTATAACTCTTGTTTGGTCTTCTCTCTGTATTTGTACAGGTCCTTTTTCTATTTTTACATCTGCTACTAAATTCAATGGTATACTGATTCCAGCTGCAGTTTGTATGTTGATATTTTTAAGATTTGATATACTTTGTCTGTATACTTCATCTCCTTTTACAATTACATCTATTTCATCACCATCATCAAGCTTGTATGTGGTAGCTGTTTTACCTGAGATAACCATATCCACTTGTGATGCCACTGCTCCTGCTGTAATTCCATATTGAGATGCGTTTTTTCTATTTAATCTTATTCTTACTTCGGGTTTTCCTTCTCCCAAGCTTGATTCCACTTCTCTTGTTCCTTTTACCTTGGAAATCTCCCCTACAAACTTGTCACCCAATTCTTTAAGCGTATCCAAGTTATCACCTTTTATCTTTATGGACACAGGGCTAGAACTTCCTCCCATAGCCTGTTGAGATGTAAAGCTCATTTCAGCACCTGGAATATCTTTTGTTTCTTTTCTTACCCAGTCTACAATTTCATCGGTACTTCTTTTTCTTTCTTTTAGGTCTTTTAATGTAACTGAAATTGAAGCATGATTTTTGCTGCTGCTTTCCCCAAACATAGAAGATCCACTTATTTGTGTATGTACTGTATCTACCTCTGTTACTTTTCCAAGTACAACTTCTATTTTGTTTGTAATATCCTGAGTATCTCTAAGATTTGCTCCTATCGGCAAGTCTACATTTATTGTAAATTGTCCCATATCTGAGGCAGGCATAAATTCAGCTCCTACCATAGTCAAAGAGAGTATACTTACTATAAAAATAGCTATACCTGCAAATACTGTAGATTTTCTGTGTTTTAATGCCCATCCCAATATTTTTTTATATCTTGTTTCTACTGAAATAAATCCTTTTTCAAAAGCTTCTCCAATTTTTGTAAAGATGTTACTTTTTCTTACCACATCTGCCCCTTCTATTATTTGTTCTTCCTTCAATAATTTATCTGAAAGCATTGGAATAAGCGTAAGTGCTACAACTAATGAAGCAACCAAGGAAAATATAACTGTCATAGATAATTCTTTAAACATCATTCCAGTTATGCCACTAGTAAACATTATAGGGAAAAATACCGCTACAGTAGTAAGTGTAGATGCTACAACCGACATTGTTACCTCTGATGCACCTTTAATTGACGCTTCTTTTACCGAATATCCTTCCTGTACAAACCTATATATATTTTCAAGTACAACTATGGCGTTATCCACCAGCATACCTATTCCTAAGGATAACCCTCCAAGAGTCATCAAGTTAAGAGTTACATTATTAAGATATAATAAGCAGAATGTACCTATTATAGAAATTGGTATAGCTGTTCCTATTATTAATGTACTTTTTATATCTCTTAAAAAAATCAATAGAATTAATATTGCTAATAGTCCACCCTGAATTGCAGCACTTGAAACACCATCTATAGATTTATTTATAGGTTCTGCCATGTCCATTAGAATTCTAATATCCAACTCTGGATAGGCTTTTTTAAGATTTTCTACTTCTTTTTTTATTCCATCTGCTACTTGAACCGTATTTGCATCTGATTGTTTTTGTATACTAAGGCTTAAACAATTCTCTTTATTAGCTGTGGATATTTGATTTATTTCCTTGTTATTACGGTTTACTTCTGCCACATCTTTTAATGTAATAACGCCGCCTGTTTTAAGAGGTATAGGGATTTCTTTTATTTCTTCAATAGATTTGAATTCTCCCATAGTTCTTGCCAGCAATTCTTGATTTCCTTTATATACTTGGCCAGAAGGTAAATTTATATTTTCTCCACGCAGTATATTGGAAATATAATCTATACTAAGTCCATATCCTTGAAGTCTTTCTTCATTTACTTTTATTTCTATCTGTTCTTCTACTCCTCCAGATATATTTGCTGAAGCAACACCTTTTACTCTTTCAAGCTTAGATTGAATATTTTCTTTTACTATATTTTGAAGTTTTGCCAAGTCTTTAGATTTTTTATCAGTTACGCCTAAAATCATAACTGCTTGAGCATTTGGGTCTATTTTCATAACCATAGGAGCTTTAACACTATCTGGAAGATGTCCTTTGATCATGTCTACTTTTTCTCTCATATGCAGAGTTGCAAATTCCATATCTGTACCATCTTTGAATTCTGCTATGATAAGAGAGTTTCCTTCACTGTTTCTAGATCTTACATTATCTATACCTTCTACTGTAGATATAGCTTGTTCTATAGGCTTTGTTACCAGCTTTTCTACTTCTTCTGGTCCTACATTTGGATAGGATGTGGATACAATAGCTATAGGCAGTTCTATCTTTGGAAACATATCTACTGACAGTCCCAATAGAGAGATTGTACCGAAAAGTATGATAATAAGCATACACATTATTGTAGTTACTGGTCTTTTAACGGAGAACTGAGGTAAATTCACTATTTGTCACCCCCTGCTCCATTTTCGTTAGGAGTTTTATCAGTGATAATTTTTATTTTTGTATTATTTTGTACATATTGCTGTCCTTTTACAATAACTTCTTCTCCTTCTTGTACACCGCTTTTTATTTCTGTATACTTTCCATTGTCCATTCCTATTTTAACTTCTTTTTTCTGAGCTTTTCCATCTTTCACTACATATACAATATTTTTTCCTTCTTCTACAAGTATGGTTTCACTGTTAACTGCCAGTACATTATTTATAAAATCAGTCTTGAAGTAAACTTTACCAAACATTCCTGGTTTAATTTTATGATCTTTATTGGCAATTTCTATTTTTACAGAATATAGATTGTTTTTTAAATCTGCTGCAGGACTTATGGTATATATTTTACCCTTTACTGCTTCTGCACCTATTGATTCTATGTCCAATTCTACTTCTTGGTCTTTTTTTAGTTTATTAACCAGGTTTTCTGTTACATTAACTTCAAGGTAAACTTTGTCCATATCAACAATAGTAACAGCTTCCTGTGCATTTGATGCTATTTCACCTTTTTCTATGCTTACACTGGATACTATTCCGCTGATAGGTGATGTAACTGTCAAATCCTTTAAAGCCTGCATAGCTTGATTGTACGCAACCTGAGCTTGGCTATATCCTGCCTGAGCCTGTTTAACACCAACGCTTGAGTTTTGAGATGATGCCTTTGTTTGCTCAAAAGATTTTTTTGCTTGATTATATGATGATTCTGCCTGATTAAGCTGTGCTTTAAATACTTCTATTGAATTATCGGAAGCTGCCAGCTCTGCCTGTTCATATTCAGCTTTTGAAACTATTCCCTGTTCATAAAGACTTTTCACTCTTTCAAAATTCTGTTTTGCATTTTGAATTTTTTCATAATTTAACTCATAATTTGCTTTTGCAGTATCATAAGCAGCTTTTGCCGAATCCAGCCCTGCTTTTGCAACATCTATACCTTTATTTGAAGAGTTTACACCGACTTGTGCTTGTTCAACGGCTGCTGAAGCTGAAGCCAATCCTGCCTTTGCCTGATCAATCCTATGCTGTGCATCTGTTTTCTGCAAGGTAAATAAAGTTGTGCCTGCACTTAAAGCATCTCCAACCTTTACCGCAACGCTTTCTACTATTCCTGGTGTCTTGGGTAAAATTACTGTGTCCTTATCTGCTGTGATTTTACCTGTTATAACAACAGAATTGTATAATTGCTCTCTTTTTATCTTTTCAACTTTAACTGGTGTATAATTTTCTTCTTCAGCTTGAACTTCATTTTTAGCGCCTTTACTGCATCCCGTGAAAATTCCTATTCCCAACGCTAGTGCCAATGCTATTGATAGTGCTTTTTTTTTCATTTCGGCCCCTCCTTGTTTCCTATATATTATATAATTTTATCGTTTTTTATATGAATGTTGTTCATAAAAAATCACACCCACAATCAGTTATAATTAATTTAAATATACTTCAATGAGATTTTTTTGTCAATATAAGTATATTTGATTCGGTGTTACACTATTAGCAGTATTATATATAAGTTTCAATGATGATTCTACACATTAGAACTTAATATATAAGTTTTAGCAATTCATTAATAAACCTGATATTTTCTTCTTTTTCATCTTTGTATATAAAATTTTCTATGGTCATTAATATGACAAAAGCTTCACTGAATCTATATTCCATGTCCTCTCTGATCCTAAGTCCATGTTTCGCTTTTAACTCTGCCATTATTTCATGCATCATTTTAACCAATTTATCTGAAAATTCTTTTCTCATATCTATCATGATTTCAAATTCTCTTTCTGAGGCATTATTTCTTAATAAACGCCCAATATTTCTTCTGGAATTCAGACCATCATGCAATATTTCCATAAACAAGTTTATCTTTTCTTTGGGTTCACTTTGTATTTTCATTGCATTCTCTAATTTGATCACTGTATTCTGCCAGCTGAGTTTAAAAACGTTTATAAGAAGTTGGTTTTTGTTTTCATAATAATTATATAAAGTTCCTACTCCTATTCCAGCTTTTGCTGCAATTTTTCTCATATCTGTATTTTGCCATCCGCATTCACAAAAAAGTTCATAGGCTGCATTTAGTATTTTTGTCTCGATATCTTCTATAATTTTAGGCACGAACCCTCCCCCTTTTTGAATTTAACTTACCAAAACCTTTGTAAAGGTTTATAGAAATTTATAAACCTTTACATCTGCTTACTCTTTTTCCATATATGCAATTCCAACTAACCCAGGTCCACTGTGCATTCCTGAAACTGGACTTATTGCTCCTCCAACTTGTATGGATTCTACGCTGTCAAGCTTCTTTAGTTCTTCATATACCCCTTGTGAATCCTTATATCCATTACCGTGCATTACATATACATTACATTTTTTATCTCGAGTAACATCTTTAAAGATGTTTATAAGTCTGCTGAGAGATTGTTTTCTTCCTCTGACTTTATCATATGTAAAATACTTTCCGTCTTCTCCTGTGGCTATTATAGGTTTAATATTTAAAATTTCTCCTATAGTGCCTGAAACTTTACCTATTCTTCCACCTTTTTTTAAATATTCAAGGGTTTGAACTACGAAAAATACATGCACTCTCTTTACCATTGAAGGCAAAGTGTTAACTATTTCTTCGAAAGTTTTTCCTGTTTCTATCATCTTCCCGCATTCTTCTACAAGAAGTCCTTCTCCCCAAGAAATTGCTTTTGAATCACATACATACGTAGTTATATTTTCATGACTTTCACTTGCTAACTTTACAGCATTCGAAATTCCAGATAAACCTGATGATAATGTTACTGCAATTGCATGAGTATATCCTTCTTCTTCTAATTTATTAAACATATCATGCATATCCTGCATCGATGGAAGAGATGAAGATGGCATCTCCTCTTCAAGTCTGTCATAAACCTGCTCTGGTGTAATGTCTACTCTATCCTTATATTCTCTGTCTTTAAAAATTATCCTGAAAGGCAGTACTTTTACATTATATTTTTTTATTACTTCTTCTGTTAAATCTGCTGTAGTGTCAGTTATTAAAGCAATCTTACTCACCAATTTTTCCCTCCTTCTTTTCTTTTGCTAAACGCTCTAAACTCCCTTTTAATAATACTTTAATAATACTTTAATAATACTTTAATAGTAGTATTTTATGTTAAAAAAAATTTATTATTTATAGTTCGTTATTAATGGATATCGTGTTATACTATTTGTAAATATTTCATCTATTTCTTTAATTAATATCATAATATTAATATTCTGTAAATTTTTAGCGTACATTTAATTTTATTACCTAATATATGATTTGTAAAGGAAATTTTCTTATATAGCTTATGATACCTTATGAATAACTTATGAAAGGATGTATCTGATGAAGAGACATTTAAAGCTTTCTTGCACAATTCTCGGCATTGTGATGTTTTTAATAGGCTGCACCAATAATAAATCAGCTGTTCCTAAGGTTGCAGTTTCTAAGATTGCAGTTTCTAACTCCTCAAATTCCAATACTGATAAAACTTCCACGGAGACTGCTGAAACAGCTAAAAGCAATTCAAATACAGAGGCTAACTTTATTTCTCATGCTAAAACAGAAGTGGTAAAAGACGTAGGGATTCCTGTATTAATGTATCATTCCATAGGATATGAAAAGGATAACCCTGTTAGACTTCCTGTTGAAAACCTTGAGAAGCAGATGAAATACTTAAAGGATAATAATTATACTACTCTGTCAATGGAAGAGCTATATAACTATTTTGAAAATAATAAGGCTATTCCTAAAAAATCCATAGTACTCACCTTTGATGACGGTTATCTGGACAATTATACGAAGCTATACCCCGTACTTAAAAAATACGGCTTTAAAGGAACCATATTTGTCATAACAAATGCTATTGATAAGGGAAAAGACTATTTACTCTCCAATCAGCTGAAAGAATTGGACAAAAACTGCTTGGCAATTGAAAGTCATACTGCGGGTCATGAGAATTTATCAGAGCTTCCTTATGATAAGCAGTTAAAAACATTAAAATCTTCAAAGGAATATCTGGAAAGAACTTTAAATAGAGAAGTAAACTATATCGCTTACCCTTTTGGAAAATATAATCAAGAAACTCTGCGTGCTGCAAAGAATGCAGGCTACAAAATGGCATTTACCACAGCTGGAAAATGGTCCGATAAATCCGACGGCATTCTAACTCTGGACAGAGTATATATAAGTGGCTTTTTCGACTTGGATACCTTTATAAGAAGAGTAACAAATCCAGACTATTATTAATGGGGTCAGGTCACAATTTTTCCATACAATTTCGAACCCAAAACTGGGGTCAGGTCACATTTTTTCTGAATCAAAAATAAAAATTGGGGTCAGGTCACATTTTTTTTGAACATAGCATGGACAAAACCCATGCTATGTTTTTTTATTTTATATATATTTGTAATCAATTATGTCTTCAGGTATATATTAAATTCGTGCAACTCCTGTTTTTCTAGCAACTTTCGCTACCTCCCCCGCTACAGCTGCTGCTACTCGTTCATCAAATGCTTCTGGAATAATAAATTCTTCATTTAATTCTTCATCTGTAATTATATTTGCAATTGCTATTGCCGCCGCAACCTTCATTTCTTCAGTAATATCAGTTGCTCTAACATCTAAAGCTCCTCTGAATACTCCTGGAAATACTAAAACATTATTAATTTGGTTTGGAAAATCTGATCTCCCTGTTGCGATAACTCTCGCTCCACCTCTTTTAGCTTCATCTGGCATTATTTCTGGTACTGGATTTGCCATAGCAAATATAATTGCATCTCTATTCATTGTTTTAACCATATCTGCTGTCACTATATTAGGTGCTGAAACACCTATGAATACATCTTTTTCTTTAATAACCTCTTCTAATGTTCCTGACTGCATTTCTCTGTTTGTTTTCTTCGATATTTCTGTTTGTGCCCCATTCATCCAGTCTGCACCTTCAACTAGCGCACCTTGTCTGTCGCACATAACTATATTTTTAGCTCCTTGAAGTATAAGAAGTTTACAGATTGAAATTCCTGCTGAACCTGCACCATTTATAACTATTTTTGCATCTTCAAGACTTTTCCCTACTAATTTTAATGCATTGCGAAGTCCTGCTGATACAGCTATTGCCGTTCCGTGTTGATCATCATGGAATACAGGAATGTTTAACTCTTCTTTTAATCTTCTTTCGATTTCAAAACATCTTGGTGCTGAAATATCCTCTAAATTTATGCCACCAAAGGTTGGTGCTAGATATTTCACTGTTTTTACAATTTCATCAACATCCTTTGTGTCAAGACATATTGGGAAAGCATCTACATCTGCAAATTTCTTAAATAATATAGCTTTTCCTTCCATTACAGGTATTGCGGCTTCTGGTCCAATATCTCCAAGTCCAAGTACTGCTGTTCCGTCTGAAACTACTGCTACAAGATTTCCTTTAGCTGTGTACTTATATACATCCTCAACATTTTCATGGATCTTTTTGCAAGGTTCAGCAACTCCTGGTGTATATGCTGTACTTAAGTCATCTCTATTTTTTACAGATATCTTAGATACTATTTCTACCTTCCCCTTATTTTCTTCATGCATTTTTAAACTTAGCTCTTTGTAGTTCATCAAAATCTTCCTCCTCTGTTCTATTCTTTTCTTACTTACTATTCTGTTTATTACTTGCTCTTTTCTTTGTAGTAGAATTTTCATTATTTGTTCCAACACTTTTGTACTTATTATTTTATTTTTCTTCTATTATATTATACTTTTAAACTTCCTTCTTATATTATACTTCTATTATATACTTCTATTATATATTATAAAAGAATAAATGGGGTCAGGTCACAATTTTTCAAGATCATACTTTTACATTTCTAAAAACTAACTGAAATAAATGGGGTCAGGTCACAAATTTTCTTTTTTAAAATTCATTCATAACTTTGTCATCAAACTGTAACAAAAGAAAGTTATTATATACTTACAGCAATAAAATATTATTCACAAAAGTTTCCAATTGAAAAAAGTATTCCAATTGTTATGCATAGAATAAATATTAATAATTATTCTAGGCTAAACTATAAAAGTTGTAGCAGTATTCTAGAACTTTTATATTTGAAAAGCATACAGCAAAATTTAATTCAAAGAAAGTATTAGAATTGTCGGTAATTATATGAATTTATTAGGAGGTAGTATATATGAGCATATTTAATAATGATAGTGATTTAAATAATGAAGGAAAATTTATTGAAGGTGAAATTATTGAACCTAATTCTATGGAAAATCAATATATAAAAAATGAAACTTATATATCAGCAAAGAATAAAAAAAGAAAAGGATTAAGCAAAAGAATCGGATCTTATGTTCTTATCGGTCTAATTTCTGCATCATTAGGTGGTACTGTTTCATCAATAGCAACTATAAAATATTTTAACCAAGCAGCTTCTCAGCAGCAACCAATCCAAAGTGAGAATAATATAAGCAATGTTAATAAAACATCAGCAAATACGGTTCCACTTTCTGTGGCAAATGTAGCAAAACAAGTAGGACCCGCAGTTGTAGGTGTATCTACAAAAAGTATAAGTTCTACTGATATGTTTGGTTTTCCAGAGCAACAGGAAGGTATGGGATCAGGAATAATATTTAATGAAGAAGGTTATATTCTTACAAATTATCATGTTGTGGCTGGGGCAAAACAAATAAACGTAATTTTTAATACCGGCAATGGCGGCAAAGAAACCCCAGCAAAGCTAGTAAATTATAATGCAGAAATGGATATAGCTGTTATTAAAATAACTGAACAAGTAAAAGTACCTGCTGTAGCAGAATTTGGTGATTCAGATAGTCTTCAAATTGGTGCTCCAGCTATAGCTATTGGTAATCCTCTTGGAAAGGAATTTTTAGGTACAGTAACTTCTGGAGTTATAAGTGCAGTTAATAGAGAAATAGCTATTAATGGACAAAAGCACAATTACATTCAAACTGATGCTGCTATAAATCCTGGGAACAGTGGTGGCGCTCTTGTAAATGTATATGGTCAGGTAATTGGGGTTAATAGTGCCAAAATTGGCGGAAATCAAATAGAAGGTATGGGATTCGCTATCCCAATTAATGCAATTAAGCCTGAAATTGAACATCTCTTAAAACCTATATTAAAAATTGGTATTGGAGCAAGAGAAATAGATACTAAGCTTTCTAAGCAATATAATATCCCTGTAGGAATATATATACAGCAAGTTGAAGAATTCAGCCCTGCTGAAAAAGCTGGATTAATACCTGGGGATGTTATTACTAAGTTTGATGGTAAAACAGTTAAAACTGCAAAAGAATTAAATGAATTAAAACAAAAACATAATGTTAATGATAGTGTAAATATAGAAATTGTTAGAGATGGGAAGAAAAAAGCTTTAAGCTTAAAGCTGGCTGAAAATTAACAGTGGTATCAGTGGGGTGAGGTCACAAATTTTNTCACTAACCAACAAACTAGAAAGGATAGGTTTATACTATGGCAAGATCTGTGAGAACTGTTGATCTATATGGAACAAATCATATCATGAATAGAGGAAGTAGTGATACAGTCATATTTAAAACCAATAAAGATAAAGAAGTTTTTTTGAATATAATAAAAAAAGCTCAAAAAATATATAACTTTGTTCTTTATTCATATTGCATAATGGATACCCACTTTCACTTATTAATTTATTCTAACGGATCAAATATAAGCATTTATATGAAATATATTCAACAATGCTTTGCTATGTATTATAACAGAACAAATAAGAGACATGGTCATGTTTTTGCAGATAGATTCAAGAGCGTTCCTGCTAAAGCTGATGCTGATTTATCTATGTCTTGTGCGGAATTAAACATTTCAGCTTATATCCACAATAATCCTAAAGATGTTGCTGGTTACATAGGGAAAATGGAACGTTTCAAATATTGCAGCTTTGGAGTGTATTTAGGCCTAAGAGAAGATTATCTAAACATTTTAAACACTGATTATATACTGTCATTTTTTCATCCAAGTGATAGAGGAATCGCTAGGGAAAAATATAGAGACTTTGTTTATCAATTTAGTCATATTGATATGAAGGAAACTATTGAGTTTAAAAACGAATCTTACAAATATCATTCTGACAAAAAATCTTTAGTTAATAAAACCTTCACTCCTAAACAAATCATAGATTTTGTATCTAAATATGTAGGGGATGATTTTTGTGCACACGTGAAATATAATCATAAAAATTCAAAAATAAAGTCTTTATGCGTAATTCTTATGCGATCCATATGTGGATTAACATTGAAAGATATTGGATCAATACTCGGTAATGTAACTTCTTCAAATGTATGGGCGTTAAGTGAAAATGGTCTTAGCTTTATTAATAAAGAATACAAAAATATTATTAATGACTTTATTGAATATAGCAATATGCCTTCTGCATAAACAATTATTTTTTAAAAATTCTCCTCTTAACTCTTATATTTCAAATTTGTTCAAGGACAAGCTATGATTTCAGATTGCGAATTTACAGAGATTATGGACAGGTCACAAAAATTCTAGCTGAATTTTTGTGACCTGTCCATAATCTTTCCATCTTCTTTAGCTTAACTTTAACGTAAAATAAAACTTAACGCCATTTTCAGTATTTTTTGCACCATATTCACTATTGTGGAGCTTCAAAATATTTTTTACTATGGCAAGCCCTAATCCAGTACCTCCAAGACTTCTATTTCTTGATTTATCTATCTTGTAAAATCTATCCCATATCTTCGATAGTTCATCTTGTGGTATTTTCTGTCCTTCATTTTCGATTTCAACTAGCACTTTATCATCATTAAATATAGTTCTAACGAATATTTTCCCATCATCCTTAGTATGCCTAATTGCATTAGTTAAAAAATTCGTTACAACTTCTTCTATTCTTATATCGTCACCTAAAACTATTAAATTGCATTTAATATCTGTGATAATTTCAACATTTTTATCTTGTTTTTTTTGTAACCTGACCCCATTTAGTTTTTTTATAATCTCTACTATTACATTATCTAAAGCAAATTCTTTAATATTTATATTAACATTTCCTGATTCTAACTTTGAAAGTTCTAACATATCTGACACAAGGCTTCCCATCTTCTGAGACTCGTCTATAATTACATCTAAATAATATTCTTGTTCTTCTCCCTCAACAATGCCATCCTTTATTCCCTCTGCGTATCCCTCAATTAAGCTTATGGGAGTTTTAAGTTCATGAGAAACAGATGCCACAAATTCTTTTCTCATCTTTTCAAGCTCTTTTTCTTTTTCTATATCTTGCTTTAATTTTTCGTTAGATGACCTAAGAGAAGTCAAAGCAGACTTTAGATTCTCTGATAAAAAGTTTAATGTATGGGCAAGATTTCCTATTTCATCCTCTCTATCATCTTGGCATTTTTCAGTAAAATCAAGTCTAGCCATTTTTGATGCCGTTTTATTTAAATCTACTAATGGCTTTGATATCATCCCCGAATATATAAATGATAATACTAAAATCAATCCCACAGCTGATATATATATGTATATATAAAATTCCTTCATCACGTTGGCTGCTTCATCAACAGGCTGCAGAGATGACATAGCAAAAATAACCTTAGCGGGAATATTGTTTACCAATATAGGATTTACACTAACAATATTCTTTATATTGTAAAATTTATCATCAAAAACATAGGTTATTGTCTCATTTTTGTTCTGCATTTTAAAAAAAGCCTCAGGATTAGATGTCCATTGATGAATTATTGACCTTATTACTTTTATTTTTACTGAATCCTTCAGTTCATTTTCATAATCCGTTATATAATTAAGTAATCCATTACTTTCTAAAATTACTATTTTTGCATTATTAGCCTCTTCAAATTCTCTAATATTTTCTAAAGTATTTTTGCTATTCCCAATATTATTTACATAATCCTTTTCAAATTTCTCTAAGGCAGTTTTAAGGTTATTTGTTTTTCTACTTATATAAAATTTTTGAAAAAACAAAGACTGAAAAATAAGTTGTACGCTTATAAAAGATATAAAAAATACTGCTGTTACTATAAACAATTTTAAGGTAATGTTTTTTTTCATTTTTTCACCTCAAATTTATAACCGCTTCCTCTGACAGTTTTGATAAGCTCTGCCTTTGATTTTAACTTTTCTCTAAGTCTTTTGATATGAGTGTCTACTGTTCTTAATCCTCCATAATAATCGTATCCCCACACTTTATCCAAGATTGTATCTCTACTCAATGCAATTCCTTCATTCTTAGCCAAGAACAAAAGCAAATCATATTCCTTTGGTGAAAGCACTGCATCCTCCCCATCTATCTTTACTTCATGAGATAACTCATTTATTTCTAGTCCATAGTAATTCATAATAGAATATTCAGTGTTATTTTTTGAACTAGTCCTTTTTAACATTGCCTTGCCCTTAGCAATTAACACTTTGGGACTAAATGGCTTTGTAACATAATCATCTGCACCCAGTTCATATCCTAAAAGTTTGTCATCTTCGTCTGACCTAGCTGTCAAAATAATTATTGGTACATCTGAATTTTTCCTTATATTTTTGCAGACTGTCCACCCATCCATATAAGGCATCATTATATCAAGGATTACCAAATCTACTCTATTATTTTTAAATACTTCAAGAGCATTTATACCATTCTCTGCCTCATATATTTTATAGCCACTTTT
Organism: Clostridium sp. ZS2-4; assembly: GCF_026719745.1. Classification (GTDB taxonomy): domain Bacteria; phylum Bacillota; class Clostridia; order Clostridiales; family Clostridiaceae; genus Clostridium_H. The sequence continues at coordinate 186,135 of NZ_JAPPRQ010000044.1, forward strand.
AATAAAATAATCCTTTAAAAGTTTCCTCATTCTTTTCTCATCTTCAACTATTAAAATACTTTGTTCCACCATATCACCTCTAAAATCGTAACTTTCCTAGGTTAATTCAACTATAATTTAGCTGAAATAAAAAACCTATTTTAATTAAGTTTCCCTTTATTATACTATATACTATTGAATTATTACATCTTGTATCAACCAATCTTTTTCTATAAAATTGTTATATGTTTATACTTTGCAGAAAATTTGTGACCTGACCCCAATTATTTCACGGCAAATTTGTGACATGACCCCATTTTTTATATTTAAATTGTTTGAATTTTTTGTGACCTGACCCCAATTTTTCCACCAATTCTTCCAATTATTATTGTATTTTTTTACATTTTATGGTAAATTGGATATGTTCGTGATATTTTATCATCATAAATAAATAAACACCTATAAATATAAACGTAGTAAATAGTAAAAATAAATATTATATGCTTTTCAAAACAATATATTAACACATACCAGTATTTATGCTATACTATTATTGGTATTGTAACGATATAAACTATATTAATATATAATTTTGTTTTAACTATCACCAACTATCACCAAAATATTAATATTAAAGAAATAAAGAAAAATATTAAAGGAGAATATTAAAGGAGGAAAACTCATGACCTTCTGTGACGAGAACAATATGGAATTAATCAAAAATGACTTACGCTACTTAGACCTGCTTGCAAAGCAGTATCCTGATATTTCTTCTGCAAGTACAGAAATTATCAACCTACAAGCTATTTTAAATCTACCAAAAAGTACTGAACATTTTATCAGTGATATTCATGGAGAATATGAATCCTTCACTCATATGCTAAAAAATGCTTCAGGTGTTATAAAACGAAAGATAGATGATATATTTGGAAATTCCTTAAGAGAAGGTGAAAAATGCAATCTAGCCACTTTAGTTTATTATCCTGAACAAAAGCTGGATTTAATAAAACGCACAGAAGAGAATTTAGATGATTGGTATAAAATAACTCTATATAGACTCATAGAACTATGCAGAGTGGTTTCTTCAAAATATACCCGTTCAAAGGTTAGAAAATCTCTTCCAAGGGATTTTGCCTATATTATTGAAGAATTGCTACATGAACAAGATGGGAAAATAAATAAGCATGAATATTACAACGGAATAATAAATACAATAATTGACCTTGACCGTTCCCCTGAATTTATAATTGCTATCTCAAAAGTTATTCAAAAGCTTGCAGTAGATAGACTTCACATTATTGGTGATATTTATGATAGAGGTCCTGGGGCTGAAATAATAATGGAAGCGCTGATGAAACATCATTCTATAGATATTCAGTGGGGAAATCATGATATTTTGTGGATGGGTGCTGCTGCTGGTTCGGAAGCCTGCATATGCAATGTACTTAGAATTTCACTAAGATATGCCAATTTAAATACCATCGAAGATGGATATGGCATAAACTTGCTTCCCCTTGCAACTTTCGCAATGGAGATTTATGAAAACGATTCATGCAAAAGCTTTACTCCTAGAACAATAGAAAAGAAACTAACCCCAAAAGACCTTAAACTTCTTTCAAAGATGCACAAGTCTATTTCTATTATTCAGTTTAAACTTGAAGGACAAATTATTAAAAACCACCCAGAATTCTTAATGGATGATAGACTTTTATTGGAAAAAATTAATTATGAAAAAGGTACAATTGATATCTACGGAAAAACATATACACTTAATGATAAAAATTTTCCTACTATCGACCCTAAAGATCCATATAAGCTTACTCCACAAGAAGAATGCTTGATTGCTAAATTAAAACGTTCCTTTATTCACAGCGAAAAGTTTCAAAAACATATTCGTTTCATGTACAGTAAAGGAAGCATGTATTTGATATATAATTCTAATCTGCTTTATCACAGCTGCATTCCGCTTAATGAAGACGGAAGCTTTAAAGAAATACGAATCGGTGATAAAAAATATAAAGGTAAAATCCTATTAGATAAATTTGATACACTGGCAAGAGAAGCTTATTTCTTCAAAAGTGACTCTATACAAAAACTTTTTGCTATGGATATGATGTGGTACTTGTGGTGTGGTCCAGATTCCCCAGAGTTTGGTAAACACAGAATGACTACCTTTGAAAGATATTTTATAGATAGTAACGAAACCCATACAGAGGACAGGAATCCTTATTATAAATATAGAGATGACTCAGATTTATGCAAAAACATATTCAAAGAATTTGATTTGGATCCTGCTACTTCTCATATAATAAATGGACATATACCTGTTAAAACTAAAGAAGGCGAAAGCCCTATTAAAGCAAATGGCAGACTCCTAGTAATAGATGGCGGCTTCTGCAGAGCTTATCAGCCTCAAACTGGAATAGCAGGATATACTTTAATCTATAACTCCTATGGTCTTCTTCTAACATCTCATGAACCTTTTGAATCCATAACAAAAGCCATAGAAGAAGAACAGGATATTTTATCTTCTACAATTATATTAGAACATGCCTTAACTAGAAAAAGAGTTGCAGATACTGATATAGGTAGAGAGCTAAAAAAACAAATTAAAGATCTGGAAATGCTGCTTGTAGCATACCGCAAAGGTCTTATTAAAGAAAACAAGTGGGAACGGGAATAAAAAGCAGAGGACAATTGACAGAGGACAGTTGAGAATTGAAAATTGAGAGTTAAAGAAGTTTTCCTTACAGAAAAGCAAAAAAACAAAACCTAGTATCAACCTTTGGTTATACTAGGTTTTTGTATTTCATTTTTAATTTTATCTTAGCAAAATATCCTTAACTGTTCTCTATCATCTATGTTCTATGCTCTGTCCACTTTAAACTTTCTTATTTTTTCCCTAGCACCTAGCACCTGGTTACTGGTTACTGGTTACTGGTTACTGAATTTTAACCCTGTCGTGAATCAAATATGAAGGATATTCAAATTCATACCATTTTTTAACCTTCATCTTGTCCCCTAATAAATTGAATTTTGGAGAATACTCCTTTGTAAAATCAATGTCAGTAAGAGTATTAAATAGGAAAATTCCATTTGCTCCTGCATTATACGCCTCATGAGCTCTAACAAGATAATCCTCAACAGTTAAGTATTCATTCTGAGGAACAAGTAACCCCTTTTTTATTAGTTCTTCCGTTTCCTTAGTTAAATCTTGACCCTTAAGATTAGCTGAAATTCCAACATATAATTCAACTTTTGTTCCCTTAACCATATCAACAAATTTATCTAAATCATAAAAATCCTCAAAGCCAATAGATGAAGGAATTAATCTGTCAATAAGACCTTCCTTTACCCAAGTCTCAACATCAAGTCCATAAGAAAGAGTATTAAGATATGGCACTCTCACTGATATCTTCTTGTTAGGAATTTCTCTTCTGACACTTCTCATAAATTCATTCATAATCTTGATTTTTTCGTCTGCAGTTGCTTCACTTCCCATAACATTTGGATATCTGCAAAAATCAAGATTTATATAGTACACATTATCAAAACTTGCAATTTCTTTTAATACGTTTATTACATATTGCCTGTATCTTGGATAGAAATAACTTAATAAATGACTGTTATTTTGCTTACAATTCGCATATTCATCATACATATTTCCATTTAAAAACATTGTAGCCATTGCACTGTAAAATGCATTCATACGCATTGATGCATTTACTCTGATTCTCTTTTCTTTACCTCTATCTGCCGCAATTTGTAAAGGTGATTTTCCTATATCCAATATATTCAATATCTGTTCTCTTGCCAGTTTATCTCCCTGTCTAATATAAGAATCATATTTGTGTGAATCTTCAAAGGGTTTTCCTGCATAAATACTATTATAATTTAATAGCCCTGTAGTCCCTATCTCATAATTAATTTCTCCTGCTCCTGCATCTCTTACAGAATCAACAACTACATTTTTTAGTTCCTCCTCATTTCCACATTTGCCCCAGAAGAAATCTGTAAACCCATCATTATTATAAACTACTCTGGTATAGCTTCTATATTCATCATATCTTTTGTATAAATCAACCTGTTCCTGCGTTAACCCTGCTAATTTTATGTATGCTATCCTTGCCTTCTTACCATCTATACCTGCAATAGAAACAGTTCCATCCTTAAATTCTGCTGCAAAAGCAAAAGCTTCTTTAAGATATTGTTCTTCATTGTTCTTTTCTACTATCTTAATATTTTCTTCCTTTCCAGCTCCCTTTACTTTAAATTCTTCTGTTCCCGTAACATACCCTACATATATTCCAAACCATCCATTAATCTTTGCTGGAAGCATCAATTCCTCTGCTCCCTTACTATTCTCAATGTATATCTTATTGGAATTAAATTTATTCAAAGTATATGTTGAAGCATTCCAATTGGTATAAACTACACTTTTACCATTAATATCCTTCAACTTATCTATTCTGTCAAATATATATTCTTTTCCTGCTTCTGAAGTTATGGTGTCACCATCATTTATCTTCTCATCTCCTGCATGTCTGTCCACTTTTTTTATAGTGAATTTTGTATCCTTGCTCTTTTTTAATTTAGCATTACTTGTTGAATAAATATTTGTTCCAATCTTTAAAGTATAGGTTTCTCCTTCATTATACTGCTTTACTGGGGGCTTAACTAAAATAGCTTTGCAATTTTCACTTAGTTCCAAGCTTATGTTTACCTTCTTCCCATCTTCATTAATTACACTTATTTCCCTTTTAGTACTTTCATCCAATTTTACTTTCTTAGAAAAATTAATCTTCCATACTTTACTCTTATCTACTTCCAGGATACCATTTGTTTCTCCTTTTACAGCTTGTCCTCCTAAACATATAAACATAAAACTTAATATCAAAATCCCAACTAACTTTTGATGCATTTTCTTAATCAATTTAATCCCCCTCTAGGTGCGTATAATTTATATCGTAAAATCTACATTATCTTCTATTATAAACCATTTTACTTAAATAAATCTATCTCATTATGCTATTTTTTACAAATTTCTTTATTCTAAAAATATGATTCCACTTAAATTCTACGCAAACTATCAACTTCCTAAAGTCCATTATATATAAGTTGCAATAAATACTATTCATTGTATTAAAACTTGGTTGAAGTTTTTTCATAAATTGATCATTAAGTAATGAATATTGATAATTTCAATATATATTATTTTTCCACCCCAACAATAGTAATATTCCTTAAATTCCAATCTTCCGTAAGATTAAACACACTTCCACTTTCTAAACAATTTACTGTAGGACGAGTTGAACACACCTCATTATTTTGAATAACAATGGCCTTTTCTCCATTGCTTAGCATTACTATGGTACCTAAAGGATAAGGTGCCACTTTTTTTAAAAATATTTTAACTAGCTTGGGATCAAATATAGTTCCATTATGAGCCATAATATATTCAATAGCATCTGAAGGGAGATACGCCTTTTTGGTAGGAGTCTCTGAAATCAAATTATCATAAGCATCACAAATACAGATTATTCTTCCAAAAATAGATATGTTTTCTCCTTTCTTCCCATCTGGATATCCTTTTCCATCATATCGCTCATGATGCTGAAGAATTCCTACATATGATGTTACTGGAATATTGAAAAACTGCTTTATATATCTATATCCTTTCTCTGCATGAGATTGCACTGTCTTTTTCTCATCATCCATTAGATTTTCTGTTTTGTTCATAATATGCTTAGGTATAAAAACCTTGCCAATATCATGAAGCAGCGCAGAAGTCACTAGTTTTTCCAATTTTGCATTATCTAAATTTAATGCTATCCCTATTACCCCAGCTAAAACTGCAACATTAACCGAGTGGCTGTACATATAATCATCATAGTTTTTTATATCAATCATATTAATCATAATACTTTTATTTGATAATATTTGTTCTATCATGTTTTTAGCTATATACTCTACCGTATTCAAGGTTTTAATTATACTTTTAGGATTATTATAAATGTCCCTAATAGCTTTAACCGCACCAATTCTTAATTCTTCTGATATAACATTTTCAATTTTTATATTTTCAGATATACTGTCCTCAATATACACACCATTAATTACCATTTTCTGAATGTCTGCAATATATTTTTGCGATAATACAACATCCCTTGCAAGTAAAACTACTCCACCTTGAGAATATATATTCTTTCCTAAAACCATGCCTTCCCTTAAGCAGTTTGATGGAACATATCTCATAAACACACCCACTTCTTATTTTTTATTAAATTTAATAAAACTTCAAATTAAATTTCCAGTTTTATTATCGTATATAAAGTATATAAATATAGTACTTTTATTTGGAAATTTTATATAAAACCTTTAGTACACACTCCTATTTATCAGTAATCATTGACCAGCAGCTTATCCGCAGTCATAAAAATATGTACTTAATAAAAATAAGAGATTAGATACTGAATTTCAGTTGCCAGGTCATTAGATACCAGCACCTGGCAACCTATTTTATTAAAACTTCGTTGAAGTTTTTTCATAAATTGATCATTGAACAATGCCCATTGATAATTGCAATATATATATATATACGTAAATTCTATCTGTTTTGGTTGGTATTTGCTCAAAATTAAATTAATTTTTCTACATCATATAAAGAATTTAAAATCAACCAGTTTTGTGGAAAGTATTTTCCTATGCTCCAGTAGCTGACACCTCCCAATTTATATCTATTAGCTACATCCAACTTGGCTCTTATGCTTCGTGCATCTTCAAACCATACAATGTGCTGTCTTCCAGCATTATCGTAGTAAGTAAAGAAAGGTGCTTGTGCTTTCCAGTCATATTGTATAATAGCTCCTTCCCTAAAAGCTAAGTTTACAGCTTCTGTATTGGATAATGCTTTTGCTGCTGTTCCTTTTACATAAGGTAGTGTCCAATCATATCCATAATTAGGTATACCCATAAAAATCTTTTCTCTAGGTATAGCAGTTACAGCATAGTTTAAAACTTTTACTACCTCATTTAATGGAGCCACTGCCAATGGTGGACCAAAAGTATACCCCCATTCATAGGTCATCAATATTACATGATCTACTAAAGCTCCATGTACAGGATAATCATGTCCTTGATACAATATTCCCGGCTGATCTGCCGCAATCTTAGGTGCCAATGCAGTTGTAACAGTATAACCCAAAGGTTTAAGCCTATTTACCGTTTTTCTTAAAAAATTATTATAATCTTCTCGGTTCTCAGGATATATATACTCAAAATCTATGTCCAATCCATAATAATTTTTAGCCTTTAGTGTTTGAATTACATTATTCAATAGATTTTCCTGAGCAGTATTGTTCGTAAGAATTTCTTTAGCAATATCACTGCTAAAGCCTTTTCCTTCTTCTATATTTGTAATTACCATTAACGGAGCTACCTTGAACTCTCTTGCAGCCTGAATTAATGGAACATCATCAATTTCCTTCAAGCTTCCATCCTTCATTACTTGATAGTTAAATATGCTTAGATAAGTTAGATTCGGAAGGGTTTTTCTAAGTGTCTCCATTTCAATTTCAGGAAATGCATACCCATTTACCTCTATAGTTCCATATTTTCTTGTTCTCTCTGGAATAATTATAATTTGTCCTACTTTAAGCTTACTGGGGTCTGTTATCTGTGGATTAGCTACTAATATAGCTCTTGGAATCATTCCATAGGTTCTGGCTATTGTGTAAATTGATTCTCCAGGAGCTACTGCATGCTTTCGTTCTCCTTCTAGTATTACAAGACTTTCTCCAATGACCAGTTGTCTAGGATCTTTTAGTTCATTATCCTTTGCAATTTTATCTGCTGAAACTCCATAAATACGTGATATTGAAAATAAGCTTTCTCCAGGCCTTACTACATGAATAATCAAATATTACTCCTCCTTATATTACTAATTTACTATATGCAGCTTACTCTCTAGAGGATAATACAACTTTAAACTCCTTGTAATTTTTAAAATTCATCGAATAAACTTTTTAATATATCAAAACTTAATTTATTAAAATTTTACCAAAGGAAAGCATCGTTCACTCTCTATTTTCAACTTTTTAAAATTTATAAATATAATAATATATCTAAAACTCAACACATATATTTCCTATATAGTAATTTAAAGTTGAGGTGTTATTTATCTTTATTGTAATAAAAAAATCAAAATTAATTTCAATTTTTTTAGCTATAACATTAGTAACAACTGTGCTATCTTGGTATTGTATTTCTTCTCCTACTGATGCTAAATTCACTGAAAATGTACCAAACAAAGAGGAAATTACTAATGAGATAAAGGATTTGTTCCAGATTAGAAATAAATCTATTTTAATGAAGGATATCGAAGGAATAGATTACATATATGATAAAGATACTAAATATGGAGTATGGGCTTATGAACATGAAGTAAAAAAAATGAAATATCTATTTAACTGGTCTGAAAAACAAGGGGTAAAATTTATAGATATCGTTCCTATGGTAATTATACGAAGTATTAAAGGATATCAAAACACTTATTCTGTAAATCTTATTTGCTCTACAGAATATACGTATGTTTATGAAAATCAAGAAGATTATACCAAGATGAATATGTTTAGAATCGGAACAGCTCATTCCTTAAGATTAAAAAACAAGGACGGAGTTTGGGTTATAACAAAAGAATGGTATACAGATCCCTTTGCAGACTCTTTAAATCTGGATAATATAAAAGCAGATGATATAAAAAATTATATTTTGTCTCAACCAGCTAGAGATTTTTCAACTCTAAACAAACGAAGAATTTCAGCTGTAGAATATGCTGATAAATACTGTGGCATAGCTGCTGATGAAGAGTTTGGCTTCAAATACAATAAAAAATATGGTGATTTTAATCCTTTAGGTGGAGATTGTGCTAACTTCGCTTCTCAAATTTTACACGAAGGAGGGAAATTCAAAAAGACTTCCACATGGAATTTTGATAGAGGTGGCGGTAGTAAAGCTTGGCTAAATGCAAATGGCTTCAAAGATTATATGTTAAACAGCGGTAGAGCCTCACTTATAGCTCACGGTAGCTACGAGAAAGTATATAAAGCTGCTTATAAACTGCAGCCTGGAGATTTTGTAGCCTATGAAAAGAAGGGAAAGGTTGTTCACATTTCTACAGTAACTGGTGCAGATTCAAAGGGCTACTCTTTAGTAAACTGCCATAATACTGATAGATACAGAGTCCCTTGGGATCTTGGCTGGAGCGATAAAAAAATAAAATTCTGGCTGGTGAGAGTACACTATTGAATAATGTTGCCAGGCAACGTTATTCTAGTAACCAGCGACCAGTAGCCAGTGACCAGTTAAAGGAATAGTAGTAACAGCTAGTGAAAATTTTGAAATTTAATTTTTCACTAGCTATTTTGTTTTTTAATTTAATTGAAAGATTTTCTGACCTAAGGAAGAAAATTCTCCTTCACTGGCTGCTGGTTACTGGTATCTGGTTACTTAAGAAAAGTGCATCACACTTTTCTTACCAGTCTCCCGAAGATCCTCCTCCTCCGCTGTCTCCACCGCCGAAGCCTCCGAAACCGCCGCCGCCAAAGCCTCCTCCTCCGCCTCTGCCTCCGCGACCGCCTCCAAAGAAAGAGTTCCAAAATAACATTTGAAGAATAAATCTTATTATTCTTCCTCTGTTAAAAATAATATCTAAAAAAACTAAACCTATTAATATATATATAGGAACAGGATTCCCTTGTACATTTTTCTCTTTTTTGTAATTTAAATCTATCTTTTCACTTTTTTCTAAAGTTACCCCATACTCTTTAGCTATATTGTCTACAAAGATTGAATAGGCGTTTTTAAGTCCTGCCCCGAAATTACCCTTCTTAAATTCAGGTACAGCAGCTTCCTGCATAACTCTGTTTGTCAAAATATCAGGCACAGCACCTTCAAGTCCTCTGCCTACCTCTACAGACCATTTTTTCTCCTTCATAGCCATTAAAATCAAAAAACCATTATCCTTATCCTTTTGCCCTATTCCCCATTTTCTAAAAAGATTAACCCCATAATTCCTAATTTCATTTCCTTCAAGAGAATTTATTATAACAACAGCAGCCTGTGCTCCAGTTTTATCTTCCAACTCTTTTCCTACAGATACTATATATTCTTTCGTATCACTATCCAATATGTCAGCATAGTCATTTACATATTTTAGGCTTGTTGGATTTGGATATTTTGTTTCTGCTTTTATATTTTGAAAGGGAATTAAAACAAACAGCAAAGCTAATATAACAATTAACAATCTACTGAATTTGTTTCTTGATTTTTTCATTTTTAAAACACCCCCCTTCTTTTAGTAACCAGTGACCAGTAGCCAGTGGATAGTTATGAAAAGAATTAAGCTTTACTACTATATACTTTGTAGTTTTGCATTAGCAAAACATCCTTTACTGGTTACTGGTTACTTACTAAAGTCTACCTTTGGCACATCTTTAGCTCCTTCTGCGGCTTTATAGTAATCTTTTTGTTCAAATCTAAAAATTCCTGCTATTATTGAATTAGGGAATTTCCTTATTGTAGTATTATAAGTGTCCACAGTTTTGTTATAATCCTGTCTTGCTAGATTTATTCTATTTTCTGTTCCTTCCAAAGCTACTGTTAAGTCTTTGAAATTTGCACTGGATTTTAAATCTGGATATCTCTCTACTACCACTAATAGTCTTGATAAAGCTGAAGAAAGTTTGCTGTCAGCATTGGCTTTTTCACTGACAGTCTGTGCTCCGCCAAGCTTTGCTCTGGCATTTGCAATATCAGTAAATATATCTTTTTCTTGTGCTGCATACCCTTTAACAGTATTCACAAGATTAGGAATCAAATCACTTCTTCTTTGCAGTTGAGTGTCTATATCAGATTCTGACATTTTTACCTTTTGCTCCAAACTAACCATACTGTTATAACTTCCTATTACAGGCATTGCTATCAGCAGCACCACAGCTATAACTATAAGTACTGTTTTAAGTATTCTTTTCATTCTTATACCTCCGTGCTAAAATTACATTCATATTAATATTATTGTCAGGGATGCATAATTAATACCAAAATATTAAAATTAATTCTAGTCCCCAGTCGCCAATCCCCATTCACCAGTGAAAAATGTTTTGCTAATGCAAAACTAAAATTAAAATAAAGAAAAATAGACTTAAAAGTAGATATAATCTATCTTTAAGTCTATTTTATTTTAATTTTATTTAACTTTTCTTAATTCCTTTTCTCTTTTTTCTTTATACTGGTTACTGGTTACTGGTTACTGGTTACTGGTTACTGGTTACTGGTTACTGTAAACTATAAGAAAAGTGCACCGCACTTTTCTTATAAGTATAGTCTTGTTCCAATTCTCCTGTCATATTCTGACCAGGTATTGGGTTCTGTAATCTTCTTAACTTGTGATATCTTATTCATTACCGCATCTACATTGTCTGCAAAATTCACAACAAATGCCTCTTCAAGACTGGCAGCTTTAGGAGAACCATATTCTATTTTTCCATGGTGTTGTACAATACATCCTTTCATTCTACTTTTAAACTCCTCACTATAAATATCTCCTCCTGCTCGAAAAGCTTCTTCCAACATAGTTACAGCTACCACTATATGCCCTTCCATATCACCTCTCATTGTCACTTGAAAAGGTCCATCTGTATAGTATTCTTCTACTTTTCCAATATCATGAAGCTTAGCTGCAAGGATAGCGATTTCTTTATATCTACAGTCATATCTATAAGCAAGAATTTTAGCAAGATACATTACATTTAAGGTGTGTTCTGCAAGACCACCAATATAATTATGATGCTGTCTAAGTCCTCCAATACCCTTCTTAAACTTATCTACAAACTCTTTATTTCCGAAGAAATATTTATCTAACGCTTTACTTTCTTCACTTTTAAATTCTTCTTCAGAAATCTCTTTAATTTCTTTCATAATCTCATCTATATCAGCATCTATAGTTGGCAGAAAATCTTCTATTTCATATTCTTCTTCCTTTTCAAACTCCTCCACAACTAGAAATCTATCATTTGCATCAGCTTTAATTTTAATTACATCTCCCACTTTTAAATTACATTCAGTATCCTTAATTTCTGATTTTATGTCTCCAGTATTATCTCCTATAAAAGCAATAATAGTTTCTTCTTTTCTTTCCAGTATCTTCATTATCATAAAGCTGGTTTCTATAATCTGTTTTTCTTCAAAACTCTTTAAGTCCTTTATGTATATATTCTTCATATACAGCACCTCTCTAGATTAAATTTTTCAACAGCATCCTCACAGCAAGTACACAATTATCTTTCACCAAACCTGATTTTTTATCCACTCCAAATATAATTTAAAACTTAACTCACATAGAGTATTAGAATTGTTAGTCATAAAATAAACCTAGAAAAGACAAAAGACTTGAAGATAGCTCCCTCCTATCTTCAAGTCTTTTGCTTTTTTATTTGAATTTTAGTTTTGTACTGGCAAAATAGCAAAAATGCCTCCAAAGGCTATGCACGAATAGTAAGTTATTATTCTCCAAAGCAGTACTGCCGGCATTATAGTTGCGGGATTAAAAAACAAGCTAAACAGCAGATAAAATCCCCCTTCTGACCCTCCAGATGCACCTGGAAGAGGAATAACTGCCACAATCATATTCAAAAAAGTTTCTGCAGCAATCATATTCCAAAAATTTGCTGAATTCATGTTGAATGCTCTGTATATAAAATAAGGAATAATAAAATATGCAGTTAATTGAACAAAAGTAAGAACTGTGCATCTAATCAATATCTTCAAATTTTTACTCATCTCAACTGCGTTTTCATGAAAGTTTGACAACTCTTCTTCTATCTTTGATAAACTCTTCTCCATATCCTTAACCAATCTAATCTTATTTAAAAATGTAAATATTACTTTTAATATAGAATTAGTCACTTTTTTATTGACAGAAGCCATTAACAGAAATAAAATCACCCCAGTATTTATTAAAAAACCTATAATTGATATATAAAAAAAGTTGGGCAAATTTTGTTTAAAAAAAGTAAACTTTAAAATAATCGCCATAAGAGAATATAGTGTAAGTACTCCTTGATAAACAATTAATTTCATAGTCAAAATAGAACTGGCAGAACCTGCCTTAATACCTCTTTTCATCATAAAATATAATTGTGCAGGTTGCCCTCCAGATGCAAAAGGAGTAATGGAATTAAAAAACTGTCCTACCATTGTTATTTTAAAAGAATCTACAAGTTTCTGTCTCAAAAATATTGATTGTGTAAAAATATTTAATATAATACTTTCAATTGCCCAATACATAAACATGCAAAACATGGCCAATAAAATCCATATGTAATTCAAGTTCGTCAATTGTTTTATGAAATACCCTATTCCATGTGAAAATATAAGAAAATATAAAAATACTACAGCAGATAATATAATAATTATTATATTAAAAATTTTATTCTTCATTTAAATCTACTCCCTATGTTTAACACTCTTAAACTGATATTTCTAATTTATCACTAAAAGCCCCTTCCCCGTTCAATTCTCAACTCTCAACTCTCAACTCTCAATTCTCAACTCTCAACTCTCAACTCTATAAATATTATACCTGTAATCAAGAACAATTATATCATTCTATTCTTAATTATTTATTAACTCTACCTTAATTTTATCCTCTGGTTACTGGCTACTAGTTACTGGTTACTGGTACCTGGCTACTAGTTACTGGTTACTGGTACCTGGCTACTGGTCACTATTTTTTGTTTTGTATACAAATTTATAAATAATCAAATACTAAGCATAGGACTAATGGGAGGATAATTATGAATTATAAAAAAGTACTTACTATTTTATTTTTCTGTATAGGAATATATATCTTTTTTGCTAGTGGAACAGTCTCAGTTCCATCAGAGGAAATTGCTGTTCCATCAACAATTGGCTTTGATCTTGAAAGAAAAGGTTCAGAAGTAGAATACAGTATTCCTATTGCTGTTTATAATTATACTGGCAAAGAAATTCCTTCCACTATTATACAAACCGGAGTAGGCAAAACCATAGGAGGCACTAGAGAAGACCGTCAATTGGGATCTGACCTTAAATTTTTATTAGGTCTGGAAAAAGTACTCATATGGGGAGAGGATATTGCACGATTCGGCATTGAAAGTTCAATTGATATGTTATTTGCAAATCCTAATGTTAATGATACTGGACTTAATGCAGTGTGCAAAGGTAAGTCTATGGATATTCTTAAATTTAGCGTTGAAGGCTATCCAAACGCTGGGGATTATATTGAAAACCTGTTAACTCATGCAAAAGAATTCAATTTTTTTTCAGATAACTATAAACTTATGGATATTTATGTAAGAATAGGTGCAGAAGGAAGAACATTGGTGCTTCCTTATATAGAAATAATAGATAAAAAGCCTAAAATTACTGGAATGGCTGTATTTAACGAAGACAAGATGGTAACAACTTTAGGTATGAAAGACACAAAAATTTTAAATCTTCTAAAGGAAGACAATGTTAAAGGTATGCTTTCAATAAGAAAAAATACAGCAGAATACATAGACTATTACCCTACCTCCAAACGAAAAGTCAGCTGTGAAAAAATCGATGATAAATATAAATTTATTATTTATTTATCTTTAAATGGAGACATAATAAACAATAATTTGTATGAAGATATAGCCAATAAACCTGCTGTACAGAAAAAATTTATAAATGATATAGAGAAAAAAACAACTGAAACCTGCTATGAATTTATTGATAAAATGCAAAATGATTATAAGATTGACTGCCTGGCTCTTGGTACAGTAGCTGCAGCCAAATATGGAAGACATACTGAAACTGACTGGAATAAAATAGTTTCTGAAGCTGATATAATTGTTAATGTCAAAGTTAAACTAGACAAATTTGGTAGAGGAGATTACTAAAAATACTAAGCATAGGGTGATATGTAATGATTCTTAACTATAATTTAGAAGAAAAAATCAATTTTCTCACCACAGAAATTGGAAATAAAAATCCTGTAATTATTAAAAGATTTTTCATAGGAAAAAATCAACCAATATCTGCTTGTGCTTTATATATGGAAGCTTTGGCAGAAAGAGATATTATAAATAGAGATCTTTTACGTCCCTTAATGTTCAACGTTGAAGAAGAAATAATTCTTGGAAAAGATACTTGTGAATATTTGTGCAGAAAGTATATTCCTTTATCCAATACTGTAACTGAGAGTGATATCAGTAAGGCTGCAGAAGCTATCAAAATTGGGAAAACCGTCATTTTAATAGATAGCCTTGAATATTTCATAATTACGGATACCAAAGGTGGAGAACAGCGCAGTATTTCTGACCCAACTAATGAATCAGCCATAAGAGGCGCAAGAGATAGCTTTGTTGAAAATATTAAAATCAATATAAGTACACTTAGAAGAAAAATAAAAGATAAAAATTTGGCTATTGAAAAATATACCGTTGGAAGGCGTTCTCAGACAGCTTTAGCCCTTATATATATTGATGATATTGTGGATAAAACTGTTTTAGATGAAGTCCGCCGGAGAGTTCAGGCTATAGATGTAGACTCTCTTGAAGATTCAGGTGTACTTGAACAGTACCTTGAAGATAACCCCTTTTCTCCTTTCCCACAAATTTTTGGAACAGAAAGACCAGACATTGTAACAGCAAATTTAATGGAAGGCAGAATAGCTATTATTTTAAATGGAAGTCCTTATGTTCTTACAGCTCCAGCTTTATTTGTAGAATTTTTTCAAGCTCTTGAGGACTATTCGGAAAGAACCCTGACATCTTCATTTTCAAGACTCCTTAGAACAATATCAATCTTTATTATAATAACTTTATCACCTATATACCTAACTCTTATAAGATATAATACGGAGCTGATACCCGTAAAATTCATAACACCTATTGTTCAAGCAAGAAAAGGTATTGCTTTAACACCATTTCTTGAAATACTATCTATGGAATTAATAGTAGAGTTTTTAAGGGAAGGCGGTGTCAGATTACCTCCAAGAATCGCTACAACCTTAAGTATAGTAGGTGGTATTATTATAGGGAATACAGCTGTTGATTCCAAGGTTGTGAGCCCTACAACCCTGCTCATAATTGGAATATCTGTTGTTTCTACCTTTTTAATACCTAATTACGAAATGTCTCTTGGTATAAGATTTTTAAGATTTCCAATGTTGGTGCTTGCTAATGTTATGGGGTTTTTAGGAATTACTGCAGGTTGGTTTTTCATACTGGTTCATATTACAAGTATGAAAAGTTTTGGAGTATCTTATTTTGCAATAAAGGGCAATGATTTAAAAGATATATTTGTAAGAGCACCTATATGGCTTATGAATAAAACTCCTGAAGAACTGCCAAATACCAATCCTGTACGTCAAACAAATTTTAGAGAAAAGTTATGGAGGAAAAATAAGAAAAATGAATAATACAAGTAACAAATTTCTAAGTTGCAACCAAATAACTGCTCTATTGATTGCTATTGCTATTGGCCCAGGTTCTTTAAAATTAGCTAATATTCTGGTATTAAAACTTCAGCAAGACGCATGGATTTCTTCAATTATTGCACTGTTAAATCCATTATATATGATTCTTGTAAGCAGTTACATTATCAAAAAATATCCCAATGATAATATATTAAGTTTAAGTAATCAATATTTTGGAAATACATTTGGAAATTTGCTGAATTTATGTTTCTCATTGATGTGTACTATATATATATCAACAGTAACCTCTGATTTAGTTAGATTTTCTCGGATTTACTTTGTAAGCTTTTTGTCTCCCTTAAAAGTTGTTATTGTTTGTATTACTTTAACTTATTTTGCAGTTTATAAAGGTTTGAGTACTTTGGCAAAGATATGCGAAATAAGTATGTATCTATTGATATTTATAACTATTTTTTCATTATCTTCATTAAAGTATGGAAGTATACTGAATATACAACCAGTATTTAGTTTAAGTTTAAAGGATATACTCAAAGGCAGCATACTTACAGCTTATTCCTATTCAGGTTTTGAGTATTTGCTAATATTTCATCCCTTTGCCAAAGACACTAGTACAATAAAAAAAGCGAGTTTAAAAGCTGTACTTATATCTGGTTTTATATGGGTATGGTCTGTTTTTTCAACAATATATTATTTGGGTATAGATATAATCCCTAAAAGCCTATGGGCTTATATACTGGTTTTTGAAAGTATTAACGTACCTCTCATCAATAATTTTAGATATATTTTCATGTTTGTCTGGTGCTTTATAGTGTTTAGAATAAATGCTGTTAACGCATTTATTTCCTCCTTCATTTTAAACCATGTTACAAAAATAGATATAAACAAAATATTATTATTTTTATATTTTCTTTCATTAATTTTATCCTTGCAGTTTGTAGATGTGTCATTCTATAAAAAAGTAATAGATCTTATCTCCCCTATTTTATTTGTATTCAATGTTATATATGTTTCTTCAATAGCATTAATGGTATTAATTAAAGGTAAGAATACTTTATCCTTATAATTGAAAGTTAAATTAGACAACTTTAGGAGAGAAATTTACTAAAGACCAGCTCTCAACTGGTCTTGTTCACCCTTGGATAGTTTTTCTTTTTAATCCTACATTCATAAAAGACATCTATAACTCCCTCTTGCAGTATTCTTTATATTCTTTAGCATCCATAAGCTCGTCTACTTGCGAATCATCAAACATCTCCACCTTTATCATCCAATTTTTATATGGATTTTTATTTACAAGCTGAGGCTCATCCAATATATCCTCATTTACTTCCAAAACCTTTCCATCTAGTGGTATATAAAGATCTGATGCATCCTTGTCAGATTCCACTACCCCAAAAGAATCTCCTGCTGTAAATTCTGTATCTACTTGTGGAAGGTCAATATAAACAATATTGCCCAAATTATTTTGTGCATAATCTGTAATTCCAATATAAGCCTCATCTCCATCAACCTTTATCCATTCATGATCATCTGTGTAATATAATTTTTTTATTATTTTCATTGCTTATCCCCCTCTATTTTTTATGATTTTTATTGTAATTTTTTTTACTCACTACCTTTAATTTTAATTTCTTATGATAATTTTAATATCTTCTTTGTACTATGAATATATTTATTCAAGCACAAGAAAAGACCAGCTTTTTTTGCTGGTCTTAAAATATTAATATACTAATTGTTTTTCTGTACCATCTATTTTCATTTTGTAAAGTACTTCTCCAATTCCGTCATGAATTCTGTAATAAATCCATTCACTTACTATATTGCTAATATCACCCTCTCCTAACTTAATCGTGTCTGTACCGTCAGTTTTCTTCTTACATATCTCCTGCATTCCTGCTCCAGATCTATTATAATAAATCCACTCTCCATCAATTTTTTCTATGCCCAAACTAGATTCGCCACTATAGCTTAAAACTATTTTTTGTGTTCCATCTATACTGATTTTATACATATTATTATAACGTTTATCTGTATAATAAATCCATTGGTCATCTATGCTGTATATGGTGAATTTTGATAATGGCTCTGTATTTATTCTTATTGTATTAGTACCATCCAAATTCATTTTATAGATTCTTCCCCAATCAGACTTATTAGAATAGTATATACATTTATCTTTTAAATTTACATGTGGATATGCCATTAAATTATCACTTATCTTAGTTTTGTCAGTGCCATCAAGCCTCATACTGTAAAATTTATTGTCATCCTCTGGATTTGTATAATAAATCAAACTATCTACTATTTCCCAATAATATACTCTACCCTCAACCAGTTTAATCTGCTCTGCACCATCAGCCTTCATCCTGTAAAGACTACTATTTTGTTTGTTATCTCTATAATATATCCATTCATCTTTTGTATCAATAATTTCCATAACATACTTTTCTACTACTTTTGTTTTACCTGTGCCATCTTGTTTAACTCTATACAAGCAATTATCATCATATATATTTTCATAATAAATCCAATCACCAGCTTCTGCAACTACCTTTCCTGTAACTAGGTTGTCACTTTCTACAACAGACAATTTAAAACTTAAGTTTTTATCATAAATCTTATTTGTTGGAGTCCCTTCTATAGTGTATTCTCCTGCTTCACTTGTATCTATGCTTGATGGAGTCCATGTCATAACTATACTCTTTTTAGAGCCATCACTCATAGTAGCTTTAACAGAATTAGGAGGCTCAAAATCAGTCCCTTTAGGTCTCACTATTGTTGCATTATCATACTCCAAACTTACAATTTCAATTACATTAACCTTTAAAAGAACTTTCTTCATATATCCTTTAACAATTCCTTCATATACGTATTGTCCAGCTTTACTTGTATCAATTTCTGATACATTCCAAGTCACATATAAGTTTATTGTAGAACCATCCACCAATTCAGCCTTTACAAGACTCGGAAGTGAATAATACGAATTTTTATCCAAAGTAACTTTTATATCATTTATATTTAATATACCCGTATCAAATTTCTGATTTTCTGAACCATCATTTTTTATTCTATAAAGATTATAACTGTCTGACTCATTTTCATAATAAACATATTCATCAACTACCTGAATGAAAAATGAACCCTTATCATTTAAAGCTTGATTGGATGTACCATCAATTTTCATTTTATATAATGAATTATTGTTATTTAAGTTTGTGTAATAAATCCAGCCATCAGCTGCATTTAAGAAAGAACCTGATTGGTCACTTACTTTTGCTCTATTTGTACCACTAGTTGTAATTCTATAAATTTTACTGCTGTCTGATAGATTTTCATAATAAATCCAACCATCAACTACATTTAAAAAACCTGATTTATCATTGTTAAGTGCAGTTCTTCCTGTTCCATCTGCTTTAATTCTGTATACTCTGAAATTATCACTGCAGTTTGTATAATATATAAAACCATTTGCCAGATTAGCATTTGCTGAATAATCATTGTTTAATTTAGTTCTGTTTGTTCCATCATTTTTTATTTTGTATAGTTTATAATCTTCTGCTGCATTTGCATAATATATCCACTGATTTTCTACAATAATTTCTTCTGCAAGATCGTTACACAATTTTGTTCTTCCAGTACCATCAATTCTTATTTTATATAACTTTCCATAGTCCAATAAATTACAATAATAAATCCAATCATCAACTACATTAATATAAAGTGGTATATCATTACTTACTTTTGTTTTATTGTTACCATCAACTTGCATCTTGTAAAGTTTTCCTTCATCAGCATGGTTTGTATAATATATCCAACCATTACTTTTGGCAACCATTGCTACGTTTACAATATTACCTGCAGTATTTCCTTTAACATCTTCTACTGTTAATGTTAACTTACATTTTTGATTATATCCTTTTACAGTTCCTTGGAAAGTGTATGTTCCAAGTTTACTTGTATTCGCTATTCCATCCCATACAACTGATTTTCTTACGCTGCTTCCATCTTCAAATGTAACCATTACAGTTTCTGGTAGCCTGTAATTTGAATTTCTTGAAGTAGATACATTTACATCTTCTACAGAAGTAATTTTTTTGATTTCAGAAGTTATATTGATAGTTTTTAGCTTCCATCCATCGTATTTTTTAGTAGAATTATCTCTTTTATACCAAAGATCAACTATATATGTTCCCGCAGGAATATTGCTCAAATCATAACTAATTTTTTCTTCATATTCTGTTAAATTTGTTATCCACTTATTATTTTTTACATCATATAGATGAAGTTTATATTTTGTATCCTTCTGGTGTGAATTGTTAACTCCATCAATAATTAACTGGTCATTCTTTGCATACTCAGTCTTATTAATAAGCATATCTCCCCATGAGTATATAGCAGGATTTCGAACTACATTTACTACAAATGGGTAAGCATTATCATAGTCACCATATTTATTGGTATATTTGCCCTTATACCCTACTCTTCTTACTCTTATAGCAAATCTATAAAAATTTTCTCTCAAATATAAGTGTGATATATCTACATTAATAGGTTCATGAGCATCTACAGGTTTTGTCCATCCATCTACCATTCCATAATTATGAATAAGCTCCCACTTTGTTCCCATTGTAGCTGCACATGTATAGAATAATTGATACTGAACTTGTCCATCATATCCCTTTGAAGAAATAAAAAACTTATTTTTTCCTTCTGCTATAAAAGGTGTATTGTCTAAAGAAACTATTGCTACCTTTGGAATTTGTTCCTCTTTTACTTCTATAATCTTAAGCTTCCATCCATCATATACTTTGCTGGAGTTATTCCTTTTACCCCAGACGTCAACTATGTACTTTCCAGCTGGAATACTGCTCAAATCATAATTAATGTTATCTCCAAACTCTGTTAAATTTGTCATCCAGCTATTATTTTTCACATCATATAAATGAAGTTTGTATTTTGTATCTGATTCTACATCGTCGACTCCATTAATAACTAATTTTTCATTCTTAGTATACTCTGTTTTTTCAATAAGCATATCTCCATTTAAATGAATATTAGAATCTTTAACTACATTTATCACAAATGGATATGCATTATCATAATCTCCATACTTATTGCTGTATCTTCCCTTATATCCTACTCTTCTAACCCTTATGGCAAATCTATAATATTCTGCCTTAAGATTCAAACTGCTTATATCTACCTTGATTGGCTCATGAGCATCTACAGATTTTGTCCACCCATTCACCATGTCATCATTGTTGATAAGCTCCCAATTTGTACCCATAGTTGTTTTACAAGTATAAAATAATTGATATTGAACTTGTCCATTATATCCCTTTGAAGAAATAAAAAATTCATTACTGTCTCCTTCCACAAAAGGCTTATGGTCTAAAGATACTATTGCCACTTTAGGCAAACTCTCTGCTGCTTTAGTTATCAGTGGAGTTAAAGCCATTAATCCATTAATAACCAAAATAGCTGCTAAAAATAGACTAAAACTTTTTTTCATTTGTTTCTTCATTCGTTTCCCCTTTCCATTTTTTTGATTTTATATAAGTCAATTATAAAGACTTTCCATAATTATTGTATCAAAACAGTTTATACCTTTATAGTAAGTTTCAATGGATTTAATTCAAATATATGGATTGTAATCTATTTATTCGAAATCATTATGCAATTCAAAAACACAAAAAGAACATACAGCATGAATATGCCATATGCTCTTTATTTTCAAGCATAAGTTATTAATTTATTTTCAGTACAATTTATAGTTACTTCTTTTTCTTTTATAATAGTCTTTAGACAAACCTTATGCTTCCACAAATCTACAATATATCTTAAGGTTTCCTTTGCATAATCCAGCTGCAGCTCTCTTCCGTCATAAACGTGCTCCAGTGTAAGTGTCTTATCTGATTTTGACATATCTATTACTCTTATGTGTGGAATCATTCCCATTCCACAAGAACTGCTTAAAGTATTTCTTATCTTTTTCCAGCCCTCATCATCAGATACTTCTGTAATTACATAATTCATATTTCTCTTTGCATATTCAAAAAGATTTAACTCTTCGCACAATTCTTTTGTCAAATATCTTCTTATAAAGGATTCATCTCGCTCCAAAGCTCTAACTTCAAATATTTTCTTAATTCCATATTTTTCTACTAAATCTTCATATATTTTGAATCCCATGAAATATGGGTTTATACGGCCTATCAAAGGAGTTATTACATCATTATGTCTCTTTATAAATTCCAAATGAAGAGAAGGCTCTAAATCCAGTTTTTTAAGAATATTATAGTGCCAATAGCTGGCCCATCCTTCATTCATAATCTTAGTCTCAATTTGAGGAATAAAATATCTAGTCTCTTTTCTAACTATTTCTAATATATTCTGTTCCCATTCCTCTAAATCACCATAATGACTTATGAAATACAATACATCATCCTCAGGCTTTAATGGCGTTTTCTCTACTTGTGGAGGCTCTTCCTTTACATAAGGTTTTATAATACTGTAATTTGTATTCTTATTTTTATAATCTTCCAGCATCTTTTTCTTTACTTCTTCATCACTTATTCTTTTTTCTCCAACAACTCTTGTAGTCTGAAGCTTAATTCCATGAGCTCCATTTAAAAGCTTTTCTACACTTTCATAACCTATACTTGGATCATTTATATAACTTCTTATAATTTTCCCGTGATTTTTAAAGTCTTCTAAAGTGTATTCAGCATGAGTTCCCACTTTAAACAATCGATTATTTTTGAAAAAATCATTATGTCCGTAAACATGAGCAATAGTCAATATCTGAAGAAGTAAGGTATTATCCTTCATAAGATAAGCCATACATGGATTAGAATTAATAACCATCTCATACGGAAGTCCTGTTAAGTTGTATTTATATAAGGTTCTAAGTCTTTCATAGGCTTTTCCAAAGCTCCAGTGAGGATATCTTGAGGGCATTCCCACATATACTTCATATGCCAGCATATCATTATAGGTTATCATTTCAAATTCCTGTGGATAATAATCAAGGCCTACTTCATTAACTACAGCTTCAATTTTCTCATTCCACATTTCTAAATCTTTTACCGTATATTCCAAGATATCACCCCTCTTTCTGATTTCCATTCAATATATCTTTTAATGAAGGGAACAATTCTTCTTTGTTTTTCATAGTTGTAGCAACAAAATTCTTATGCTTTATTTCTTCCAAGTATTTTTTCTTTATTGTACTTAAAGCTGTTCCAGGCATAACTTCTGCATAACCAAACAAATTACATACATCACAAAGCTCTTTAGCCTTTTGCACTGCCTTTTCATTGTCTTCGCTCCAGTTGTCCCCATCACTTACATGAAAAGCGTATATATTCCAAGCTTCTGGATTGAATTTTTCATCTATGATTTCAAGAGCCTTGGAATATCCACTTGAAATATAGGTTCCTCCCGATTCCATCTTGTGGAAAAAGTCATCTTCATTCACAACCTTAGCACGAGTAGAGTGGGCAATAAACACCACTTCTACTCTCTCATATCTCATTTTTACAAATTGATACAATAAGAAGAAATAAGATCTTGCCAGATATTTTTTTGTTCTGTCCATAGATGAGGAAGTATCCATAATACACATAACCACTGCATTATATTCCCTTTTTACAGTATGCTTGATTCTGTTATATCTTAAATCATCCTCTTTAAATGGAAATCTTTCAACCTCTTCCTGTTTTCCTTCTTCTGCTAAAGCTCTTAAATATCCCTGCTTTCTCTTTAATTTTTCAACAACAGTTCTCTTTTTGGCAAGTCTCGGTCTTATGCCTTTTTTCTGATACCCAGCTCTCTTTTTAGCATGTTCTGATAATATTTCAGCAGATTTTTTCTTATCTAAATTAGGAAGATTTAATTCTTCAAACAGATAATTTATTACATCTTCAATTGTAACTTCTGCCTCATATATATCCTCTCCGTCATTATTTCCAGCTCCTTTATTGCCCGAGCCTTCTCCTTCCCCCTTTCCTGTTCCTATTTTATCTCCTCTTTTTTCGCTGCCTTTTCCGCTGCCAACTCCTGATGCATTGTCACCAAATACAAACTGATATTCTTTTAATCCCTTTACCGGAATTCTAATTTTCTTATCCTTACTCTGTCCTATTATGCTTTCGTCTGACAATATATCAACTAAATTTTTCTTTATAGAATCTTCAACTAGCTCTTTATGTCTCCTTCTGTCTTCAACAGCTCTATCATGCTCTATGGGATTGAATTCTCTAAATATTGCCATATAATCAATCCTTCCAAAGATTATTTGCGGCATATTTCAAGATAACATCACAGCAGTGATCACAATAGCCATTTGCCTTCATTTCCTCTACCATAGCATTATATTTTTTACCCTGATCCTTATCTCTAACCTTTGACTGAGTTATAACTCTTGATAAATCCTTTACAGAAGTAGTTAATTTCTGTTCTATAGCTTCTTTTAACGGCTCATAAGAATCATAGCTTATTTTTCCACCATTTCTGATAAGGTAGAACATATATGATGTAACATCTGTTCTAAAGCCTTTGGCAGAGCTTTCACTTACTCCTATTTGCTCCTCAATTGAACGCATAAATGTTTCATCCGGTTCTAATTCTTCTCCTGTATATTGATCCTTTAATTTTGTCTTATTAACATAAGCCTCTGCATTATCAAGATAATTGTTGAAAAGACTTTCAGCCTGCTCTTTGAAGCTGTTTATGAAAGCTCTTGTTATTTCTTTTTCCAAAATCTTGTTATATTCTTTTCTTATAGTATCTTGAACAAACGCCAAATATCTCTTCTTGTCCTCTTCATTTGTATCCAATTCCTTAATAGATTTTATTATATTTTCCATTACGCTTAAAGGATTAATACAATCATGATCAGAATTTGAAAGGGCATTATCAATGGCTTTTACTATAAATCTAGTAGATATTCCAGACATACCTTCTCTCATGCCTGATTCTTCTCTGAGCTCCGTAATATCTATTTTTTTAGTAGTTCCTTTTTCAACTATCTCTTCCCCGTTATATATCTTTAATTTTGTAAGAGGGTCAACCTTAGTTGAAGGTGTAAGTCTTGAAAGCACAGCAAACATTGCTGCAATTTCAATAGTATGTGGGGCAATATGAGCTTTAAAGCTGCTTTTTCTCAAAATTTTCTCATATATCTTTCTTTCCTCATTTAATTCCAAACAATAAGGAACCTCAATCTTTACTATTCTGTCCAATATGGCTTCATTTGTATGATCTGACTTAAACTTGTTC
Source organism: Clostridium sp. ZS2-4 (assembly GCF_026719745.1). Lineage (GTDB taxonomy): Bacteria > Bacillota > Clostridia > Clostridiales > Clostridiaceae > Clostridium_H. Next base: position 211,900 of record NZ_JAPPRQ010000044.1, read on the forward strand.
CATTCAGCTTCGTTAGAATGCGCCACAATTACTCCATCAAAATATATCATAGAATTTTTTCCTGGAGACGGTATAGATTTTTCTTGAGTAGCTGTTATTATTGTATGAAGGTATTCTACATCATTCTTAAATACCTCAATAAATTCAACCATTCCTCTATTACCAACGTTGAAAGCACCATTTAAAGAAAGGATACGTGGATCATCCTCTGGATATAAATCCATTTTGGATATATCTACTGAACCTGTAAGAACAGAAGTATCCTGATTGTTAGGATCAACTGGTGGAACAACTCCTATTCCTTTTCTTGATCTTATTGAAAAGTCAGTGCTTACAACAGGGAATTTTTCATATTCTCCATTAAATTCATGTTTTAATCTATGTCTGCATACTGGACACAAATCTCCTTCTACTTTTATTCCAAGCTCATCCTCAAACTCGCCTCTTAAATGCTTCGGAATCAAATGTAGAGGTTCTTCTCTCATAGGACATCCTTCTAATGCATATACTGGTGGACAGTTTTCTATTGCTTTTTTAAGAGCTTCTACTAATGAAGATTTACCTGCTCCAACTGGTCCAACTAAATACAATACTTGTCTTGCTTCTTCTCCCTGCATAGCTGCTGAGTAAAAATAGCTTACTAACTTCATCAATACCTTATCAATACCATAAAAATCCTTCTCAAAAAAATTATATTTCTTTATAGTGTCATTTCCATATATTTTTCTTATTCTTCTGTTTTCCTCAGGCTTTAGAACCTCAAAGCCCTGTTCAATTATAATGTCATACATTCTTTGATGTGAAAGCTTAACTGCCTCTGGATTTTTCTTTACTATTTCCAAGTACTCAAGCAAAGTTCCACTAAACTTATTTTTCTTTTTATTCTCTCTATCTTTTTCTATAAGCTGTCTAAAATCCACTAAATCCCCTCCTTTAATTAAATCTAAGCTACTATACTTTTTCAGTTTATGTTCTATAAGTTTGTTTCTAATTATTATGCAATTTTTTTATGTTTTATGCTGAATAAATAAAAAGATTAGCTTTGCAGCTAATCTAAATTCCATTTAATTTACTTGTAATTCTCATCAAATTATTTTAACATAAATTCCATTTTCACTGGGTTGTGGTCTGAATTCTCAAATTCCAAAGAATAACCTTTTACCTTATTCACTTGAATATTGGGAGACACCAAAAATCCATCTATTACCGACAAATAATTTACTCCTTTTTTATAAGGTATATCTAAAGTTCTATTGCTAGGAACCAACTCATCTGCTGCCCATTGAAATCCTTCCGGTTTAAAGTCCTCAGGAATTTTTTTCAACCACTCAGGCCACTCTTGTGTGGATTGAAAAAGATTTGGGTCAGTACCTGGAATAAGATGGTTCCAATCGCCTCCTATTACTATGTAATTTCCTTCATTGTATTTTTTGTTTATATATTTCTTTAAAAATTCCAGCTGCTGTACTCTTATTACTCCACCTTTATCATAGGCTGAAAGATGTGAATTGATTATTATAAGCTCCTTCCCATCTTCCACTTTAAATTTGCTTTCTATAAAACATCTATCTAATAGAGCCAGCTGTCTTGGCCATTTTTCCTCTCCTGGGTATTGATATCTATTTGCTTCTTGAATATTGTACTTGGAAAATGTGGCTAATCCAGCCTCTACTTTCCCATGAGGCTTTCTAATAGGTACAGGTACCCAAGGCACTTTGTAGTTTAATGCAAAGACTGAAGCATAGTCCTTTAAGTTGTTTTTCATATATCGGTACTCGTCAACATGATAACTGCGTGTAGAATTCATATCTATTTCCTGTAATAATATAAATGAACTATTTTCTTTCTTTAAAAATTCAGTGTTTCCCTTAAGGTTTTCCATAGTTTTTTCTTTGCTTATTGAACGTGATTCTGTACCTCCATCCATAAAAAAGTCACGTTCTTTATCTAGACCACAGTAACCAATATTGTAGGTTACAATTGATAAAGAAGTTTTTTTCTTTATTTCATCTTCCTTATTGTTTTCTACATCTAATCTTATAATCTCCTCAGGTCTATAATCCGTAACTGTCATAAACACAAGATAAGCTGCAATAATTATTGCTAAAATAAGAATTATTCCTATAATAATTTTAAAAATCTTTTTTACCATAAACTCCCCCCACTATATATTTTTTGAATAAATATATAAGTTGCAATAAATACTATTCATTGTATTAAAACTTCATTGAAGCTTTTTCATAAATTAATCATTCAGTAATGAATATTGATAATTGCAATATATAATATTATTACTTTATTGAACATGCTATAACTATTTATACCATATTTTCCTAAATAAATATATCTTTTTATATAAAGTGAAACTTAATACTCTGGTCATCTTATTTTTCCTAACTGATAATTTATTTTCTTTCCTATTAATCCAGCTGCAAAAGCTTTAAATAAATCTCCAGGTATAAAAGGTAGTGCTCCCGCAGTAATGGCTTTAGAAATACCCATCCCTGTCATGCTTGCTAGCCACGGAACTCCAATTAAATATACAACCATAATTCCTCCAACTACAGATGCAAATATCAATCGAACAAAAGAATCTCCTTTTCCTTTAACCATACTTATAACAACAGCCCCTATTAAGAAACCTATTAAATATCCTCCTGAAGGACCAGCTATAACTCCTAGTCCTGCTCTTCCACCTGAAAATACAGGAACCCCAACTGCTCCTAAAAATAAAAATGTTATCATACTCAACCCTGCCTGAAGTGGAGTTAAAACACAACCTGCCAGCATAACTGCAAGTGTCTGTCCTGTAATAGGTACCGGACTGAAGGGCAGTGGTATGACAAGGTATCCTAAAACTCCTGTAAGTGCTGCAAATAAAGCTGCGTATATCATGTCTCTTATATCTAATTTCTTTGACATTAAAATTCCTCCTCAATATTAATAATTTCAGCTTTATAATAAACTCTAAATTTTAAAATCCATTATGTATTGCTTTAATTAAGTATAAAAAAAATAAATAGTATTGTCAACTTGATTTTGAATCTAAGTTTACAATACTATTTAAAAATTTCAAGTAAATTTACTTCAGATATAGTTTTTATTCCATATGAAAAAACAAAAGACCAGATAAAACTTCTGATCTTTTGTCTTTTGGGTTGTAATAACTAAAGTGAAACTAATATATTATAATTTGAACTTATTAACCTCTTCCAGTGTTTTAGAAGACATAGTAGAAAGTATTTCCGAAGCTCTAGCTACTTCTTCAGAAGAAGCATTCATTTCTTGAGATGAAGCTGCTATTTCTTCAGAAGTTGCTGAATTTTCTTCTGCTACTGCTGATGCTGTTTCAATTTTACTTATAATTTCATTCTTATCTTCATTTACCTTATTTATTTCTAAATTTACACTTTCTATTAAAGGAAGAATCTTGTCTATAGCGTTAATTATTTCCTTGAAAGACGCTATTGAATCATCCACCGTACTGACTTGACCTGAAAGTTCTCCATTCACTTCATTTGTGGTAGTAATAACTTCTTTAGTTTCTGATGAAATTAAAGTTATCAAATTATCAATTTCAGAAGAAGAACTCTTACTTTGCTCTGCTAATTTTCTTATTTCATCTGCAACTACAGCAAAGCCTTTTCCCGCTTCTCCTGCTCTTGCTGCCTCAATAGCAGCATTAAGAGCCAATAAATTTGTTTGATCTGCTATGCTGTTTATAAGGGCTGTAATCTCATTAATTTTATTAACACTCATTCCTAGCTCAGATATTTTATTGCTTACATCTTTAAAAGCTGAACCTATGCTGTTAATAGATACTACTAATTCTCCCATGGTATCATTACTGTTTTTAGCCATTTCGTTTATTTTTTTTGCATTCATATCTACATCTTCTACTGATAAAACAATGCTATCTACAGCATTACCAAAGGCATTTAAGGTATTTGCCATTTCCACTAATTCACCAGCTTGAGAAGATGAACCTTCTGCAACTCCCTGTACAGCATTGGAAACCTCTTGAGAAGATGAAGTCATCTCTTGTGAAATTGCTGATAAGGATAATGCTTGTTCATTTACTGAAGCTGTGCTCTCTTTAACTGACTCCAATATATCTCCCACTGCGTTGATTGTTAAAGCTAAATCCTTTTTCATAATTCCAAATTCATTAGTTTGATTTTTGTCCACTTCAACTGTAAAATCTCCAGAAGAAATCAGCTTTAATATATCCGTAAGCTCCTTTATGGATGACTTTATTACACTAAGAATAAATAAAGACAACATAGAAACAATAGCAACCAATATTATTATAACAATCACAAATACTGATTTTATGTGCTGATAACTTTCCTCAGAACTCTTATTAACACTCTCTGCAGCCTGTATGTGGTATTCTACTAATTCTTCCAATAAATTAGATATCTCACTGCCAACTTTACCAGCTTGTTGTGCCAAAGAAGCATCTATAACTTCTCCTCGCTGCCTCTTTTCCTTTATTTTTTCATACAAATCCATATAAACATTGTAATTTTCGCTAATAGAACTAATTGTTTCTGAATCTTTGCTATCTTTGCCTACAGCTTGTTGAGCTTGCTGTAAAATCTCTCTAATTGCCACATCACTTTCTGCTACAATTTGTGTATACTCATCATTATATACTCTGTCAATTACCTTAGTAAAAGCATTCCTTAAAACACCCATTTCTCCATTTATTTTACCTAACTTTTCAATTTCTAAAAGCTGCTCATCATATATTATCTTAACATTTTCATTTAATTGCTTTAAATGTGTTAATCCTAAACTTCCAATTAGTGCAGTACTTATAATAGATAATATCCATATAATAATAATCCCTTGAGTAATCTTCAAATTTCTCAGTTTTTTTAACACTACATCTTCCTCCTACCTTTGTTAATATACCTGCTTTTATTATCGATACATATAATATTTTCTTTAATATTTTTTTTTTAATATCTTTTATTTTTTTTTAATATTTTTTAATCATTTTAAGTATTTATTAGAAAAATAAGGTTTATTATTACAATTTATGTATAATTAAATCTAACAACAGTACACAAATAAAAAGACTAGCTTTTTATACTAGTCTATTAATTAAGATTACTTTCCTGATGAATGTATTATTTCATTGATATTTACCCCTTTAGTTCTTTCACCATATCCACCACTGTTCTTATCACTTACTACAATCATATAAGGCCACCATTTCTCCATTGATTCTATAACATCTTCTGAAGAATAGTACCTATTCTTTCCTTTTTTTGTACCATTCTCATAAACTTCATTCCAGCTATTCGGATCATAAACTTCAAAGTATGTTTTATCATCTACAACCTTATATCCTTTTACAACTATGAAGTGTCCCCCACCAACTCCATAGTGACGTCCTACATGCTGTTCCTCATTAGAATTATATGTTATATAATTGCTGTCAATACAAAGCATCATTATATTCCCATTATTTAACTCCTTTTTCATGGAGCTTTCTTTTATATCCTCTGATGTCCAATTCTTTATATTATACTTATCCAAGTAGTTTATAATATCATAAGTATACCACCAACCACCTTCACTTCTATAGGTATTTCTAGCATCCTGTGCTGTTTTATCAAAAGAAGAGTCGGCCCATTTTATTGCCATTGTAACACTGGAAGGTCCACAGTTTTCGTAATTATATGTGCCTGTCTCATACTGATCTATATACCATTCATATTCTCTGTCATTATGAATGTATTCTGTCTCATATTTTCCCAACCCTAAAGCTTCATCCAATATTTTATTAATGCCGAAGCTTAGCTCCTTAGATTCCTTCAATTGTGCTCCTGAAAGACTTTTAATATTTGTTCCAATAGTCAATGTATATCCTTGTCCAAGCTTATATCCTCCTACTGGTGGATTAACCAATATGCTTCTGCTGTCTTCACTTAATTCCACTTTTACTGGTAAAACATCGCCTTTGCTGTCTTTTATCTTTATTTCATTTTCAGTTGACTCATCTAACTTAATTTCTTGATTGAAATTTATCTTCCAAACCTTATCCGTATCAACTATTTTATCATATACTGGTTTCGTCTCTTCACTTTCCTCCGGAGAGCTTGTATCAATTTCAACATACTTTCTATACACATACCCATAAGAAGATCCTAGCTTGATTTTGTGCCACTCCCCTATGGTATCTACTATTTCCACTGAACTGTCAGGTTCCAGTTTTGAAATAATTTCTGAAGCTGAGCTTGGACCTTTTCTTACGTTTAAATCCGACTGGGTAACAACAATACCTTTTTGCATATCTAATGCTCTAGCTAAGGAACTTGACCCAATAATAGGACTTAAAGCAATTGATATTGCTAGTATAGCTGATATTATTTTTTTCTTCATATTTCATTCACCCACTTTTAAATATTAATTATATATTCGTCAATTTTCGTATATAATTTTAGCATTTATTTCTTATTATTTGTTTGCAAAATAGTAACATCTGTTTAATTTTATACTATAAACCAACTTCTTTCAATAATAATGTTGCGCCACAGCATTACTATATTCCCCAGTATCCAATCGCCAGTCCCCATCAAAAATAGAAAAGCAATTAAGTAATGTTATGTTATATAAACTCTTTTTATGTTATATTATAAATAATTAAATAAAACACGTTGAAAGTCACCTTTACCCTTCAACGTGTTTTTATTTATATATTAAGTTTATCGTCATCCTCTAATCTAAACCTACTAGTTAAACTTCTAAACTTCTTTTCATAATAAACTTTTTTAGAATAGGATTCCCGCAATAACACCAGTCATAAATGCAGCTAATGAACCACCGATCATAGATCTTAAACCTAATTTTGCAATTTCATGACGTCTTTCTGGAGCAAGTCCACCTATTCCTCCAATTTGTATTGCAATTGAACTAAAGTTAGCAAATCCACAAAGTGCATAAGTTAAGATTACTATAGTCTTCTCACTTAATGCTGCACTTTTAATCATTGGAGCCAAATTTGAATATGCAACAAATTCATTTAGAACTATTTTTTGTCCTAATAAATCTCCAGCTGCGATGATATCTTTAGGAGGTATTCCCATTATATATGCTATCGGAGCAAATAATCTTCCTAATATCCAGCTTAAGTTTAGATAATCCATTCCAATTATTCCACCAAACCAAGAAATAATAGCATTTACCATAGCAATAAGTGCAACAAAAGCAAGAAGCATAGCTCCAACATTTAAAGCAAGAGAAAGTCCTTCAGCAGCTCCATTAGCCGCTGCATCAATAATATTTGAATTAGTTTTTTCAAATTCAATTTCTACTTTTCCTTTTGTTACTGGAGTTTCAGTTTCTGGAACCATTATTTTAGCAATTATAAGGCTTGCAGGAGCAGACATTATACTGGCTGCCAACAAGTGTCCTGCATTAACTCCCATTGACACATATCCTGCCATAACTCCCCCTGCAACTGTTGCCATACCTCCAGTCATTACAGTTAATAACTCTGATTTTGTCATGCTTTTAATGTATGGTTTAATAACTAATGGTGCTTCAGTTTGTCCAACAAATATATTAGCTACTGCTGATAATGTTTCTGCTCCACTTGTTCCAAGCAGTTTAGCCATACCTTTAGCTAAAACAGATACTATAAGCTGCATAATTCCTAAATGATACAAAATACTCATTAAAGCTGAAAAGAATATGATAGTAGGTAATACATGAAGTGCCCATATATATCCTGCCTTATTAATATTAACTAAGTCTCCAAATAAAAATATTGTTCCTTCTCTAGTAAAATTCAATAACATTGTTATCTTCGAACTTAATTTTTCAAAAGCCCATCTTCCTAAAGGCCATTTTAATATTAGAAGAGCAAATACTATTTGAAGACCTATTCCTGTACCAACCAGTTTCCAATTAACTGCCTTTTTATTCTCTGATAATAAATACGCAATAAAAACTAAAATAAATAAACCTATTATGCCTATAATCTTGTCCACCTATGTTTTCTCCTTTGTATATTTTATTGTTTATTTTTTTGTTTTTAGACTTTAAATTAGAATAATGCTGAATTACAACATTATTCTAATTTATCTAAACCAAAATCTTACTTACTTTTTATTTAAGCTCTTCTTATTCCGTCTTTTGTAACAATACCTTTTATCAGTGATTTTGCCTTAATTTCTTCTTCTACGATATTATATGCCTTTAGTATAATTTCTTCTGCTGATTTTTTCTTTTCAGCATCATTAGCGTAAATAGTTGCTATAGCTTCACCTTTCTTCACATAATCTCCTATTTTCTTATGAAGAACTATTCCAACGGATAAATCTATTTGGCTTTCCTTCGTTTCACGTCCTGCACCAAGTACAAGAGCCGCTATTCCTATGTCGTCAGCTTTTATTCCCTTTACATATCCTTCTTCTGAAGCTGTAACTGGTTCCACAATACTTGGAACTGGGAACAAAGATGGGTCATCAACATAAGCTGTATTTCCCCCTTGAGCTTCAACTAATTCTCTTAATTTTGCAACGCCTTTTCCTGATTCAATTATATCTACAAGTATTTCTCTTGCTTCTTCAGCATTCTTCGCCTTTTCTCCTAAAACAAGCATATGTGAACCAAGAGTCAGACAAAGTTCAGTAAGGTCAGCAGGACCTTGTCCTTTTAATGTTTCAATAGCCTCTTTAACTTCTAAAGCATTACCTACAGCAAATCCTAAAGGTTGATCCATATCAGTGATTACACCAATTGTATTTCTTCCAACATGTGTTCCTATATCAACCATTTCTTGTGCAAGTTCGAAAGCACTATCTTCATCTTTCATGAAAGCACCGCTGCCAGTCTTTACATCAAGAACAATAGCATCTGCTCCTGAAGCTATCTTCTTACTCATTATGCTTCCAGCAATTAATGACATATTATCAACAGTTGCAGTAACATCACGAAGTGCATAAAGCTTTTTATCTGCTGGAGCTAAGTTAGCTGTTTGACCCCCTATTGCTATTTTCTTATCATTTACATTTTGTATGAACTTTTCAATTGGCATTTCTACTGAGAATCCCTCAAAAGATTCTAATTTATCAATAGTTCCGCCTGTATGTCCAAGTCCTCTGCCAGACATTTTTGCAACAGGTACTCCAGCTGCTGCAACTATAGGTCCAAGAATTAAAGTTGTTGTATCTCCAACTCCACCTGTACTATGCTTATCAACCTTTATACCTTCTATAGCAGATAAATCAATTATTTCTCCACTGTCTACCATTGCCTTTGTTAAATCCGCAGTCTCTCTTTTGTTCATCTTTTGAAAATAAATAGCCATCATAAAAGCTGATACTTGATAATCTGGAATTTCACCTTTTGTATATCCATCCACAAAGAAATTGATTTCTTCTGTAGTAAGTTCTGCACCATTTCTTTTTTTCATAATAATGTCATACATTCTCATACTATTCACCTCCAGAGATTTTAAATACCTTTTATTACATTTCTCATTAATTTTATGAATTTTTCTCTAGCCATAGCTGATGTTTCCATTACTTCCCTGTGATCTAATGGTTGGTCTAAAATTCCTGCTGCCATGTTTGTCATGCATGAAACACCAATTACTTTAATTCCACTGTGAGCAGCTACTATTACTTCTGGAGCTGTAGACATTCCCACAGCATCTCCGCCTAAAGTACGTACCATTTTGATTTCAGCAGCAGTTTCATAAGTAGGACCGCTCATGCAAGCATAAACTCCTTCTTGAATTTCAATTTCTAAAGATTTTGCAATATCTTTAACTTTTTGTCTTAATTCCTTATTATATGGATCTGACATATCAGGGAAACGCGTTCCGAATTCTTCTAAATTCTTTCCTATTAATGGATTGTTACCAGATAAATTCAAGTGATCACTTATAAGCATCAAATCTCCTGGTTTATAATTTGTATTTACAGCTCCTGCAGCATTAGTAACTATTAAAGTTTTAATTCCTAATAACTTCATTACACGAACTGGAAAAGTTACTTCCTGCATGTGGTATCCTTCATAGTAGTGAAAACGTCCCTGCATTGCCACAACTTTTTTACCTTCTAAATTTCCTATAACTAAACGACCTGCATGACCTTCTACAGTTGAAACTGGGAAATTCGGTATTTCGTTATAAGGATAAAATTCCGCATCTTCAATTTGGTCTGCAATAGCACCAAGTCCTGAACCTAGAATTAGTCCAATTTCAGGTTGAAATTTTGTTTTTTCTAAAATATATTTAGCAGATTCCTTTATCTTAGCTTGTAAATCCATAATATTATCTCCCCTCATACTATTTAATAATTTTGTCCGATAACTAACAATTCTAACGCTCCTTTCTCTACAAGAATGAGCTAAGAATTGTAAAGTTCCTGGATTGGTTCAACTAGAATTTAGATGGAGTAAAAATTTCATCTCAATTAAGTTTCACTTTATCCAAGAAGCTTTCTCCATTTTTAATTGACTCTACTGAGAATATTTCTGCAACTGTTTGACCAATATCTGCAAAAGTTGCTCTGGTTCCTAAATTGACATTATTTTTAAGAGCTTTTCCATATGCTAGGAAAGGAACATATTCTCTTGAGTGATCAGTTCCTGGCATTGTTGGGTCACAACCGTGGTCAGCAGTAATAAATAATACATCTGTATCCTTCATAGCTTCTATGATTTCATAAAGCCTTTCATCAAAAGCTTCCAATCCTTTTCCATAAGCCTCAACATCATTACGATGTCCCCATTTCATATCAAAATCAACAAGATTTGTGAAAATAAGTCCTTTTTTATCTTCCCTCATGTAATTTAGAGTTTGATCAACTCCATCCATATTGTCTTTAGTGTGTACAGCTTCTGTAATTCCCATGCCTGTGAAAATATCTTCTATTTTTCCAACTGCCATTACATTCAAATTATTTTTCTTCAAAATATCTAATACAGTATCATGAGGTGGAATTAACGAGAAATCTCTTCTGTTAGCAGTCCTAGTGAATTTTCCTGCTTCTCCAACAAAAGGTCTTGCTATAACACGAGCAACTGCATGTTCTCCTTTTAGAATATTACGAGCTGTTTCGCACATTTTATATAACTCTTCAACAGAAATAATTTCTTCATGAGCAGCAATTTGGAATACACTGTCTGCAGAAGTGTATACAATAGGGCTTCCTGTTTTTATATGCTCTTCTCCAAGTTCCTCTATAATTGCTGTACCTGAAGCTGGCTTATTACCTATCATTTTTCTATCTACTGCACTTTCAAAAGCATCTACAACATCTTTAGGAAATCCTTTTGGATATGTTGGAAAAGGTTTTTCCGAATAAATTCCTCCCATCTCCCAATGTCCTGTAGTTGTATCTTTTCCATCAGACATTTCAGCAAAACGAGCATAACATCCTGCTGGATTTCCTACTGTGGTAACTCCTTTTATCCCATCAATATTGCCTAAACCTAACTTCTCCATGTTAGGAAGTTTTAATCCACCTAAAGCCTTGGATATATTTCCGATTGTATTACTTCCAACATCACCGTATTTTTCAGCATCAGGTAACGCTCCCATACCTACACTATCAAGTACAATCCATATAACTCTATCTATCATTATAACTACCTCCCTATGTCAGTAAGCAGTAGCCAGTAACCAGTATCTAGTAACCAGTATCTAGTAGCCAGTGCTAGTACCTAGCACATTTTTTCTGTTTACTGGTCACTGTTTACTTCTTCCTTGTACCTTTTACCTGGTTTCTGGTTTCTGGTTTCTGGTTACTGGTTACTGGTTACTGTTCACTGGTTCTTGGCTACTCTATTAGTATCCACTGTTTTCACTTTGAGTGCCTTCAACAATAGCTATAGAAGCACTAGCTCCTATTCTGTTAGCACCTGCTTCAATAACAGCTTCTGCATCTTCAGTAGTTCTTACCCCACCTGATGCTTTAACACCTATTTCAGTACCAACAGTTTCTCTCATTAGTTTTACATCTTCAACTGTTGCTCCACCTGTTGAAAATCCTGTAGAAGTCTTTACAAAATCTACTCCAGCTTCTTTTGATAATTCACATGCTTTAACAATTTCATCTTTTGTTAATAGACATGTTTCAAGAATAACCTTTACTAATGCTTTATCTTTTGCTGCCTCTACTACCGCTCTGATGTCATCTCTTACTACATCGTATTTCTTATCTTTTAAAGTTCCTACATTTATTACCATATCTACTTCTTGTGCACCATTTTCAATAGCCTGTTTTGTTTCAAATGCTTTTACTTCTTTTGTTGTTGCTCCTAGAGGAAATCCTACAACTACACAAGTTTTTACATTAGTTCCTTCCAACTGTTTGCTTACCAATGAAGTGTAGTATGCATTTACACATACTGAAGCAAATTCATATTTTTTAGCCTCATCACAAATTTTTATTACTTGTTCTTCAGTAGCTTCTGGTTTTAATAATGTGTGGTCTATGTATCCATTTAATCTCATTTTTATTCTCTCCTTTTTTATTTAATTAGGCTTTGTTATTAATAAAGCCTTATATATTGCAATTAATAGTATTTGTTATAACTTATATATTATTTTATTATTCATTTTTATATAATCATATTTTATATGAAAGCGCTTACACATATAATAATTTTTAAAATGTGAACAATGTTAATTCACATCTTTTTTTGTATATATTTCTCTGAACCTTTTAAAACAAGCTCTGGTATTAAAGTAACTCTATTTATTGCTCTCTTTTCTTTATTATTTAAAATATCAATCAACATTCTCATGCCTATTTTGCCCATTTCTATAGTAGGTCCGTTAACAGAGCTTATATTTATCCCCACAATATTTAATACTTCTATATTGTCAAAGGCCACAATAGCCATATCTTCTGGAATTTTCATATTTTGTTCCATCAATGCTTTTATGCACCCCAATGTCATCATATTGCTGCAAATAAAAACAGCAGTGGGCCTATCTTCCATCATAAGCAATTGTTTTGCAGCATTATATGCGCTATCGAGCCTATACTCACCATTGAAAATATATCTTTCATCTAAGGGTATATTATTAATAGCTAATGCTTTTTTATATCCAATAAATCTATCCTTTGCTGGTTTAGAATTCATACGCCCTGTAATTATGCCAATTTTTCTATGACCAGCTTTTATTAAAGCCTCTGTTGCCTCGAATGCTCCTTTTATATTATCTACAAAAACTCCGCTAAAAGTAGAATATTTCACATGTCCATCTACCAGTACAATTGGTATGCCCAGATTTTCAAGGGTACTTAAATATTCACTGTTAAAATCCTCTTCTACAGAAGTTGGAGTAATCAATATTCCTTGAATTCTTTGTTCTTTTAAAAGCTTAATAGCCTTAAGCTCTTTATCTAAGCTTTCATCGGTATCACAAAGAATTATATTCAAATCATGCATATCTGCAATTTCGCTGATTCCCTTTATTACTTCCCCAAAAAATGGGTTGTTTACGTCTGGAACTATAACGCCTATAGTATTTGTTTTACTTGTCGATAAACTTCTTGCAATAGCACTTGGAGTATAATTTAACTCTTTTATCACGCTTAATATCTTTTGCCTTGTTTCTTCTTTTACATAACCTGAGTTATTTAAAACTCTTGATATTGTTGCTGGGGATACCCCTGCTGCCTTAGCAATATCGTTTATTGTAACTGACATTCCAGTTCCTCCTCATGTCTTAAGAAATCGCTTACACATGTTTCATATACTATTATATAGCATAATATTTTAAATTTAAATACCTTATTTCAAATATTATCCACTCACCCTATATCAGGGAATTATGTTGATTCAGGATTATATAAATCAACAAACAGTATGTTAGCGGTTCCATATTTAATATACATTATTTTTAGATAAATTACAATACACCCTAATTGTTTTCTTTATTTTTTCCATATAAGTTAGTGATTTACTAATTTTTATATAGCTTTATCCATTTCCATTTTTTCAATTTTATCATTTCTTACCAGTGTACTTCTTAACAATACATTGGTAAGCTTTTCCGAAGCATATCCTAACAAGGACCCACTAATCATGGAAAGAATAGTTATTTTAAAATTCATACCCGATGCAATAAATGCAGACCATCCAATAAAAGATGCTGGAATAAATGATACTAAAGATATCTTTGACTGCAGACATATACCTGCTGAACCTATGCCATTTCCTAGAGCAATAGCGGCAGTATTTTCATATCGTAGAGAAAGTAAGTCAGATAGTTGCAAAGTTATAAATCCCCAACATATTCCACTTAAGTTTGCAATTAAAGCTTTTTTAATTCCATTTCTACCTCCACCTGCTGCAAAAAAGCTGGACCAAGCTAAGAAACCAGCGACAGTGCTTAATCCTAAATAAAAACTTCCTATTGTCCACAGTAATGCAATGATACCACTACTACCCCCTATGGCTATTACCTTCTTCATAAACACCCTCCTCTATAATTTTTATAAAAAAATCCCTATACATATTCCGATAATTTAAAATATATATAGGGACGAATTATCCTTCGTGTTATCACCCTATCTTACGACTTAAATCGTATTTACCTTGTAACAGCGGCAATCCATAAATCTTTAAAAGATTTCTATTTTTATTAACTTTCGACATGAAATACTATAATATATTTTTTTGCATTTATCAAATGAAATTTCAAGTAGTTGGAATCAAGTTTTATTTGATATTTTAAATTAAATTTAAATATAGCATTAAATTTAAATGTTTTTAATTTTATTAAATATTTAAGAATTCAAATTACTAATTTATAGATACTTGAAATTCGGCTTGACAATTAATTAAAAAAATTGTATATTGGGAAATGGAAAATTACACAATTTGTGAAAATTATCGGAATACCACCGTTATATGGTAATTATAGATTTCTAATCCATAAAAAAGGGTGATAACACGAATTTTATTTCGTCCCTTAGATAAATTATACAATTTATCTAAGGGGCGCTTTTTGTTGCATGTCCATTATATATTTTACATTTATAACTAATTATAACATTATAGGGGGAGAAATAAAATGAATGATACAAACAAAAACAAAGAAGGTTACTTATTGGTTGCTATATCCGCAGCTTGTTGGGGTATGATGGCAATATTAACAAGAAAATTAGAAGAATTAGGCTTTGATTCTATATCAATTTCTGCACTTAGACCTACTGTGGCAATACTTTTTTACTGTTTATTTACTTTAATAAAAAGTCCTAAATCTTTTAAGACTGATTTTAAAGGTATTTTATTTTTTATGGTATATGGTGTAATTGCTTTAGACGGAATGTTTCTTTCTTTTACTTATGCAGTTAAATATACCAGTATTGCAACAGCTTCAGTTTTATTATTTACAAATCCAATCTTTGTAATGATTATGTCATATTTTGTTTTCAAAGAAAAATTTACACTTAAAAAAATTCTTTCATTGTTATTAGCTATTTTTGGGTGCTTTTTAATTTCTAGAGGATATGATAGTCAATCATTTAAAATTGATAATTTATTTGGAATAGGGATGGGAGTATTATCCGGATTTACTGTTGCATTACAAAATGTATTAGGTAAAATTGGTTCTAAAAAATATTCTCCAAAAACTCTTTTAGTTTATTCTTTTATATTTGCTACTATATTTTTGTGGTTCTTTAGATCTCCAGTATCACTGATCCAACATACTAACAATTTGACAGCACTTTTTTATGTTATTGCAATAGGTTTTGTAGCAACTGTTATACCAAATGGATTATTTGTAAAAGCATTACAACATGTTGAATCTAGTAAGGCAAGTATAGTATGTAGTATAGAACCTATAATTGCAGCCATATTAGGTTATGTTATTTACAAGGAAGTTCTAGAAACCCCTCAAGTTATAGGAATGATATTAATATTATTTTCAGTAGTATTAATTCAATTAAAAGATAAGAAAAATAAAGATTACAATAATAAAGCTATAGAATATAGCAAAGCTTCTTAATCTATAAAACTATCAGATATTAACACAAAACCCTATAAGAATTAATTCTTATAGGGTATATAGTACAAATAATACTATCTTCTGAATCCTCTATTGTTGTTTTGTTGCTTTCTTTTTTTTCTGCAATCAACACATCTTTGAGGTTCATTTTCAAAACCTTTTTCTTTGTAGAAAGCTTGCTCTCCTTCAGTGAAGATAAACTCATTTCCACAGTCTTTACAAACTAAAGTCTTATCTGCCATTTCAACATTCCTCCTTTTCTTAAAATTCAGATTTAAAAACTGATTCACATTACGTTCCTTAAAAGAGGGAATGCTGTTAACCATATTAAATCTATACCCAAGTAATTGTTCAAACTACTGGCACGTATAGAGTATACAGCATTCTGAAACAATACACAATAGTTAAATAAAAAATATTATATCTTTTTTTTTTCAAAGTTTATCTTTCCTTAAGCTAATATTTATTTCTTTTTATTTTATTGCTTTCTGAACCTTAACTTTTTTTCCCTTTATGGTAATATGTTGAAGTTGTTTCAATACAATATTTCCTTTATTATCAAGTATATCTACATAAGTGAAATTATCCTGTACATCAATAATTCCAATATCATCTCCACTGATACCCTCAATATTAACTATTGCTCCAACAATATCTCCTGGTCTTATTTTTTTCTTCTTCCCAGCATTTATATGTAGTTTTGTAATTTCCTTGCTTAATTCAGCACTTTTATCTATCTTTAGCTTAGGTCTAGCCTTAAATTTCTTTTCAAAAATTTTCTTTCCCTGTTCAGCCTCTTCTTCTGAAGGAATTTCCTTCTTTGATATAGCATACCCTAAATATTCCTGAATCTCATTAAAAAATCTTGCTTCATAAGGACATACAAAAGTAATAGCCGTCCCTGTATTACCAGCTCGCCCCGTTCTCCCTATTCTATGAACGTAACTTTCTTTCTCTACGGGTATGTCATAATTTATAACATGAGTTATATCTTCTATATGAATTCCTCTAGCTGCCACATCCGTAGCGATAAGGAACTGAAATTCTCCCCTTTTAAATCTTTGCATCGTATCTAACCTGTCCTTTTGCTCCATTCCTCCATGCAATCCACTACAAGAATAGCCTTTATTATTCATTTTTTGAAGTAGATTATTAACTCCCTCTTTTGTACTACAGAATAAAATGCAGCTCTCTGGCCTCTCAGTATATATTATTTTATTTAGAATATTAAATTTTCTACTCTCTTCAATTTCATAATAAACTTGATCAATTTTATCTGTAGTAAGAGTTTTAAGTTCAACTTCTATCTTCTCCGGATTAATCATATATTGATTACACAATGTTTCAATTTTCTCAGGCATAGTGGCTGAAAATAACATAGTTACTCTATCATGTGGTAATTTTTTCATTATTGCTTCAACCTGATCGATAAAACCCATATTCAGCATTTTATCTGCTTCATCTATAATTAGATACTGTATCTCTTCTAAATCTACTGTTCCCCTATCAATGTGATCGAAAGTTCTACCTGGAGTACCAACAATAATATGTACTCTCTGCCTTAATTCTCTTACTTGAATATCCATAGGCTGTTTCCCAAAAACAGCAGTACATCTTATTCTTTTAAATCTTCCTATATTAGAAATATCCTCTTTTACTTGTACTGCCAGCTCTCTAGTTGGAGTAAGAACCAACACCTGTGGTTTTCTATTCTCTAATTCAATTTTTTCACAAACTGGAATAGCAAAAGCTGCAGTCTTTCCACTACCTGTTTGAGATTTCACTATAATGTCTTTATTCTGTAGAGCAAAAGGCATAACCCTTTCTTGAACCTCTGATGGTCTTTCATATCCTAACTTTTCTAATGCTTTAAGTATTTCTTCACTTAAACCAAAGTACTTAAAATTCGACTTATCCATATTTTTTTAACCTCGTATATTACTATTATTTATTATTATATATAATCTGCCTAAATTAAAATAAAATTCATAAACTATGTATAAGCTTTTCAGCTTTTTTCTGAAGATTCTTTTATAATAGCATATACAGGTATAAACTAGCAATTTAAAATATAAACAGTTACAAAAATTGTTATCATAAGTGACACCATACCTATAATTCTTCTCTTTAATACAGATTTATTTGATTTTTTTGTTTTTATTTTTTCTGTAGATATATTTGGCTCAATATCAGCTTTTTTTTCATTTACTATATTTCTGCCTTTTTTGCCTTTAAACAATTCTATTATAATTTCTTTGTTTAATTCTTCAATTGAAGCATATCTATTTTTAATATCAATTTCAAAGCACTTCTGTATTATCCTTTTTAAACTGCTATCTACATTGTTTCCATAATTATCATCTATAAGCGGCTCTAAATCCATATTTGGAATCTTTCCCGTAGTCATAAAGTACATAACCCTGCCTATATTATATATATCTGTTTGCTTATTAGCTTGTCTTAGACCATATGGCACTGCTAAAGTACAGCCATTAGTCCCCATATATATGTTATCCTTCTCCTCAATAGCTTTATCCATCTTTGAAATACCAAAATCAGTTAAAACAGCTTTCCCATTTGGCGTTATTATTATATTGGACGGTTTTAAATATCTGTATTTCATGGGAAGAGCTAAATTTTGTAAATATCCTATTATATCACATATACTTGATATAATAGGAACTATATTTTTTGTTCCTATAGACTCCCTTTCTTTTACATACTCCTTTAGTGTTTTTCCCTCTATGTACTCCTGAACTATATACAGGTTATCGTCCTCATAAAGTACATCAACTATTCTTGAAATGCCCCTATGACTTAGTTTTTTCACTTCATTAAGTTCTAATAAAAAATCCATATTTACTTTAAAATCTATATTTGTTTTAAACTCTTCGTTTACTTCCTTTATAGACCAAAGTTTTTTAAGCTCGCTATCCTTACATAAATAAACCGTTCCCATATTACCCTTTCCTAAAACTTTGATCACTTCATATTTTTCACCTAAAATATATCTTCTATTAAGCATATTCCACCTCTTGTGTAAAACTTTTATATTAATTTCTCTTTATTTTTTCTTGCCCTTGGCCTTACCTTTTCCTTTAGACTTTTGCTGTTTTTTTTCATCACTATTCTTGTCAACTTCCTCAATAATACTTTCTTTCCTAGGTTGGTTGATAATGTGTTCTTGTACAGTTGGTATACTTTCCTCAGAATCATTAGTTAATGATTCATTTATATTATTTGATTTATTTATATTATTTGATTTGTTATCCGCTTTGGCATTTCCATAAAAAAAATGAATACCAATTAAAATAATAGCCATAAATCCTAATATACCTATGACACTGCTTCTTAAGGCAGTTTTATTTGATTTTTTCACTCCTATATTCCTTAAAGGTATATCTTGATTAATATTAGAACTACTTAAGACCCTTGTCTTTTCATACTTATCCATCTCTTCAAGTCCTATAATTTCATTGCTTAAATCTTCAATTGAATCGTATCTATTCTCAATATGGATTTGCACACATTTCTGTATTATTTTTTTAAAATTACTATCCATATAATGATCATAATTATCATCCATAAGAGGTTCTAAACCTGTAGTTGGAACCTTTCCCGTAGCCATGAAGTACATAACCATCCCAATACTATATATATCCGTTTGTATGCAGAATTCCCCAGTTCCATACTGTTCCGGAGCAGCATACCCCTTAGAGCCCATATATGTGGTATCCTTATTATCATGAACTTTGTACATTTTTGAAATACCAAAATCAATTAGAAAAACTTTTTCTTTTGGGGTTATCATTATATTAGATGGCTTTAAATCTCTATATATGATAGGTGGATTCAAGTTGTGCAAATAAGATATGATGTCACAAACACGTGATATAATCTTACATATATTTTCTGTTTTCATAAAACCTTTTTCACTTACATATTCCTTTAGAGTTTGTCCCTCTATGTAATCTTGAACCATATAAAAATTATTTTTCTCATAAAATATATCAACTATTCTAGGAATACCTGAATGTGTTAGCGTTTTTAATATATTAGGTTCTGATAAAATATCTCTGTTATTTTTAAAATCTTTTTTTACTTCTTTTATAGCCCAAAAGTTTTCAAGTCTTATATTTTTACATAAATAAACTGTGCCCATACCTCCTCTTCCTAAAACTTTAATTACCTCATATTTTTCATCTAGTATATGTCCACTGTTAAGCATTATCCACCTCTTGTATAAAACTTTTGTCACATATTGCATTTATTTTATATACGTATATACTCTTAATTTTTGGGGGTATGGATAATTATAGTTAATAAAATTAATTTTCTATTCATTCCAAAATACAAAAAATTGTACTGAATTTTTCAGTACAATTTTTACATTTCTATTATATTTTATTTTTAAAATTAGCTACTCATCATCTTCACAATTACACATCTCAATTTTTCCTTCTTCATATAACTGTATAAACAGCTGGGTAAGTTTGGTATCAAATTGAGTACCACTATGTTTTTTTAGCTCCATAATAGCTTGTTCAGGACTAAGTGCTTTACGATAGGATCTATTAGTTGTCATTGCATCAAAAGCATCTACTATACCTAAGCATCTTCCTTCTATTGGGATATTTTCCCCACTTATTCCTCTTGGGTAACCAGTTCCATCATACTTTTCATGGTGACTCATAATAGCTGGAATAACTTTAATAAGATTAGGAATATGCTTAATGATAGTAATAGAAATATCTACATGTTTTTTCATTATCTCATATTCCTCTGGTGTCAACCTTTCTTTCTTAGTAAGAATATTTTCTGGTATGCCTATTTTACCAATATCATGCAGTAGCCCTGCATTCTTAACAATCTCTATCTTTTCTTTATCAAAGCCAGCGGCCTTAGCTAGAGTAACGGCATATTTAGATACATTTTCTGAATGTCCATAAGTATAATGATCCTTTGCATCAATAGTAGCAGCTAAAGCATAGACGGTAGAAAAATATGCTGAATTAATTTTCTCTTCCATTTCTGATTTATTTGCTTCGCATCTTTTATTTTCATTTTTTGAATACAGCACACTTTGATTTCTTCCTCTTCTTTTTGCAACATACATTACAGTATCAGCATATTCTAATATTACCTCAGCTTTTTCTCTATTATCTGACAAACTGGCTACCCCTGCACTAACAGTAATAAATTCATTTATCTCAGTAGAAAAAATAAAACTATTTTCTATTTCTTTACGTATTTTCTCTATAATTTCCAGTGCTTTCTCCTCTTCAATATTTGGAAAAAGTACTGCAAATTCTTCTCCACCATATCGAGCTACTAAATCTTCCTTTCTTACAGATTGTTTTATAATTTTAGCAATCTTGATTAAAGCCTTATCCCCTGCGGAATGTCCATAAATATCATTATATACTTTAAATAAATCTACATCAATCATTGCCACTGAAAACCTTTTATCTATATATTCATTATTATATTTCCCCAAGATTTCATGGAAATATCGATGATTATAAAGTTTTGTCAATCCATCTGTTATAGCCTGATGCTTCAGATTTTCATACATCTTGCCATTATCTATTACAACTGCTGCATTATTCATCAAAGTAAATAATAAATCCATCTCCTCTTGCAAATAAGTCTCTCCATTCTTTTTTTCAGATAAGACAAGAATTCCTATTAGTTGTTCCCTTAGCTTTATAGGAACTATCAGTTCTGTTTCCATTTTATAAAGCTGCTCTTTTTCCACGCTCCAAAGTATAGTAAATAAGGGTAACCTTTCTATTTGCTCCATAGTCAAAAGTAAATTTCCTTCCATAAACCATTTAACAATAGGATGGTTTATGCTATATTTTAATTCATCCATATATATATTATTGTCTGAACATCTAAAAAAGCTATATTCTTCCTTTCCTTTTCTTAATATCAAAGAGATTTTTTTAGGTTTTAAGCCTTGTTCTACTACTTTTAGCAAAGAATCTGTAAGTTCCTCCAAATCTAGTATATTGTTAGTAATTTTACTGAAATCTCTTAATAATACTTGATGATTTAATTTATCTTTATAAAAAAATCTATCAATGCCTTTCTGTATGGTATTTTTTACAGGCTGAAAAACAAACCCAAGCAAAACAGCTATAATCAATGCTGAAGCTATAGTACTATATCCAATAATACTGCTCATTATTTCCTCAACTACAAAAACTGTAATAATATATAATCCGGTTAAAATCAGAGTATATAAAGAATAAGCAATTCCTTTTTTGACTATTAATTTGATTTTCAAAAACTTATACCTATAAATAGAGTATGCAATAAAAACAGCATTTATCGTGTTAGAAATAATATCAATAGGATATTTCCCTAATGATGGCAAAAGATTTAAAAGCCCTCCAACAAGAACTAACACTATACCAAAAAGTATAAGTCTTACTCTATTAAAAGGCATTTCTCCTTTCTTTACCTTATAGAGTATATTTGAAAAAGCTAATAACATATAGCCTAAACTCCAAATAGCCATTACTGATGCTACTGGTCCTAAAACATAATAAAATATATTATTAACAACATAGGCTTTTCTCATAATCATTCCCACAAAATTACATATGATCAAAATTCCAGCAGTATAATATCCAAAGTATAATTTATTCTTTTGAGTAGTTGTCTCCGTTAAAACCAATGTAAAATGATAAAAGATTACTGGCATGGAAATAAGGCCAACACAAAGTATTCGATTCCAAAAAAGTGGTCCTGGATAAACATTTGTCCTCATAATAAAAGAAGCAAAACTCCAAACAATCATTGCAATGATATAAAAAATATAATATTTTGCAATCTTATTTTTTTTTCTTGATCCTAATAACACCGTCAATAAGATACAATAACAAATAAAACATATAAATGGTATTATAATTAAATGTGTTGAAGAATGCATCAAATCACCTCTAGTTCTTTTTGCCAATACTCATTAACATACATATACTTTGTTTATCAGGATTCATCTTTACGGGTAGTTCATTATTCTTATCCATATATTCATCAAAAGAACCTGATGGCAATACTGTAATTCTAAGGCAATCTCTTCCTAGCATAGTCTTTAAGTCTCCATAATCCAAATCAACTTGCTGCAATTTCTCATCAATTTCTCTCTTTATGTTTAAATACTCCATATCATCTTCTTTCATTTCTATGTAAATATGAAGTACTGGTTCATTATTGTCATATTCTTTGCAAGCAACCCAATCTTTTACGGAAAGCTTTGCTAAAGAAATAGCTTTATCAATTGTTGCTTTAGTAATACGAGTAAATCCCGCTAAATCAATTACATTTGATATTCTATCCACAAATCTCACCTGTGGAAGATTTATGTTATACTCTTCATTTTTTAATGATAGACATTCTATAACATCTCCCACTCTATAGCGTACAAAAGCCCCCCCTCTAAACTTTGTAATTACAATTTCATACCTTTCATTTGGCTTTATTTCATTTAAAAGTAAAGTCTTCGGAACATAATTAGTGTCTTTTAAACTTTTTAAAGAATCCTTTTCTGGAATAAATTCTAAAAAATTTACATCTGGGAAAAATGTTAATCCGCTGTCTCCCCAAGTTTCTGTAGCCACAGTAGCAATTTCTGTACCTCCATATATTTCAACTGGTCGTTTTCCCCAATAATATTCAATTTTTTCTTTAAATGCATGTGTGTCAGTACCTGCACATAAGATTCCTTTTATATCCCATAAGTCTTTTGGTAATATAGTTTCTTTTTTAATATTCTTTTTCACATAAACCTTCAGAAGACTATAAAGCATCTTTAAATTTTGAGGTCTAAATTTATACTTTCCTTTCTCAGAACCCTTTACAAAATCTTCTCCTATTTTCACCAGTATGCTTGAGAGTCCAAAAAATAAATCTATACCTTTGTTTGAAGCCAATTTAAAACCTACTTTATTTCTTTCTTCAAAACCAAGATACTCTGCTTCCTCTATGGATGGCAAGTATTCAAAATCAATTTCATTTTTCAAAGCATAAGGTGCCAAACCAGTTAAATACGGCAGCGGTGCCATACCATATAGGAATTTATCATTTTCTCTTAATGAAAAGTCTCCTGGTTTTTTACTAGTAGCAAGAATTAAACTAGCTAAAAAGGACTTGGTATGTTCCTGAATCATTTTCTCTGAATAAGGGGCTAGTTTAATTTCATGTGTTCCACCTTTCCATGTAGTTTTAATCCAATATAATGGCTTAGAAGGCAATTGGTCTTCCTTTTTGTTCAAAAGTATTTCAGCATAATCCTCATAAGTAGTTAAAGGCACACATCTTCTAAACTCATCAATAGTTGTAGGCTTTATACCTTTCCCCATAATTTTTTCACCTAATTTGCATTTGGAAAGTAATTCTATCTGCTCCATTAAAAGACTTTCCTGTATTTGCATATATTCTTCTATATTTAAATCCAAAAACCCGCAATATTTAGTCCAAATTTTATTATATTCTTCCTTTTTTAACATTTCACTCAAATTTTTCATTCTATTTAACCTCCATTATAATTAAAGTAGATATGCACCTTTTTATGCTTTCCCTAGTAGGAATGAGCATAGGAGTAGTGCCTACGTAAATTTTATACTTAGGGAATATCTTAAAAAAGAATATTTTTTCCTGTAAATAAACATAAATAATATCAGCGCTTGTCCATATTATTCCCGCATAAACCACCCAAATAGCCCCAGTCATAAAAAATGCAAAGAAAAACGATAATCCAAACCATAGTACCCCTGGATGTCTACAAAGTGCATAGGTTCCTATATCTATAAGTTCATTACTATATTCAACTTTCCCATATGTTTTTGCAAAAGGTAACTCTATGAACAAAGAATAAATAAGTAAAAAAGTAAAAACTCCACAGAACACTCCTGATACAACTCTTAAACTTAAAGGTAACCTTATTTTTTTAGAAGTCAACATTATCATAACTGTAGAGTAAATAAAAAGTAATACTCCTGCCAATCCAAAGATTTTTTTCTTTATGCTTTTATTATTTAAAGTATAATAATCAAACATAAATAGTAATAAAAAGGATAATAATCCTGTTAAAATAAATAGCATATTGTCATCACCACTCTCCAATTTTTTATTTTTTAAAATTTTCCATTTTTTCCATTTTTTTCATTTCTTTAATTTTCTTTTTAATTATTTTAACTTTTTTTAAACTACTATAGTAAAATATTAGACATCTTTCGGCATTTTCCTTCTTTTTTATAAAAAGTTTATGAAATATTTTCCTCATATCATAAACATTTTCATCAATTGTAATTTATTTTATATTTTACCTAAATTACAAAAGACCAGTATTTCTACTGGTCTAACTAAGCTATAAAAATATCAATATTCTAACTTTGTAAAAAACTAATTGTAATTATTGTCAAAGAGTTTTATTAATTCTTCTTTTGTTAATTGGTTTAACATACTACTATTTTTAAGTTCTCCTGTAATGATACTATCAATTAACGCCTTTTTATGTTCTTGTAGTAAAATAATTTTTTCTTCTATTGTTCCTTTAGCAACAAGCTTAATTACTTCTACTATATTCCTTTGTCCAATTCTATGCGCCCTATCTGTTGCTTGATTTTCTACTGCTGGATTCCACCATGGATCAAAGTGAATAACCAAATTTGCCGAGGTTAAGTTTAGACCAGTTCCTCCCGCTTTTAATGAAATTAAAAATACTTTTACCTTATCACTATTATTAAACTCATTTACTAATTTAATTCTTTCTTTAGGTCCAGTAGAACCCTCCAAATAAAAGTATTCGATACCTTTTTCCTTTAAGGATTTACCTATTTTATTTAAAGCAGAAGTAAATTGAGAAAATAATAATACCTTCCCATCTACAGCTATCTGTTCTTCTACTAATGCCATTGCAACTTTAAGTTTTCCATTTTCCCCTTTATATTCATCATATATAAGAGAAGGATCCAAGCAAATTTGCCTTAGCTTTGTTAAATAAGAAAAAACTTCTATTTTACCATCAAAATTATTTTTAATTTTTGCTCTCACATCTTTTATATAAGCATTGTATATTGCTTTTTGAGGTGCTGTCATTTCAACCAGTATTTTCTTTTCTATTTTATCAGGCAAATCTTCTATAACTTCTTTTTTAGTTCTTCTTAAAATAAAAGGTTTAATTAATAATTTGAGAGTTTCTAACATATCTTCATCTTTAGAAATAAATTTCTCTTGAAAAGTTTCTTTAGAATATAAATACCCTGGCATTACAAAATCAAATATTGACCAAAGCTCTGTTAAATTATTTTCAATTGGAGTTCCTGTCAATGCAAACCGTACCACTGCTTTCATTTCTTTAACCACTTTCGTAATTTGAGCTGTAGGATTTTTTATATTTTGTGCCTCATCTATAATTAGATAATCAAATTCGATATTATTATAATCTTCAATATTATTTCTTAATGTACCATAAGTAGTCAAAATCACATCATATTCCTTTAAATTATTTATTACCTTTTCTTGAACTGCTCTCTCTCCATGTGCAATTCCAAACTTTAAATCAGGAGCAAATCTTTCTATCTCCTCTTTCCAGTTATAAATCAAAGAAGTTGGAACAATTATTAAAGATTTTTTATTCTCTTCTGATGTAAGAAAGGCTATTGTTTGAATTGTTTTTCCAAGTCCCATTTCATCTGCCAATATACCGCCAAATCCTAATCTACTTAAATTCTTAAACCATTTAAATCCACTAATTTGATATTCTCTAAGTACCCCTTTAAAACTCTTAGGTAAAGTTATTTTTTTACTATTTATGTCAGTCAATTTATTTTCTATATCCTTTAGCAAATCAATGCCATTACTCAATTTAAAGTTTCTATTTTTCAAACTCTCCGCTATATACAAGGCTTTACCTTTTTCTATCTTCACTAAACTCTTTTCTATATTTTTATCAGTATTTAATATGTCAATTAAATTAAAGAAATTTCTTACACCATCATCCTGAAAATCTATAAATCCATTGTCTTTGGTTTTATAGAATCTATTATTAGACTTATACCTTTCAAATATATTGCCTAGCTCATCTCTTTCAATGTCCCCAATGCTATAATCAAATTTAAAATATCCATCTTCTTCATATAGGTCAACCTCAATAGACTCTGATTTGTATACTTTTATATCTTTAAAATTTTTTCCTAAAATAATACTGCCTAATGAATGGATACCTTCTTTTCTATTACTCAAAATTTCAAAAAGTTCTTCATCTCCCCCTATAAACATAAGTCTATCTTTTCTTCTTATAAACTTATAATGTTCAAGCTTCATAAGAATTTTTTCTTCCTTATTGAACTCTCTTATAAATTGCTTTTTATTTCTATCATCTTTTAATATATTAATTTTTCCATTGCAATAAATTGCTTGCACATCACAATAGATATTGGATTTTTCTTTATAAATTAAAAACTCAAACTTCAATGAATTAGATATAAATCTTTTTACTGTTTCTGCAATTGTAATATCATTTGAAATACTGCTGAGCAAAGAAATAATTGTATTATAATTTTCTATAGTTTTTTTATATAATATTTCACCATCTCTTTCAAAAACATCATATAAATGACTAAATTTTTCAATTTGATCTTTTGAAGGTAAATAAAGCTGCCTATTTAAAAAATATACATCTTTATTTGTATTTAAAAGAATAGGACGCTTATTATGCATTTTTAATACGAATTGTTCATTTTTCTCTTTTAATATAAAGTTAAGAGGTAAATCCTTCTTAAAAATATTTGTCTTATATTCTATCCCATTGTACTTAAAATTAATTTTACTTTCACCAATACATTCTAAAAATTTTCTTAAATCATTAGATTCAATTATTAACTTTCTACTTGTGGATTCTATTCCTTTATTTTCATAAACATATTCTTTAATAAAGTCTATAATTTTCACATCATTAGGAGAAATAGTATGTTCAATATGATTATATGTAAACTGATTATTGAAAAAAATACTTTTTCCATTGTCTAAATCAAGAATAAATTTCTTCAGATCATTAATTAAATACTTATTCCTAAGTCCTAATCGAAATTCTAATTCGTAATTAACTGAATCCTTCCATGACTTACGAATTACATTTACCTCCATACCTGTCTCAATTTTTTCAGTCTTATCTTTATATATTTTTTTAGGTGATTTATTTTCTCTAGCTTTTTTCTTATAGGATAAACTTAAAAATTTATATGCAGTAGCAGTTAAATGCTCACACATGAATAAGTTTTTATTTTTGGAAAACTCTTTAAAATTATCACAAGTACATCTTACACCCTCTGTTTTTTTGCTTAACAAATTTATTTTTATATGAGTTTTAAATTCTACTTCATCATTATGATTTAGTATATCTCCATAAATATGGTATATATTTTCTATTTTTTTACCTTTTATATTAGAAACTAATCCCTGCTGCAAAACCTCTTCTCCCATTTTTCTCATCAAATGGGAAGATGGTTTGAAAATTATTTTTTCTAGTTCTTTTAAGTTCATTTTCTCACCACTTTTTTAAATTTCTCCTTTTTAAAAGAATATATAAAATAAAGACCAGCATTTTCCTGGTCTTTTATTTATATTAACCCAACAAATTTTTTACCATAGGATTAATTTTTGATCTGTCAAATTTACCATTAACTTTTGGCATAATTTCTTTCATTATTTTTCCCATATCTGATGCTGTGTAATTTCCATTAGCTATAATTTCTTTTAACATACCAGTTACTTCTTCTTCGCTTAATTGTTCTGGAAGATACGGAGTTAAAACTTCAAGAGCAAAATTTCCTTCAGCTATTTTTTCTTCATCATTTGCTTGCTTAGCATATTCTAAAGCTTCTCTTATTTGTTTTATGTTTTTTTCTATTATTTTTATAACACCTTCATCAGAAATAGTTTCTCTTTCATTAACTTCAAATCCTTTAATATCAGCACTTACTAATCTTAAAGTATTTACTCTTGCCTTATCTCTTGCCTTCATTGCTGCTATTTCATCTTTTTTTAATAATTCTTTTAGCATATTATGTAGTTAGTAGACTTTGCCTGCTAACTATTCACCTCTTTTCTCTAGAATAATTTGTATATTTAAATTATACCATATTCTATATAAAATCAAAGTTTCTTATTATATGACAAGAGTAAGTAAAATATTTTTAGGCAAAAAATAAGGAAAGGCCGCCAGCAATTACCTTGCCGGTAGGCCTTTTATTCATGTCAAAGACTTTTTATAATTATAGTTACCCAACAACAAATATAGAAAG
>NZ_JAPPRQ010000045.1 GCF_026719745.1 Clostridium sp. ZS2-4
ATAGATTCTTTTGAGAATGTAATTTTACTCATATTAAAGACCTCCATATTTAATGATAATTATACATAAAAAAGCACCTATAAACTAGACACTTTTTTTAGTGTCCAATCTATAGGTACCATTTTAAATTTAGCTATCTGTTTTATCTTTTATAATCTAAAGCCAGGTATATAATTAATCCTAAAAAGGATTAAGCCTTTTTATATAAGAATCTTATTAAATATATTGCTTATTACTATTAAATTGTGAGAAGTATATAGTTGTAGTAAATCTTTAATATAAAATCTCAAATTTTAAAAATCTTTGCCTTTATAAACTATAACATTTGATGTTAATCCTTTTATTATATTATATACAATATATATGAAATAATAACTGATGAAAAAAATATTTATATAAATATTTTTGATTTTAAAATAAATAATTTAAAATATTAGAATGAAAATAGATAGAAAAAGTTAAATGTACCATGTAGGTTGGAGGAGGGAAAGCAGGGATATGATTTTTGATAAGGAAAGATTATTAATAAAAATTGAATGTAAGAAAGATATACATAAGTTTGTAAAAGTAGAATGGAATAATAAGGTGATTGTTAATTTGATTGATTATATATATTACATTAACAAATGTGACAAAAACATGAAGTAATAGTATAATAAAACAAATATATAGAAAGACATTTTATAAAAGATATATATTTTTAAAGAATATATGTGTATAGAAAATAGAATGTATTTTCTATATAAAAAATATGTGAATATATAAATATTGGTTCAAATTGAAGGTTAAATCAATATTTTATTAAAAATAAATTAAATTGTTTGTATAACAATTATTAGGATTGATTCGGATTTTAAGCAAGGGAGGGATAGAGATATGGCGAAAAATAAATATTATGCTGTTAAGAAGGGAAGAAAAACAGGAATATTTAATAGCTGGGAAGAGTGTAAAAAACAGATTGAAGGGTTTAGTGGGGCGATTTATAAAGGGTTTGCAAGCTATGAGGATGCATATAATTTTGTTAATGGAGAAATTAAGAATAAAGTTACACATAAAAAAAATATAAAGCAAATAGAAGCATATGTTGATGGTAGTTATTTTGAAGAATATAATAAATACTCTTATGGGTGTGTTATTTTAAAGAAAGATGAAGTAATTAAGCTTTCAGGTATTGGAGAAAATGAAAACTATGTAGTTATGAGAAATGTAGCAGGAGAACTACTTGGTGCTATGAAAGTTATTGAATGGGCATATGAGAATAATTATGATTTAATTACTATTCACCATGATTATGAGGGAATTGAACGATGGGCTAATGGTAGTTGGAAAGCAAATAAGCAAGGAACAAAAGAATATGTAGAATTTATAAGGAAATATAGACAATATTTAAAAATCCAATTTAAAAAAGTTAAAGCTCACTCAGGTAATGTTTATAATGATGAAGCTGACAATTTAGCTAAACAAGCTATATTAGGTGAAATAAAAGAAAGTATTATAGAAGAAAAAGCTTTTGATGAGAGAATTAAAGTGTTCGATAAAGTTATGAGTAGCAAAGATAGAACAAAAAACTCTATAGAGTTTATATTTAAACAATA
Organism: Clostridium sp. ZS2-4; assembly: GCF_026719745.1. Lineage (GTDB taxonomy): Bacteria > Bacillota > Clostridia > Clostridiales > Clostridiaceae > Clostridium_H. The sequence goes on from NZ_JAPPRQ010000045.1 coordinate 1,596, forward strand.
TAGAATTTCAGAAAGTAAATTAAAAAAGTTTGTTAAAGAGATTTGGGTTTTAAAAGGTAATGATAAGAACGAAATTGATAGTATAAATTTAGAAGTTGATATACAAAATTCAAAAATAGAGTGGAGCATTAAGACTAAAGAAGGAAAAAATCAAGAATTTAAAATTTATATATAATTACAGGAATTTGATTAAATTATAATAAAAGGGGGATAATAATGAGTAAAGAATACAATAATCTAAATCTTAAAAGAGAGAATATAATAAATGAAATAAATAAATTTTGCTCTATTAACTTTAATGAGTTTAGAGTTAATAAAAGTTTTGAACCAAAAGGTGGAACAAGAAAAAGAATTAATATTGACGCAGATGCAAAATGTTTTTATATAGACTTTCATTTTAATGGTAATGGGTCTACTACAATAGAAGATTTTGGTGGAAAAGAAGTAGAACTAAAAAAGAAATTAGCTTATTTTATAAAAAATGAAAGTAGTTGTAAAATGGATGATGATTCAAAGAATAAGTGGTTTGTTGTAAGAAATTTAGAAAAGAGTGATTTTGAGTCAATATTAGAATTAATAGAAGAAAGTGAATGGTACAAAGAAACAATTGAATGTAAAGATTATTCAGATAAAAAGTTATATAAATATAAAGGGAAATATAGTGAAAATTTAACTATAGAGTATTATAAAACAGGAACTGTAGTTATGAAAGGTAGACCATTATTATTATTTAATGAGGTTATGGTAATGTTAACTCAATTAGTAGATTTAGAGGACATACCAAAAACATTTAATAATTACTATAAAATGGAAATAAAAAAAGATGATATCGAGACACAGTATGAAATAAATCTATCAAACTCATATGATAAGCATCCTATAAAATTGAAAAAAGTGTTATTACAAGCAATTTATAATAATAATTTAGAAGGAGATATGTTTGAATATACATTCTTACCATTTCCAGCTTTAAGGGCTTTAGAAGGACATCTTAAATACATAGTAAGCAACTATTCAATAAAGTTAGAAAAAGGCAGGATTGGTAGTATATTTAAAGAACAAAATTATGGTTTAAGTCAAGAGTGTAAGGAGAAAATAGCTGATACTAAAAAAATTAAATATTTAGAAGATGCATATAAACATTATAGAAGGCATAGACATAGTTTATCACACTGGGATGATTTTGATAGTCCTTTAGATACAACAAGGATAATCGAAAGCATAAGTGAAGCAAAACAGTTGATTATTGACACATTATCATTAATTGATGGATATTATATATTGTAAATTATAGTATAGTATAGTATAATTATATATTACTATTAATCTAATAGAAAGGAGTTAACAATAATGGGAAAATATGAAATCATTGAAATTAACCATAATCAATATGAATTTATAATATTTTCAGAATCATATGAAACTCCTTTGTTGTATTTAGATGAAATATGTGATGAACTTAAGAATTATAATGTCCATAAATGCAAAGTGATATTTGATATGTTGTTAAATATGGGGAATACATCTGAGCGGTATGCAGAAGTGATATTTGATGGTGGAAAATTTATAAATGCTACATTTCAGTATATAAAGATAGACAGAAGAGATAAATTAAGAAAAAAAGCAATAGAGATTTTAAAAGAAAAACCTTATATTTTAGAGGATTCAATTTTAAATTCGGTTCAAAAGAAAATGATTAATAAAGGAATAGTTATATAAGATAATAGGAGAGTGTATGCTCTCCTATTATTAATTTAGGATAATATTTTATAACTACATATTTAAGATTTTATATTAAATCTCTATGTATATTTTTTTGCGAGTAGATTGTTGACGCTGAACCGTATAATAAATCAAAAAAAGTATCTACCAAAACAGGTAGGTACTTTTTTATGTTAAAAAAAGGATTATATGTTGACAAACCTGTACGTACAAGATATAATTAACTCATAAACAACATGTACGTACAAGTAACGGTAATAAGAAAACGTTTTACAAAAGGTAACTTATTAAGATTTTATAAGGAAAATATAAGTTAGGAGGTATTATATATGGGTAAATTTTCTAATGAAGCACAGGAATTATTAGAGCATATCGGAGGAAAAGAGAATATTTCCGCTGTATCACACTGTGCAACTCGTATGCGTTTTGTATTAAATGATAATAAGAAAGCAGATGTTGAAAAGATCAGAGCAATAAAATGTGTAAAAGGAACTTTCACACAGGCAGGTCAATTTCAAGTAATAATTGGAAATGAAGTAGCTACTTTCTACAATGATTTTTCAGAAGTATCTGGTGTAGAAGGGGTAAGTAAGGATGCTGCCAAGAATACAGCAAGACAGAACATGAATGTAGTGCAAAATTTAATTTCGCATTTAGCTGAAGTTTTTACACCATTGATTCCAGCTATCGTAGTTGGAGGTTTGATACTAGGTTTCCGCAATATAATTGGGGACATTAAGTTAGTAGAAGAAGGTACTAAGACGTTAATTCAGGTTTCTCAATTCTGGGCTGGAGTTCATAGCTTCTTATGGTTGATTGGCGAAGCTATATTTGCTTTCTTACCAGTAGGAATTACATGGTCTATAACTAAGAAAATGGGAGCAACTCCAATATTAGGAATTGTACTAGGTATTACACTTGTATCACCACAGTTATTAAATGCTTATGCAGTAGCAGGAGCTAAAGAAATTCCTGTATGGGATTTTGGATTTGCTCAAGTTAAGATGATAGGTTATCAAGCACAGGTTATACCAGCAGTACTAGCAGGACTTGTTTTTGCTAAGCTAGAACTTAGTTTGCGTAAAGTTGTACCAGAATATATTTCAATGATTGTAGTTCCATTCTTAGCATTAGTACCAACTGTATTATTAGCTCATACTGTATTAGGACCTATTGGTTGGAAAATTGGTTCAGCAATTTCAACTGTTGTATATGCAGGGTTAACATCAACATTTAAATGCTTATTTGCAGCATTATTTGGATTTATTTATGCACCACTAGTAATTACAGGGTTACATCATATGACAAATGCTATTGATTTACAATTAATGAGTCAGTTTAAAGGAACTAACCTTTGGCCAATGATTGCATTATCTAATATTGCTCAAGGTTCAGCAGTACTAGCAATAATTTATTTAAATAGAAAAAATGAAGAAGAAAAACAAGTATCTATTCCAGCAGCAATTTCATGTTACTTAGGTGTAACTGAACCAGCTATGTTTGGTATTAACTTAAAATATATATACCCATTCTTAGCAGCTATGATTGGTTCTGCAATTGCAGCTGTGATATCTGTAGGTAGTGGAGTTATGGCTAACTCAATTGGAGTTGGAGGATTGCCAGGTATCTTATCAATTAAACCTCAATATATAATGCCATTCCTTTTGGCAATGGTAGTTGCGATTGTTGTACCTTTTGTATTAACAATTGTATTCTCTAAGAAGAACATAGCAGTGAATAAAGAAAAGATATTAAAAATGTAATATATATAATTATGAGGGAGATTTCAAATTTCTCTCTTTTCTTTTGTATAGTTTAAAAGGAGTTGGTTTTATGAAAGATTTTAAAAAGAGTGTAGTCTATCAAATATATCCTAAATCATTTAATGATTCTAACGGAGATGGCTTTGGGGACTTAAAAGGTGTTACAGAAAAATTGGACTATTTAAAAACATTAGGTGTAGATTATATTTGGTTAACTCCTTTTTATGTTTCGCCTCAAAATGACAATGGTTATGATGTTGCAGATTATTGTAATATTGATCCTAGATTTGGAACCATGGAAGATTTTAAAGAAATGGTACAAGAAGCTAATAAATGTGGTATTGATATTATGCTGGATATGGTATTTAATCATACATCTACAGAACACCAATGGTTTAAAAACGCAATAGATGGGAATGAAAAATATAAAAATTATTATATTTTTAAACAATCTAAATGCGGAAAAGAGCCAACAAATTGGATATCAAAGTTTGGTGGTTCGGCTTGGAAATATGTAAAAGAGTTTGATGAATATTATCTGCATTTGTTTGACGTGACTCAGGCGGATTTGAATTGGGAAAATGAAGAAGTCAAAAAAGAAGTTTTTGAAATTGTGAACTTCTGGATTGAACAAGGAGTAAAGGGTTTTCGTTTAGATGTTATTAATTTGATTTCAAAACCAGATAAATATGAAGATGATTATGAAGGGGATGGACGCCGCTTTTATACAGATGGTCCTCGTATTCATAAGTATTTGAAAGAATTAAATAGAGAAACCTTTGGCAAACATGAGGATATTATTACAGTTGGTGAAATGTCATCAACAACAATTGATAACTGTATAAGATATTCAAACCCAGAAGAAAAAGAGTTATCAATGGTGTTTAATTTCCATCATCTAAAAGTTGATTATAAAGATGGAGATAAGTGGACTTTAATGGATTTTGACTTTAAACAATTAAAAGAGATTTTATCAAAATGGCAGGTGGAAATTCATAAAGGGGGAGGCTGGAATGCATTATTCTGGTGCAATCATGACCAACCGAGAATTGTGAGTAGATTAGGAGATGATAAATTATATCATAAGGAATCAGCCAAAATGCTGGCAGCTACAATTCACATGATGCAAGGAACACCGTATATCTATCAAGGTGAAGAAATAGGAATGACTAATCCTAATTTTGATGATATTCATGACTATAAGGACGTTGAAGTATTAAATATTTTTGAAATTATGAAAAAGCAAGGAATGGATGAACAAACAATAATGAATATTATTAAGAGTAAATCAAGAGATAACTCTAGAACACCAATACAGTGGGATTCAAGTAAGGGAGCAGGATTTACTGCAGGAACACCTTGGATTAATTTAGCATCAAATTATAAAGAAGTAAATGTTGAAAATGCATTAAAGGACAAAGATTCTATTTTCTATTATTATCAGAAACTGATTAAATTAAGAAAAGAATTTGATATTATCACCTATGGAGATTATAAATTAATCTTAAAAGAGCATGAAGATATATTTGCTTATATAAGAGAGTATAAGAATGAAAAACTATTAGTGATAAGTAACTTTTATGGAAAAGAAACTATGTTTCAATTGCCAGAAGCTTTAAATTTTGATGAATATAAAAGTGAGATTTTAATATCTAATTACAAAGATTCCTCAAGTGAATTTAAAGAAGTTAAATTAAGATCTTATGAATCTATAGTTTATCACCTTGAGAAATAATTTTTGAAGTGATAAAATATTCGTGGTGATAAACGATGAATAGTAAGTATTTAAGTATTTATAATGAAATAATTAATGAAATAAAAAATGGTAAAATTAAGCCTGGTGTCAAGCTTTCATCTGAAAATGATTTAATGCAAGAATATAATGTATCTAGGGATACAGTAAGAAAGGCATTAAATTTATTGGAACAGGATGGATATATTCAGAAAATCAAAGGTAAGGGTTCTTTTGTATTAGATATTAACAAGTTCGATTTTCCAGTTTCAGGTTTGGTCAGCTTTAAAGAGTTATCTGAAAAAATGGGAGAAAAGTCCAAGACAATTCTTCAGGAATTAGAATTAATTAAGCCAGATAAATTTTTAATGAAGCAGTTAAATGTATCAAAGAAAGACCAAATATGGAAGGTTATAAGAGTAAGAGAAATATCAAATGAAAGAATTATCTTAGATAAAGATTTTATTAATACCAGTTTTGTACCCTTATTAACTAAGGATATTTGCGAAGATTCAATATATGAATATATTGAAAAGGAGCTTGGACTTGAGATTAGTTTTGCCAAAAAGGAAATTATAGTAGAACAAGCTACTGAAGAGGACAAAGAACTTTTAGATTTAAAAAATTATAGTATGATTGTAGTTGTAAAAAATCATGTTTATTTAAATGATGCAAGTTTATTTCAATATACTGAGTCCAGACATAGACCAGATAAATTTAGATTTGTAGACTTTGCTAGAAGAAAATAGTGTATGTTGAAGATATACTCATATTGTTAAAAGGAGCGGTCTTTTCTAATGATTTTTAGATGATTAGAAAAGACCGTTCCTTTTATTTATAACATGAAAGAAAAATCATAAAGCTTTAATACTTTTCAGTTTTTAGGTATTCTCCTAGTTAAACTTCATAAGCAACACTTTTTATAACTATATCTAATTCCTGCATTAGTTCTATAATTGTATCTATTTTTGCTTCATTTTTACTTTTTATTATTTTTACGTCAGGACGAAGAGGAAAATTTGGATAAATCTTTTGAACTAAAGCGATGTCATCATTGCTTAATTTCACCAAAGAACCTTCAGGATAAGGAATTATAACCTCAGCAAAAGCTTTCACCATTTTATAATCAAATTGAGTTTGCCCACTTCCTAAAATATACTCAACAGCTTCATTTGGACTTAAAGCTCTTCTATAAGGTCTATCAGATGTTAATGCATCATATACATCTGATATAGAAACAATTTTGGATAATTTACTTATACGTTCATTTGCCCTACCTTCAGGATAACCACTTCCATCAACTTTTTCATGGTGATGAAGAACTATTACTCTTGATGGAGAAGATAGATCCAAACTCCCTTTTAAATAATCATATCCTTTAGTTGTATGTTCTTTTATTATTTGAAATTCCTCACTAGTTAAAGGAGTGGGCTTATTTAATATTGGCTTTGGTATGAAAATTTTGCCGATATCATGAAGAAGAGCACCAACACACAAATCCAATAGTTCAGATTTTTTTAACTGAAGCTGAACTCCTAATATAAGAGAAAGAACAGCTACATTTACGCAGTGTTGGTAAGTGTAATTATCCATACTTTTAATATCCACTAAATTAATCATTATGTTTTTCTTTGATAATATTTCGTCTAATAACTCTTCTGCAATTTGATTTATTGAATTGAAGTATTCTTCACGTTCTTTTAAAAGAGCTTTCTTGGATTTTGTTGGGTTGAAATTGATATTGTATTTTTCAAGACTTGAAAAGCTTTCTTTTAATATTTTAATAGATTTTTGACGTATTTCAGGCTTTATTACATCTGCTACCTCTACTTTACTATATTCATCATTTATATACAGAGAAAAAATCTTAATACGTTTTATTTTTCTTAAAAGATTTTGATTAAGCTGAACTCCCTCTCTAAGAAGTACTCGTCCATTATCATCAAAGATGGTTTTAGCCAGATAAGCCCCTTCTTTTATGCATTCGATTGGTACAACCCTCATATTATAACACACCTTTACATATAATATTATAACTTGTGTTTATAACCAGCATGTATAAAAAATATTAACAATATATAGTTTGTATTGTTAATATTATCCATATCTTAATTATATAACATTTTTCAATGAATAAGAATTATTTTAATAAAAATGTTTATTTAAACAAAAGATTATTTTCTAATGAAATGATTATAATCTTTAAGCATTTTAAAATAATAATGTGACAAATTCCAAAAAAAATTGACAACCGAACATTTGTTCGGTATAATATGAATTATAAACGAATTTGGGTATTCTTAAAGATGGGGGTATATTTATGCAAATAACTGGCAATTTCTTTGTAAGAATTAATTATTCCATAGAAAAAAGTAATTCAGATGAAAAATGTACAAGAGCATATATAAGAAAGGTAACAAATGAAAAAAAAGAAAAGTATTTAATAGGTGGAGGATATTTCAATAAAGATAGAGGCTCATTTATGTTTAAAGCTAGAGACTTGAAAGAGGCAAACGAAATAGCTCAAAATAATATATTTGTAAAAAATAAAGTATATAAGTATGAGTTGATTATTTTGGATGAGAAAATTCCAGTTACATAATATAAGTGTAATTATAACAATAGATTTATAAATCAATCTGTTGTTTTTTTGATATAATAAAATAAAAAAGGTTTGGAAAGAAGGGGAAATTATGAGAGCAGAGATATTAGCTGTAGGAACAGAATTATTGTTAGGAAATATAGTAAACACCAATGCTCAATATATAGCTAAACGTTTAGCAGATTTAGGTATAGAAGTATACCATCAAGCAGTAGTTGGAGATAATCCTAAAAGATTGATGGACGCTTATACAGCAGCTTTTGGAAGGGCTGATTTAGTAATTACTACGGGGGGGCTTGGACCTACAAAAGATGATCTTACAAAAGAGGTAGCATTTGATTATTTCGGTAAAGAAGCTGTTTTGCATAAAGATATTTTAGATAAGATTGAAGAATATTTTATAAAAATAAATAGAAATATGGTAGAAAGCAATAAAAAGCAAGCTTACTTTCCCATGGATGCTTTAATATTAGAGAATAATCATGGAACTGCACCTGGTTGTATAATAGAAGATAGTAATAAAATATTGATAGTACTTCCAGGACCTCCAAGAGAAATGAAGCCTATGTTTGAGGAAGGTGTTATTTCATATCTAATGAAATATCAAGAAGGAATATTGGGTTCCAAGGTTTTAAGAGTTATAGGATTAGGGGAAAGTGCTGCTGCAGAAATGATAGAAGACATAATAGATAATGGTAAAAATCCTACTATAGCAACTTATGCCAAAGAATCAGAAGTTACCATAAGAATAACAGCAAAAGCTAATACAGAAGAAGAAGCTGAAAGTTTAATTACACCTGTAGAAGAGGAAATAAGAAGAAGATTAGGAATTGCTGTGTATGGAGAAGGAGAAGCTCAAATAGAAGAGGTTGTTGGTAAAATACTTATAGAAAATAAACTAACTATATCAACAGCAGAATCATGTACAGGAGGACTTTTGGCAGGTAAAATAATTAATTATCCAGGAATTTCAGAGATTTTCAAAGAAGGAGTCATAACATACTCTAATGAATCTAAAATGAAGAGACTTAAAGTAAAAAAAGAAATTTTAGATAAGTTTGGGGCGGTAAGCAGTCAAGTAGCAGCAGAAATGGCAGAAGGTATTGCTAAAGCAGCAGGTACGGATATAGGAATTTCCACTACTGGTATTGCTGGACCACAAGGTGGAAGTGATGAAAAGCCAGTAGGGCTTGTATATATAGGACTTTATATAAAAGGAGAAATAAAAACTAAAGAACTTCATTTGGTTGGAGATAGACAAAAGGTGAGAAATACTGCAGTGATTAGAGCTATAGAATGGCTAAGAAGAGAACTTTTAAGAGGAATATTAAATGACAAATAACAATATAGGAAATTTTGCTATTTTTATGATATTGTAAAAATAACCAAAACATATGATATAATATAGGTTGTATGTGTACTTATATTTAATTTTAGAGGTCTACCAGTTATAAAAAATAGTAAAAGGAGACTTGAAAAATGAATACTGTTATTGTTGTAGATTCAAGTTGTGATTTGCCACTGCAATTTATTCAGGAAAACAATATACCCGCATTAGGACTTATCTGTCACCTGGATGGCGAAGAATATACAGATGATTTTGGTAAAACATTAACATATGAATATTTTTATGAGAGGCTTAGGGTAGGTTCTATACCAACTACTTCTCAAATAAATGTATATAGATTTGAGGAACTATTCAAAAAATATGTTAAAGAAGGAAAAGCTATAATTTATTTGGCTATGTCATCAGCAATAAGTGGCTGTTATGGTAGTGCGGTTATTGCAAAACAATTAGTAGAAGAAGAATTTAAAGAGGCTGATATAACTGTCATAGATACAAAATGTGCAAGTATAGGTGAAGGAATAATTGTTCATCAAGCTTATGAAATGCTAAAAGATGGATCAACTAAAGGAGAAATTGTAAATTGGGTTGAAAAAAATAAATTAAAGGTACAACATTGGTTTAGTGTAGAGGATCTTATGTATTTGAAAAAAGGAGGAAGACTTTCTGCAGCTAAGGCTAATATAGGAACGCTGCTTCAAATGAAACCTATACTATCTGTAGATAAAGAAGGTAGTCTTAAAAATACAAACAGTGTACGGGGTAGGAAAAAGGCGATAAAAAGTTTATTTGACAAGTTTGAAGAAAATATGATTTTAGATGAGACTACTATTATAGGGATAAGTCATGGGGATTGCCTTGAAGATGCATTATATCTAAAAGATATAATTCTTGAAAAATATAAGGATAAAAAAATAATTATAAATCATGTAGGGCTGGTAATTGGATCTCATACTGGACCTGGTATTCTTTCAGTATGTTTTATTGGTAAAGATAGAGCTATATAATAGAAGTTCCTTAAAGTATTTTGTATATTAACAATATAGAATTTGATAAACAGTAAGGATTAAATAAGAATGTTATTTCTTGTTTAATCCTTTTTTGTCATATAGGAATTCAAAAGTTTTTCATGATAAAATATATTCCTTTATTATTTGGTTATTAAATGTATAAAGCGTTGATTTAGAATATTGACAATACAATATAAAGGTGATATTATATACGTGTACTTAAACAACATACAAACGTTCGCGTTTGAAGGACATCATGTGAGGGGGCTTTATATATGAAGAAAATAGGACTTTTGCCCAAACTGATTATTGGTATAGTTTTTGGTATTATTATTGGGGCAATATCAAAAGCTACAGGGGCATATTTTATCTCAAGGATATTTGTAACTTTTTCAACTATATTCGGAAGTTTCTTAAGTTTTATAATACCGTGTATTATAATTGGCTTTGTTGCACCTGGTATAGCGGATTTAGGAAAGGAATCGGGCAGATTGCTTGCCATAACGGCGGGAATAGCTTATTTTTCTACAGTAGTTGCGGGAACTGTAGCATATTTATTTGGGGCAGCTATTCTTCCTAAATTTATAAAAGTTGCTCAGGCAGCAGATAAAGCGGGAATAGATTTGCAGCCTTATTTTAGTATTAAGATTGATCCGGCAATGGGGGTTATGACTGCACTTGTTATGGCATTTATGTTGGGGCTTGGAATGTCATATATTAAAGGCAAGACATTATTTAATACAATGAAGGATTTTCAGGATGTTGTAGCATTAGTAGTTAAAAACGTTATTATACCTTTTGTTCCTGTGTATATAACAGGCATATTTATAAAATTAACTGCAGCAGGAGAAATATTTAAGACTTTAAAGGCATTTTCATCTGTGTATGCAATATTATTATTGCTTCAAGTGGCTTATATATTCATGCAATATGGGGTAGCGTGGGTTGTAAGTGGAAAAAGACCTTTAAAAGCTATAAAGAACATGATTCCAGCGTATTTTACTGCTTTAGGAACTCAATCTTCTGCAGCAACTATACCTGTAAATCTTCAGTGTGTGAGAAAAAATGAGGTTTCTGAGGATATAGCAGATTTTGTTGTTCCATTGGGTGCAACTATTCATCTTGCTGGAGATACTATAACTTTAGTTTTGGCATCTATGGCAGTTATGCTTATGAATGGTCAAACTCCTACTTTTGCAGGAATGTTTTCATTTATACTTATGTTGGGAGTAACTATGGTAGCAGCACCTGGAATACCTGGAGGAGGAGTAATGGCATCATTAGGACTTCTTCAAGATATGCTAATGTTTAATCCAGCTCAGCAAGGGCTTATGATTGCACTACATGCAGCACAAGATAGTTTCGGTACAGCAACAAATGTTACTGGAGACGGGGCAATAGCAATCATGGTTGATTCAATAGCTAAGAAACGTAGAAATAAAATGAAAGCTAGGTTTACTGAAGTAAAAGCACAAGAAGTGTAATAAAAAACATTAGAAACACATACGTGAATGTAAAAAAAATTCATGTATGTGTTTTTTATAGTATAGAGGCAAAATCTTTATATCCTACAAAAATTATAAGTAATAATAGTAATATAGTAAGAAGTTTTGATAGTTTTATTCTATTATCCAAGTTTTTTACATCTGATGAAAGTATAGATTCTTTAGATGATATATCTCTCATAATGTTAATCACCTCTTAATTAAAAAATAATTATCTAATATCAATTTTATAGTTTTGTTAAGAGGAGAGTGTGACAAAATGGTAACAATATGGAGTTTATTTCTTCATATTTAAGGCAGCAATTTATTAAAATTTATCATCCCAGAACCTTGGAGAGCTTTAGGAATATTAAGTAAATTACAAGATAGTTTTAATAAAGAGACTACGTCATTATAGGTTAAATCGGGATTATTTTCATATAATAAGGCACAAATCCCACTTACATAAGCAGCAGCGCATGATGTGCCTGAATATGTGGTATAAGGTCTTTCAATAGGATGTGGATATAGTTTCTGGCCATTCCTTTCTGATATATAGGAGATATTTGAATTTAATGAGCATATGTGTGCACAAGCGGCACATAAATCGGGCTTTTCAAACTTGCTATTTGGAGAAGAAGAAGAACCCACATAAGCCTTTTTATTTGAAGTAGTATCAATACCACCAACAGTTAAGCAATTTTTAAGCAAAGCAATTCCTCTCATTGAATTTTCTACATTGGTATTATGCCCACTTGGAACAATTATAATTATATTTTTTCCTATGGCCATATCAAAAAGTTTAGAAAATAATGAAAGTACAAATTCATCATAATCTATTAACTCAAAAGGAAGACATAGTATCTTAATATTATATTTTTCACTTTCTGATATTAAAATTTCAATAGCAGATAAAATGCTTGATATATATCCTCTACCTAAACTGTTAAATGCTTTTATCATATATACATTACTTTTTTCAGCTATACCTTTATACATTCCTTTTGAGCAATAACCGCTAGAGGCTATAACACCACTTATAAAGGTACCGTGACCATTATCATCGTAAGGATAATTACAATTATTTATAAGATCCACAAATTTTGTTATTCTATTGTTTGGCTTTTTCAAATCTGGATGAGGATATACTCCACTATCTACTATTCCAATACATACTCCCTTACCTGTTAATTTATATTTTCCTTCAAAAGTTATACCATTGGCAGATAATATACTGATGCCGCACAAAAAAGCATAATTATCGAAGGTTATATAATCTATTTCTGGGTATTCTGTAAGCTTTTCGATTATTCGAGAAGAAAGAATGCAACAAATGCATCCTATAGAAGGTATTGAACTTATAATTTCGCATTTATATCCTTTAATTTTATTTTCTATTCTTTCTTGAAGTGATTTACAATGGATTATAACCCTATATTTTTTGTATATATCTTTTTTTATTGCATTTTTTAAGTTAGTATCAAGTTTGTTTTTTATAGAAAACATAGATACCCTCCTGACGAAATACTCTATTATATAATATAGTTTTAATAATAAATAAATGTTAATAAAATATTAGAAGAGGATATGACAGGTTATAGTTAAATTTGTATATATGATATAATTATGAATGAAAAAGATACTTTGCTTCTGAGAATTATTTAAGGAGATGGTTATAACGTATAAGGAAAAAATAAAGAGCTTTTTTTACAGATTAACAGGATATGTTTATATTCCAGACAGTTTGAAAAGCGATAAACAAAACACATTGCTTCATATTTCAGACACACCAGAAAAATTTTTTCCTGCCTTAAAAAAAATTATAAATACTTTGGCTCCAAATTATATAGTTCATACAGGAGATTTAGTAGATAATATAAAATTAGAGATATATCCAGCTTCTATAAGTAGATATGAAAAAAGAGTGAAAATACTGCTTGATATTTTAGAACAATCTAATGCAAAAGATATATATCTATGTGTAGGTAATCATGATAATAAGTATATACTTGAAAAAATATCTAAAAGAAGTAATATTATAGAAGGGTATAAAAAAATAAATGTTAATAATTTGGAGTTTACAGTAAGTCATTTTTCCAGAGAAATATTAAACTTTCCATCAAAATATAATTTGTTTGGACATGATTTAAGTGTAAACAATATAGAACAATATAATCAAATATATTTAAACGGTATTATAAGTATAAATGTGATAGATTTAGATACAGGAAAAATATATAATTTGCCCTATCCTTTTGGAACAGATGAAAACAGGTTGGGAAGAGGAAAGGCGGGGTTTTAACAGGGGAGGTTTATAAATGTTTTCATTAGTAAGAGGCGGTCCTAAGATACTTATTATGGAAAGCAATAATATGACAGAATTGTTGACTTACTTAAAAATAACAGCAAAATTTAAAGAATGTGATTTTAATTTTGCTTGTGATAATTCAGGGGAAGATTGTACTATTCTTTTTTTAACAAATAGAATAAAAGAAGTAGTAAAAGAAGAAGATATACAGCATGTTTTAATTGCTGAAACTCAACCGGATATTTTACTTTGCAATATGATTAGTGAAGGTAAAATTAATCTTGTAAATAATTCAAGGCTGGCACCAAGAATTATTGTTATCAGAGCAATAGGAGATACTGAAAAAATATTAGAAGAGATTCAAATGGAACACAAGGGTCAAATTGGAAAATTCAATAATATATTAAGCGAAAATAATAACAAAGGGAATATAATAATCCTATCTGAGAATAGATTAAATAGTGATGTAAGATTATCTAATGCTTATGAAAAAGGAGTATATGTAGAAGAGGGATATTATTCTTTAATTAAAAGTCTGAGAACTCATGCTTTAAGATATATAAATGAAGCTATGGGTAATAAGGATTGGTATGAACTTGAAATAAGGATTTATGACAGGTATGGGGAATATAAGCTTCAGTATGATAGACTTGTAAGAGTGATTGACAGTTTGGAACTGGGGGTAATTTTAGGGGAAGCATGGGGAAAAGATTATCCTAGATTTCTTATGAGTATAGAGGTATATAGATTAAGATTATTTACAGTTTCTGACCCTAAGTATATAAAAAAGGTACTATTAGCATTAGAATATTTAGAAGATGGAACTAGAACGGTTGACTATGATCTTTACTATAATAGAAAAAAGATAAATTGGACTGATGTTTTAGAAGATAGATCTGTGGGAAGAAACAAATTAGGAGATGAATATAGAAAGAATATATTTTCAAATTTATCTAGAGAAGAAGCATTAAAAATTCATAAAATAGAAGAGCAAATTTTAGAAACACGAAAATAAAAAGAACCAGCAATAGTTTGGTTCTTTTATCGTTTCCATTGAAAAACTATGATTCCTGCTATCATGATAACAATACCCAATATTTCATTTGTACCAAAGTGAATTTTTTTAGATTCAAATAATCCCAAAGCATCAATTAAACCAGCTGCTAAAAGCTGAGATACTAATATTGCTGATATGGCATAAGTTGCACCTAATTGTTGTATTCCATTCATTACAGTGAAAATAATTATAACCCCTAAAGGACCACCAAGAAGATATAATTTATTTGAAGAACTTAAATTTTTAAAATTTCCATTGCCTAAAAAAAATAGTATTGCCAAGGTTAAAATAAATCCTATTCCTTGAACCAATACATTAGTTTCCCATAAACCAATCTTTTCGCCAAGTCTAGTATTGAATACACCTTGAAGACTCATAGCAATACCAGCAACAATTGATGAAATTAGTCCAAACATAAAAATCACCTTCCAAAAATATTGTACCCTAAAATCTAGATAATATTATTTTGGAAGATTAAATATGTACGCTATAAAGATTAATAACCTGTATCTTGCCTTTGGTGGTTAATATTATTTTTTTCGAAATAGGCATTTTCTATTTCTTCAGAAGTAAAGCCTAGATTTTTTCCTAAGCATAAAAAATCTTCAAATAAAGTTTTATAATTATCTTTAGAAGAGCAGACAACAAAATCATTAATGTCTATATATATATTAATAAATGTTTCTGTTAAATCATTGACATCATTTCGCATTGTGAGCTCAAGGTTCACATAATCTTTTTCAAGACCTAAACTTAAGATGAAATGAAGACAATCCACGTATTCTTCTAATATTATACTCTTACTTGAAGGACCTTTAACGCTCCAAAATTTAAAACAGCGAGTTTCATTAGCAAGTTCGCTAATTTCCACTTGTAGAGCTAGAACTTTTTTTGAAAATAATGATTCATTATGTAAATTATGTTCAACAATGATTCTTTCGTCCAGATTGCGTTGAAGTTGGAAGAGTTTATTAAGATTCATTTAATAATTCCGCCTTTCTTAAATCGGGTATAAGTATCAATTATAAATATATTCTATATTATTTTCAGAAATATTAAAAGATTACCAAATCGTTTACATTAAATTTTTGTAAAAAAATAAATCAGTAACCCCAAATTTGCAACTGATTTATTATAGATTATGTTATTTTAATATTCCCTCAATGGATAAGTTTTAATTAAAATTTCTTTTTTATTATTAATTGGTTTCCAAAGTTCAAGTCTATTTATCTTTGCAAAATCATAATACATATCTTCATTCTTGGTGGTTAAAGCTACTGGTGCTTCGTTACCTAAGGATTTACGGATAGAATAATTTGAATTTGCTAAAGATATATGAAGGTTGTTTTCATATTTTTCTTTTACGGTAAAACCACTTAAAGCAAGTGTTTCTGTAATATTTCTGGCAATTCTTATTATGTACCCTTTATTTTCCACCTTCAAATTAACAGTTCTTGAAGATTTATCCAAATAAATTTTAGGATTGATTTGAATTTTAAAATTTTTATATGGAGCTAGAGTATCCATAACTATTTTATTAAATTTATCCATATTAGGATCTATTATGGTTTGTATAGGTACATGAAACTTTTGGTTAGATTTATATAGTTTGTATTTTTTACATAAGTTTTGTTGAGTTGATTCAATAAAGGTATTTGATTTAGTATCAAACAATGCAACTAAATGGTATTTCATTTTAATCCCCCGACATATTGATTTTTTATGTTATTATATCATATTTGCAGAAATTGTACATTTTTTTGAGAAGTAAGTACAATTTCATAACTATAATACCTTATTTTAATAGTATGATTTCTGTATAAAATTTTATTCAAAACTAATAATAAGTAAGAACTATTTAAAACTATATTGAGGAGGTAAGTGGTATGAACTACAACAACAGTATAGGATGCACAGTATCAGAATGTAAATATCATTCTGGCGGTGAAAATTATTGTACTTTACAAAAAATTAATGTTGTTAAGCATGCAAATATGGCAAATACAGTTGAATGTACTGATTGTGGAAGCTTCCAAAAAAAATAAAAAATAGAATCTGGAGTAAATTCCAGGTTCTATTTTTTATCCAATAATATTATTCAAATACTATAAAATGGTTTATGAAAAGGATTACTAACACTGATTAATGGTATTGTTGGTTACTAGTATGTAAAGTATCCAAAAAAACTATATTGTAATATATAAAAATAAGTATTAAAAATATCAATGATTATGTTATAATTAAATTTGTGAAAATATGTGGTTAATTTAAAGTAGTAAAATTGTATGGATTAAAAAAATAATAGTAAGGATGGATAATTATATGGAAAAACTCATTATTGATGGAGGATACCCTCTAAATGGCGATATTGAGATTAGTGGAGCTAAAAACGCAGCAGTGGCTATTTTACCAGCTACTATAATGGCTGGTAATGGTGTTTGTATTGTAGACAACATACCTGATATTAGTGACACAAAGTGTATAGAAAGAATTATTGAAAGTCTTGGAGCAAAAGTAAGTAGAAACAAGACGACTGTTACAATAGATAGTACATGCATAAATAGCATTGATGCAAATACAGAAGATGTTAGAAAAATGAGAGCCTCTTATTATTTAATAGGAGCATTACTTGGAAGGTTTAAAAAGGCCAGGGTTGAAATGCCAGGTGGATGTGCCATAGGGGTTAGACCTATAGACCAGCACATAAAGGGATTTGAAGCTTTAGGTGCTAAGGTTAAAATTGAACATGGTGCAGTAGTTGCAGAAGCAGAAAGATTAGTCGGTACAAATATATATTTCGATGTAGTTAGTGTTGGTGCAACCATAAATGTTATGTTGGCAGCTACTTTTGCTGAGGGTAAAACTATACTTGAAAATTCAGCAAAAGAGCCTCATATTGTAGATGTAGCTAACTTTTTAAACTCTATGGGAGCTAATATTAAGGGCGCAGGAACTGATGTAATTAAAATTACTGGTGTTAAGGAATTAAAAGGATGCAATTATAGTGTAATACCAGATCAGATTGAAGCAGGTACATATATGATGGCTGCAGCAGCCTGTGGAGGTAAAGTTAATATTAATAATGTAATTCCTAAACATTTAGAATCAATTTCAGCAAAACTTATAGAAATGGGCGTTAAAGTAACAGAAAGAGAAGATAGTATAACGATAGAAAGCTCAAATGATTTAAGGGGAGTAAATGTAAAAACTCTTCCATACCCAGGATTCCCAACAGATCTTCAGCAACCGATGACAACACTCTTGAGTGTGTCAAAGGGTAGAAGCATAGTTAATGAAAGTATATGGGAAAGTAGATTTAAACATGTAGATGAATTAAAGAAAATGGGAGCTAAAATAGGTGTGGAAAATAATTTAGCTATCATAGAAGGTGTAGAAGAACTTACTGGTGCAAAAGTGATAGCTACAGACTTGAGAGCAGGGGCAGCTATGGTTATAGCAGGAATGATTGCTAAGGGTATAACTGAAATAGGAGAGATTGATCATATTGATAGGGGTTATCCACATATAGAAGAAAAATTTAATTCATTAGGAGCTAGAATAAAGAGAGTGAATATAGATTAGTAAAACAGTATTTATTACTGAAGGGTAATATAGAGTACTAATTTATAGACATAAAACTTTAAGATTGGAGAATATTATAATGATATTTTGTCCTTTATATAGTGGGAGCAGCGGAAATAGTGTATTTATTTCCTCACAATGTGGTAGTGTTTTAGTGGATGCTGGATTACCAGGAAAGAGTATTGAGAAAGCATTAAAGGATATAGATAAAGATGCTGCTAAAATAGATGGGATATTTGTTACCCATGAACATATTGACCATGTTAAAGGCGTAGGGGTAATGTCAAGAAGATATGATATACCTATATATGCAAATGAACTGACTTGGAAAGGGATGGCTAAGAATATAGGTAAGATTAAAGAAGAAAATATAAGAATAATAGATAAAGATAGTATAGAGATAAAAGATATGAATATATCTTGCTTTCACATACCTCATGATGCTGCCGAACCTATGGGATATACTGTGTCCTGTGACAATAAAAAAGTTAGTGTAGCCACTGACTTGGGACATTTTTCAACAGAAGTTGAAAATGCGATTAAAAATTCGGATGTTGTATTATTGGAAAGCAATCACGATGTAGAGATGTTGAAATTTGGACCATATCCATATCCGCTAAAAAGAAGAATACTAAGTGATATTGGGCACTTATCCAATGAAGCTTGTGGTGAAGCAATAGTAAGTATGATGAAATACAATACAAAAAGAGTTATTTTAGGACATTTGAGTAAAACGAATAATTACCCGGAACTTGCTTATGAAACAGTAGTTAGCGTATTAAGAGAAAATGGAGTAAAATTAGATGAAGATATAAGCATATATATGGCAAAAAGAGATATGCCTAGTAACTATTTTGAGTTTTAGGGGGTTATTATGAGGAAAATATATAAGTGTTTTTTAATTATGCTTGCAATTATAAGTTTAGCTACACTTGTAGGGTGTGGAAATGAAAACAAGGCAAATGCAAACAATGCTGAAAAGATAAAAAAGTTGAAATTAGCTAATTCAGATGATGATTCTCTTAATCTAAATATATATTTTGATGCATCGAAAAACGAAAATGAAGTTCAGGTTGCAAGGGAAGAAAGAATAATACAAAAGGATGAACTTATAGGCGAAATTATAATGCAGCAACTTATAAAGGGGCCTTCTGTTAAAAGCAAAGCAAAACCTGTATTTCCTAGCAATACGAGAATTTTAAGTTTTTCTATTAAAGATAATATTGCATATGTTAATTTAAGTTCAAATGCTAGGTGCGAAATGACTTCAGCTAGAGAAGAAGCGTGTCTAAGAAGTATAGCTTTGTCATTAGCTGAATTACAATCTATTCATAAAGTTAAAATTTTAGTTGAAAATAAAAATATTGAATCTTTAGGTGGAAATTTTAATATATCTAAACCTTTTAATAATGATGGTATAAATTTTATAAAAATAAAAAAGAAATAGGACATAGCCAGAGTTTAAGATTCGTAAAAAGTATAGCATTGAAAAAAGAATAAATGTTTATTATAATATTATGAGATTATAGTTTAATATAGTGCAGAAGGAGAATGGAAAATGAGTTTATATAAAGATTGGACAGACATGGTTATTGATTATGTGAAGAATAAAGGTGAAGCAGAGTTTTGGAAAGAATATGGCGAAATGGAAAAGAAGATATATACAGGTGTATTGGCTAATCATAAAGAAGTTGTTAAAGGAAAGGTAGAAGATTTAGCTAAAGTATACAATACTCCTATAAATTTTTTCATGGGATTTTTAGATGGAATCAATGAGAGTCTTGTAGAAACATTAGACATAGAAAATGTTGAAGCTGATACAGAAGTTGAGCTAAATATAGATTTAGAAAAATTATATTTTAATATGCTAGATGCCAAAGCTGATTATCTATATGAACTTCCACAGTGGGATGGAGTGTTTTCAGCAGAAAAGAGAAAAGAAATAACAAAAGCTTGGAGAGCATCTAAAACAATAGTTAAAGAAAATAAAATAGGAAGAAATGATCCTTGTATATGTGGAAGTGGTAAAAAATACAAAAAGTGCTGCGGAAAAAACGCGTAATATAAGAAAAGTGCGAAGCACTTTTTAGTAGCCAGTGACCAGTAACCAGTAGCCAGAAAAAAGAAGATTAAAAATTTTAAATTCAGTAAAAATAAACATAAAAAAGAGCAAGGATATAGAAATTCTCTATGTTCTTGCTCTTTCTTTTATTTAAGTTTAGGTTTTGCCTTAGCAAAACTTCCTCTACTGGTTACTGGCTACTGTGCACTGGTTACTAGAATAATGTTGCGTCGCAACATTATTCTGCTATGTATCTTAATAACTTCAAAAGAAGGTGTGATAAGTATATGAATATAACAATTATTTGTGTAGGAAAATTAAAGGAAAAGTATTTAAAAGCGGCTATAGATGAATATGGTAAGAGGTTGAGTAGGTATTGTAAGTTAGACATTATAGAAGTAAATGATGAGAAAACACCAGATAATGCTTCTGAAAAAGAAGAGATAATAATTAAAGAAAAGGAAGGAAATAATATACTTAAATATGTTAAAGACAATATGTATGTTATAGCCTTAGATTTAAAAGGTAAAATGTTATCTTCAGAAGAACTTGCTGGATTTATAGAGGATTTGGGCATACGAGGCAACAGCAATATAGCCTTTATAATTGGCGGTTCTTTAGGATTATCTAAAGAAGTTTTAAATAGAGCGGACTATAAGCTTTGTTTTTCAAAAATGACTTTTCCACATCAGCTAATGAGAGTTATTTTGTTAGAACAAGTATATAGAGCTTACAGAATTAACAATGGCGAACCGTATCATAAGTAATAGATAGAGTATTTATTAGTACTTTTTCTTAAAGATTAAAAACATTTCATTTACAAAATGTTTTATAATTAGAAAAATGTATGTCTTGACAATAAGCTCATTAATTATATAATTTTGTTAGAAATATATTAGAAATGAGGAATGGAGTTGGATAAAAACAATAACAATAAGATAAAGCTTTATGGGTTTAACAATTTAACAAAATCACTAAGTTTCAATATTTACGATATTTGTTATACAAAAACTGAAGAAGATCGTAAAAAATATATTGAATATATAGATGAACAATATAACTCAGAAAGATTAACTAAAATTTTAACAGATGTTACAGAAACTATAGGTGCAAGTGTTCTGAATGTTGCTAAACAAGATTATGATCCACAAGGGGCAAGTGTAACTCTTCTTATTTCAGAGGAAGAGGTTCCTTTATATGTACTTGATCCATCATGTAACAGAGGAATTTTAACACCAACACGCGAAAATATAGTAGGACATTTAGATAAAAGTCACGTAACAGTACATACTTATCCAGAAAGTCATCCGGAAAATGATATAAGTACATTTAGAGTGGATATAGATGTTTCCACTTGTGGTACAATTTCTCCTTTAAATGCTTTAAACTATTTAATAGGAAGTTTTGATTCAGATATCATTACTATAGATTATAGAGTTAGAGGCTTTACGAGAGATATTGATGGAAAAAAACATTTTATAGATCATGAAATTAACTCTATACAAAACTTTATTGCACAAGAAACAATAGATAAATATAGTTTAATGGATATGAATATATACCAGTCTAATATATTTCATACAAAGATGAAGCTTCGAGATATTAAACTTGATAATTATTTATTTGAAATCAAAGAAGAGGATTTAACAGAACAAGATAAAAAAGGTATTGTTGGAAAATTGGACAGAGAAATGACAGAAATATTCTATGGCTTAAATCTTCCTAATGTATAGTTTTTAACTTTTAGTATAAATAAATTATAGTTGATTAAATATGAGTTCGGTAACTGGTTTGCTGGACTCATTTTTTAATAATATTTTCAATAAATGATCATAATAGAAATAAAAACTACAAAAAGAAATATTTGGTTTGTTTTACAATTTTTTTACAACTTATAGATGGTTATTATAAGTATCGACTATATAATTTAATTGTAACGAGGAGATATGAAATAAAAATAAATTTAATGTTACAATTAAAGGAGGAAAAATATTATGAAATCAAAAAGAATAGCATCTTTAGTTTTACTTACTGCAATGGCATTAGGAGGAACAAAAGCTTTTGCACAAATGTCTCAAGATACAATATCAAAAAATAAACTAATGACTGAGAAGGTAGCTGTGCAATTAAATGAGAAAAGTGCAAAAACATCTGAAGAAAAAGCTGTTAATGCATTTAAAAAATATCTTGATGTTAAAGTAGAAAGTAAAGATTTAAAAGCTGAGACAATAGAACGAGATGGACAAAAATATTTCTTAGTAAGAAATAAAAATCTTAATGAAGATAAAATAAGATATACAGCTTTAATAGATACTAAAACAAATAAAGTACTTGAGCTTGAATCTTATGATAAGACAGCTAAAGGAGATACTAAAGAATTTAATATTGAAGAAGCTAAAGGAAAAGCACTTGATTTTATCAAGAAAAATAATTTAGCAGATGTTAACAAAGTAGAATTTGATGAAGCTAGCAGCAAGGAAGTTTCAAAAGCAGCAAATGCTTACTTCATGTATTTTAAATATGATACTAATAAAAAATTATTAGTTAGCATAGATAAAGCTAGTGATAAAGTTCAATCATTCATATTCTTAGATGAAATAAATGCAGTAGGCTAAAATAAATAGATTTAAAAAAACCTCATTTTACAATTTGTAAAATGGGGTTTTATGCATTTTTACTGTGACAATTTATTATAGTTTATAATAAAAGCAAGATGAAATATGTTAAAATAATAATGCATAAGTATATTAAAGTAGTTAGGGTAAAATATAGGTATGACATTTTAACGATAAATAAGTATAGTGATTTGTAGGAACTTAAATAAAAATATTATTGTATGAAATTGTCTAATATGTAAGGATAAATGGGAGGTTTTTTTTTTGACTGTTAGGAAACTGCTTAATAAAAATGAAGATATAATAAATAAGTGGAAGTTATTTATTGAAAAAGGCATCCTCAATCGAGAAGGCATTCGCGATGTTATTGCAGAATCGTGGAAGAGAAGTAAGGACTACGGAATAAATCCTTTTGTTGAAAATTCTTCAGTAAGGCTTGGAAAAGAGGAATTTGATAAAAGGTACAAAGAATTCACTCCCTTGTTAAATACGGCAAAACCTTTTATGGATAGCCTTTATAAAATTGTAAAGGATACAGATTTTATTATTAGATTAACAGATAGAGATGGTTATGTTCTTGAACATATTGGTGAAGAAAAAATTGTAAATATGTATACTTCTCTTGGATTGTATGATGGATATAACATAAGAGAAGAGATTAACGGAACTAATGCCTTAGGAATTGCTTTAATAACTGGAGAACCTATACAAGTTTTAGGTGGAGAACACTACATACAGGAATATCATAAACTAACTTCTTCTGCTTGTCCTATAAAAGACAAAAATGGACAAATGTTAGGAGTACTAAGTATAACAGGCAATTATGAATTAGTACATCCTCATACTCTGGGAATGGTAGTAGCTGCTGCTGAAGCTATTGAAAAAGAAATTAAACTTGAGGAGAGAAATAGAGAACTTAAACTTACTAATGAAAGATTCTATCAAATTACAGAATCTATTTCCGAGGGAATAATTAGAATAGATAGTTTGGGGAGTGTTGTGAGTATAAATAGATTTGCCAGAAAATTGTTATCCTTTAAAGAAGAGGATATAATAGGAAAAGATTTTAGATGTATTTTAAGTTCTAATAATCGTATGGAAATTATTAGTGGAATAAGTAATTGTAGAAAATACGAGGAAGAGGAAATCTATTTTAAGACAAGAAATGGAAGAAAAAAAACATGTATAGCAAATGTAACTCCTATAACATCTATTAATGGTAAAGGATTAGATGGTGCAGTTATTACCCTAAGAGAAGTAAAAATGGTTCACAGCTTAGTAAATAAGATTGTTGGTGCAAATGCTAAATTTACTTTTAATGATATACTTGGTAATAGTGATTCTATAAGACGTGCTATAAAGATAGCTTCCATGGCTGCTAATACTAATACTACTATACTTTTACAGGGGGAAAGTGGTACTGGTAAGGAAATGTTTGCTCAGGCTATTCATAATGAAAGTGATAGAAGAGATTATCCTTTTGTGTTTTTAAATTGTGGGGCTATACCGAGAGAACTAGTATCAAGTGAACTTTTTGGATATATAGAAGGTGCATTTACAGGAGCTAAAAGAGGAGGACATCCAGGTAAATTTGAACTTGCAGACGGGGGTACTATTTTCTTGGATGAAATAGGTGATATGCCTCTTGATGCACAAGTAAGTTTACTTAGAGTATTAGAGGATAGAAAGGTAGTGAGAGTTGGAGGACACGATGTTATTCCTATTGATGTTAGAGTAATTGCGGCTACTAATAAAGATTTGGGTGAAGAAGTTGAACTTGGTAATTTTAGAAGAGATTTATTTTATAGAATAAATGTTATGACTATCAAAACTCCTTCTTTAAGAGAAAGAAAAGAAGATATTAAAATTTTCATTGATTATTTTCTTGAAAAATTCAGTAGGTCTATAGAGAAAAATATCAAAGGTATAGAGCAAAGTTTTTATAAAGGTATGATGAATTATGATTGGCCTGGTAATGTTAGAGAACTTCAGAATGTTATTCAGACAGTGGTAAATGTAGTAGAGGACAATTCGGTTTTAACATATAAAAATATACCAAGTCATATAAACCCTAAAGAATTATCTAATCATATTAATCCCAAAGATCAATTATTCACGTTGGATGAAATAGAAAAAAATGCAATTATAAAAACTATCCGAGAATTAAATGGGAATATTGCTGGGGCTGCAAAAATATTAGGAATTGGTAGAAGTACGATGTACAGAAAAATGAAAAAATATAATATAGAAGAAGTATAAAAAGGGAAAATGTATCATAATGAAACACGTGAGTCATTATGATACGCTTTTTTTGAGCGAAAATAAAAAAGTGTATCATATTAAAACATAATATAAAATATTCTAAAAATTAAGTGATTATATATACAGCAAATTAATTAATAAATGTAACTAGAATCAAGGCTGCAGGGGAATAATAAAATAAATGAGTCGAATTGGCACGAATATTGCTAAATAAAACTTGTGGAACAAGTAAGGGAGGTGTTAAAATGATATTTGAGGTTATTTTAATGTATATGGTATTTTGGGTAATACTATGTGAGAATAAAAGTATGGAAACAATAATTATTGGGATCATTTTATGTTTAGGAGTAACTTTGTTAAATAAAGACTTTTTACTTTCAAAAAATAATAAGCAAGGGTATTTATTCAGAAAAATGAGATATTGGATTGAGTATATATGGACATTGATAAAAGAAATATTTATAGCAAATTTCAGTGTTGCAAAGATTGTATTAAGTCCAAATGTAAATATTTCTCCTGATGTTGTACGTTTTGAAACAAAACTAAAATCTGAATTTTGTAGAACAGTTCTTGCAAATTCTATTACTTTAACTCCAGGCACTATTACAGTAGCTATGGAAGATAATGTTCTTACTGTTCATTGTTTAGAGAAAGAGTATATAGATGGCTTGATAAATTCAAAATTTGAAAAAATTCTTTTGAAAGTAGAGGGATAAGATACATGATTAAATTATTGATTTTTGCAATCTTGTTTTTATCAGCAACTATTTTCTTATGTATGTACAGGGCTGTTAAAGGACAAAGTGCAGCTGACAGATTGGTTGCGATAAATGTTGTAGGAACAAAAACAATTATTTTGATTCTTATGGTTTCTTTTATAATACATGAGACTTATTTTGTTGATGTAGCATTAGTTTATGCTTTAATAAGCTTTATTGCATCTATTGTTATATCAAAGTTCGTTAAACTATAGGAGGGTATGATTAAATGAAAACGATTTTAATGAGCATTTTCCTAATGGGAGGGTTATTCTTCTTTATGGTTGGAACAATTGGGATACTAAGATTCCCTGATGTTTACACAAGGGCTCACAGTGCAGCAAAGTGCGATACTTTAGGAGCAGTATTATCATTAATTGCACTTATAATCTATAATGGTTTAAATATAGTTAGTTTAAAGCTTTTACTTATCATAGTATTTGTATGGATTACTAATCCTACAGCTACACACCTTATAGTAAAAGCAAAGCATGAAAATGACAATAAAGAAATATTAAAGGTTGGGATGCAAAATGAAAGTATTTAGTATTGTTATGCTTCTATTCTTGATAGGAGCTTCCATAGCAGTTTCATTAATAAAGAATTTACTTTCTGCGGTTATTGTATTTATGGTGTATAGCTTAATAATGGCTATTTTATGGCAGCAGCTTAATGCTCCAGATGTAGCAATTACAGAAGCCGCTGTTGGAGCAGGAATAACTACTTTATTATTTGTTCTTACACTAAAAAGAGTGAAAGGAGTAAAAAAATGAAGAAGTTAATTACATTTATACTAACGGCAAGCTTAATTGTAATTTTACTATTAGGAGTTAATGATATTCCTAAATTTGGGAGTGAAAATAATCCTGCTAATAACGAAGTTGCAAAATACTATATAGAAAATTCAATTAAGGACACTGGTGCTACAAATATAGTAACAGGAATCATATTAGATTATCGTGCTTTTGATACTTTTGTGGAAGCAAGTGTTTTATTCACTGCATCCATTACGGTAATTATTTTATTAAAGAAAGATGGAGATAAAGAAGAATTAAAATAAATCAATAGGAGCGGTTTTATGAGAGATACAATTTTAAAGGAAGTAAGCAAGATAGTTATTCCTTTTATACAGATTTTTGGTCTTTATATAATTTCTCACGGACATTTAAGTCCAGGAGGTGGATTTGCAGGGGGAACCGTTATTGGTGCTAGCCTAATATTATTTAGAATCGTTTATGGTGATGAAGTGGCAAAAAAGAAGTTGAAATACAAAACCTTAACTAATTGTATTTGTACTTCAATAATCCTTTATGGATTGATGAAAGGATACAGTTTCATAACAGGGGGAAGCCATCTTCATCTACCTCAGCCGCCACTTGGTACTCCAGGAAACATACTAAGCGGAGGATATTTATTACCACTGAATATATTAGTTGGAACCATTGTCGCAATAACAATGTACTTTTTTTACACTTTATTTGACAAAGGAGAAATTTAAATGGAAGGATTGATACACAATTATTATGAAACAGCATCAATAATTTTGTTTGGTATAGGCTTTGCAACACTTTTGTTTCATAATAATATGATAAAAAAAATAATAGGTATGAATGTTATGGATACAGCTGTCTTCTTATTCTTTATAGCAAAAGGATATATAGATGGTAAAGAAGCACCTATTATAGTAAATGGATATAAAGGAGTTAATGCATATATAAATCCTATTCCCACTGGTCTTATGCTGACAGGAATAGTTGTAGCGGTTAGTACAACAGCTTTTGCACTTGCATTAACTATTAGGTTATTTGACGCTTATGGAACTATTGAATTAGATGAGATTTTAAATAAGAGGGAGGGCTAGATATTGATTACTAAAAGTTTTCCTTTAATGGGCATATTGATTTTATTTGTGACTTCCTTTACTATGCCAATAATAAATAAAAAGAACATAGTAAAAGGAATAAGTTTGACTTCCATGCTTATATCATTAGTCCTTTCAGTGAATACATTGGTGTATGTTCTAAAACATGGCAAGTTTTTTTACTCAGCAGGACATTTTGGAGCACCTATTGGAATTGAATTTTATATAGGAAATATAGAAGCTATAATGGGAGTAATGTTTACCTTTATAGCAAGTATGATCATATGGTACTCACTTTATAGTATTGATAAGGATATAAAAGAAAATAAAATCCCTTTCTATTATCTATTAGTAAATATCTTGGTGGGGGCTTTACTTGGTATTGTTTATACAAATGATATATTTAACAGCTTTGTATTTATAGAGGTAGGAACTCTGGCCTCTTGTGGGATAATCGTAATAAAAGACAAGAAAGAAAATATTAAGGCAACAATAAAATATTTAATAATGAGTTGTTTAGGCTCAGGGCTCGTACTTATGGGAATTGCATTTTTATATTCCATTACGGGACAATTAAATATAACTTATATACATGAAGCTTTAGTTGAAAATTATACCAACTATCCCAATGCAATATTGATAACACTTGGATTGTTTACTGTAGGGCTTGGAGTTAAAAGTGCAATGTTTTTCTTGCATACATGGCTTCCAGATGCTCACTCAAGTGCACCAGCAACCTCAAGTGCATTACTTTCAGCCCTTGTTTTAAAACCTTTTGTATTGTTGTTAATTAAGGTTTTATATAGAGTTTTTGGAATTGATATCATAAGGCAATTTCCTATTTTAAATATTATAATGGTTATGGGAAGTATAGGGATGATTATGGGGTCCGTGCTTGCCATATTCCAAAAAGAAATCAAACGTATAATAGCATATTCCAGTGTAGCTCAGATGGGATATATATTTTTAGGAATTGGGCTTGGCACTGATGCAGGTGTTGCATTAGCTATTTTCCATATGATAGGTCATGCGGTAACAAAATCAGCATTGTTTTTATCGGTTGGAGCTATAATTGAGAGAAGTGGTCTTAAGAAAACTTACGAGTTAAAAGGAATTGGTAAGGAAATGCCAGTCACTCTAGGACTTTTCTTTATAGGAACTCTTTCTATGGTAGGTATACCAGTGTTGCCAGGATTTGTAAGCAAGTGGTATTTATCTTTATCAAGTATTAGAGCAGATAAACCTATTTTGGTTGTGATGATCTTAATCAGTAGTTTGTTAAATGCTGCGTATTATTTTCCAATCGTAATAAACGGATATTTTGGAGAAGAAAATTTGGAAGGAAAAATATATGGATCAAAATGTAAACCTATAAGAGAACTATTGCCTATTATGATTTTGCTTATTACAATGATTGGTGTTGGTTTTGCTTCAAGGAGTATTATAAGACTTATTGAAGCAGGAATAATATAGGAGGGGGGAGCTTGAATTGAATAATGCTGCGATTTTACTTCCTATTTTTTTCCCGGCTATTTTAGCAATTTTCATAGCTGTTTTCAGATTTGAAGAAAAAGGGAGAAATATTTTTGCAAGTGTGGGAGTAATATTAAATTTTATTTTTGTTGTTTGTATTTTCTATTTTTCAGGACAATCGAATATACACTTATTTAAGTTTAATGAATTTTTGGATATATATTTCAAGATAGACAAACTGGCTATTCTCTTTTCTTTTCTAGTGTCAGTATTATGGATATTTACTACATTTTATTCTATGGAATATATGAAGCATGAAGGAAAAGAAAACAGATTTTTTACATTTTTCACTTTGACGTTAGGAATTACAATGGGAATTGCTTTTTCAGGAAATTTGATTACTCTTTATATTTTCTATGAGTTACTTACTTTGGCTACATTTCCATTAGTTATTCATACAGGAACGAAAAAGGCTTTAGAAAGTGGTAGAAAATATCTTATATACTCTTTTGGAGGAGCAACCCTTGTTTTACTTGGAATGATTTTATGTTACAGTATGACTAAAAATCTTAATTTTGTTCCAGGAGGAATATTATCAAGTGTGCAAAACGGAAATATGAAATTATTTCTTGCAATTTATGTAAGCATGTTTCTTGGATTTGGTGTTAAATCAGCATTGGTTCCGTTTCATTCATGGCTGCCTGAAGCTATGGTTGCGCCAACACCAGTAAGTTCTCTGTTACATGCAGTAGCAGTTGTTAAATCTGGTATATATGCTCTTATAAGAATGAGTTATTTTATAGTTGGAGCGGATGTTATAAAAGAGACTAAAGGAAATATATACATGAGTATTTTAATTGGTATAACTATTGTAATGGGGTCTTTTTTAGCACTACATCAGCAAAATCTGAAAAAGAGACTGGCTTATTCAACAGTAAGTCAATTAGGATATATATTACTGGGTATAGTACTTTTGAATCAAGATGCTTTTGTAGGAGGACTGCTTCACTTAATTAATCATGCTGTTATAAAAATTACCTTATTCTTTTGTGTTGGAACAATAATGTATACAACACACAAAACAGACATTGGTCAGATAAAAGGTATAGGTAAACAGATGCCTGTAACAATGTGGTGTTTTGCCATTGCATCCATATCGCTTATAGGAATTCCACCAAGCAATGGTTTTGTAAGTAAATGGTATTTGGCTTTAGGTGGACTTCAAGGAGGAAAGATATATTTTGTAATTATATTATTGCTAAGTGCAGTATTAACGGCTTTATATCTTATGCCTATTGTAGCAGTTGCTTTCTTTAAAAAACCAGAGGAAGAAGTTGTAGAAGTAAAAGAAGCTCCTATGAAAATGCTTATTCCTATAGTTTCAATAACTATAATTGTTGTTTTGTTAGGAATATTTCCAAATCCAGTTGTTTCTTTTATACAGGAAATTGCTGCTGAATTGATGTAAAGGAGGGGAAGTTTATGAATCCTAAAAATCTGTTGATGTTTATTTTGGTTTTTCCATTAATAAGTTCTTTTATAGGTTTTGCTTTAGGGAAAAAAAATGAAAGCTATAGAAAGATTTTTTATATAATAATGACAGGGATTACTTTTGCAGTAGTAGCTTATTTATATAAGTATGTTGCATTAGAAACAATAGAAATATCTGTTCCTCATATTATGGGAACAGGACTTCACTTAAAGCTAGATGTTTTTAGATATATATTTGTTTTCATTACTACATTTGTGTGGTTTTTGGTTACAATTTACTCCACTCAGTATTTAATAAGCTATAAAAATAGAAACAGATATTATCTTTTCTTTATGCTTACTTTATGGAGTACAATAGGTATTTTTATATCAGAAAATATTTTGAATCTATTTACTTTTTTCGAGATAATGTCTTTAACTTCGTATGCACTAGTTATTCATGATGAAGATGAATATGCTCATGAAGCTGGAGATACGTATATAGTAATGGCTGTTACTGGTGGATTGATTCTTCTTATGGGATTATTCCTATTGTATAATTATACTCAAACTTTTGAAATTTCAGAGTTACAACATGCAGTTGCAAACTTGGGAAGAGTAAAATATCTTATAAGTGTATTAATTATAATAGGTTTTGGAGTAAAAGCAGGTATGTTTCCTCTTCATATTTGGCTACCTAAAGCCCATCCAGCTGCTCCTGCACCAGCAAGTGCAATTTTATCTGGAATACTAGTTAAAACAGGTATTTTCGGTATTATAATTGTTGTTAATATAATGATGGCTGGAGACGTTTTGTTGTCTGCTGGGATATTAGTTATGGGATTTATAACTATGTTTATAGGTGGGTTTTTAGCAATGTTTCAGAGAAATATTAAGAGAATTCTTGCTTATAGTACTATGAGTCAGGTAGGCTATATATTAGTAGGAATTGGTTTAATTGGGCTGTTGAAAGACCATAAAGTTATTGCTATTTATGGAACACTATTTCATATTATAAATCATGCAATTTTCAAAGTGCTTTTATTCATGGGGGTTGGAGTTGTTTATATGGTATTGCATGAATTAAGCATAAATAAGATTGGTGGCTTTGGAAGAGATAAGACTGCGCTTAAAATTATATTTTTAATAGGATTACTTGCTATTATAGGTATGCCTGGCTTTAATGGATATACTGGAAAAACTCTTTTGCATAGTGCTCTTTCAGAGGCTCATCATATGTATGGTGGAATTTGGTTTACTATTGCGGAAGTGGTGTTTACTGCCAGCAGTAGTTTTACCGTAGCGTATCTATTAAAGATATTTGTTGCAGTATTTGTTGAGAAGAGTGATCACAATATTGAAAAAGCTAAGACTATAATTACAAAGAGAGCACTTTTCCCGATAGGGGTTTTAGCAGCTGTAGTTGTTTATATAGGACTTAGACCAGAAACAGTTTTACATCTTATAGAAAAAGCTGTAGAACCTTTTGGAAATATTCATCATAATGTACATGCTCACTTTTACTCAGGTTCACATGTTATGTCAGCAATATTTACAATTTTACTTGGAGTGGCTGTATACTTCTTCTTTGTAAGAAAGTTCTTAAGAAAAGGTACTGGAGAACACTGGTGGTATGAAAATCCTGCACTAAACTGGTTTAATATTGAGAACCATGTGTATAAACCAGCATGGAAAGTAGTTTTCTTTGTTAGCTCAGTTGTTTTAAAGGCCATTGATGTTGGGCTTATACAAACTGTTGCTTTTTTCAGTAATATAATGAAATTATTAGCAACAAGGGAATTAAATTATGGAAAAGCTATTAAAGGAACGCTTGAAGAAGCATTAGATTCTGCTGTAGAATTAACCGGGAATGTTATAAATAAGGGACAAGAAAAAGTTGATGAAAATATATCAGTAGCTAAAAATTTAAGTCAGGGAGCGCAGCAATTGGGTCATAAAATGAATAGTATAACTTATTCTGTATTTATATTTGCTGTTGTTCTTGTAGTTTGTTTACTTGTTATGATTCAATTTTAATATAAAAATAAACTCAGTTTTCTAAAAACTGAGTTTATTTTTATATTTTAAACTATAGGAAATAAGATTCTAGATATATAAACTACAAAAACTAATGTTACGGTGCTGATAAAAGTAGAAGTCATAACTACTTGAGATGCAAAATCAGGTCTATTATTTCTCTCAACTGCAATCAGTGCAGTATTTACAGCAGTAGGAACTGAAGAAGAAATCATAAGAGCTTGAGCAGTAATTCCTTCTATGTTCATCACAGTAATAAGCAAGTATGCAAAAACAGGTCCTCCCAATAGTCTTAATACATTAGATATGTATCCATATTGATTTTTTAGATTAAATTTGGTTTTAGACAGTTGAATGCCCAGGGTTATCAGTGCAATGGGAATCATTCCATCTTTAGCATATTTAAGAGCAGGCCAAATAGGTGTTTCTACAAGATTATAGGGTATATTCTTAAAAATAATTGCTAAAGGAATAGCGTATATTGTAGGCATACCTAGAATACTTTTAACTGAATCCTTCCAATGCATGGTTCCTTGTCCTGCATTAAAGAATCCTAAAGTGTTTGTAAATATATTTTGGATTACTAATATCACTATTTGGGTTGTCAAAGCAAGGCTTAAATAAGGAGTCGTACCATCTATTACAAAAGGAGTACTGCTGAATACTAAAGTAATGAGAGGAACTCCTATATTTCCAGAATTATAAAACATTACAGAATTAATAAAAGCATTTTTAAGAGAAAGATCAAATTTAAGAAATTTAGAAACTATGCTGCTTATAATGTAATTTAACAATAACAATAACATAGCATAAACCACAACTTTTAGCATTCCGCTGGGAATCTGTGTAGTATAAAGCTGGATAAATGCAAATATGGGAACAAAGATATAGAAATTTAACTTACTCAAAGTATATATGTTTAAATTGAATTTTTTATCTAGAATGTAGCCTAGAATTATAAGAATAAATATTGGTAGAATATTGTTGATTAAGATATATGCAAATATTTGCATCAGTGTAATTCCTCCTAAAATATAAATAAAATGAAGTTTGTTATGGCATATTATAAGTTATTATAATATGCCATAACATGCTATATTAAATACGTTTTTTTTATATTAGCAGTTATTGTTTTATTTGTCCAATTTATTTTTAGTTATCTTATGACTAACAATTCTAAATAAAGTATTAAAAAAAATGGAAGAATAAATATAAGAAATAAGTAGGGAGGTTATGTTAATGGAAGATAAAAATATGATTTTTAAAAAATTTGATAAACACTTAATGGAAGATAAACAGCCATCAAAATATTTTAATGAACTTATAGAAAAAGATGAGTTCCCTGATATATATCCTTTTACATTGTTAAAAGAATTAATAGATGTCCCACAATCCTTAAAGCATCATCCAGAGGGAAGTGTATGGAACCATACACTTCTGGTAATAGATAATGCATCTGAAAAAAAAGAATTAAGTGAAGAACCACATGCTTTTATGTGGGCTGCTTTATTGCATGATTTAGGAAAGAAGCCTACTACTAGAATGAGAAAAGGCAGAATAACTTCTTATGATCATGATAGGCATGGAGAAAGAATAGCAAGAAAATTTTTACAGGAGCTTACTGACGATAAGGAATTTATTGATAAAGTGGCTTATCTGGTAAGGTGGCATATGCAGACACTTTTTGTAGTTAAGGACTTACCCTTTGCAGATATAGAAACAATGATTTCTCAAGTTTCAGTTGATGAAGTTGCATTATTATCTTTATGTGACAGGTTTGGTCGTGGAGAAATGACGGTAGAAAAATATGCAGAGGAAGAAGAAAACATAAAAACTTTCGTAAATAAATCTAAGGAATACGTAAAATATTAAATGCAAAGGAAATATAAAAGGAAATATAAAATGTAGAAAAATATCATATTGACAAGAATAAAGTCATGGTATAACATATCGGTATTGTAGATATTAGTGTTAATTTTCGCAAAAAAGGTGGTTAAAAATGATAAGAAATCAGAATAGAACTCCATTATTTGATGCTTTAAAAGAATATAATGAAAAAAATGTTATACCTTTTGATGTTCCAGGGCATAAACACGGAAAAGGATTACCAGAGTTTGCTGAATATGTTGGAGACAAAGTTTTAGAAGTAGATGTTAATTCCATGAAATGTCTTGATAACATAAGTAACCCTATAAGTGTTATTAAAGATGCTGAAGAGTTGATGGCAGATGCATATTGTGCAGATCATGCTTTTTTCCTGGTAAATGGAACATCTTCAGGTGTGCAAGCTATGATTATGAGTGTATGTAGACCTGGAGATAAAATTATATTGCCAAGAAATGCTCATAAGTCTGCTATAAATGGATTGATACTAAGTGGAGCTATACCGGTATATGTTCAGCCTGAGACTAATGATGAGCTTGGAATAGCTATGGGGGTATCAGTAGAAAATGTTGAAAAAGCTATTGCTGAAAATCCAGATGTTAGAGCAGTATTTTTAATTAATCCAACATATTATGGGGCTACATCAGATTTGAAAAAGATAATTAAAACAGCTCATAAGCATGGTATGGCTGTTCTAGTGGATGAAGCTCACGGAGCACACTTTAGATTCCATGATGAACTTCCAAAGGGTGCCATGGAGCTTGGTGCTGACATGGCGGCAGTTAGTCTTCATAAGACCGGAGGTTCGCTTACTCAAAGTTCTGTTTTATTACTAAACGAAGGATTTATTGATAAAAATACAGTTAAAACTACATTAAACTTGACTCAGACCACGAGTGCGTCTTATCTTTTGATGTCAAGCCTGGATGTAGCGAGAAAAATGCTGGTCATGGAAGGCGAAGAAAGATTTTCACGAATATTAAAATTGACTAGAGCCGCTAGAGAAGAGATAAACCAAATTAAAGGATTATATGCTTTTGGAAAAGAACTAATAGAAGAACAAGGTGTATATAATTTTGATGAAACTAAACTTGGAGTATGTGTAAAAGGTCTTGGAATTACTGGGTTTCAGGCCTACGATATACTTAGAGATAAATATAATATTCAAGTGGAGCTTGGAGATGTATTTAACATATTAGCTATTATAAGTGTGGGAGATACAGAGGATTCCATAAAAGCTCTTGTAGATGCTCTTCGTGATATAAGTATAAAATATAGAGGTAGTGAAGTGAATTTTGATAAAGTGGCATTAGAAAATCCTAAAGTTATAGTTTCTCCAAGAGATGCTTTTTATGCTAGAAAAAAGATTGTAAAACTGGATAAATCAGAAGGTGAAATAAGTGGAGAGTCTATTATGGCATATCCGCCTGGAATACCTATAATTACTCCTGGCGAGAGAATAAGCAGAGACATTATAGAATATATAAAATTCTTGAAAAATCAACACAGCATGCTGACAGATACAGAAGATCCTTATGTGGAGAATATTAAAGTTTTAGGGATATAAATAAAGAAGATAAAGAATGTAATTAATTGCATTTTTTATCTTTTTTTATTTGTGCGTCCAGCTAAGCTGGACCATACTAGCTGGTGAAAGTCCAGTCAAGGTAATTGCCAAGAAGCCTTGTAGCCAACCACCAAGCGTAGTAGAAATATTGGGTTTGAAGCGTGGGGGTAAA
>NZ_JAPPRQ010000046.1 GCF_026719745.1 Clostridium sp. ZS2-4
TTATGCCTATAGCTGGTATAACCATCTTAGACCTCATTCCTTCAATAAAGGATTAACTCCTTTTGAAGCTCGGTACAGCTCATAAAAATATTAGGCAAAAGTGTTACAATTTTACTTGACCAGAACAGTTTTAAAACCTTATGATAAAGATCAGGTAATAGCTATGGTAGAAAAGCTAATTTCTCATACTACTAGAAATAGTTCTAATAAACATGAAAGAAAATATGTCATATTTGACTTGAAAAATGGCATCAGTGTAAAGCTGTATATTGATGAGATATTATTTATAGAGGTCAGACTTAGAAACTGTATCATTCATACACCTAAAAAAGCATACACAGTAAATAAATTATCACTTAAAGAGGTTCTTGAATTTATGGATTGTGAGGATATTATTCAGTGCCATAAGTCTTTTGTTGTAAATGTAAAATATATAAGAGAAATAGAAAAAATAGATGGCAAAGTAAGTCAAATTCACTTTGAAAGCTATGATGAAAGAATTCCTTTAGGTTATAAATTTAAAAGCATAGTAATGGACAAGTTTAAATAAATTACTCTATTTTAAATTTATAACAATGAGGAGTGTTAGAAATGTTAAAGATAGTACAAGAATTTTTCATTACTTTTATTGAGCTAACGATAATTATGATTTTATGGAGCAAGTTTTTTCTAAAAGAAAATAATAATTGGTTTAAGAATGTATTCATAATGGCTATTAGCGCATTTATAGCAGTTATGTTGTCTTATACAAAGCTGTATTATGATATGATTATAGTTTATTTTAGTATTATTCTTTTGGTTAAATTTGTGTATAAGAGGTCATTAATTAAAACATTATTGGAATTTTTAGTGATTGCTTGTATGAGTATACTATTACAAGCAGTTAATTTAGTAATTATAAATTTAATTGGAAGTAAATATTCAGATAACTTCATGATTAATATGACTTGTCTTTTAATAGATTTATTTTTAGTTATTTTAACAAGTTTTTTTATTTCTCACAAAAAAACAATAGAAACTCTTAATT
The DNA here is from genome assembly GCF_026719745.1 of Clostridium sp. ZS2-4. Taxonomy (GTDB): domain Bacteria; phylum Bacillota; class Clostridia; order Clostridiales; family Clostridiaceae; genus Clostridium_H. The sequence continues at coordinate 1,028 of NZ_JAPPRQ010000046.1, forward strand.
TAGATAATAATGCATTATATTATTTTATAGTTAATTTAGGGGTATATGTAATATTATCTAAACTTATATGGGAAAAAAACAAGAACTTGATACTGAATAATCTATTTATATTTATCTTAATCTTTTCATTAATTGTAATATTAAGTTTATCTTTATATTCTTATATAGTTAAAATAACTGAAGAGAAAAAAACTTTAGAAGTGCAGGATAAATATAACCCTATATTAACAGATATAATTGAAGATATAAGACGAAGGCAGCATGATTTTAAGAATTATTTAAACACAATAAATGGAATAGTTGAAGTGACAAGTGAAAAAGAAATTAAACATGAATTGAAGAAGTATATTAAGTCAGTGAATTCTTCAAATAGGATCATAGAAGATATTATGCATATAGATAATATCGTAATTAAATCTATAATATATAATAAGTTATGTGAAGCGGATAGGTTAAATATAAAGTTTTCATTTAATATAAGAAATAACTCTTTAGATGGAATTTTAAATGATTATGAGATTTCAGATATACTTAATAATCTTCTTAATAATGCCTTTGAAGAAGTTAAAAAAGATAGTGACAAGGATAAAATTGTTATATTGAATATACTTACAGAAGAAAATAAAAGTATTTTAGAGGTTAGAAATACTGGTACACCAATACTGGAAGAGAATATAAATAATATATTCAAAAGAGGCTTTTCAACTAAAAAAGGTAAAAACAGGGGATATGGACTTTATAATATAAAGAAAATAGTTGAACGTAATGGAGGCAAAGTTCAACTATTCTTTGAGGATAACTATACTGTTTTTAGAGTATCATTTAAGTAAACTTTCTGGAGGAGTAGGCTCTCCAAGAAAGAAAAGACAAGATGACTTACTTATAGCTCCTGCTAGGACTAGTAAACATAAGCCTAAAATGTGTGTTGCTGATTTGAATTTGATGTTACTTTTCATAATTATTCTCCTTTCTAGTTGGTATGACTTGGATTATTTCTAATATAATAGTTAAAAAGCCACAGTTTAAATAAGCTGTATCTTTTACGTAAAACAATAAAATAATTGACCATGATATAGTAAAGAAAGTAGATAGGTATTTTAAAGTCTGCTTTCTTTTTTGGTTTTTTATAGGTCTATACTTATTTGGAAATGGTGCATTAAATATAACTATAAGTACACTTAATATTGCTGCTAAATAATAAATTAAAATATTCAATTTAGGAAGCAGTGGACCTACTAATGAAGTGATTAAGAACATTATAATGGATGCAAATAAGCAGCTCATTGTAGTATTGCAATGATATCCACCGAGAAAAATTCTTGTAGTAAATAAAATTGCCATGGAGAATAAAAGATAATTTATTCTTCCAATGATCAAAAATAAACTTATTAAAATTACTATTTTAAATGTCTCACCTAAAACAGCTTGCAATGCATAGTTTATTTTCGCTAGATTGTCAGTATCATGGATATTACTATTTTTTTCTATATAACCTGTTATTTTAGAGGATAACGTATTTATCATTTTAAATCACCATATATGTTTTATTATAAGTTAATATAGCATATATTTACAGTTAAATAAACAAAAAATACATGAAAGGTAAAAAAATGAGCATGAAAAGAAATATTAGTAAAATATATTCTTTTCATGCTCAAAATTGGACGTTTTATGTATTTAGTATTGAATTATGATTTTAAAATTATATAATTTAACTTGTAATTGGGATAAACTTAAGTTTTTGGTAGATCTACAAGTATTTAAAAGAACTTAAAATGTCTAGGGTTATTTTCTTTAATAGAAGTTTCCATAGTAATTGAATTCGTGGAGTAATGTTAGTTCGCTAGATAAATTTAATATCTTAATAATAGTTCAATTTCATATATGGAATTATCTTTTGGACTATGAATGAAATTATGATTGAAGAAAGATACTTGTTGTTGGACAAGCACTTAAAGAATAGTAGGTAGTATAGAAGGTTTCAAGAATTAATACTTTTAGGCTAATAGGTTATTCAAATAATTTTATAAATTTAGTTTAGCTATTTCAAAACAGCCTACGACTTCTTAATAAGCATCACAAATGTGAATTTGATTTTTAAAATTAATCATAAAAATGAAAATATTAATATGGGAGTGATAATTTTATGAAAAAGAAATTAATTTGTTCTTTATTAACAGCGATTGTGCTTTTAACACCTACTGCAACTACTTTTGCATCAATAAATACAAATATTTCAAAAGAAACAGTTGTAGAAGAAAATTCTAAAAATGAATCAAAAATTAAATTAAATGAAAGAGAAAAACAGGCTTTATCTGAATTAAATATTTCAGAAGATGATATTATAGTTTTAGACAAAAACAGCGTTTTTTCAAACGAAGATTTGAAGAAAATAGAATCAGCTGAAGCTAAAGATGAAACTGATGGATTTAAAAAAGTTGAGGAGATAACATTTCAATTAAAGAAATCTAGAAGAACTCGTAGATCTGCTTCACATCCAGATGGAATTAAGAGAATAGACAAAGTTAGATTATATGTAGATGGTCCTACTAGAATGAATACAAATAAATATGGAATGAGACATTGGTTAAATGTTGGTTTTACTTTAACAGTTGGTGGTATTAGTCAGAAACTAGGTACAGCAGCTACTATTCTAGGAATAAATGCTTCTGATTTTTTACCGACAGCAATACCAGGAGAGGCGTTGACAAAAACACATACTAAAGTCTATCATGATTATTATTATAAGAAATATAATCCTGTACAAAAAATAGAATGTATCTATGTAAAAACAAGTTCATTAGAAGTAAAAACTACTGTAGATATTTACACAAAAGATAAAAAAAATCATCCTTATACAAATCGTCAAGAGACTATAAAAAACTTTTATACTAAACATTATGGTGATGGCTCTTGGATTTATAGTGAAGTAAATAGAAGATGTAGCACAAATATGCAGGTTTATTATATAGATCAATTTTAACTAAAAATAATATCCTTTTAAATTTTACATAAGGCATTTTAAAAGGATAGTGTTTTTTAATATTAATTAGTATAATGTATTAGAAATAATGTCATCCTATACTAAAATAATTTGTGATCAAACAAATACATCATCAAGGAGAATTTTACTATGAAAAGAGTACGTGCAAGAACTATATTAGTAATCTTATTTGTAGTTTTAGTTTTAGCTTATGTATATATAGCTTTCCCAAGAACATATAATAAGACTTTTCAAGGCATAAAATACAGATTAGGAGAAACTAATAATCAATTTACTGAGAAAGTAACTATTTCAATTAATGGGAAACTATCAAACGACTTTATATTTGGAAAAAAATTTGTAGGAAAAATAAAAATTAATGATTTAGAATTTCCTAAAGAAAACGAATTAAAAGAAATAAAATTAAAATTTGATAAATATAATAGATCTAATATTCAATACTATTTTGTTAATAAGGCACAAACTTTTTCACAAGTAACATACGGGCCAATATACATAAATGATGATTTTAGTCAATTAACTATTAATATAATGGAACCCCAGAATTTATATATACCTAATAAAAAGTGGATTGGAGATAATGGACTAATGATAGCCGCTCCTGCCTCTAATAGAAAAGAGGCTTTGCAAATATCCAACAGTTTAATGAAATATATTTTAAGTAAAGAGTTAGAATAAATAAATCAAAATTGTTAAAAGTACTGTTAGTAATAATAGTAGTATCTATGCTGCATATATATTCAATGGAGTCTAGAGAGTTTGCAATGCAATTTGAAGTAGTACATACATATCAACAAACTCAAAAAGGTAAAAAAATAAAAAAAGATATAATTTCAAATGCAAAAATCAGAGAATTTTATAATGGATTATTAAGTGGAATTAGTGGGGATTTTCTCATAGATGATAAAAATGTTTCATTTAATGCAATAAAGGTTAATTTAAAGGGTAATTTAAATGATAAACAAAATCATTCATACAAGGGAAGTGCTAAATATAAAAATAAGAGATATAATTTAGATATTACTATAAAATGGAATGGGATTGGGGCCACGATATTTGGAACTTTATATGATAAGTCAAACAAAAATCAAATAGAATTTGAAATAAATTAGAAAACAATAACTAGAAGTTTCTGTTTACGTATTTATTTGGTTAAATAGAAGGGACTGTCCCAAAATAAAATTCATGAATTTTATTTTGGGACAGTCCCTTCTATTATCATAAAATATTTAAAATTATAATAAGAATAAATGTATATGATTAATATTTACATAAGCAATATTTTCTAAATATGAATTCTAGAAAAGAAATACAGGAGGAAATATTATGGTAACATCCAACAAAAATCTGGAAGCAACAAATTTGTTAGATCAAGTTAGAATTAATGATGGTATAGAGGAATTAAGCAAAGTTTTTAAGAAAATGGTTATGTGTGATATAAAATATGCCATGGATTTAATCAATGCTGAAGGCTTACAGTTCACTTCATTATTTGTACTGAGAGATGATATAAAGAAGTTATATATTTTTGACAGATTGAACAAGAGAAATCAAATGGCTTTAGATATGGTCAATACTATGTTAGCTAATGACAAAAAAGATGAGTTTGCCTGTTATTGTTCTTGGATACATGATGCTCAGATGGTTATCTTTGTTTTGAGATGGATGATGGAAACAGGAAGCAGTGATGATGGATTTAGTGAAGAGTACACTAAAGTGATGGACAGTACAGCAGCAATTTTAACAACTGTATTTGCAGACAAAGCATCGTTACAGCATACTGTGGACTTAATTTTTCAGCGTTGGGAAAAAGGAAGGTTTATTGACTATCTGGTATGGGCATTTTTTCAAGCAAGGGAGCCCTATAGTTTAGTTATGATTGCAGAGTACCTAAAATCTACAAAAATAAAAGAAAAAGAATTAGCTTGCCGCCTTCTTGCTTTTGCACAATCTGTACAGATAAGTGATGAGATTGATGGAGAAGAACAATATATGATTTTCCAAGAATGGCTTGAAGAGAATAATCTGTATCTGTATTTTCAGGATGAAAGCTTTCAAGAAAGCAGTCATCCAGTACCTTATGTGGTGATATGGAAGGCAAAATACATGGGAAAGACTGTATCGGTTGATTCAGGTGAGATAATAGGTTCCTTGACAGAAGAAGAAGAACTGATATTAGAAGAATTTGAAAGTTTGGATGAAGAGACAAAAATTAGTCTTGCAGAATATTCATCTTTGATGCGTATCAAATAGGTCCTCTAACCTAATGTAATAATTTAAAATTAAGATTCAGGCTGTTGACATATTGTCAGCAGCCTGAGTTTTTCTTTAAAAATATTTAACAAGTATAAATAAGGTTTAGTTACAATTTTGATAAAATAATATATAATGTAGATATTATAGAAAATTAATACATTAAGGGTAAAAATATATATTTAATTTATCTACAAACAATAACTATATTGAAAAAAATACAGGGGGTTAGTAAAATACTATGTTTGACAACAAAAAAATAAAAGAACTAAAAGAAGAATTAAGTGAAAAAGATAAAGAAATTTTAGAATTAAAAAGACAGAATAATATTTTGAAAGGAATTCAATCAGCTATGCCTGATCCATATTATGTTAGAGATATGGATTATAATATAATTTTATGGACAAAAGCTATGGAAAAATTAACAGGCTATAGTGAAGAAGAAGCAAAAAAAATTAAATGTTACGATATATTTAAAGCTGATGTATGCAAGGATTGTGCTACCCAAAAATGTGTATTAAGCAGACAGTTTTTAAAAGATGCTGCTGTAGATATATATAACAAAGATAACGATTCTATTACTACTTTAGTATCAAATGCTGGAGTATACGATGACAATGGAAATCCTGTAGGAGCTGTAGAGATAATAAAGGATAGTACTAGATATAAAGATTTAATAAGTTCAGTAGAAAGTAATTCTGAACAAATAAGTTCTGTGGCTGAACAGCTTGCAGCATCTTCTGAAGAGGTTGTGGCACTATCAAATGAAATAAATGAACAAGCATTAGAAATTAGTAATGAAGCAAAAAAAGGAGTAAATACTGCAGATGAGGTTCAGCATAAGACTAGTAACTGTACTGAATTTGCTAATAATGTTATGCATAATATGCAGACTATTAATAAATCTATGAAAACATCTGTTGCAAAAATAAATGACTTAAAAGAAAAATCAGAACTTATTGTAAGTATAGTAACAACTATACAAGGAATAGCTTCTCAGACCAATTTGCTTGCTTTAAATGCTTCTATTGAAGCAGCCAGAGCTGGTGAACACGGCAAGGGATTTGCAGTTGTAGCAGATGAAATAAGAAAATTAGCAGAAGGGTCAAATGATTCTGCTGGAGAAATAAATAAAACTATTGATGATATCATAAATGTTGTTAAAGAAACAGTAATATTTAGTACAGAAACAGAAAAGAGTTTGGAATCAGGTAGAGCTGATATTGAAAGGCTGCTTCAATTTATAGAAGGTATAAGTCTATCCTCAAATCAGATGCTTCAATTGGTAAAAAATATAGAAGAAGTTACTTCACAAGGTTCTGAAAGTAGTAAAAATCAGAAAATGGCGATGGAGGATATTGCTAGAGCCAGTCAACATTTAGCTGATATTGCACAGACATTAAAAAGTGATTTTGAATCAGAGATTAAGAAAGTAAGTTATGATAAAATGTAACTTTATTAAGATATTTAAAAAGACTATGAAAGAAATCATAGTCTTTTATTTAATGTGACTTAGTTTTTTAACTTAAACTTAGTATTAGTAATTTTAAAATTATCTTTAAGTCCAGAAGTAACATATACATCTGAATCCTTTGTTACAAAAATAGCATCTACATTTTTCAGAGATTCTGTTAGTTTTAAACCCTTCTCTAAGCCTAAAGCAAAGGCAGTAGTAGATAGTGCATCACCATCTATGGATTTATCAGCAATTATGGATACACTGACAAGAGAATTATCAACAGGATATCCATTTTCAGGATTTAAAATGTGGTGATAACGCTTGCCGTCTTTTTCAATAAATCTTTCATAAATACCAGAGGTTATTACTGATTTATCAGATACTTCAACAGTTCCTAGATATTCTCCTCTAGAGTCAAAAGGATTTTGAACTCCCAGCTTCCAAGCTTTGTTGTCAGGCTTTGAACCTAATGCTACAATATTTCCACCTAAGTTTATAATAGCGTGCTTAACACCATTTTCCACAAGAACTTTTTCCACTTCATCACCGGCATAGCCTTTGGCTATAGAACCCAGGTCTATAATCATACCTTTGTTTTTTAACATAACTTTATTTTCTTTTTCATTTAGTAAAATATTTTTGTGATTAATCAAAGGTAATTTATCTTTTATTTCTTCAGGTGAAGGTACTCTTGCCTTATCAGTACCTATATTCCAAAGCTTTACTATAGGTCCTATGGAAATATCAAACTTGCCTTTAGATAATTCAGAATAGTAGTTTCCTTGTTTAATTACATAAAAAGTATCAGGTGATACTTTAACATAATCTAGTCCAGCATTTGAGTTTATATTAATGATTTCACTACTGGCTTTATTAATTGTCATTTTATTTTCAATTTCATTTATTCTGTTAAAAGCCTTTTCTAAAACATCTCTAGAGGATTTATTATATATAGTAATCTTACAGTAGGTTCCTAAGAAAAGTCCTTCTTTCGAGATTGGTTCTGGCTGTTTTCGTGTGCAGCCTGAGAGTAAAAATACTAAAATTAATGATGTAAGAATCAGCGGTAAACCTTTTTTACACTTAAACATTTTCTTCCTCCAATGTTTATTAAATAATAGTTATTTGACTCCCTAATTTTACCCGTTAGATGAATAAAAGTCAATTTGCGACAAAGTTCTCATTGTACAAAAGATTTGTTTAAAGGTATAATACTATTGACAGTTCATAGGCTGTATACTTTTAAAAGGAGTAGATTCTGTGAAAAAATTTGATAAAATAATAGTGGCTTTTTTTATTTGTTTAGCTGTAGGATTAGGGATTTTCTTTAAAGTAAATAAAAAAGCTGATTATTCAAATAAGTATGTGGAGATATATGTAAAGGGTAATTTGTATAAAAAGATAACTCTAACTAAAGAAATGAAAAAAGAAAGAATAGATATTAAGACTGATTTAGGTGAAAATATTGTAGAAATAGAGATGGGTGGAGTTAGAATTATAGATGCAGATTGTCCAGACAAGATATGTGTTAACGATGGTTTTAAAGATAAACCAGGAGATATTCTTGTATGTCTCCCGCATAAGGTTATGATACAAATTAAAGGAGAAAAGAATACAGATATAGATGAAGTTTCCTATTGAGGTGAATCTAATGAAAAAAACACAAAAACTAACATTTATTTCTTTATTTGTAGCACAGGGGTTAGTACTTTATATGGTTGAAAGAATGATACCAGTACCCTTTATTACACCAGGTGCAAAATTAGGGCTTACAAATATAATTGCAGTATTAGCTTTGTATATGTTTGATTTTAAAGATATATTTTTAATTATTGTTTTGAGAATAATTTTATCTACCTTATTAGGAGGAGGTTTATCTAGTTTTTTATACAGTATTGCTGGAGGAATATTAAGCTTTTTGGCAATGTATTCTGTGAAAAAGTTAGGTAAAGATGAGGTAAGTATTATAGGAATAAGCATTATAGGCGCAGTTTTTCATAATATAGGACAGATAATAGTTGCAGCTTTAGTAATAGAAAATGTAATGATAGTTACTTATCTGCCAGTTCTTATAGCAGCGGCATTGGGAACGGGGTTTTTTGTAGGATTAACTTCAAAATACTTGCTGCCGTTTATTAAGAAAATTGCATAGCAATTTTCTTAATAGGTACAAGGAATAAGGTACAAGGGAAAAAAGGTGCTAGGTACTAGGAAAGGAACATTTTCTTCCTTAGGTCAGAAAATATTTGAATATAAATTAAAAGAACAAAAAGCTAGTGAAAAATTTTTCACTAGCTTTTACAATTATTAGCACCTAGTACCTAAAATAAAACTGATTTTCATTAATTAAAAGGTTAATTCATGAAACAAAGGATTACAATAAAACTTATGGAATAATATAATATAAAGTATTAACTGGCAATCTTTTAAGTTGTGGGGACAGCATTAGTTTAATGCTAGATAAAAGATTGGCTATGAAAAATTTTTGTAATATACTGAATTGAAAAAAATTTTCAATCAGTACTAATACTTTTAGTTTAAATTATATAGGGGGCATATATATGAATAGTATTAAAGTTGCAGTTATTGCTGGAACTCCTGTAGATACTCAAATGGGGGTAGATTTTTTAATATCAAAAGGAATTAACGCAGTGGGTTATCCGGTATCTTCATCTCCGGAAGAACAATCAAAGCTGCAAATATTATCTCCTTTTGAACTCAGGGATATAATAAAAAATATGATAAAAAGAATAAAATATGAAAAAAATGATGCAATAATGATATATTGTAATTCTTTAAGTAGTGCAGTAGATATGGACAAACTATCAGAAGAAGAAGATATAATAATTATTACTCCACTTACGGTTTATAAAAAAATAGCTCATAACTATACAACTATTGGGGTACTAACAGCTAATAATCAAAGTTCAGCAGGTATTGAAAAGACTGTACAAAGTGTAAATTCCAATTGTAATGTTATTGGAATGGGAATATTGCCAGTAGTTCTGGATATAGAAAAAGGCATATCAGCCGAAAAGATAGTTCAAAAATTTTCATTGAAAAATATCATAGAATTTTACAACTTCATAAAGGTTGATGTAGTTATTTTGGGATGCACACATTTGCCTTATTTACATAATGAATTGAATAAGTATGCGTCTATTCCTATTCTTGACCCAGCAGAGTTAATGTATAAAATCATATGTAATATTTAATTCTAGTAACCAGTCGCCAATTCCCAGTCACCAGTAAAAGATGTTTTGCTAATGCAAAACTAAAATTAAAATAAAAAATAAAAATGAAATAGACTTAAAAGTAGAGATAATCTATCTTTAAGTTTATTTCATTTTTATTTTATTTAACTTTTTTTAATTCATTTTCTTTATATATTTAATAATTCATGGAACACTAAGTATAAGAGAATATGTTATACAGCAGATAAATAAGTTAGGAGGCAGTTGTAATATGAAGAAAAAAAGAGTGAGTTTTATTATATTTGTTTTAATTAGTATGATATTGTTTAATGGATGTATACAAAAAAAAGTAAAGCTTTCATTGAAATTGAAAAAAGGAGATTCTTTCAAAATTGATATGCTTTTTGAACAGAAGGTTACTCAAGAGATTAAAGATAGAAAAACAGAGGTGGATTCTAGATGTAATATAGGATATTCTTGCTTTGTAACAGATGTTGATGAAAATAAAAATGCTACTGTTCAAGTGAGTTTTGATTCCTTAAATATTAAAAGTATGGCAAATAACGGACAAACTTTGGAATATAATTCTGGAGATCCAACTGCAGATATGAGTGACTTAAGTAAGGTTTATTCTACATTAATAGGTGAAGAATTTACAGTTAAAATAAGTGAAGATGGAAAGATAAAAGAAGTAATGGGAATAGATAAAATTATAGAGAAAGTTTTAAAGGAATTGAACATAAAGAATAGCAAACAACAAGAGGAAATTCAAAAAATGATTGTGGAGCAGTTCGGTGATGAAGCATTAACGAAACAAGTTCAGAATATTACAAGTGTTTATCCTGATGAACCAGTTAAGTCTGGAGATACATGGGAAAAGAAAACAGATGTATCATCAGAATATCCTCTTCAAGCGGAAAGTAAATATACTTTAGTGGAAAGCAAGGACAAAATGTCAGAAATAACGGTAGATTCTAAGGTTAAGACAAAAGATAATGCTGAACCATTAATTTTAGGAAATATAAAAATTAGTTATGATATTGAAGGAACACAGAAGGGTACATTAAATGTGGATGAAGAGAGCGGCATAACTAAACATGTTGAAATGACTCATAAATATTCAGGAAAGATTAAATTTACTTCTGAAGATCCTAACATAGGAGCGCAAACCTTTCCTATGACTGCAGAAGGCAGAACAGTAATAAGCATATCTGGAAAATAATCTAGTACATTGCAATAATGTGCATTATAATGATAATAGTAGAATAATTAAAATTAGTCCCCAGTAACCAATCCCCAGTAACTAGTTTTAACATGTTCTGTTTTTATGGTGATTGGTGACTGGGGATTGGAGATTACATATATGACGTGAAGGGAGAAGATTGAGGATGGAAGCAGTAGTAGAAAAGTTTCTTAAATATGTTAAATTTGATACTAAATCAGATGAGGAAAGTGGAGTTACTCCAAGTACAGAAGGACAGAGAGTTCTTGCACAAGAATTGGTAAAAGAATTAAATGAAATGGGTATGAGCGAGGTATTTTTAGATGACAAAGGATATGTTATGGCGACTTTACCGGCTAATACGGATAAAGAAATTCCTACAATCGGTTTTATAGCTCATATGGATACAGCTCCAGATATGAGTGGAAAAGATGTTAAACCTAAAATTATTGAAAATTATGATGGAAAAGATATAGTACTTAATGAGGAACAAAATGTAATGTTAAAGGTAGAAGATTTTCCAGAAATTAAGGAATATGTGGGAAAAACTTTGATAACTACAGATGGAACAACTCTTTTAGGTGCTGATGATAAGGCTGGAGTAGCAGAGATTATGACTGCTGTGGAATATTTAATAAATAATCCAGAAATAGAGCATGGAACTATTAAAATTGCATTTACGCCAGATGAAGAAATAGGTGAAGGCGCAGACCACTTTAATGTTGAAAAGTTTAATTCAGACTTTGCATATACTGTGGATGGTGGAGCTATTGGAGAGCTTGAATATGAAAACTTTAATGCTGCAGGAGCTAAAATAACCATAAAAGGAAGAAATGTACATCCAGGCAGTGCAAAGAATAAAATGATTAACTCTATGATAATCGCAAATGAACTTATTTTCATGCTTCCAGATGAGGAAACTCCAAGTCATACAGAAGGGTATGAGGGTTTTTATCACCTTACTTCAATAAAGGGAGAAGTTGAAGAGACAAAGCTTAGCTATATAATAAGAGACTTTGATAAAGATAAATTTGAAGAAAGAAAGTATTTGCTAGATGTTATAGTTAAAAGTTTAAATAAAAAATATGGAGAAGGTACTGTAGAACTAGATTTGAAAGATCAATACTATAACATGAAGGAAAAGGTTGAGCCGGTAAAATATATTGTAGATACTGCATTTAAGGCTATGAAAGAGTGTGACGTAGTTCCAAAGGTAGTTCCAATAAGAGGCGGTACAGATGGAGCAAGACTTTCATTTATGGGACTTCCAACACCAAATTTATTTACTGGTGGACACAATTTCCACGGAAAGTATGAATTTATTCCTACTTTTGCAATGGAAAGGGCAGTTGATGTTATTCTTAAAATAGTAGAATTATATAAGAATGGTATAATGTAGGATTCTTGGTTTAGCGTTATAGAGAATAGTTTATGGCTAAGGTATATTACTAAATTTTAAGGAGAACATGAACAATGAATATTCAAATTTATGGAGTTAAAAAGTGTTTTGATACAAAAAAGGCTGAGCGCTATTTTAAAGAGAGAAGAATTAAATATCAATTTATTGATTTAACTATAAAGGAACTAAGCAAGGGAGAATTACAAAGTGTTAAATCAGCAGTAGGTCTAACGAATTTAATTGATAAAGAATCAAAGGAATATGAAAGATTAAATATTCAACACATTATGAACAGCAGTGTCAAGGAAGAGCTACTGTTAAATAATCCAAAGCTTTATAAAACACCTATAGTGCGTAATGGAAAAAAAGCAACAGTAGGATATGAACCTGAGGTTTGGAAGACTTGGGAATAATGCATATACAAAAAATCCTAATGAGAAGTAAGCTTTTCATTAGGATTTTTTATTCTTTACTGCATACTCTGTTTTGCCAGTCTAAGTACTTCTTGGTCTTGCGCAAAGGGAGCACAAAAGGTGAATATTTTTTCGTGTCCACATTCAGGACAAACACAGATACAAACATCATAAGGAACATCATCTATTATATGAATTTCTAAATCCTCAGCTATATATGAACCTCCGCAAATTGGGCAAGGAGTAGAATTAATGATTCCATATTCACTTTCAATGTATTTCATAATATCACGTAATACCATTTTATTCCTCCATAATCTAATGATAGGATAACTTAACATAGATAATGGTATCATTACAGAAGGTTATTTTCAACTATAACTAATGTTAGATTTTCGAAGTTAGCTATCCAAATAAAAAAACTGCCTCTTTCTAGTTTAGAAAGGGAAGTTTTTTAAAAAAGGAGTTGTTTGATTACAAAGAATATTTAGTTATCAAAGAATTCTTCCCGTTTCAGTCAAATCAGAAACAGGTACTACCATGCAGTTATTATCTCTCAAATTTCTAACTTGAGCTGTGTTTCTTTTATCATTTATATCTTCAATCCATACAGGAACATTACTATATATAACTTCAAGATTTGAATTAGACTCCATTATTTTTCTTGCTCTATCTATGCTTAACAAAATAAACACCTCCATACAGTTAGTATTTATATTAATTGATGAAATATACATACTGGAAAAATGTTGCGACGCAACATTTTTCCAATTGAGAATTGAAAATTGACAATGTTGGATTTTTAAACTTGGTTATATACATTGTTATTTAAGAAAAGAGGCATTTTAAAAAAAGATATAGTCTGTTTTACTATAGACAATCCTTTATTTTAAATATTTTCCAAAGCGATATTCATTTCGATAAGTATACCATCTATCTCAATACCTATACATAAAATTGAATTTGTATTCATCTTAGCTTCAAAATCACTTCCATATATCATTGTTGGTGTGGAAATATTAATATTTATCCCATCATTAGAAAAGATAATACTTGCATTAGCTGTTAACATATTTGAAAGTTCTGATAAAGCACTTTGTGCCATGTCATCTAACTCATTAACAGGCATTCCCATCATCATAACAGAAGCAATTTTTTTAGCACCTTCAATATCTAAACAATAAATAACATTTCCTTTAATATCCCCAACTATTCCTAAATTCAACATTACTCCCAAACTTTTTATGTTTTTTTCTTTAATACTTATACCTTGTTTCTTTATTTCTTTAAAACCAAGCTGAGGCATTACATTTAAAATAGAATTAACAAAAGGGTTTATATATCTTACATCCATTCTGAATCCCCCCTTGTAAAGCCTATATTTATATATATATCGCCAAAAATAGTTTCTGCAACTACTGATTGAGAATTAACTATAGTTTTTGATATTTTTAAAGAATTACCATGGAATATAGCTGGTGGAGCTACACGTAGTCCAAAAGCTTTATTTTTCCTATTTAATAAAGAACAAGCATTTCCTGCTATAATATTAGCAAACTCAGCCATCATAGCTAGTCCCTCTTCTTTATTCTTTAGATTTCTTTTTAATATATGTTTTGCTAAATCATCTACCGTTTCATAAGAAGCATCAATAACCATACTTCCACAATGTCTTCCTATAATTCCTACAATGATAGAAACACCTCTTGAGTCTATTGATTTTTCATTGATATCTAATTTAGTTTCAGTGGAGAGATTAGGAAGCGTTTTTGTCATTCTATTTATATTATCTAAAAATGTTTCTTTAAATATGTCGAAATAAATACCTTCTAATTCATGAAACATCTCTTCGCCTGACATTATTCTTTGTATTAATATTGACAATTCATCAGAATCTACAGGCTTTTGTATGTATCCAGATACTTTATTTTGTTTTGCTTTTTTAACAATTTCATCGTCCATCATAGAACTTACAACAACTACTTTAATATTTGGATCTATTTCATGAATTGCTCTAGTACATTCAAGTCCATCTGTTCCTGGAAGAGTCATGTCCATTGTTACTAAATCTGGTTTTTTATTTTTAACAACTTCTATAGTTTCTTCTAAAGAAGATGCATCTCCAATCACCTCAAATCCTTTTTCTGTTAATGTATCTCTAAGAATACTTATTGAAAAAGGTGAATCATCTACTATTACAATTTTAATATTTTTCATTTAAAATCATCTCCTTAATATTTTAATAAATTAACTACAAAAATTATGGCATTTTTTATCATATTGTAAAAATATTCGTTGTTTTTTGAAAAAACTAAATATTTTTATTGAAATTTATTTCAATAATGTTCATTTAATTAGAATAGTTTTATATTGACAATAAGCTAAAAAAATGATAATCTTTACATGTAAATGATTTAAAATTTAATAGAGGATAACTTAATCCTTCAGGGCAGGGTGAAATTCCCGACCGGCGGTTATAGTCCGCGAGTAATAGTACAAGCTGTATTATTGCTGATCTGGTGTAACTCCAGAACCGACAGTAAAGTCTGGATGGAAGAATGGATTAATGGATTTATATGTATATACAGCTTTTACAGCTGTGTGTTAATTCATGTATTTTTATTTGTATATTTGAGCCCTGAAAATATTATTTTCAGGGCTTTTGTTTATGGATAAAAGTGTGGATAAGTTAACAATTTTAAATCCTAGGTGTTAATATTTATGCCCATACATTTTAAACTTTTAATATGGGTATCATATCTAATAATCAATTAATTATTTTTCCATCAAAAAAATTCCCTAAATTAAAGTTATTTATTCTTATTTGATATAAGTTAATTTCATAAAATACGAGGTGATTTAATGGATCAAGAGTACATGAGAAGAGCCATTGAATTAGCAAAAAAAGGTGAAGGATATACCAAGCCTAATCCTTTGGTTGGTGCTGTTATTGTAAAAGATAATAAAGTTATTGCAGAAGGGTATCATCAATTCTATGGAGGACCTCATGCAGAAATAAATGCCTTTAGAAATGCTTTAGAAGATGTTAAGGGCGGAAAAATGTACGTTACTTTAGAGCCATGCTCTCACTATGGAAAGACACCACCTTGTGCACTGGCTATTGTTGAAAGTGGAATAAAGGAAGTAGTAATTGGAATGAAGGACCCAAATCCACTGGTGGCTGGACGAGGCATAAGGATAATGGAAGAAGCAGGTATAAAGGTAACTTGTGGTGTACTTGAAGATGAAGTAAAAGAGTTAAATGAGATTTTTATAAAATATATAACTAAAAAGCTGCCTTTTGTAATAATGAAAACTGCTATGACACTGGATGGAAAAATAGCGGCGCATACAGGAGATTCAAAGTGGATTACAAATGAGTTATCAAGGCAGTATGTTCACAGAATAAGAAATAAGGTATCAGCAATAATGGTTGGTATTGGAACAGTATTGGAAGATGACCCTATGCTTACTACAAGATTGGAAGACAAAGAAGGAGCTGACCCAATAAGAGTAATCGTGGATAGTCGTGGAAGAATACCATTAGAATCAAAGGTTTTAAATATTGATTCAGAAGTAAAAACTATTATTGCAGTTACAGAAAAGGCTAGTAAAGAAAAAATTAGGGAAATAGAGAACAAAGGAGCAGAAGTCTTAATAATACCTGAAAGAAATGACAAGGTAGACCTTAAATATCTGATGAAGGAATTAGGAGAAAGAGACATTGACAGTATTCTGTTAGAAGGCGGAAGCACTCTCAATTACTCAGCTTTAAATGAAGGGATTGTGGATAAGGTAATCTCTTTCATAGCTCCTAAAATCATCGGAGGAGAAAAAGCCAAAACACCTGTAGGTGGAGAAGGTAGAGAATACATGAAGGATGCTATTGCTCTTGAAAATATAAAAGTATCAAGATTCGGAGAAGACGTTGTGATTGAAGGAAGTATAAAAAACAGTAGCCAGTAACTAGTGACCAGTAACCAGAAAATAAGTATAGTTATTGAGAGTATTGTTATAGAAAAGGTATTAAAAGTTTAGCATTAGCAAAACATCAATAACTGGCTACTGGCTACTGCAAACTGGTTACTGAAAAAAGGGTGGTGATTGGAGATGTTTACAGGATTAGTAGAAGAAATAGGCACAATTGATACTGTAACTAGGGGAGTTACTTCTGCAAAGATTAAGATAAAGGCAGAGAAAGTGCTTGAAGGTGTCAAGCTGGGAGACAGTATAAGTACCAATGGAGTATGCCTTACAGTAACTCAGTTTACTAAGGATAGTTTTGTAGTAGATGTTATGGCTGAAACTATGAGGAGAAGCAGTTTGGATGGCTTGAAAAAAGGAGATAAGGTAAATCTTGAAAGAGCCCTAAGTGTTGGAGACAGACTGGGAGGACACTTGGTTAGCGGGCATATAGATGGAACTGGTGCAATAAGTAAATTTGAAGATGAAGATAATGCTACATGGGTAAGCATAGATGCACCTGAGAGTATTCTAAAATACATAGTTATGAAAGGATCAATAGCAATTGACGGGGTAAGCTTAACAGTTGCTTATGTGGATAATAAAATCTTTAAGGTGTCCATAATTCCTCATACTAAGGATGAAACAACTCTTTTGAAAAAGAAAGTAGGAGATACAGTTAATCTTGAATGCGATATGATTGGAAAATATGTCGCAAAATTCTTAGGTATCAGTGAAGAACAGGAAAAACCAAAAAAATCAATTGATATGAATTTTTTAAAAGAAAATGGATTCTTATAAGAGGGGTGTATAAAATGCAAGAAGTTAAATTTAATACTATTGAAGAAGCGATAGAAGATATAAAAAATGGAAAAATAGTAGTTGTGGTAGATGATGAGGACAGGGAAAATGAAGGCGACTTATTGATGGCCGCTGAAAAAGCAACTCCTGAAACTATAAACTTTATGGCTGCCTATGGAAGAGGGCTAATATGTATGCCTATGACAGGTGAAAGATTGGCAGAATTAGATTTAAATCAGATGGTATCTAATAACACAGATGCAAAAGGAACTGCTTTTACTGTATCTATAGATGCTGTGGGAACAACGACAGGAATATCAGCTCATGAAAGAGCTATGACTATTGTAAAGGCAATAGAGGATGATGCAAAACCAGGGGATTTTCAAAGACCAGGTCATATATTTCCACTTCAAGCTAGAGAAGGTGGAGTGCTAAAAAGAGCAGGACATACTGAAGCTGCTGTAGACCTTGCAAGACTAGCAGGACTGAAGCCAGCAGGGGTTATATGTGAGATTATGAACGAAGATGGAACTATGGCAAGAGTTCCTCACCTTATGGAATATGTTGAAAAACACGACTTAAAGATTATAACTATTGCTGATTTAATTGCATACAGAAGAAGAAAGGAAACTCTAATAGAAAGAGAAGGTGAAGCGAATTTACCTACAAAATATGGAGAGTTTAAATTAGTAGGATATAGAGAAAAGTTAACTGGAAAAGAACATGTTGCTTTAGTTAAAGGTGATGTAGAAAATGGGCAACCAGTACTGATAAGAGTACACTCAGAATGTTTGACAGGAGATGTTTTAGGATCTCTAAGATGTGATTGTGGAGATCAGTTAGCAGCAGCTTTAAATGCTATTGATGAAGAAGGAAGAGGAATACTTCTATATATGAGACAAGAAGGAAGAGGAATAGGTCTTCTTAATAAAATAAAAGCTTATGCACTTCAAGATAAAGGGATGGATACTGTAGAAGCTAATGTAGCATTAGGTTTTGCTCCAGATTTAAGAGATTATGGAATTGGAGCACAAATACTTGAAGACCTTGGCGTTAAAGAAGCAAGACTTATGACTAATAATCCTAAAAAAATGTCAGGAATATCAGGTTATGGCATAGAGATCGTTGAAAGAGTTCCTATACAAATGAATCACAATGAAAGAAATGAATTTTATTTAAGAACTAAAAAAGAAAAAATGGAACATATGTTATGTTTCGATAAAATAGAGGAGGAAAAGTAAGATGAGAGTTTATGAAGGAAATTTAATTGCAGAAGGTTTAAAATTTGGAATAATAGTAGGAAGATTTAATGAATTTATAGGTGGAAAATTATTAGATGGAGCATTAGATGGTCTAAAACGTCACGGAGTTAAAGAAGAAGACATAGAGCTTACATGGGTACCAGGAGCTTTTGAAATGCCTCTTGTTGCAAAAAAAATGGCTAAAACTAAAAAATATGATGGAGTTATATGTTTAGGAGCTGTTATCAGAGGTTCTACTCCACACTTTGATTTTGTATCTAGTGAAGTATCAAAAGGAATTGCAAATGTATCATTAGAAACAGAACTACCTATAATCTTTGGAGTACTTACAACAGATAGCATAGAGCAAGCAATAGAAAGAGCAGGAACTAAAGCTGGAAATAAAGGATATGATGCAGCAGTAACTGCAATAGAAATGGCTAACGTATTAAAGGAAATCTAGTATAATATAAACTGACTGTATATTTACAGTCAGTTTATTATTTTAATAGGAGGAAAAAATATCTATGGATAAGTTCAAAAACATTAAGACAATCTTTTTTGATTATGATGGAACCCTTCATGACAGTATGTACATTTATAAACCTGCTTTAAAGAAAGCACACTCATATTTAGTAAATGAGGGCTTGGCAGAAGCAAGAGAATTACCAGATGAAGAAATTAAATATTGGCTAGGGTTTAACAGTATAGATATGTGGCAAAATTTTATGCCAGAGCTTTCTAAAGAAATGCAGCAAAAAGCTAGAAAAATGGTTGGAGAAGAAATGAAATTTCTAGTTAAAGAAAAAAAAGCGGCTTTATACGAGGGGGCCATAGAAATTTTAGAATATCTAAAAGCAAAAGGTTACAATCTAGTTTTTGTAAGTAACTGCAGCTACTACTATAAAGACATTCATAATGAAGTATTTGGTCTGGATAAATATTTTAAAGAACTGGCTTGTGCAGAAGAGTATGATTATATACCTAAATATGAGTTTTTAAAAGAGGTTATGAAAAAATATCCAAAAGACATGGTGATAGTAGGAGATAGACACCATGACATGAAGGCAGGAAAAATAAACAATATATGCACTATTGGATGCGATTATGGTTTTGGTGAAGAAGAAGAGCTTGAAGAAGCAGATTTAATTATAAAAGATATAAGAGAGTTAAAGGAATACTTATAAGATTAGGTATGTATCTAAACTTTGTAATTTGCAGGACAGTGCCTAGCATTAGTATATATGTTAAAAGGTATTATTAACCATTGATAATAAATGGAATAAAGGATATTGTTTATTAAGGATAGCTTTCAATTGCTAACAGAGATTGAGAACTATCCTTATGTTTTTATTTATTACCTTAAACCATCCTTAAATATTCCTTAAATTAGATATAATAATATTTAAATACTTATATTATTGAGTATAATAATATATAATCCAACATTTTTGAATTAATGTAATTAATAGTTATAAGGCTGTTTTTAATAAATAGTCTTATGGAGGTATGACTAAATTAAGGTTACTAATAGGTAATAATTAAATTTAAGTTGATAAATTTTTGTGGAGGATACTAAGAATGAAGAGAAAAATAGTATCTGTGGTAGTTATAACCATAATTGTGGCTGCAATAATACTGCTGTATGCATCAGGAATTATTATTGGAGTACAGGAAGCACATATAAATTCTATGTTTTTGCTATTGGTTGTAGGTGCTACTTTAGCAGTAGTAGGCGCATTAATCTATAATTTAATAGAAAGAATTAAGGAAATTAAGGAGGAAGATGAAGATGATATTGGTAAATACTGATTATATTGCAGGGAAAGATCTTGAAACTTTATCTATAGTGAAAGGTTCAACTGTTCATTCAAAAAATGTAGGGAAGGATATTCTAAGTGGTCTTAAGACACTAGTTGGTGGAGAAATTGCAGCTTACACTGAAATGATGAATGAGGCTAGAGCTATTGCCACAAAACGTATGGTTCAGGAAGCAGAAGCTTTAGGAGCAGACGGGGTTATAAATATCAGATATGCAACCAGTGCAATAATGCAGGGTTCAGCAGAAGTTATAGTTTACGGAACGGCAGTAAAGTTTAAGTAACCAGCAAGCAGTAAACAGTAACCAGTAACCAGTAGCCAGTAACCAGTGACTAGGTAGACATGAGTAACTAGTAATTTTTTAGCGGTTGATTATTGAATATTGAATATTGATAATTGCAATACAGGGGACAGTTTGTGATTTTACTTAATTTGGTATGAATTTTAAAACTGTCCTCTTATTCTGCCATACATCTTAATTATTTATCATATATATAATTAATGAATTCCATATAAGGATAGGGTGATATATATGATAAACATTATTTGGTTCTTTTTATTAATTTTTGGGATAATATTTGGACTTGCTACTGGCAAAGGGGATATTATATCAAAATCTATAATAGATTCAACAGAAAATTCTGTTCAACTTTTGATAGGGCTAATAGGAATGATGTGCCTTTGGAGCGGGGTTATGAAGATTGCACAAAGAAGCGGGATAACAGGAAAATTAGCCAAGCTTTTGAAGCCTTTATTAAATCTGCTTTTTAAAGATGTTTCAAAAAATGAAAATGCCATGGGAAGCATATTGCTAAACTTAACATCAAATATGTTGGGACTTTCTAATGCAGCGACTCCTTTTGGAATAAAAGCAATGGAAGAGCTTCAAAAGGTAAATTCAAATAAGGATACTGCAACCAATGACATGGCTCTATTCTTAGTAATCAATGCAGCATGTATTCAGATTATACCAACGTCTATTATTTCTATGAGAGCGGCTTGTGGTTCTAAAAATCCAGGAATTATAATTGTACCTGCAATAATAGCAACAGGAATTGCAGCCATTATGGGAATAATATATTGCAAAGTGCTGGAAAAGTTCTTTTAATTTAGTGAATATATAAACTAAAATTTAATTGGGAGGGATTTTCAGTGCATTATATTATTATTTCTATAATTCCTATATTGCTAAGTTCCATAGTGATTTATGGGATGACTAAAGGAGTAAAGGTTTATGAATGTTTTGTAGAAGGAGCAAAGGAAGGGCTTGATGTATGTTTTAATATATATCCATATTTATTGGCAATGCTTTTGGCTGTAGGAGTATTTAGAGAGTCAGGGGCATTAGGATATTTCATAGAGATTATAAAGCCTGTAGTTAAATTTATAGGACTTCCACCAGAGGTTGTACCTCTTGTAATGGTAAAACCCTTGTCAGGCAGTGGAGCTCAAGGAATTTATATGGACCTTTTAAACAGGTATGGGGCAGATACATATATAGGACTTGTAGCTTCAATAATAATTGGTTCTACGGAAACTATATTTTATACATTGACAGTTTACTTTGGTGCAGTAAATATAAAAAAAATAAGACATACCCTTTGGGCGGCTGTAATGGCAGATTTAACAGCTGTAATTGCTGCGGTAACTATAGCTAAAATTATGTTTAAGTAATTGATTAAGTTACTGATAAGATGAAGATTAATTCATATGAGAAAGGTAAGGGGAGAAAGTATGATTGAAATAACAAATGTAAGTAAGAGCTACAATGGAAAAACAAAAGCTGTAGATGATATCAACCTAACTATTGAGGATGGAGAAATATTTGGTTTTTTAGGACCAAATGGAGCTGGTAAAACTACAACTATAAAAATGATTACAGGAATTTCTGAGGTTGATTGTGGAAGCATTAAAATTAATGGAATAGATATTGAGAATAATCCTCTTGAAGTAAAAAAACAGTTTGGTTTTGTTCCTGATAATCCAGATATGTTTTTAAGACTTAAAGGAATAGAATACTTGAATTTTATGGGAGATATATATGGAGTACCAAAAGAAGCAAGAAAACAAAGAATTGAAAGTCTTGCAGAAAGATTTGAAATGACATCTGCTTTAGGAGATCAAATTCAAAGTTACTCTCATGGGATGAGACAGAAAATAATAATAATGGGTGTTTTGATACATGAACCTCCAGTTTGGATTTTAGATGAACCTATGACAGGACTTGATCCAAAATCATCTTACACATTAAAACAAATGATGAGAGAACATGCGGATAGTGGAAAAACTGTGTTTTTCTCAACTCATGTTTTAGAGGTTGCAGAAAAGCTTTGTGACAAGGTTGCTATTATTAATAAAGGTAAAATATTATTCTGTGGAAGTATAGAGGAAATGAGAACGCATGCTAAAGAAAATCAATCATTAGAAAAAATGTTCTTGGAGATGACTGAAAATGAGTAGAGTTATAGCATTAACAAAGATATTGTTAAAAACCAGTGGAGATTTATTTGGAAGTAAAAAAGATAAAAAGGGCAGCAAATTAAAGCCTGCGTTACTTGCAATATTACTAATAGTGTGTTTCCTGCCTTTGGGAATAATGATAGGAGCGTTTGTTTCAGAACTTTACGATATACTTTCCATGATTGAACAACAGGGTGTTATTTTAAGTTTAGGATTTGTTTTGGTAAGCTTAATTATATTTTTCTTTGGTATATTTTATGTTATGGGAACCTTTTATTTTTCTATGGATATAGATAATTTACTGCCACTGCCTTTTAAACCTTCAGAAATATTAGCAGCTAAATTTGTAGTAGTTTTGATTTATGAATATGTTACAGAATTATTGTTTCTGCTTCCAGTTATAATAGCATATGGTATGAAAAGCAGTGCAGGAGTTTTATATTATATATACAGCATATTGATATATGCAGTATTACCAGTAATACCTCTTGTTTTAGCTTCTATAATAGTTATGGTTATTATGAGATTTACAGGCTTTACTAAAAATAAGGATAGATTTAAGCTGATAGGTGGTTCTCTGGCAATATTTTTAAGTTTAGGATTAAATGTATTGATTCAAAGGTCTTCAAGAGCTGCGATGAATCCTGAGCAAATTGAAAAAATGTTTATGGAAGGCAATAACTCTTTTGTGAATATAATCTCAAAAATGTTTCCAAGTACTAAAATGGCATCAATAGCTGTTCTTGAAAGTGGTAATATGACGGGAATAATGAATATGCTAATATTTATAGGTATATCACTTTTGGCAGTAGGTATATTCTTAGTTTTAGGAGAGGGACTTTACCTAAAGGGAGTCGTTGGAATTTCTGAAACCACATCAAAGAGAAAAGCATTGAGCAAAGAGCAGTTTAGTAAAGAAATAGTAGAAAATTCATTATTGAAATCTTATTTAATGAAGGAAATGAAAATTCTATTAAGAACACCTGCCTATTTCATGAATTGCGTATTTGTTAATTTGTTATGGCCTTTGTTTTTACTTATACCATTTTTAGCAGGTGGAGAAGGATTGGGTGATTTAAAAGCAATGGGTGAAATGATAGACAATCCTAAAACTGCAGCAATAGTAGTTGCAGCAGGTTTTGCATTAATAGTATTTGTTACTTCAAACAATGCTGTAGCATCAACGGCTATCTCAAGAGAAGGAAAGAATTTTTACATTAACAAGTATCTGCCTGTTAGCTATGAAAAACAAATAATAGCTAAAGTAATAACAGCCTTCAGTATGGGAACTGTAAGTATGGCTTCATTGCTTTTAGTGGCATCAATAATATTTAAACCTCCAGTGATAATACTGTTTTTGATTGTAGTAGTAGGAGTATTTGGAACTTTATTTAGCAATTTAGTAGGTATATTTGTTGATATAACCAGGCCAAAATTAGATTGGGACAATGAGCAGAAGGCTGTAAAGCAGAACATGAATGTATTCATAAATGGACTACCCTGCGCTGCATTAGCAGCTCTTACAGTGTTTATTGTGTTTAAGGCAAAACTAGAATTAATAGCAGCAGTAGCATTGATTATAGTAGTATTTGGAGCTATAGATTTTATACTTTATAAAATGCTTATGACTAAAGGGATTGAAAGATACAATAGTATAAATGAATAACAGAATAAAATTGTGAAGCAATTTTATTCTAGTAACCAGTCGCCAGTAGCCAGTAACCAGTCGCCAGTAGCCAGTAACCAGTAGCCAGTAACCAGTAGTTTAAGTAAAAGAAAGAACAAGAACATAGGGATTTTCTATATTCTTGTTCTTTTTTATGTTTATTTTTACTGAATTTAAATTCTTTAATTTTCTTTTCTTTTTTCTTTCTGGTTACTAGTTACTGGTCACTGGCTACTGAAAAGTGCTTCGCACTTTTCTTATATTAACCTTTAATCCTAATTGATAATGCTATAGAAGTTGCATATATTATTGAAAATATTACTGCTATAGGAGTTACTTTTCCTAAAAAGTTTCTTCTTACTATTTCATTAGAAAGAAATAGTGGCAAATAAGCTAATACAGGATAAATAAAAAAACAAATTTTTTTCGTACTGACTCCTTTCATAAAATCTTTTAGAATATTAAGCAGAACAAAATTCATTATAGATATGATTTTAAGCATAATAAAAATCCATGAAAGTATAAAAACATATCTGAAATTGTTTATGATAGGTATGTCTATAATCTCTGATGCACCTAAAACAGGCCACAAATTTTTACTTGTTACATCTAATGAAAAATAATATATTGTTATAAATACAATCCAAACATATATAAGCATAGTTAGAAATACTCCTTTAAGTGAGGAGCTTTTTATTTTACTTTTATCATTTATGTAAGGATATATTAAGAATAAAACTTCTATACCTGTGTATGAAAATGCTGTTTCTATACTTGCTTTTAACACATTGCTAAAACCTGAGCCTAGAATAGGAAGTAAATTCAAAACTGTTGACTTCCCCATAGAAAATATTGGGAGGAATATAAAGGGTAAAGTGATATAAAAAATAATTTCACTTATTTTCCCTATTAAATTTATTCCCTTGTATGCAGCATACATGCAAACAGCAGTTATGAAAACTGATAATTTTAGAGGGCTTAAAAACTCTACAGAAAATACTCTCATCATATTAATATATCCTGAAGTTATAGATGTTATATATAATACAGACTCAATTAAAAATAAGAAATTCAATACATTTCCTAAAAAGTTTCCAAAATATTTTTTACTTAAAAAAAGTATATTATTGTTAGGGTATTTTTTGCTTATATATATGCATATAAAACTAATATACAATGGATATACTGCTCCTATGACAGTGGATATCCATGAATCTTGTCGTGAAATTTTTACTAGACTATTAGGTAAACTTAAAATTCCAATACCCAGCATTGAGCCTAATATTGTAAAAACAAACTGACTGGGAGTTAAAATTTGATTTTCTGATTTAGTTATCATAATTATTCTCCTAAAAATTTCCTCTTCCATACCTGTCTATATTAACTTTTACGTTAACTTTTATGTCAGAATTAGAAACAATTTCATTCCAATCTACTCCTGTATTTCTTCCATATGTAGCAGCAGCTACTCTTCCTAACTCAAGACAATCTAATTTGTAATCCTTTTGCATTTTTTCTAAAAAAATATAGCACATTTTTTTTAGTTTCTTTTCCATGTCACTTCGGAATTTTTTGTTTTCACCAGGTTTATCTAAGAAATCTCCATATAATTCATTGCACATTATATCACCTGTAAAATCTAAGTCTATAGTAAATGTATATTTGTCTTCAATCTTATTGCAAGTGGCTGTTCTTTTAACCTCTGTTATATAATCTATAGATTGTTTTGGGTTTTCTTCAATAGAAAGTGTGCCTTTAGATTTTTTTTCTTTTAAAATGTTCAAAATTTTAGCATCTTCTAAACCAACTTTAGTTACCATTTTATCTTTTTTAAATAAAGCCATACCAGTAATTTCAATATTGTCATTTTTTATTTCGATATATGGTGCAACAAGTTCTCTGCCTTCCTCATCAATTCGTACATATGAATCTATCAACCTGTAATTTTGTGGAAAGAAATTAAGGGATTTAGAGTTTTCTATAATACCTTCTATATAATCAGCAGAACTTGGATATCCTATAACTTTAAATTTTAATAGATCAATAGCTTTTCCCTTACAAACAATTACCCATATTTTGTCATTGGCATGAGGGTTTGCGAAGGTTGTATTTATAACATTTCTTATACTATATCTTGCAAAATCTTCACTAAAAATAATTATTTTTTCAAGTCCAGCCACAAATTTTTTGTTGCTTTTTCTTTGTCTTTCATCTCTTGTAGCGATAATAGTTTTACCAGTACCATCAATTACATTACTAAAGGTTTTATCTTCTTTAAAAATATGATTACTTAGAGATATCTTATATAAAATGTTATCTTTTGATATCTCTTCAATATCACAGCCATAACCTGTTACAACGTCAATCTCTTCCACGGGGCTGAAAGCTACTCCAGTATTTAAATATATAATAATAAGTAAAATTAACACAGGTACTATTAATATCTTGAACCTGTTAATTATGTTCATAGTTTTGAAAGTGAAAGTAGTGTTTTCAGTTTTGTTCATTATTATCCTCCTGGAAGGTATTTCTAAAGTTTGTCTGTCTTACAGGATTAATATTAGGTAGAGATTCTGGACGTTTATTCAGTTTCCATAAAGGAGCTCTTATAAACATATCTTTTATGTCGTTTTTATTAAATTGAAGATATGGAACACCAAAACTATCTAGTGAACATAGATGAACTATTAATAAAAACCAGCCTATACCTATACCAAATATACCCATATAGTTTGCGAGCAAAAGCATAGGATACTCCACAAGTCTTATTACAAGGGCCATATCATAGCTAGGTATTAAAAATGTAGCTATTACAGTAATTCCTATTATAAGAAGTGTAGTGGGACTGACTACTTTTGACTTTATAGCAGTATCGCCTATGATAATACCACCTACCAAGCTTAAAGTCTGACCGATTTTATTTGGAAGTCTAAGACCGCCCTCACGTAAAAACTCAACTATAATTTCCATAGACAAAATCTCTAAAAAAGGAGTAAGAGATATACCTACTCTTGATGCTATAATAGGAGTAATAAATTTTATTGGTATAAGTTCTACATTGAATTTTAATAATGTTAAATATATAGGAGCAAGTGTTATAACTATAAAAACTGCTATAATCCTAAGTATTCTTGTAAAAGATGTAATTGCAGTTCTTTGATTATAATCTTCAACTGCCTGAAAAAATTCAACAAATAAAGTAGGAACTGTGAATACATAAGGTGTTCCATCTGTTATAACAGCAGCTCTTCCATCCATTAAATTGGCTTCAATTATATCGGGTCTTTCACTGCCAAAGGTTTGTGGAAATGGTGTATAAACATAGTTTTCGATATATTGCTGAATTTGACCTGATCCAGTAATACAATCTACATCTATGGCACTTATTCTTTTCCTTAACTCGTCTACAATATTTTTATCTATAAGATCTCCTAAATAAATAATAGCTATATCTGTTTGAGAACGTCTTCCAACCGTTAACTTTTCGATAATCAGACTCTTATCCTTTATCCTCCTTCTAAGAATACTCACGTTAGTTTCCAAATTTTCTATAAATCCATCTTTGGCACCTCTTATGGAGGTTTCAGATTCAGGTTCTGATATTGAGCGATATTCTCCACCTTTAGTATCTACTACTATGTATTCATGTGAATTGCATATGAGTATGATAGTTTTCCCTTTTTTTAGTTCTTCACAAGCTTTATTTATGTCTGTTACTACAGTAGTATTACTGGAA
This sequence comes from Clostridium sp. ZS2-4, assembly GCF_026719745.1. Classification (GTDB taxonomy): domain Bacteria; phylum Bacillota; class Clostridia; order Clostridiales; family Clostridiaceae; genus Clostridium_H. The sequence continues at coordinate 29,660 of NZ_JAPPRQ010000046.1, forward strand.
GAAATATATCTTTTACAAAGATATAAACAAATATCTCCTGTACCTGTTAAATCTTCATTTACATGATGCATTAAAGGTTTTAATATATCTCTGTTTATAGTGTCTTTATTTGCCAAACCAGTTATATATAAAATAACACCATCTAAGGGGTGCTTTATACCTATAAAAAGTTCTTTTGTTATCAAGTTACTTTTTGAACCTATAATGTTAATAATTTTGTTTATCTTTATTTCAAGGTTTTCACGCTGCATAACAGTTGCCCCACTTTTAGATAAATTTACTTATGTATAGGTTTTGCGATTTTAATTTTATTATTAGTAGAAAATATTTCTAATAAGGGGGGAGTATTACTGTACTGTCTAACTTCTTTAAATAAATGCTGACTCTGTTATGTATCAAGTTAAATCAAGCATTGAAAAATTGTAAAATGTAATATATAATATTCTTTAAAATACGTACAGTACAAACAAATGTTTTTAAATGAAAAACAAGGGGCAATGTAAAGCGTTAATAAGAGATTAGTACAAATGATATTTATAATTGATTATGGGATATTAAAAAGGGGGATATGTTGTGATAAAAATTAGAATACCTGCTACTACTGCAAATATGGGGCCTGGCTTTGATTCTTTTGGAATGGCATTAAGACTTTATAATGAAGTTTGGATAGAGGAAATTCCAGAAGGAGTTGAAGTTATACAAGAGGGAGAGCCTTCTGAAATACCACTTGAAGATAATCTTATATATACAAGTCTTATAAGAACACTGGACAGACATGGATATAAATATAGAGGATTAAGAATAGATGTGAAAGTAGGGAATGTACCTGTTTCCAGAGGACTCGGAAGTAGTGCTACTTGTATAGTTGCAGGAATTACTGGGGCTAATGTATTGATGGGAAATATATTAAGTACTGATGATATTATAAAGGAAGCAGTAGAAATTGAAGGACATCCAGATAACATTGTACCTGCAGTTGTAGGGGGAATGGTTGTATCCTTGATGGATGGAGATAAGGTTATATACTCAAAGGTAAATATTCCAGAGAATTTAAGAATGTTTGTTATGATTCCAAATTTTAAATTAAGTACAGAAGCAGCAAGAGAGGTGCTTCCATCAAATTACAGCAGAGAAGACTGCATATTTAACCTTTCAAGAGCGGCCATGCTGGTTAATGCAATGAATAATGGAGAACTAGACAAACTTAGAGCAGCAACTCAGGATAGAGTACATCAAATTTACAGAATAGGGCTAATAAAAGATGCGGAGAAAATATTCAAAGCAGCAGAAAAATACGGTTCCTTAGCCGAATGTATAAGCGGTTCAGGGTCTACTCTTATGGCATTAGTTGATTCAAACAATAAGGAGTTTGAGAAAAACATGGTTAACTTCTTAAGTGAACTTGAAGATGAATGGGAAGTGCACTTGCTGGAAGCAGATGGTGAAGGGGTTACTTTATTATAAAAGAAGTGGGTAATATAAGAATGTTGCGACGCAACATTCTTATATTACCCAGTAGCCAATCACCAATCCCCAGAGTAAAGAAAAAAGATAAAAACAATTAAGAACAATTAGATAAAAATAAATTAAAATAGACTTAAAGATAGATTATATCTACTTTAAGTCTATTTTAATTTATTCTAATTTTAGTTTTGCATTAGCAAAATGTCATTGTCTGGTGACTGGGGATTGGCGACTGGTTACTAGAATAAAATTGTTACACAATTTTATTCTTTTATGCATTCTCCAATTATCCTAAATCCTTTTTCCATATCTTCTTCACTTACTCTTGAGAAGCCTAGTCTCAAGGTGTTTTCACCAGAATTATCAGTATAAAATATATCTCCAGGGGTGAAAAGCACACCTTTTTTATAACACTTTTTCAATACTTCCCTGGAATTAATGCCCCTTAATTTTATGAATATATGAAGGCCTCCGTCACCTAAAATGGCTTCATAGGGTATATATTTTTCAGCTAACTCCATGGCAAGATTATATTTTTCTTTATAGAAGTTTCTTACCTTTTTTAAATATTTCTCAAAGCTTCCACTTTTCAAATATTCGTAAAGGAGTGCTTGATCTAAGAAGGAAGTGTGGATATTTCGGCTTCTTTTTACACTTTCTAAGGTGTTTATAAGCCCTTTATCTGCAAGAACCCATCCAATCCTTATACCGGGAAAAAGTATTTTTGAGAAACTCCCAATATATATAATACCGTTTCCTTCTCCACAAAAGGCTGCCATAGGAGCAATGTGGGAGCTTAGATGAAGTAGTTCTTCATTAAATCCGTCTTCAATTATAGGAACATTATATTCTTTAAATATATTATATATCTTTTCTCTTTTTTCCGATGGCATCACAATTCCAGTAGGATTGTGATAAGAAGGAACCAGATATGCCATTTTAACTTGGTTTTGCTGAAGAACTTTCTCTAATTCCTGTGCATTTAAGCCATCTTGTTCCATAGTTATGCCGATAATGTCTATACCCTTAAGTCTCATAATCTTTAAGGCAGTATTATGAGTAGGATTTTCACATATGACTTTATCGCCTTTTTCCGTAAGAGAAGACAATACTATGTCAAAACCTTCTGTAAAGCCATTAGTTATTAATATATCTTTGTTAGCTATATTTACACCTTTACTTTTCATATACTCCATCAGATAATCTATTAAAGGTTTATAGCCTTGGGCATATCCGTAGTTTAGAATTTTTTCACCTTCTATGGAAATTCTGTTCATAAAGGCTCTTTTGAATTCTTCAATATCAAACAAAGTTTCATCTGGAGCTATGCTTTTAAAGGATATCATTCCTTTTTTATATTTTAATTCCGTTTTTATTATATCAAGTTCTTCAGAAGCTATTGCATAGTCATTAATTTTGTTTTGCCAATCAATAGTCCATCTATCTTCTGAGATTATTTTAACATCTGATACAAAGGTGCCTTTGCCTTTTAGAGTATAAACCAAGCCGCTATCCTCTAGAGATTCATATGCCTTTATTACTGAATTACGGCTTACATTAAGGATTTTTCCAAGCTCTCTGCTAGAAGGAAGCTTACTTCCAGTAGGAAGCATTCCTTTCTCTATCATTTCTTTTATATGATTATTAATCTGTATATAAATTGGAATTTCTCCCTTTAGGCATATATCTGCAAACATATTAGCACCTCTGTTTTAAAAACTTATTTCATTAATCTTCATTTTCCATGGAATACTCTATAATATAGTCTAATAATTGACTAAAGTCTATACCTTTTGCTTGTGCGCTTTTAGGGAAAAGACTATTTGGGGTCATTCCAGGCAAAGTATTTATTTCAAGGACATAAACTTCATCATTTTTTACAATAACGTCAACTCTAGCATATGCCTTACATTTAAATATATTCCAGCATTCCTTTGATATATCCTCTATTTTTTTTTGTAATATATCAGGCAATTGAACAATATTTTCTTCTGCTCCGTCATTATCATACTTGGAATTATAATCAAAAAACTCAGATTTAGGTTTTATTGAAATTATAGGCAGTGTTTCTCCGTTCAAAATACAGCAGGTCATCTCTTCACCTTGTACATATTCTTCAATCATGATTTCAGAATCGTACTTTAGTGCTTCACAAACAGCTTTTTCTACTTCTTCGTTATTTTTTACTATAAAGATTCCAATACTTGAACCTCCACAGTTAGGTTTTACTACTAATGGATATCCCATTTCTTCTAATATATTATAATTTATATCTTCTAATTTTTTAACCATAACCCACTTAGGCGTTTTAATTCCTTCATATTTTAACATTTTCTTGCTCATATTCTTGTCCATACATACTGCGCTGGACAAAACACCACTACCTGAATATGGTATATCAATGGTTTCCAATACAGATTGAACCTTTCCATCTTCACCAAAAGTACCGTGCAGAGCAATAAAAGCAAAATCTAAGCATTTAACTTTATCTATAAGCTCATACCTGGTTGTTATAGGTATAGGCAAAACTTCATATTTATTTCTATCAAGGTTTTTTATAATTTCTTTTCCAGTAAGAAGAGATATTTCTCTTTCTGATGAGGTTCCCCCCATTATAACTCCTACCATCATCATAGTACATTCCTCCAAAAAAGTATCCTTCACGTTATATTGTACATTATCTACACAAATAAAAAAGAACCACAGTAATTTAGATTAAGTTTGGGAGTGGTCATTATGAGAATGTTGCGACACAACATTCTTGTATTCCCCAGTCGCCAATCACCAATCCCCAGAGTAAAGAAAAAAGATAAAAGCACTTAAGAACAATTAGATAAAAATAAATTAAAATAGACTTAAAGATAGATTATATCTACTTTAAGTCTATTTTGCTTTATTTTAATTTTAGTTTTGCATTAGCAAAACATCCTTCTCTGGTGACTGGGGATTGGGGATTGGTTACTAGAATAAAATTGTTACACAATTTTATTCAGTGTTGACAAATTAACCCAAAAGAGGTATATTACTAGTGTACTATATAAACTAGTACACTTAATACAGTTAGGAGGTGACCATGTGATTAATATAGACAGCAGAAGCAGTAAACCTATTTATGAACAGGTTGTAGATGGGGTGAAAGAAAACATTATAAAAGGTATTTTGCAGCCGGGAGATAAATTGCCTTCTGTTAGAGAACTGTCAGCTATGCTTACAACTAATCCTAATACTATCAGCAAAGCCTATAAAGAGCTGGAAAGGCAGAAGGCTATTGAAACAATAAAAGGAAAGGGTACTTATGTGGCTAGTGATTATAAGCCAAAGATTGATGAAGATAAGTTAGAAATACTGAAAAAGAAGATAAAAGAAATATTAATAGAAGCTCATTATATGGGGCTGGGAAAAGGTGAAATTATAGAGTTATTGGAAAAAATTCATAGGGAGTTAAAGGAGTGATAACATGATTGAAACAAATGGTGTATGTAAGAGTTTAGGAAATAAGCAGGTACTAAAAAACATAAACCTTCATGTGAAAAAGGGAAGCATATTTGGACTGATTGGTGAAAATGGAGCAGGTAAAACAACTTTAATAAGATGTTTAACTGGGATTTTTAAAGTTGATGATGGAGGAATAAAAATAGATGGTCAGCAGGTTTTTGAAAATCCAGAAGTAAAACAGAAAATAGGATATGTGGCAGATCAAAATCAGTACTTTTCTTCTTTTAAAATAAAAGAATTGGTTGATTTTTATGAAATGACCTATCCAAGCTTTTCTTTAGAAAGGTTTAAAGAGCTCAATCAAATTTTTAGTATTCCAGAGGGAAAAAGAATAAGAGAACTTTCAAAAGGAATGAAAATGAGGGTATCATTAATGCTTAATTTAAGCATATATCCAGAAGTTTTAATTTTGGATGAGCCTACATCAGGTTTGGACCCCATTATAAAGAAAAAGGTAATGAGTCTTTTAGTAGAAGAAGTAGCAGATAGAGATGTAACTGTTTTTATTTCGTCCCATCATTTAAATGATTTAGAGAGAGTTTGTGACAGTATTGCAATTATGGATAAGGGTGAAATAAAATATGTAAACAATATTGAAGATATGAAGGATAATATTAAAAAGCTTCAGGTAGTATTTAAGGATAAGATTTCAGTAGACTTTTCTTCTTGGAATGAGATAATGACTGTAGAAAAATTAGGAAGGGTCAATTATGTTATTACAAAGAATTATTCTAAAGAATTGGAGCAAAAGCTTCTTAATCATGGAGCTATGTTTGTAGAAGAAATAGATTTAAGTTTAGAAGATATGTTTATTTATTCTATGGAGGAGGGACGAGATTATGAAAAAAATTTGGCGTAATCCTTTAGTTTATAAGGAATGGAAAAGTGTAAGATGGATTACATTACTTATGACTTTGAGTATATTCTTTACAAAGATAATGTCAGTTATGAGTCGGTTAAAATGGATTAAAGAAATTGAAACTAGTGGAGAAATTTTCGGTAGACCAATAGCTCCAAAAGATTTTCCATTATATACAAAGTATTGGTTTAATCAAGCTTTATTAGATTATGATAATGAAATGTTTGTTTTTTCTACAATAGGCTGCTTAGTTCTACTTGTTGTTGTCCTTTTTAGAAGTGAAAGACAGAACAAAACCTATGAACTTTTAGCTTCTATGCCTTTTAAAAGAAAAGATATAATAGTAACTAAATGGTATATGGGTATGCTGAGTATATTCATTAGTTGTTTTATTGGATTTATTGCACTTTCTATGTTTTATACAAGCAATATTAAATATATTCAGGATTCCTATAGTATTGTTTTTAAGTGGTCACTACTTCATATGCTTATGTATATGAGCATTTTTACTATACTGTTTTTTATTCAGAGTGTAATGGGACAGAATATTGCAGGGTCTATAGTGGGAGCTATTATAATAGTTGTGCCATTTTTTATACTAACAATGATTTCAGAACTAATACGAGTTTATGCTGGATTGTCATGGAAAGATAAAATTATCAGAGATATAGATGCAGTGGCTAATAATCTGAATTTGTATGATTTTAGTAGAACTGAATGGATACAAGTAGGCAATTACAAAATCAGGGAAGAGCTGGGCTGCTATGCTGATCATTATTGTATTTATAACAACTATAATTTAAAAATTATAGCCTTGTTGATAATAATGTGCATATTCTTTGCACTATCAGTTTATGCATATAAGAGAAATGCCTTTGAAAAGAATGGAAACTTAATTTTGTTTTCTGCTTTAGAATCAGTATTTAAGTGGGGAGTGGCCATTTGTTTAGGACTTTTACTTTGTGGTGTGTTTGGAATTGGGTATGCAGATAACGATAAAATTGTAACAGGTATTTTCTTAGTTATAGGAACAGCTCTAGGGTACTTTACAGCTAACAAAGCTATTAAGATTTGTGCTAGTAGTAATAAATGATTCAACTTGATTAGTGGAGTTGAGATATGGGAAAATAAAAAATGTGAGAGAATATAAAAAATTACTAAAGTAAAGAAGGCATATAGTACGGGGAGGGTACTATATGCCTTCTTTTTCATGTTTGAATTTTCTTTTAAACAGAATAAACATGGTTACTCCTTCAAATATCCATTGAACAGCAGTTATCCACCAAACATATACTACGGATACTTTTAACACATATACAAAGTAGAACATTAGAGGAAGGCGTATAAACCAGCTGGAAATCAAAGAGACTTTAAAAGGTGTTTGGGTATTTCCTGCGCCTTTCAGTGCTCCTCCAAGGATAAGAGAAACTGCCATAGGAATTTGCTCAACAGAAGCTACCATAAGGCATAAGGCTCCAAGGCGTATAACTTCTTTTTCAGTAGTATCAATAAACGGTTTTATCAAAAACTCTGGACAAACCAAGAAAAATAATGCACATATAGCCATAAACAAGGCTCCTAAAAATGTACAGGCAAAAGCATATTCCTTAGCTTTTTCATAATTTTTTTCACCTATTTTGTGTCCAACTAAAGTAGTTGCAGCAACGCCAAAGCCCCATCCAGGCATAAAGGATATGGACTCAATTGTGGTAGTTATCTGGTTTGCTGCAAAGGCGGTAGCTCCAATATGCATTATAATAAATGAGCTTAAAAGTCTGCTTAGTGAGAACGATCCTTCCTGCATACCGGAAGGAATAGATAACTTCAACAGGGTTGAAAGTTTATTAGTATTTAAAGCCTTTATATATTTAGGTCTAATTTTAATCTTAGATTTTTTAAAGGTATAAAGTGCTGCAAAAATGAAGCCTGTTATTTGAGCTATGGAAGTGGCAATAGCTGCTCCCTTTACTCCAAGTTCAGGAAATCCAAATCTACCGAATATTAAAACCCAGTCCAAGCTTAGATTTACTACATTTATAAGGAATGATATTAAAAGAGGAATTTTTGTATTGCCATATCCTCGTAGTATTCCATTTATCATACTAGTTAACATATTAAAGAACAGACCAAAAGAGATTATCCTCATATAGGTAACCCCAAGATTTATAACATCACCTTTTGCTTGTGCAAGTATAAGGATATTTTTTGAAAAAGCAAACATTGCTATTGATATAAATAAAGAAATTATTGCTCCTATAAAGATACCTATGGATGCATATTCTTCGGCAGAATCATACTTTTTAGCCCCATATTTTCTGGCTACTAATGAAGTTATTCCAACGGCTATACCTACTGATATAAACATATTGATAAAGGTATATAAAATTTCAGAACTTAATCCTACAGCACTTACAGCAATTTTTCCTCCGTACTTACCTACCATCATGGTGTCTAGGACCCATATCATCATGTACAAAGTCATTTCACCAACAGCAGGCAGAGCCAGGGACAGAACGTCTTTAATTATGTTTTTATTAAACATGATTTTACCCCTTTTGCAAATATATTACTTCTCATTTATATTAATGTATTAAATAAAATAAAACAACCCTTCTTTTATTTTGCTTGAATTTTGGCTAAAATAGTAGGTATATGAATTCAGGCCGAGGTGAATATATTGATCAATATAACTGAAAGAACGATAAAAAACTTAACAAGTGAAATAATGTATATGAGAGGAGAAAAATATTATCTTCAAGGCAATGTAGTGGATGTAGATACAGCTGTAATAAATAATAATAATCTTGATGGGGAGATAACTATTATTAAAGGCAAGATTAAATCGGATAATGAAATTAAAATATACAATGCTTATGCTGCCATTAATAAGTATGGTGGAATTACTAATGTTAATTGTGAATGTCAGGCATTTATGAATTACTTTCCAGCAGTTGGAGTGTGTAAACACGTTATTGCCCTTCTTTTAAAATATGTAAGAGAAAAAGACCTGATTATGAATCCAAGAGGTTCAAGACAAGTAAAACAGCTTATAAAGGCTTTAGGATATGCCCATTTGGACAGTATGAGTGGTAAAAAGCAAATAAAAATAGAATACAGATATCAGCATGAAAGCTGGAACGGAGGAGTATCTGCACTGGAGTTAAAAGCTGGAGAAAGTCAAATGTATGTTGTAAAGGACCTAAAGGAATTTATCGAAGCTATTAAAAATAAGGATAGAACTATTTACTTTGGACAAAAATTCACCTTTGATCCTTCTATTCACCAGTTTAAAGAAGAGGATGAGAACATAATCAACATTCTTATGGAAGTATATGATATGAATGATAAGGTTAGATATTTAGATAATTATAGCTATGCTTCAAATAGATTTTTAAAAGGAAAAAAAGCATATTTTATTGAGAGTCAAATAAAGAGAGTATTTCAGCATTTAAAAGGAAGAACTATAGAGATAAACATTGATGGGCAAAATAGTGTTAAAGGAAAGATATTGGAAGAGGATATGCCTTTGGAATTCAGTCTTATGAAAGAGAGAAAAGATATAGTTTTAGAGCAAAAAGGAGTATTGCCTGTGCCTATTACAGTAGATGGAGAGTATTTTATTTATAAGGACAATATTTATAGACCTTCTGATGAGCAGAGAGAGATTTATTTACCTTTCTATGATGCTTTTATACACAATAGACATAGAGTTATAAGATTTGACAATGAAGACAGTGAAGAACTGGCTTCATATATAGTACCAAATCTAAAGAAAGTCAGCTCAAATATTAATATGGATTCCAGTTTAACAAATAATTTTTATGAAGAACCCCTTAAAATATCTATATATCTTGATAAACAGGATACTGGAGTAAGTGCTCAGGTGAAATACAATTATGGAGAAATAGAAATAAATCCTCTGAAGGATGAAGATGTACGAAAAGATAAAAAAATTCTGGTTAGAGATATAAGAGAAGAAGTGAAGCCTATAAATGCTATTCTTAACTTTGGATTTGAAAAGAGAAAAGAAAAATTTGTATTAATGGATGAAGATAGACTTATAGAGTTTCTGATTAAAGGTATTGAAGCACTTCAACAATTTGGAGAAGTGTATTATTCAGAAGCTTTTAAAAATGTCAAGGTACATACTTCTTCCAACGTAACTTCAAGTATTAGAATAAATAATGAAGATTTATTAGAGTTTACTTTTGATATTGAAGGTGTAGAGAAAGAAGAGCTTAGGAATATTTTTGAAGCTTTGAGGGAGAAAAAAAAATACTACAAGCTGAAAAAGGGAGGATTTATCCCGTTGGACAATGATGAACTCAGCAGCTTTGCAAGTATGATTGATTATTTAAACATAAAGGATTCTGATTTAGGTAAGGAAAAGGTACTGCTTTCTCGATACAATGCTTTATATATAGAGCAGAGTACAAAAGATAAGGGATTAAAGATAGAAAAGGATAAAAAATTCAAAGAGCTTATAAGTAATGTGAATGAAATAAAGGATGAAGAATTAGAACCTAAAGAAGAAATAAATAAAATAATGAGAGACTATCAAAAATTTGGATTCAAGTGGCTTAAAACCCTTGCAAAATGCGGTTTTGGTGGAATACTTGCGGATGAAATGGGACTTGGAAAAACGCTTCAAGCCATATCATTTATTCAGTCAGAGGTGGAACAGGGTGAAAAACAGACTTGTTTGGTCGTAGCGCCTACTTCCTTGGTGTACAACTGGAAGGATGAGATTGAAAAATTTGCACCGGATCTTAAAACCTTAGTTATATCGGGAAGTAAGAAAGAAAGAAGAGATAAACTAAAAGAAATTTATGAGTACGATGTTATCCTTACTTCATATCCACTTATAAGGAGAGATATAGAGGATTATGAAGAAATTAATTTTAAATACTGCTTTTTAGATGAAGCACAGCATATAAAGAATCCTAATTCTATAAATTCAAAAGCTGTGAAGGAATTAAAAGCAAAGGGATACTTTGCGCTGACAGGAACACCAATAGAAAATTCTCTTACAGAGCTTTGGTCTATATTTGATTTTATTATGCCTGGGTATTTAATGAGTCACAGTAAATTTTCACACAAATATGAAGGCCCTATAGTTAAAGATAATAATGCTGAAGCGTTAAAGGAACTTAATAAGCATATAAAGCCTTTTATATTAAGAAGAGTGAAAAAGGATGTTATAAAAGAGCTTCCTTCAAAGATAGAGCATAAGGTAGTGGTTGAAATGACTAAAGAGCAGAAAAAACTTTATGCTGCGTATCTAACACAATCGAAGGAGGAAATAGACACAGAAATACGAGAAAAAGGGTTTAAAAACAGTAGATTTAAGATTTTATCTATTCTTACAAGGTTAAGACAAATCTGCTGTGATCCTACTACTTTTATAGATAATTTTAAAGGTGAAAGCGGTAAGATGGAAGCCTTGGACGATTTGTTAGAGGACAGTATAAAATCGGGACACAGAATATTGTTGTTTTCTCAATTTACTTCTGTATTAAAAAACATAGAAAAAAGGTTAAAAAAGAATAAAATAGAATATATGTATTTAGATGGTCAAACCCATATGGAAGATAGAGGCGAGCTGGTTAAGAGTTTTAACGAAGGAGAAGGAAAAGTATTCTTAATTTCCCTAAAAGCAGGAGGGACAGGACTGAATCTAACTGGAGCAGATACGGTAATTCACTTTGATCCTTGGTGGAATCCGGCAGTTGAAGAACAAGCTTCAGACAGAGCGCATAGAATTGGGCAGGAAAAGACGGTTCAGGTTATAAAGCTGATAGCTAGAGGAAGTATCGAAGAAAAAATTTATAAATTGCAGCAAAAGAAAAAAGAAATAATAAAAAATGTAATGGATTCAGAAATTAAAGAGGAAAGTTTGATTTCACAGATGAATGAAGAGGAAATTAAAGAACTGTTTATTTAGTAACTAGTGACTGGTTACTAGAAAAAATGGGAGGGATTATTATGCTTAGTAAGCTGATAGGATTTTTCACTAAGAGAAAGAGAACTATACCGGAGCAAAGCTTGATCTATACAAGAAACAGGCTGAAACAGCTGCTCTATAATGATGGAAAGATTTTAGACATAGCGATAAATGAGAGACTTATTGAATTGGAAAAAAAGCTGGAATATTTAATAGAAAAAGAATATCATATACACATTTTGGATGAATTGAATGGTGTTCTGCTGGCACTAATAGAGAGCAGTATTAATAAGAATAAGATATTACCTGGTTCTGTTGAAAAAATAAAGGAAGCTTTAGAACAGTATGAAAATTTTATAGATAATATGATTAAACAGCATGAAGAGGAAGAAAACAAGGAAATAGAAATGACAGAAAAGGTTATAAATATGGAATTGGATAAGTTTAGTAGTGTTGTAAAAAGTATGAGTGATGATATTAAAAAAAGTAAAGGAAATACATGATGAATTTTATTTATTTTTCATACAATAATATGGAAATTAACCATTTTATGTAATTAAGCAACGAATGGTGTTAATTTTTTACAAATGAATATTATTGCAAAAATAACATAAATTACAAGTATAAAAGTTGTCAAAAAAGCACAATTTATATATATAAACGTACTTTGATAATTATATATAAGGTCGTTGCGAGAATAGGGGAATATAGTTAAAAGCAAGATACTAGAGCCTCCAGTTTATTGCAAGTAAGTGTTAAGAAGTTCACAAATTTCTGCGTTTTATCAGCTGAGTATATAAATATAAACTAAATGAATAAAAATACAGTTAGTATACAAAAAGAAACTAAAAAACAAAAAAGTGCATACTTAAAAAAAAGATGCAAATATATTAAAATTAAGTTGTAAATGGAGTGAAACTTAGTTTAAAATAAAACATTAAGGTTTATAGGAGGTAAGAAAATGAACTTTGAATTAACTAAAGAGCAAAAATTAGTAGTACAAGCAGTTAGAGAGTTTGCACAAAACGAAGTAAAACCTATAGCAGCGGAAGCAGACCAAACTTGTATTTTCCCAATGGAACAATACAAAAAAATGGGACAAATGGGATTAATAGGTTTACCTTTTGCAACTGAATATCAAGGAGCAGGTGGAGATTATCTATCATACATCCTTGCTGTTGAAGAAATTTCAAAAGTAGATGGATCTCTTGGAATATCTTATTCGGTTCAAACTTCTCTTTGCATGGGAGCACTAAATGCATTTGGTACTGAAGAACAAAAGAAAAAATACCTTCCAGATTTATGTACTGGTAAAAAAATAGGTTCTTTTGGATTAACTGAACCAAACGCTGGAACAGATGCTTCAGGACAACAAACAATAGCTGTTAAAGATGGCGATGATTATATATTAAACGGACAAAAATGTTTCATAACAAACAGTCCAATTGCAGACACTTTTGTAATATTTGCTATGACAGATAGATCAAAAGGTACAAAAGGAATAACTGCATTTATAGTTGAGAAGGAGTTCCCTGGAATTTCAATAGGAAAAATCGAAGACAAAATGGGAATAAGATCATCTCAAGTAGGTGAAGTTATATTTGAAGATTGTAGAGTACCAGCTGAAAACATGCTTGGAAAAGAAGGAAAAGGTTTTGGTATAGCAATGAAAACTCTTGACGGAGGAAGAATTGGTGTAGCAGCTCAAGCATTAGGTATAGCTGAAGGTGCTGTAGAAGAAACAGTAGCATACATGAAAGAAAGAAAACAATTTGGAAAACAACTTCACAAATTCCAATACTTAGCTTTCAGAATGGCTGATTTAAAAGCTAGAATAGAACAAGCAAGATACCTAGTATATAAAGCTGCAATGGATAAAAATAACGGAAAACCATATTCAGTATCAGCTGCTTTAGCTAAAATGACAGCTTCAGATTGCGCTATGTACGTAACAACTAACTGTGTTCAAATGTTAGGTGGATATGGATTCATTAAAGATTATCCATTAGAAAGAATGATGAGAGATGCTAAGATAACTCAAATCTACGAAGGAACTAACGAAGTTCAAAGAATGGTTATTTCAGGAGACATGTTCAGATAGTATACAAACTGATAATGAGGAGGATTTAGATAATGAAGATAGTTGTTTGTTTAAAACAAGTTCCAGATACAAACGAAGTTAAAATAGATCCAGTAAAAGGAACACTTATAAGAGAAGGAGTTCCATCAATCATCAACCC
>NZ_JAPPRQ010000047.1 GCF_026719745.1 Clostridium sp. ZS2-4
GTTATTTTAGATTTACTTAAGTCTGCACTATATGAAAAGCTATCGCTTACAAAAACTCAAATCAACGATTTTTTAGACTATTTTATATCTACATTACCTAGTTTTATCAAGGAAAAACTAGCTTTTTTGTAGTGCGAAAGTTGAGTAATAACTAATAAATTATTCGCTCCCCTCATATTATTATATGGGGGGATTTTTATGCTTAAAAAAGAAACAAAAATTAAAGTCACTGAAAGATTTAAAAATGATGATTTAGATAAAAGAAAAGAAACTTTAGAAAAATTATTGTTAAAAATAATAAAACAATTAGAAGCGAATGGTAATGCATGAATTATGTTCTTTTGAAAGTGCTATCAGCTTTTCTATATAATAATTACAGGTAAAGGAGATAGTTATACTTCTTAACAATTTAAAGGAGAGGTATAGCGAAAAAATGAATAAAGTAGCCATATATTGTAGATTATCAGACGAGGATAAGAACAAGAAAAGCTATAAAGATGATAGCGAGAGTATACAGAATCAGAAGAACTTATTAATGAAATATGCTATGGAAAAAGGATGGGATATATACAAGATTTATAGTGATGATGATTATTCGGGACTAGATTCCAATAGGCCAGAATTTAATGTCATGTTAAAAGATGCTGAAGAAGGTAATTTCAATATTATTCTTTGCAAAACACAATCAAGATTTACAAGGGACATGGAACTTGTAGAGAAATATCTCCACAATAAATTTATTGAATGGGGGATAAGATTTGTAACTGCTGTTGATGGTGTGGATACTTTAGATAAACATAATAAGAAATCCCGCCAAATAAATGGTTTAGTAAATGAGTGGTACTGTGAAGATGTAAGTGAATCCATTAAAGCAGTATTTAGATTGAAACAGCAAAGTGGAAAGTTTATTGGTTCTTTTGCTTCCTATGGATATGCTAAAGATCCTAATGATAAAAATAAATTAGTTATTGATGAAGAATCAGCAGAAATTGTTAGAATGATATTTAAATTATATCTTCAAGGAAATGGAACACAACATATAGCACTTACTCTTAATGAAAAAGGAATTCCTAACCCAACTAAATACAAGAAAAATAAGGGGCTAAAATATAAGAATGTTTCGGCACAAGATAATTATGGTCTTTGGAATAAAACAACTATAAAGCGTATTCTTAAAAATGAAATATACATTGGAAATATGGTACAGCATAAACGACATAAGCTAAATTACAAGTCAAAAAAGATGAAAGATTTAGATGACAATCAGTGGATTATAGTAAAGAATACTCATAGTGCAATAATTGATAAGAAAACCTTTGATGCAGTACAGCAGAGAATGAAGTCTAATGTTAGAAGTACTGGAAGTGGAAAAACTCATATATTTGCAGGAAAGGTTAAATGCATGGATTGCAAAAGTACTATGAATAAATTATGTAACGGTAAAAATTATGTTTATTTAAGGTGCAAGCTTTATAGTATTCATCCAAAGAAAAAGCTTTGTACAAGCCATACTATAAGGTTTGATCTGCTGCAAGATATTGTTACTAAAAAGATTAAGAATTATATAAATACATTGTGTGATATAAACAAAATGAGTTCGCAGCTGTTAGAAGAGCACAGCTTTAATTCCAAAATGAAAGTAATGGAAAAGCAATTAATGAAAATAAACAGAGATAGAGAAAACAGAAGTGAAGCATTAAAAAATATATATCTTGATAAAATCAAGGGGATTATTTCAGAGGATCAGTTTAATGAATTTAATACTGTATTTTTAAGAGAGAAAGAAGAATTAAATTTACAAAAGGAGCTACTGGAAAATAAAATAAAGGAATTAAAAGAAAGCCAAAATTCTATTGAAGAATACATGGGTATAATAGAAAAATACAAGAATTTTACAGAGTTAACTCACACAATGGTAAATGAACTTATTGATTATATTGAGATTGGAGAAAAAGACAAGAAAAGTGGAGAACAGGAAATAAAGATTTATTGGAACTTTTGAATATACGTAATACTGGATTTGAATTTACTTTACAATTATAGTTTTAAAATAATTCCCTATGATATAATTAATAATGAAATTAATATAGAGAGGTTGGGTATCTATGACAGATTTAAATGAATTTTTAACAAAGAAGAAAGAAGAAATGAATAAAAAAACAGAGGAACATTTAAAAGATAAAGAAAATTGGATAAATGATATAAATGATATGCTTACTCAAATTAAAAAATGGTTAGTAGAAGCAGAAAAATCAAATTTAATTGAAATTAAAGATAAAGAAATATTAATATCAGAAGAATTATTTGGGGATTACAATGTTCCAGCTATTGATGTGCTTACTGGATGGAAAACTGTAAAAGTAGAACCAATAGGAAGAGCTATTATTGGAGGATTAGGAAGAATAGACATGTATACAGAAACAAAGAGATGTATCTTGATTTTAACTACAGAAAATAAGTGGGCTTATAAGAATAAAAATAATTATGAAGAATTAAATGAAAATTTATTTTCAGATTTATTAAAAGAGATGTTGTCATGAATGAATTAGATAGAATAATTAATTGGTATGAAATTGCAATGGATAGCCAGCATGTGGTTTTAGAAATCTTAAATTCATCACCTCAGAATATTCCTGCAAATACAGTTATCGGTTCAAAAGAACCAAGAGAAATTAAAGAAAATTTGTTAGTTGCAGAAAATGAGTTGAATGATTTAACTATTCTATCCCTTGTAGCTTCTTTTGAACAGTTGGTTTTAGATTTTACAGTTAAAATTGTTGAAGAAAATGTAGGCAATACTGAAAACACTTTATTCTATCAGATGTCTAAGTATGCTTTTAAGAATGCTGATAGGTGGCATTTTGGAGATATTTTAGATTTATTTAAATCAGTAATAAATCCTCAAATCATAGGTGATGTAAAGCAAGTTTATAGGTACAGAAACTGGGTGGCACATGGTAAGAAAGATAGAAAACCACTTGCTTTAGAGCCTTATATAGCACATGAAAGACTTTCTCAATTTTTATATAAACTCCAAAATATAGTTTGATTTATAATTAGAAATAGTTTAAATAAAAAAGGATGATATTATAATGATTACAAAAGAAAATGAATGGGATCACATACAAGAAGTTCAGCCTGATGCTGAAGAAATAAAAATATGTAAAGAATATAAAACTTCAAAAGAAAAGTTAGTTCCTTTAGAAAATTTAATGAGAGAATTAAATTTAGATAAAGAATAATAAATGGTACCTATATATTATTAAAGTAAGTAGGTACCATTGTGTGTTAATGAGACAACTACATGTGGTGCGGTTCCATCAAGTAAAGCTATATTTAACTCTTTAATAACCACTCCATCTAAGGAAGTATTATCAGAAGAACAGTGATGATATTCTATATCATAGCCTTTTTCATTAAAGTATTGTCCAACTTTTTTCATTAGAGAAGATTTTCCTGTTCCAGGACCACCTTTGATACATATTATTCTTCTTGCAGCNTTATATTATATTTAAAAACAAATGAAAAGTTTACTAATAGAAATAAAGAATTTAGGAATTTAAGATATGTGTATATTAAAATATAATAAATATTATCCCAGTATTGAAGTTAATAAATGTTATAATGATTTATTAGGAATAAGAATAATTGTTTCAGATTATGATGAGATTTTAAAGCAAAATTTAGATATATTTAGAGTTGCAGATATGAGAAATGGAAAAGTACAAGATGATGGGTATAGGGGAATTCATTTATATTATCAAAAGAGTAATAGACATTATCCAATTGAAATACAAGTTAATTCTGAGATGGATAGAAAATTAAACGATTGGTTGCACATACATTTATATAAGCATACAAAGGATAATAGTATAGGTGTTTTATTAAGAAAGAAATATGATAATAATGAAATTAAAAGTGAAGAAGAATTTAAGGAGGTATTAGACTATGTGCTATCTAGTGGCAAAGAAATTTGATAAAGAAGGAAGTTTAGTATTAGAAGCAGAACAAGGACAAAGATTAGCATCATTATCAAAATACTTAACATTAACAACATTAGAACAGGGGATACAAATAGTAACTTTAAATGATTTAGATAGCTATAAAGAATATGCTCCATATATAATAATTAATAATGAAGTTGAGTTTATTTCTAAGGTAGTTAATATGTAATATAACCAAAGAAAATGTATACTCTAGTAATGAAATCAAAATAGAGGTTGGGTATCTATGACAGATTTAAATGAATTTTTAACAAAGAAGAAAGAGGAAATGAATAAAAAAACAGAAGAACGCTTAAAAGATAAAGAAAATTGGATAAATGATACAAAGCATATGCTTACTCAAATTAAAAAATGGTTAGCAGAAGCAGAAAAATTAAATTTACTTGAAATTAAAGATAAAGAAATTTTATTTTCAGATTTATTAAAAGAGATATTATCATAAATGAATTAGATAGAATAATTAAATAATATAAATAGGAAAAGGATGATATTACCATGATTACAAAAGAAATAGTAAATGAATGGAATCATATAGAAAAAGTTCAGCCTGATGCTGAAGAAATAAAAATATGTTTATGGATTATACATTTTTAATGGAAGATGAAATAAGGGAAGTTTTAAAATAAGTTTTTCAATGTTTACAGTCATTGAAATAGAGTAAAATAAAAATTAATTTAAGCGGCTAAAGCCCTAAATTCCATTGGGCTTTAGCCGTTTGATTTTTGGGGATAACAGATTTTTATTTTTTTATCTGTCTACCTTAAGGCGGGCATAGCAAATGTTATTGGACTAGATAATAACACTATTTTTAAATTAGTTAATTTACAAGTAGAGAAAGAGCCTTTGTTTATGATGAATTGAAACAAATGTTGTGTGAAATAGTTAATGAAATTGAGGGAGTAGTTCCTAATCATGTTAGTATAAATATAACGTATTAATCTTACGAGTATTAAATTATAGTATTACTAACTACATAGGATATGCAGAATTTAAGGAGGAAACTACTTGTTTGATTTTGACTTGGAAATAAAAAAGATACTACCAATTAATTTAAAGGAGATGGAATTAAACCAATATAGAAGTAATGATAACGTTATAGTTCTTAAAAAAACATATTAACTTAGTATAATCCAGGTGAAAATATTTTATTCTGAAAATAATTTTCAGCAGCCTTATAGCCTTGACTATATAAGAAATTATATTTTTCATCGTTTGGGCTTATATTAAAATCTCTAAAAGATATGTCTTTTGTATATATTTCAATAGATCTTAATTTATCTATTGCACTATTATTATATATATCCTGTTGAATTCTCATAAATGATTTAAGTAAATTTTCTATATAATCCATAAAATTATTTATTTCACTATATTTTATTTTGCTTTTAAATTTTATTCCCAATGTTTGAAGATTTACGCCATCAATAATCATATCCATAAAATAATTAGAATCGAATAGATTTATAGGATAATTTCTCATAACTCCACCATCTGAAAATATATGAGGCATTGATTTTTTAGGCGTTTTATCTTCATTAATTTTTATTGATTCGAAAAAAATAGGTATAGACATAGAAATTCTAACGGCTTCAGCTACCTCCATATGAGGAGTTGTTTCATAAGAAAATACTTTTGAAGAAGTGGTAGATATATCTGTACCAATAATATATAAATCTAAAAATGTTTTTTGTTTTTTGTGAAGGTAGGGATTTTTAAAATCTTCAAAGGTATAGGGCGGTAGTTTTTTAGAACTATCGAATTGAGATGCTATTTGTTCTTTTATCCATTGGTAGAAATATTCACTGGAATACCAGCCGAAATTTTTAATTAACCTGTACATACAATCAATATCTTCAAATATTTCTTCCATTTCTTTTTTTAGAACAGTAGAAATTCTTTTTAAATCAGGTTGATTACCTTTTTGTGGAATTTTTCTGTAATCTATTGTATCAGCTATTTTTTTCATTTCATCAAATGGTAAAGAAAAGCTAGTTAGACATGCGGTTATTGCTCCAGCTGATGTTCCAGCTGTTCTTTTTATGTTTTGTAATATGCCATGATTATATAAAAAATCTAATACTCCTAGATATGCTATTCCTAATACTCCACCTCCTGCAAAAACTAAATTATTAATTTTATAATACATATTACTTGTATACATAAGAACCTCCAGCATAGTTACTTATACTGTTAAGATATTCAATAACAAATTTACTGTGAATTTTAACTTATAGAAAAATAATTACTTTTTTCAACTCTATTTGGATTAATTTATATATACTTAATCTATGTATTGTAAATGAAGAATAACCCAAGACATAAAAATTCTAGTTTTATATCTTGGGTTATTGAATTTTTAAGCATATTCTCTGTCAATAGCAACAAGAGCATTATATTTAGGATGAAGCTTTTTAATTTCTTTATCTATGTTGGATTTAAGTTTTTCTTCATCTTCATGAGTAAATTTTGAACTAAAGTCAATTACCACATCAAAAATTAAATTTTTATGTTCACATTCTCCTACAATTCTAAAGTCATGAAAGGATTTAACTTGTTCAAAATTTTTTAAAATTTTACCAACCTCACTTCTAGCATGGCTGATTTCCTTATCATCAGTATTTATAGGGTCCATGTGTATTACTAAAAATATATTAAGTTTCTTGGAAATCTCATTTTCGGCTCTATCAATTATTTCATGAATTTGAACTATTGACATGTCACAAGGAACTTCAGCATGAATAGATGCCATTCCTTTTCCAGGTCCATAATTGTGAATAATCAAATCATGAACTCCGATTATGCTTTCATATTTTAATACTTCCTGCTTAAGTTCTTTAACAAACTCAGGGTCAGGTGCTTCTCCTAAAAGAGGATTAATAGTTTCTTTTACTAAGGAATATCCAGAATACAAAATAAATAAAGACACTACTATACCTACATATCCATCAATAGGGAAGGTTATCCATTTAGAGAGTAATAAGGATAAAACTACAGTACTTGAAGAAATAACATCACTTAAAGCATCCAGGGAAGAAGCTTCAAGAGCAGAGGATTTAATTTTTCTGCCTATATACTTATTGAATATACTGAGCCATACTTTTGCACCAATTGAAACTACTAGTAAAATGAATGGTAGAAGTTGAAAATTTATTTTTTCAGGATTAGTTATTCTATCAAAGGATGATTTAGTAAATTGAAATCCTACCAACATAACCATAAAAGCAACAATCAATCCAGATATATATTCTATTCTTCCATGACCAAAGGGATGTTCCTCATCTGCTGGTTTCGAGGCTAATTTAAATCCAGCAATAGTTATAATAGAAGATAAAACGTCTGACAGGTTATTAAAGGCATCTGCTGTTACTGCAATACTTTTAACCAATAAACCTACAGATAATTTAATTAAAAATAGAATAAAATTAACTATTATGCCAACGATACCGCCCAAATATCCATAGGATTCTCGTACTTTATGGTGGCCTACATTTTCATGGTTTTTCACAAATTTCGCTACTAGAAATTTTGATAACATTTTGCAACCTCCAAATTAGAATGTTTGTTAAATGATATTATATCATAATATTTTGTTTAGGATTAAACGTTTGTAAATTTATACAAAAGTTTCACGGAAGTTTTAATACAATGAATAGTATTTGTTGTAACTTATATATATTGTTAACAAAAACTTAAATTTTTCTTAACAATATTGTTATGATACATAAATTGGTTTAATATATATATGTACGTAATTGAAGAAAATATAGGAGGGAAAGAAATGAAAAATAAAAAAAGCATTTCTATGATACTGGCAGCAGCGGTTTTATCTACTGGCATTAGTTTTATGCCTGCTAGAGCATCTGCTGTTACAAAAGATAGTGTAAAGGTTGAAAGCAAGGAACAAAAAAAGAATGTTAAAGCAGCTGTTCAAAAAGCTATTAAGGACTTAAACGAAGAAAATATAAAAGAAGCTAGAAAAATGGTAGCAGAAATTGAAGATACAAATCTTAGAACCATATATAATAAAGCTTTAGAATATAACATATATAAAAATATGGACAAGAAGATTTCACCAGTAGACGAACTAATGGTGGCTTTTGATAAAACAAGTAAAGTTACTTCATGTGAGTCAAATATAAAAGTTGATCTTAATATGGAGGGAAAAAACTTAACACAAGAAGAAATACAAAACTTTGCACCAATAATGCAGATTATAAATGGTATAAAAATTGATGGAAAATCAAAATTCGTTGGTAATGGAAAAAACACTCAGATTTCTACTAAGAGTGATTTTAATCTTTCTTTTATGAACCAAATTTATAAAATGAGTGCATGGATTGATATGAATATGGAAGGTAAAGATCAAAAGATGAAATATGTAATTACTATTCCAGAAGCTATAAAGGCTTTTTCACCTGAATTAAAAGGAAAAGATTATTTTGTATATGATTCAGAAAAACTTACTAAAGAATTAGCTCAAAACGCAGATTATGAAAAAATAATGGAGTCTTCTATGAAGTTTGGTAATAAAATGCAAGGAGCTATGGTAGATTTTCTAAGAGCAGCTGATGCTAAATTTAATCTTGTTACAAGAAAAGATAAACAAGCTGTAACTGTAGGTAATACAAAAGAAAATGTTGATCTTTATCAAATTAAATTAGATAATGAAAAACTAACTGAAGTAATAAAATTTGCTTTACAAGATAAAGAAATGAACAAGATTATAAAAGATTATGTTAAATTCTCAATAAACTTGGGAGCAGAGATGCAAAATCAAGAAGTTAGTGCTGAAGAGCTGAAAGAAATGGAAAAAGAAGTCGATGAAGGATTAAATCAACTTGTAGTTATGCTAGAAGAATTGAATAAATCAGTTAAATATGAAGTAGTATTTGACTTTGGAGTAAATAAAGATGGATATATATCATATCAAACTGGAAGTATTAAATTTACTGTAGATGCAGGAAAACTTCAAGGCGCTGACAGCAAGTCTCAATATACATTTGTAATTAAATTTTCAGGTGATGCATACAACATAAATGAGAAAGTTAATATTGAAGCTATGCCAGAAGTTAATGAGAAAAATTCTATAGATTATGTTGAGTTATTAAAAAAAGGCATGTCTGAAGAAAGTGAAAAAGAAGCTGCTTAAAAATAAAAGTGAAAGTAAAAGTTTCGATAAAATTTATCGGAACTTTTATTTTAATTTTGCAGTAAATACATTTTTATGAAAATAATTTTGATCTTTGGTATACTAATTTATAGAGTTTAAAAAAAGTTTTATTGGAGGTTGCAATATGAGTAAGGAACTAAAATTTGCAGAAGAACTTATAGATTTTATATATGAAAGCCCAACTGCTTTTCATGCTGTGGAAAATGTGAAGAAAGAATTAGAAAAAAATGGTTTTAAAGAATTAAAAGAAGACCAAAAGTGGAATATAGAAAAGCAAGGAAAATATTTTGTAACTAAAAATGATTCAGCTGTAACTGCTTTTGTGGTTGGAAAAGGTGAAATTGAAGAAAATGGATTTAAGATAGTAGGAGCACATACGGATTCACCATGCTTTAGAGTTAAACCAAATTGTGAGATGGTATCAGAAGGTTCATATTTTAAATTGAATACTGAAGTTTATGGAGGACCAATACTTAATACTTGGCTTGACAGACCGCTATCTTTAGCAGGAAGAGTTACTTTAAAGGGAAAAAATATATTGTTCCCAGAAACAAAACTTGTAAATATAAAGAAGCCAATAATGATAATTCCAAACCTTGCAATACATATGAATAGAAATGTTAATCAGGGAATTGAACTGAATAAACAAGTTGATACATTACCATTGGTATCTTTAGTAAATGAAAAATTTGAAAAGAATAATTATCTTTTAAAGGTTATTGCTAAAGAATTAAATGTAAAGAATGAAGATATATTAGATTTTGATTTATTCCTTTATGAGTATGAAAAGGGAAGTATTATTGGGTTAAATGATGAGCTCGTATCATGTGGTAGACTAGATGATTTAGAAGCAGTTCATGCAGGGCTTTCAGCATTAATTAATGCAAAAGTTTCAAATACTACTAATGTTTTAGTATGCTTTGACAATGAAGAAGTAGGAAGTTCAACTAAACAGGGAGCAGACTCAAATATGCTTTCAAATATATTGGAAAGAATAGTTTTATCACTAGGTGGAGATAGAGAGAATTTCTTTAGAGCACTTTCAAAATCATTTATTATTTCATCAGATTCGGCTCATGCAGTTCATCCAAATAAGGGAGAAAAAAGTGATCCAACTAGCAGACCTATGATAAATAAGGGACCTGCCATAAAAATAGCTGCCAGCCAGAGTTATACTTCAGACAGCAATTCTTCAGCTGTTTTTGAAGCTGTATGTAAAAAAGCAGGAGTACCTGTGCAGAGATTTGTTAATCGCTCAGATGAGAGAGGCGGTTCAACAATAGGACCAATTTCTTCAACTCATTTAAATATTCGTTCAGTTGATATAGGAACTCCACTGCTTGCAATGCACTCAATCAGAGAACTTTGTGGAGTAATGGATCATTATTATGCTGCTAAATGTTTTGAGGAATTTTATAGAATATAATTACTTTTAACTAGACAATTTTTATATTTAAAATAAGTTGTATTACTAAATACAACTTATTTTTTAATATAAATTTATATTAGATATAAGAGGTTATGAGAAAGGATTTAAATGATTAATTAAAACAATAATTTATCTTATTAGGAAATGAGGGATATGTCATATGAAAATAGATATAATTATTTCAAATGAGGATATAAAGGAAGAAAAAATTAAAGATAAAACTGTAATTATAGTAGACATGCTTAGAGCTACATCTGTAATTGTAACAGCATTAAAAAATGGCTGCAGAGAAGTTATTCCTGTGGTAGATATTGAAGAGGCTAAAGCTATTGTGAAAGATAATAGAGAAAATTATGTTTTAGGAGGAGAAAGAAATGCTATTAAAATAGAAGGCTTTGATTTCTCAAATTCTCCTCTAGAATATAAAGAAGATATTGCAAAAGATAAAATTTTAGTTATGACTACTACTAATGGAACAAAGGCAATAAATAAAGCAGTTTCCGCAAGAAGTATGCTTATAGGAGCATTAATAAATGCAGAAGCAGTAGCTAAGAGAGCCGTAGAGTTGAATAATGATGTAGTTGTAATAAATGCAGGTACTTATGGAGAATTTTCTATAGATGATTTTATATGCAGTGGATATATTGTTGATTGTATTATCAAATTAGCAGCTGTGAAATTGTCTGATATTGCTGTAACTGCTCACTATATATATGAGCAAAATCAAGATATTTTAAGTTTTATAAAAAAAGCAAAGCACTATAATACTCTTATAAAGTTAGGATTGGAAAAAGATTTAGAATACTGCTGTCAGAAAGACATTATAGATATGGTGCCAGAATTTAAAGATGGAAAGATTGTTTAAATTGAATAGAGTAGAAATTAGATGTGCTGAAAATAATTATAAAAGTAGAGCCATTTAAAATATATAAATTAAAGAATAGAACTTCCTAAGAATTAAAGAATTTTAGAACTTAGGAAGTTTTATTTTTATCTTACAGAGTTGTAAGATTTACCTTTTCAAATGTAAGATAGCAGTTATTGTTATAAAGATGCTAAGAAAATATAATAAAACCATAGTATTTAAAGATAAAGTTTAAAGTGAAAATAATAAATATCAATTTATGCTGCAGCTACTTATGTAGAGTTTTAAATTATATTTAAACTTATATATTTGAACTTTGAATTTTTAAATGGAGGTATAGATATGGAAATATTAAAGGTTGAAAATTTATCAAAGATTTATGGAGAGGGTAACAATAAGGTGGAAGCACTAAAAAATGTATCATTTTCTATTGAGAGAGGAGAATTTGTTGTTATAGTTGGAGCATCAGGCTCTGGAAAGAGTACACTCCTTCATATGCTTGGAGGATTAGATAGACCAACTTCAGGAAAAATTTATTTAGATGGCGAAGATGTATATAGATTAAATGAAGAAAAATTAGCTATTTTCAGAAGAAGAAATGTTGGATTTGTATTTCAGTTTTTTAATTTGATACCAGTACTAGATGTAGAAGAAAATATTTCTTTGCCTGCACTATTAGACAGAGAAAAAGTAGATAAAAAATATTTAACAGAAGTAATAGATATGCTTGGACTTAAAGAGAGAAGAAGTCATCTTCCATCAGAATTATCAGGAGGTCAGCAGCAAAGAGTATCTATTGGCAGGGCCTTAATAAATAAGCCTTCAATAATTCTTGCAGACGAACCTACAGGAAATTTAGATAGTAAAAACAGTAAGGAAGTTATAGAACTTCTAAGAATATCTTCTAGAAAATATAATCAAACACTTATAATTATAACTCATGACCTTAGTATAGCAGAGCAAGCAGATAGGGTAATAACTATAAGTGATGGAGAAGTGAAGAATGATGAGAGAATAAAATGTGAGGAGAGAATAGGATAGTAGGAGGAAGAATTATGAAAAGTTATAAAGACATAACAAATAAATATTTAAAGAAAAACAAAAAAAGAACTATACTTACCATTTGTGGAGTAATACTTTCAGTAGCATTGATTACATCAATAGGTTTATTTATGAAATGTATGCAGAATACTTTTCTTCAGGATGAAATCAGACAAAAAGGTTCTTTTCATGTACGAATGTCTAAAAATGATAAAAATGCTTATGAGAAGTTAAAAAATAATCCTAAAATCGATATAATAGGACTTATGCAAAATTATGATACTGTGAAGCTTAGAAATTCAAAGGGGATAGAAATTAAAAAATATGATAAAAATGCTTTAGAACTTTTGCCATATAAAGTAGTAAAAGGAAGATTTCCAAATACAGAAGAAGAAATAGCATTAGAACCGTGGATACTTAATTATATACCTAATAACCCTAAAATAGGAGAAAATATAAAATTAAAGCTTGGCAGTGGTGAAACAAAGAATTTTAAAATAACAGGATTAATTCAAAGTGATATGGGTAACCAATTTATAGGAAAATCTTTAGGAATGATTTATAGCAATAAATTTGATGTAAGCAAATCCACTATATATGTTACTATATCAAAAAAAGCGCACATATCAGCAACAGTTACTGAATTAAAATCTTCTTTTAAAAATGTTGATACCAATGGTATGGTACTAACTTACATGGGAGAAGGAGAAAATAAAAAGGTCAATAATGACTTGAACACAATTGCAGCAATTGTTATAGGAATTGCAGTTATAGCAACTATAGCTGTTATATACAATTCTTTCCAAATAAGTGTTATTGAAAGAATAAAACAGTATGGCCTTTTAAGAGCAGTAGGTGCAACTCCAAAACAAATTAGAAAAATAGTTTTAAGAGAAGCTACTATAATAAGTTTAATTGGTGTGCCTCTTGGAATACTTTCTGGGGTATTTGCAATATTTACAGTAGGTAAAATATTTAGAATGATGTCAAATTCTATTTTTTCACAATTTGATGTTATTATATCGTACTATATACTAATTATTAGTGCGGTAGTTGGATTAATCTCAATATATATATCAGCATTGATTCCAGCAAGATTTGCAGGGAAAGTATCTCCTTTAACTGCTATTAGCAGTAGAACATCAATAACAAAAGAAAAAATAAAGAAAAGTAGAGGTAAAATAGCAAAAAGATTCTTAAGCATAAACAGTTTAATGGCTTTTAAGAACATAAAAAGGAATAAGAAAAGATTTAATATTACTGTATTTTCAATAATGATAAGTGTTGCCATATTTATAACTTTTTCTTCATTTATAAATATGAGTAAGAATTTTACTAATCAAAATTCGGAAAGTTATAAAACTCATTTTGTAACCGTGGGTATTATAGATAAAAATGGTAAAAGTTCTTTAACCAAAGATATAGTTAATAAGATAAAAAACAATAATAATGTAAAAAATGTCATTGTATCTTATGGAAATTATGCTTCAAGAGCATCAATTTTAAATAATGAAAAGGATAAGGAAGCAGCAAATCTTATGCCTGATTTGTATCAAAAAATAAATTTTCAAGGAGAAGATATGCTGTCCTTAGATATGAGCTTTGATATCTATAATGAATCAAAATTAAAGGGAAGTATAGGGTATCTTAAAGATGGAAAAATTGATACAGAAAAAATGGCTAAAGAAAATGGAGTAATATTAGTAAAAAATAATTTGCTAAAAGCAAATGGTAAATATTATGAAGGTCCTATTACTACTTTGAAAGTTGGAGACAGCTTCTATGTTAATAAAAATATTTTCTATAGAAAGTCAATAGAGGATAAGGATTATAATAATAACAATAATGAAAACTTAAATAACATGAAAAAAAAATCAAAAGAAGATATGGTAAAAGTAAAGGTAGCTGCAATAGTAGATGATGCCCCATATAGTGATAACTTTAAATCAACAGATTTAAAAATAATAGCTACACAGGAAGTTATAAAAAATATATCAGGTAAAAATATAGAAGATATACCTGTAAAGACTGCTGAAATTGTATTAAAAAATGAAGGACAGGAAAATGAATTTGAAAAATGGATTCAACCATTAGGTGATAGCAGTGGAGTAAAGGTTATTAATATGGTAAAAAAAGGTGAAGAACTTCAACAAAGTATGCTTCAATTGAAGATATTGATGTATGGTTTTGTAGTTGTAATAGGATTAATTGGAGCAGTTAATATTATAAATACTATAACAACTAACTTGATTTTGAGAAAGAAAGAGATAGCTTCTTTAAGTGCACTTGGAATGACTTATAAAAATATTAGAACGATGGTTTTAACAGAAGGAATTCTTTATGGTTTATATGGATGTTTCTATGGAGGAATTATTGGAACAGGTCTTTCATATATGTTGAGCTCTTCTTTTAGAAACATAAAAAGTTTTAAATGGGGAATACCTTGGGATACTATAGGAATAGCAACTTTAGCAGCAGTAACTATAGGACTTCTATCAGTAATCAAACCTCTAAATAAAATTAAAAAAGAAAATGTTATTGACGTGATAAGGTTGGATGCGTAAGAGTAAAGTTATAAGTAATAATAAATAAATATATAAACCCCTTAAAGTAGACATGCGTGGAAAAATGTGTTAAATATACTTTAAGGGGTTATTTATATAGAAAGAGAGGTATAGAGTTTGAGTAGAATATTGCTTTTGGAAGATGATGAAGGATTAGCTTTAGGAATTGAGTTTACTCTTGTAGATGAAGGATATGATGTTACTAGATGTGAATATGTAAAAGAAGCTTTGAAAACTTTTGATGAAGAAAAGTTTGATATAGTTATATTAGATGTAATGCTTCCAGATGGAAGTGGATATGATGCATGTAAATATATAAGAAGCAAAAGTGAAGTTCCAATAATATTTTTAACAGCCTGTGATGATGAGGTAAATATTGTTTTAGGTTTGGATATAGGTGCAGATGATTATATAACAAAACCTTTTAAAGTGAAAGAACTTATTTCAAGAATTAAAGCTAACTTAAGAAGATTTCATGTAGAAAATCATAAAGAAAAAATATTAAGATGTAAGGATATAATTTTAAATACAGAAAGAGCAACAGTTCAAAAAAATGGAAAAGACATACTCCTATCTACACAAGAATACAAGCTTCTTTCAATATTTATGACAAACCCTAAAAAATTAATGAGTAGGGAAGAAATATTAGATAAATTAATTGAAGGTGAAGGAGCTTATTTTGATACTAATACTCTTTCAGTATATGTAAAAAGAATTAGAGAAAAGATAGAAGAGGATTCTTCCAAGCCTGTGTATATAAAAACTAAAAGAGGGCTTGGATATGAGTGGAATGTAGATGTTGAGAAGGAGCAGTAAGGTATGAGCAATTATTTTAGCAATCCAGAACTAAAACAGAGTTCATTCAGTATATTGATTTTAGCTTGTATAACGTTAATAGCATCTTTTTTTATTATAAATATAAGTTACGAAAAAATTAAAGTTAATTATGTGAAAAGTAATATAGCTATAATAGGGGAAATCAGTAAAAATCATCCTGAATTGAGTGGAGAAATAATTCCAATAATAACAAAGGGAGCTAATGAAAAAAATATACAAGAGGGTGAGAGGGTATTAAAAGATTATGGATTTAGTGAAAATATAGAAATGAATTTTATACCATCAATGTATAATAGTTTTAATATGGCATTAGAAGGTATACTAAGTTGTTTTACTATTTTTTTTATTATTGTATTATTGATAAATTCTATTGAACATATAAAGATTTATAGAAGAATAGAAAGCCTTATATTAGCAGCACAAAATATATCGGATTCTAAATTTGATATAGGCATTTATGAAAATGCAGAAGGTGTATTTGCAAAGCTTGCACATTCTTTTAATAGGATGAGAGTAATTATGAAGAACAATTTTTTAGAAGTTCAAAAAGAGAAGAAGTTCTTAACGGATATATTATCAGATATTTCACATCAACTTAAAACACCAATATCATCGTTGATAATATATAATGATATACTTTTAAATAGAAAAATAGATGAATATAAAAGAAGAGATTTTTTAGAAAATAGCAGAAAACAATTGAGTAGAATTGAGTGGCTTATAAAAAGCTTGCTTCAACTTGCAAAATTAGATGCAGGAGTAATAAAATTTGAAAAAAATAATTGTAATATAAATAATACAGTGGAAGAGGCTGTTTTAACACTTATGGCGAAGGCAGAAAATGAAAAAATAAATCTTAGCTTTTGTACAAAAGAAAAACAAATCATGATGAAGCATGATGCTAATTGGCTTAGTGAAGGAGTTATAAATTTAATTAAAAATGCTATAGAGCATACTGAATCGGAAGGAAATGTAGAAGTTTTTACAGAGAGAACTCCAGTGTGTATTAGAATAATTGTTAAAGATAGCGGAGAGGGAATTCCAAAAGAGGAAATACCACATATTTTTAAAAGATTTTATAAAGGTAAAACACGGAAAAAAACAGAGTCTGTTGGAATTGGATTAGCTCTTTCAAAGTCTATAGTTGAAGGTCATGGTGGAATGATTGAAGTGAAAAGTAAAAAAAATGAAGGTACTATTTTTACTATTACTTTTTTGGCGGTAAATTAAAGTTTTGTGAGGTGTAAATATGAATACTTACGAAAAAAAAGCATTACAGGAGTTGAAAGTATGGCAGAAAAGGATGAATAAAAAGCCTTCTTTTACTAGTCGTATAACTAAAGGATTACAAACAAAAGCAAATAACTTGATTCCAGATAAGGTTCATGTGGTAATTACTGAGGCGATTAAGAACATGGTTAAAGTGGTATTGAGTGGGTCAAAATTCACTACAAAACAACCAATGATTAACGAATCTTTGGAGAAACGAGAAACTTTAGTAATGGAGAAGTTAAATTTCTATAAAAAAACTGCTGCTGCTAGTGGTGCAGGAACAGGAGCTGGTGGAATTCTACTAGGACTTGCAGATTTTCCTCTTCTATTAAGTCTGAAAATGAAATTTTTATTTGATACAGCTAGTTTATACGGATTTAATGTAAAAGATTATAAAGAAAGAGTATATATTTTATATATTTTTTTACTGGCTTTTTCAAGTGATGAAAAAAGAATTGAAGTTTATGAAAAAATTTTAAAATGGGATGAACATGTTAAAGAATTGCCCAGTGATTTAGATTCATTTGACTGGAGAATTTTTCAGCAGGAATATAGAGACTACATGGATTTAGCAAAGATGTTGCAGCTGATTCCAGGTATAGGAGCTGTAGTTGGAGCTTATGCAAACTATCAATTGATGGATAAGCTAGGGAAAACAGCTGTGAATGCTTACAGGCTAAGAGTATTTAAGAAAAAAGCTTAACTTGGATGAAGATTTATAAAAATTATAATTAGGGCTGTTGACAATATGTCAACAGCCCTAATTTTCCATAATTTAAAAGTTAAGATTACATAGCTCTACCTGGTATTATGGCATCTAATATTCCAATAACCAATGCTGCTATTACTGCACCTAAAATAGATACTCTCATATTTGGTACTAAAAATTGTGTTATATATAATATTATAGCGGCAATTACAAATCCTTTTACTCCTTTTCCAAAGGGTGATGCATCAACACCCATAGCCTTTTCAACAAAGTAATCTATTAAGGTTATTACAATTGCTGCCAATATAAATGACCATAATCCTGTAATAGTGAAACCAGGGGTTAAAGCTGAAGTGATACCCAATATAATAGAAATTAATACAAATCTAATTATATAACCCCATACACTGGATCTTTCCTCAGTTTTTTTTTCACTCATAATTTAATCACTCCTTAAAAAATTTTTAAACTATATATATTTTGTACATAAAAATAAAAAATATTATATACAATAAAAATTTTATTTTTAAGATACTAACTTTAGAAAATATAGAGAATTCATTTAGTAAAATCTATATATTTACGCATACTAATCATATGGATATAGTTTAGGAAGGGATTGAATATGTTATGAAGAAAATGACTGTTTGTATAATGTGTATATATTTTTTCATTACTGCAGGAGTGGTGGTAAAACAACCAATGCAAAATATTGCTTTAGCTTATGAAGAAACTAATGAGGTTACTTATGATGTAACAATGAAGCGAGATATTTTATGCTTGATGATGGCTTATCCAGAGTATGTTACTGGTGTAGAGCGCAAGGAAGATGGTAGGGTATATGTAATAATGAAATCCGAAAGAAAAATTCTTTATGATGATAAAAAGGCAAAGAACTCTGAACAAAAGCTAAATAATCCAGATTTGCAGGATGTTATGGAACAGGCATATCCTCTTACAGATATAAAAAAAATAATGGAAAAGGATTATAATCCTGGACGTACTAGACATTATACTTTACTAAAAGAAGTATATGGTGGATCGAAAGCACAAGTACAATCAAATCTTATACCTGTAAATATAGGAGGATGTCATTGCATATTTAACGGTAATAATAAGGCTGCAGATTCTTTAAAGAAAGTTATGAGAGAACTTTCACCCCTAGCACAAAATCGCAGAGATATAGGTTCTTGTGTATTTCCTACAAGTGGTACTTTTAACTATCGTTTAATTGCAGGTACCAATAGGTTAAGTCCTCACTCTTTTGGAACTGCAATAGACCTTGCAAGTAATAAGCATGATTATTGGAAGTGGACTTCAAGAGAAGCAGGGGAAAAGAGATTAGCCGGTTATCCACGGGAGATTGTACAGATTTTTGAGAAGAATAATTTTATTTGGGGAGGAAAATGGGGAAAGTTTGATATATTACATTTTGAGTATAGACCTGAGTTGATTCTTAAGGCACGATACTTTGGAAATAAATCTGTTTCAAACAAAGCATGGTATGATGGAGTACCTTATGAAGATGCTAATATAAAAAATTATATAGAAATAATTGATAAAGCATCAAGATAAATTAATATGTAAAATAATCTCCCGTAGTTAAATACGGGAGAGGTTAAGTTTTTATTCATACCCAAAAATAACTTTAACCCTTGCTTTGATTTCTAACTCTTTTGGCAGTATTGGAGTAGTTTTGGGTGCTGATAAAGAACCAGCATAAGGAGAAGATTCTAAACTTAATTTATCAATATAGCTTTCTTCTTTTATTTCAATTGGAATTCTGTTTACTTGAATATTTAATGTTCTACCAATGTCTAGTGATTTTTTTACAGCATTTTTCACAGCTAAATTTAAAGCTTTTCTATAATAGATTTCAGGATTTAAAGTTGTAAAAGTAACTTTTTCGATTACATTAGCTCCATTTTCAACAGATGTGTCAATTACTTCTCCTACTTTTCCTAAATCTTTTACAGTAATTTTTAGTTCATTTTTTACTTCATAGGATTTGAAAATTTGTTTACCATCAACATAGTCATATGTTTTTTTGATATTATAGGATACTGTCTCAATATCATCTTCTTTAATTCCAAGTTTTTTTAGTTCGTTAATAACTTGATTAGTTATCATTGAATTTTCTTTTTCAGCTTTTTTCACATCTTTACTTTCAGTAACTACTGCTGTATATATAATAGCTGTGTCAGGTTTGAATTTTGCACTTCCTTCTCCTTGTATTTCCATAATGTAGTTTTGTATTTTTTTATACAGGTTAGTAGTACTTGTATAAGGAGAGTAATTAGGATAAGCTCTCCACATATTTACTGGAATCATATAACATTCTCCTAAAATTATTAGTACATTCTATGAATATTAAACTGTTGGAGGAGATTATTCTTATTAAATAAAAAATTGCTGCGAAAATAATTTGATATATTTGAAGATTGTGTTATAATCTTTTTATAGATTAAAATTGAATATTTCTAGGGGAGCCTATGAATAGGCTGAGATAGAGATGATTAGCTCTGACCCTCATAACCTGATTTAGTTAATTCTAACGTAGGGAAGAACTTTATGTATATTAGAACGCAATTTTTATGCTATATAAAGTTGTGTTTTTATTATGTAATTATACGATTACATAGTTTATATAAGTATTTATGAGGGAAGCAAATTTTGCTTCCCTTTTTTGTTTAAACAATTGCTAAATAAAAAATGAGGAGGAATATGAAATGAACTATACAACACAAATGGACGCAGCAAGAAAAGGAATAGTAACAAAAGAAATAGAAACAGTAGCTGAAAAAGAAGGAATGAAAGTTGAAGAATTAATGAAATTAGTTGCAAGAGGTAAAGTTGCAATACCTGCAAATAAAAATCATAAAAGTTTAAATGCAGAAGGAGTAGGTAAAGGACTTAGAACTAAAATAAATGTAAACCTTGGAATTTCTAAGGATTGCAATGATATAGAAAAAGAACTTGAGAAGGTTAAACTAGCTATTGATATGAAGGCTGAGGCTATAATGGATTTAAGTTGTTTTGGTAAAACTCAAGAGTTTAGACAAAGAACGATAGATATGTATCCAGGTATGATTGGAACAGTACCTATGTATGATGCTGTTGGCTTTTATGATAAAGAGTTAAAAGAGTTAACTGCTGAAGATTTATTAAATGTTGTAGAAACTCATGCAAAAGATGGAGTAGACTTCATGACTATCCATGCTGGTATAAACAGAGAAACAGCAGAAGTTTTTAAAAGAAATCCAAGACTTACTAACTTAGTTTCAAGAGGTGGAACATTACTGTTTGCTTGGATGCAACTAAATGGAAAAGAAAATCCATTTTATGAGTATTTTGATAAGGTTTTAGATATATGTGAAAAATACGATGTAACTATAAGCTTAGGAGATGCTTGTCGTCCAGGTTCTATTGCGGATTCTACAGATCCTAGCCAAATAAAAGAGCTTATGACATTAGGAGAACTTACAAAAAGAGCTTGGGAAAGAAATGTACAAGTTATGATAGAAGGACCAGGACATATGGCTTTAAATGAAATTAAAGCAAATATGCTTCTAGAAAAGAAATTATGTTATGATGCACCTTTCTATGTATTAGGACCTATAGTTACTGATGTAGCACCAGGATATGACCACATAACAAGTGCTATAGGAGGAGCTATTGCAGCATCAAATGGAGCAGACTTTTTATGTTATGTAACTCCAGCAGAACATTTAAGACTTCCAGATTTAGATGATGTAAAAGAAGGAATTATAGCAACTAAAATAGCTGCTCATGCTGCTGATATAGCAAAAGGAATCAAAGGCGCTAGAAAATGGGATAATGAAATGAGTGAAGCAAGAAGAAATCTTGATTGGAACAAGATGTTTGAACTTGCTATTGATCCTGAAAAAGCAAGGAAATACAGAGAAAGTTCTAAGCCAGAAGATGAGAAGACATGTACTATGTGTGGAAAAATGTGTGCTGTAAGAAATATGAACAAAGTAATGAGTGGAAAGAACATAAATATTTTAAGAGATGATGACTAGATGTATAAAGAGAATGATAAATTTAAAGAGGAATGTGGAGTTTTTGGAATGTTTTCTAGAGAAAAAATAGATGTTTCTCTTTTCACTTACTACGGCCTCTATGCTTTGCAGCATAGGGGTCAAGAAAGTGCAGGAATAGTTGTTTCAGATGGAGAAAAATTAACCTCTTATAAAGATATGGGATTAGTTTCACAGGTTTTCAACGAGAAAATTCTGAATCAAATGAAGGGATTATCAGGAATTGGACATGTAAGGTATTCCACAACAGGAGACAGCAGTATTATAAATGCACAGCCGCTGCTTACAGAATGTGAATTAGGTGAAATTGCTATAGCACATAATGGAAATATAGTAAACGCTAACATATTAAAGAGTAATTTGAAAAAAGAAGGCAGTAACTTTCATACTACTACTGATTCAGAAGTAATATTAAATCTCATTGCAAGAGAAAATAAAAAGACTATTGAAGAAGTTATAAGTGATGCAGTGAAACAAGTTAAAGGTTCTTATGCTCTGGTTATTTTAACTAAAGATAAGCTTATAGGAATTCGTGACCCAAAAGGCATAAGACCTCTCTGTATAGGAAAAATAAATGATAGTTATATTATCTGTTCTGAAAGCTGTGCTTTAAATGCTGTAGGAGGAGAATTTTTAAGAGATGTTGAACCAGGAGAAATGATAGTTATTGATAATAGTGGTATTAGGTCAATTAAATTTTCAAAAGAAAAAAAATATGCTTCTTGTGCTTTTGAATATATTTATTTTGCAAGAGAAGACAGTATTATTGACGGAATAGAGGTGTACTCATCAAGAGTTTTAGCTGGAAAGCAGTTATATAAAGAATATCCTGTTGATGCTGATATAGTAATTGGAGTTCCAGATTCAGGGGTTCCTGCTGCTATGGGTTATGCAGAAGCTTCGGGAATACCATATGGAACAGGATTTGTGAAAAATAAGTATGTAGGAAGAACATTTATAGCTCCTTATCAAAAATTAAGAGAAAAGAATGTTTCACTAAAATTAACGCCTCTTAAATCCAATATAAAAAATAAGCGTGTTATAGTAGTTGATGATTCTATGGTAAGAGGAACTACCAGTAAAAGATTAGTAAATTCATTGAAAGAAGCAGGTGCAACAGAAGTTCATTTTATTATAGCGTCTCCTATTGTAAAACATCCTTGCTTTTTAGGAATAGATACCTTTAATAAAAAAGAAATAATAGGATCTTCAATGAACATAGAGGAAATAAGAGAGATTTTAGGAGCAGACAGTTTTTATTATTTAAGTCTCCAAGGATTGCATAAAGTATTAGGAAAAGAAGATAAGTTTTGTTTTGCATGCTTTAATGGCGAATATCCTTAGAATATAAAAAGAAATATAGAATTGTAATAAAAAATGTGGATTAGATACTTTAATCCACATTTTTTATTAACTACCTAAGTTTCGTACAAATATAAAACTTATATTTGTACATAATTACCTGTTATTATTATCTATAATATTCCTTCGACTTCCAATCTTTTAGGCGGAGCCTGCTGGAATAATATACCAAATTTAAAA
>NZ_JAPPRQ010000048.1 GCF_026719745.1 Clostridium sp. ZS2-4
TTCATTTAGTATTGATTCTTTTAATTCTTTTGTATAACTTTTACCTTTCATAAAATACCTCCAATCACTTTTCTTTATTATATCTATTCCAAAAGCAATTGTCCAAGTGTTCTTAGGGGCTTAAGAGTTATCAAAGAGTACATGGAATAAGGATTATGTTCTAAGAGCAATGCAAAATTTTGCTATCAAGAGAATTTGGGATTTATCACGAACTACTGGTGAACCTATTTATGTTATTATTGATGATACTATTTCAGAGAAAACTATACCTTCGTCACGGGCTAAATCTCCAATGGAATTATGTGGTTTTCATCAATCTCATACTAAGAATAAAACAGTTTATGGTCATCAAATAGTAGGTGTTCTTTTGCAATGTGGAGATGTAACTATCCCTTACGAGCTACCGCTCTATGATAAAAAGCAATATGATTCTAAAGGCAATAAAATATCTAAAATTATGATTGCTATAAAAGCAATTTTATCATTACCAAAACCACCCCGACAGGGATATGTTCTAGCTGATAGCTGGTACAGTGCCGAAAAAATAATAAAAGCTTCTTTAAAAAATGGATTTCAATATGTGGGGGCTCTAAAAACTAATCGTGTTATATATCCAAAAGATTGTAGACTAAGTCAGAAAATCAATGGATATGCCCAGATGATAGACAAAGATCAATTTCACCTTGTTACAGTGAATGGGCATTCTTATTATATTTTCAGATATCAAGGTAAAATCAATGGATTTAAGAGTGTAACTATACTAATAAGTTATCCTAAGAATGCTTTTCATAATAATAATGCACTGAAGGCATTTATAACAACCGATATCAATCTAAGTGATAATGAGTTGCTTCAACGTTATAAATGTCGATGGACAATAGAGACTTTCTTTCGTCAAAATAAGATGGAATTAAATCTTGATAAATATCAAATAAGAAATTTTAAAACTTTTAAAAGTTGCATAGGTAAGGTATAAATTTGTACTGTAAAAATTTGTTAGCATTTTTGCACGTTTATAGTAGCTAATATTTATATGATTTTTATAAACATATTTGGTATAAAAAGTTATAACCCTTATATAGTCACAGGCTGAATTACGATTGCTTCTATATCTTTATCAAAATTACCTTTTTCTCTTTTATACGCATTTTCAAAAGCATCTGTATTTTTTATTATATTTTCTTTATCAAATATAAATAAAAATAAATACTCCCCTTTATAATGAAAAGCATCTGAACCTAACTCCTCAGTTAAATTGCGTTCACTCATACTTTTTCTTGAACATTTAACTTCTATAACTATGCTATATTCTTCAAGAATAACATCATACCTTACAGATTTATATCCAGCATCATCAGAAACCTCTAGTCTTACTTCTGGAAAAATTGGTCTTATCAAAGAATATAGAATTCTTTGAACGTCATATTCATTTCCAATTCTAATTTTTCTCAAATCTTCTTGCTTTATAGTACCATTTCCATGAACTTTTTCTTGATACATGGCTTGAATATGTTTATGGAAATTATTTAAAATTCTTCTTATAATTATTAAAGCTATAGTTTTATCAATAGCTTCATCTTTATTTAGGTTTTCTGCCTCATCATAAAGTCCTTTGCATATATCAGATCTTAATATTTTTAAAAAGTTCATTCCTTTTTCAAAACCTTCATTTAACGTATTTATTGTATTTTGTTGGGAAAACTTGTTGATAAAAATTACCGTTTCCATTGAAAATTGATTTAATATAGAGTTATCAGAGAAAATATCATTTAAGCTTTTTATAGTATTATTTCTCCATGTATTAAATCCAGTTTTAAAACTAATAGTATCCCTATCTAAATTAAACTTATTAATAATCCTATTTCCAGCTGCAATATGTTTCTTTATTTCTTCAACTATCTCTTCTTTCTTATTACCATTTTTTATAATTGGCATATCTTCACCTCCCCCTATAAGATTACGTTCATATTAAAATCTTGAATTCTTAACAAACTCCCCATCTTAAATAAAATAAAAATAAAGGATCGAGAATATATACTTGATTATCTTTCCATTCAAAAACTTGATAAATTGATGCACTTGTCATCATAATATCTTGAAGTTTTTGTAATGAATCTCTAATCTTATTTTTATCAAGCTTATCTCTAGAGTTTTTTATTAATCTATCTACTCTATTTTTTATTTCTTCTAAAGAAATACTTATTAATGGAGGATTTTCAGCAATAGATTTTAGTAAAATACTATAAACATCTGCATTTTCTCCGTTAATTAGTTCATATTTTTTCCTCTTTTGCCCTCTTGTAGACGGACCCTCTTTTAATTTTTTTACTACTTCTTTATAAGGTAGATTTATTGTAGTAAACCCATAACTTTCTTTTATTATTGATTCATTTAATACTTGATTAACACTATCATTATCTATATTTAAAAGAGTTGATAAATTTAAACATATTGATTGCATCAATTGTGGAGATGTAAGACTTTCTAATGCAATTTTTGATGCAAATTCATCTGATATATTTACACCTAATTTATTAAATCCCGTAGTAGCAATTTCTTTAAGCTCATATTCTTGCCATGGTTCTATATTAATTAAACTTAACCTCCCACTTAAATCCGCATTTTTTCTTATAGCATCATCTGCTCTATGTGGTAAAGATATAACTATAGCTTTAAATTCTTTTCTTATTGCATCCTTTAATTGATACGCTATATCAAATTGTAAGTCTTCTGGTGCATAATGAAAATCATCAAGAACTAAAACTAAATTATTCTCTTTAAAATAATCAATTACCCTGTCTTTACTTGATACATATTTTTCTTTTATAGTTACTGATTTTTTTTCAGTATTACTTGTTATTCCTTGTCCTTCATACGAATTACTTTCTGTATGTTCTCCTTCAAGAGATAATCCTACCTTTCTTGATACAACAACCCAAAAATCATAGGATTTTTTAAAATCACTGCCTGATAGTGAAATTAGCTGGTGTTTACCTATAACCTTTTCGCATAAAACAGTTTTTCCTGTTTTTGAAGGCCCAATAATTGATGTAAGATATCCTGCTGTATTTAATGCTTGCTGTAACCTAATCTCATAACTGTATTTTAACTCTGATGATACTCTTGAAATATATGTATATTCAGGAAATGCTCCTGGTTTAAACACATCATTAGAACGAAGTTTCTCCATAGCAAATTTCACTCCTTTAACCACCTTAATAGTAATATATATTAATTATATCCCTAAATTAATAATTTTAAAACAATACTATGAAATTAACGACCTTTTAGCACTTATTATATACCTTTTCTTACATATATATAGCTAATATAAACTTCCAGTTCCTATTATAAATCCTATAGCCATAGCAATAAATGGAAGTTATTGTTTTTTATTAAAATACAGATTCAATAGATTTACCACAATTTTATGTTAAATGTTCTGAGGAATATAACAACATAATTTTTATTAGAGTATCACCAATAAAACAGTCTTTGAAATGCCCTAAATGCGATAGCATAGTCGATAGACTTCATGATAAAAAAGAGTTTTTAGTAAAAGATATTCCTATTCATGGAAAGCCTGTAATATTGATTGTTGAAAAGATCAGATTAAGATGTACTTGTTGTGGTCATAGAGGAATACCAATTAGGATTCCTTTTCTTAATAAATATCAAAGAAAAACCGATAGGTTTATTGAATTTATTGCTAAAGAAGTAGCTAAAACTAGTATTAATGAGGTATGTCAGCAACTTGAATTAGGTTACCAAGAAATAAAATCAGCTTTCCATATATATTCTGATAAATTGATTAATGAAATAGACAAAAAGGTTCAAGATAATGGAATTGAATACTTTGGAATAGATGAATTTGCTTTGAAAAAGGGACATAATTATGCTGTAGCATTGATAAATTTCATGTTATTAAACATATGGGAGATGCATTGAAAGAAGTTAGAAAATCAGTATGTAAGCAATTAGATAAAGAATCTAGAACAAAACTATTCAAAGATAGATATATATTAAAGAGAGCTAATGAAAATGTTACAGATGAAGAATATTTAAGATTACTAGAACATTTTAATTTTTGTAGCTGTGCTAATTTAAAAAGAAGGATAATTGCACGCTTTGCAAAATAATCTTTCAAATTTAGTATAGGTATAAATTTACAGGCTACGCCTAAAAGATTTTCAGAGTACGTTTTTTAAAAAATATTGAAAGTGACTATGATATTTTATAGCCACTTTGCACAACATTTATTAAATAGCCTTTTTGTTTTAATATTTTTTCAGATAAAAAAACTTATGCTGCTGACAATATGTCAACAACATAAATATTATAATTCCATAATATGTCTATTTATCAAATATAATTTGGTTTTTATATGCATCTTTTAATTCTTCTATCAAATTACTTCTATCCTTTGAAACACTATCAACATCCTTTTTACGAAAAGTTTCTTTACTTTTATTTATTGCTTTTTCTAAATCATTTTCAATTAAATAATGTCCATTTATACTTGGCATAGTATACCAATTCTCTTTATCATTGAAACGAGTACAAAATATATAAGTATTACCTTCTTGTATCATAGTATCATTATTTGTAGTGTAAAATACTCCATCTTTATATCCACATTGTTGGTCTACTGTTACTGTTTCTTGTAAATTTCCTTTTATATTTTCTAGTACTTTTACTTTAAATTGAGTTTCAGGACAACGATCTCTTTCTTTATCTCCTGATTTTTCTAATACTGTACCTACAAATACATTATCGCAAAATCCTACAAGTTTACGTTTATCATTTAAATCAGTTACAATATTAGTATCTATATTTACAATTTTATTTCTTTTTGAATGAATTATCTTTGTTATAAAACTTATAGCTACTAGTGAAAATATAATTCCAAAACATATAGCATTTTTTTTATTCAGTATTTTCTTCAATAATGTCATCTCCTCATATAATTTTATTATTGATATTCACAAATAGTACTACTATCTCGTTATTTTCCCCACAAGTATTGATAATCATAAATATCCTGACTTCCTAAATTGGCCATATTTTGCAAATATTTATACATTATATTTCCTTTTGGACTATGATCTAATCCTAAGGCATGCCCAAATTCATGTGTAATTGCACATTTTTTTTCTAATTTAGTTATCCTATTTCCTTTCATATAATAATCATTTATTTGTATTTCATCTGTTAGTATTGGTGGATGTACATATCTTGCCGGCCATTCAACATCACTATTATATGTATCACAAACAATTAAATCCGATAATGTTGTCCAAGTATCTTGTTGTATTTTTACTTTTTTTAATTCATTCCATTTATTCACAGCGTAATTCAGTTCAGTATCATATTTTGTTTTATCTTCATAAGCTATTTTCCCATTATCTACCGAATAATGACCTAACAAAAAATGTTGCTTTTTTGCATAAACAGTCGTTGATGCAGAAACAACTAACGTTCCACATAAAATCATTGTAATAACAATTTTTTTCATAAATCTGCCTCCATTTTTACCTTGAATGTTATCAAAAATTATATACTAACTTTTTGTAACCCTTTTAGTCTAAAAAAACAATTATACATTCACATAGACTTCCATACATAAATGTATTTCTAAATAAAAGAAATAAGATTGACCTCTTTAACAGCAATCCTGCTCCCTGCTAGAAGCACTGAAGCTCCTATTCCTAACTTACCAAATTTCTTTTTTAATGCCATATTAATATTCCTCCTATTAATTTTAAAATTTTTAATGGCTTACTGAATTATACAAGCCTTAATTGCCACAAATCGCAATAGAGTAATGATACCATTTTAATCTAAAATTTCAATATTAAATGCATGAAACGTAAAAAATCGAACATAAACGGAATTTTTTTTACAAATTATG
The DNA here is from genome assembly GCF_026719745.1 of Clostridium sp. ZS2-4. Taxonomy (GTDB): domain Bacteria; phylum Bacillota; class Clostridia; order Clostridiales; family Clostridiaceae; genus Clostridium_H. The sequence goes on from NZ_JAPPRQ010000048.1 coordinate 5,912, forward strand.
TATATTTTCTTCTTGGAGTAACCAAAACAGAACTCACTAATATTCATTCCATTTTGTGTAGGGTAACTGCTTTATCTCAAAAATTGATAAATCTTTATTAAAAAAAAGCACCCCAAGGGGTGCTTCCAATAATTTGAAAACTCTTAATTTTATTTAATTTCAAATGGAACTCTTGTTGCTTGATCAAGCATTTCTCCATTATCTGATTTTATATCCTTACTAATGAATAAAGTGTATTTTTCTCCCTTTGTATAGTTCTCTATAGGAATGATTTTAATTACTCCTGTATTTTTATCAAAGCTTACTTTAGTCTCAACAAGAGTATCATTAGAATCAACTACAAATATATTTATTCCGTTCAATGATTCTAATTTAAGGTTTTTATTGAACCTTATTGTCCAAGTTTTATTAGTTTCAACTGATTTATTTTTAGGAGTATATTCTCTTTGTTCTCCTATTTTATTTTTTAACTTTTGTAAAACAGGACTTTGAAAATCCTTTAATTTTTCTACATTATCAGAAATCTCTTTTTTAAGTTCAGCTATTCTATCCATAGTTGCAGCATATTGTTCATTAGTTTTATCAAGCTTTCCTGATGGAGAATTCATTTGTTTCTTTACTGCATCAAGTCTATTATTTAATGCATTTAGCTTTCCAATAAAGCTGTAACCACTGATACTTTCTTCTTCCTCATCAGCTTCTGTTTCTTCAGCATCTTCATCATTTTCTTCTTGGTCTTCAACTTCTTCCTCTTCTAACTCTTGATCTTCAGATTCTTGATCTCCTATTTCTACATTCTCTTCTTCATTAATTACTTCCTCATTTGTTGCTTCTTCACTCTCTTCAGTTACATTTTCTATCTGTTGACTGCCTATGGCCTCATTCTCTATTGTTAAGCTTGCCTTTGTAGTTTGATCTTGATCTTCTAAATTTTCACTAAAATACTGGTCAATTCTCTCTGAAACATAATTGATGTGGTTTTCAATCTTATCTAGTTTACGGTTTATCTTTTCTAATTCTTTTGCTGTTCTATCTGGTTTTTCTTTTAATTCTTTTTCTTTTATCTGTTTTTCCTTTGCTTCTTTTTCTTTTAATTGCTTTTCTTTTAATTGCTTTTCTTTTACCTGCTTTTCCTTTAATTCTTTTTCCTTTTCATGCTTAATCAATTTTGAGCTTTTGCTATTTTTTTGTTCAACTTTTGGTGCTGGTTTTGCTGAAGTTACTGTTGAAAATGATAAAGCAACTATTAACCCAGCAATGGCCCCTCTTACTTTTACATTTTTTTTCATTTTACAGCCTCCCTTGATAATTTTGGATTCATTTACAAATAAATTCCCTCATTAGTAATTATCGTTAAATATGTTTTTAAGTTTAATTATATTTTTATTTGAAACTAAAATAAAACTGCTGACATTTTTTTTGCCAGCAGTTTTATATATGCTATATAGCTTCCTTATCAAGATTTCCACCAACAAACTGACTGTTGTAAAGATCAGCATAAAAACCTTCTTTAGCAAGGAGTTCATTATGGTTACCTTGTTCAATAATACTTCCATTATTCATAACAAGTATCAAATCTGCATCACGAATTGTAGATAATCTGTGTGCAATAACAAAGCTTGTTCTTCCTTTCATAAGGTTGTTCATAGCCTTTTGTATATAAAGCTCTGTTCTTGTATCAACACTGCTTGTAGCCTCATCAAGAATTAATATTGATGGATTAGCAAGTATTGCACGGGCAATAGTCAGAAGCTGCTTTTGTCCTTGAGAAATATTAGAAGCTTCTTCATTTAGTATTGTATCGTAGCCATCTGGAAGAGTTCTAATAAAATGATCTGCATGAGCGGCCTTTGCTGCCTGAACAATTTCTTCCTCAGTAACTCCTTCACGTCCATAACCTATATTGTCTCTTATAGTACCGTTAAATAACCATGTATCTTGAAGCACCATACCAAAAATTCTGCGTAAATCTCCACGTTTCAAGTCTCTTATATCTACACCATCAACAGTAATTTTCCCACCTTGGATTTCATAAAAACGCATAAGCAGATTTACAAGGGTAGTTTTTCCTGCTCCAGTTGGTCCTACAATGGCAATTGTTTGTCCCTGTTTTACATCTATATTCATATCCTCTATAAGAGTAATCTCTTCTTTATAGCCAAATTTAACATTTTTAAATTCAACTTCACCCTTAGGTGCTTCAATAGTTTTTGCCTCAGCACTATCTGCAATTTCTTCAACCTCATCAAGAAGTTCAAAAACACGTTCAGCTGCTGCAACAGTAGATTGAAGAATATTTGCTATATTTGCTGTTTGAACTATTGGGCGAGAAAATTGCTTTGAATATTGAATAAACGCTTGAATATCCCCAATCTCAATTTTCTTTTTAGTTACAAAGATACCACCTACAACGCAGATAATAACATATCCTATATTACCTATGAAATTCATAAGAGGCATGATTATACCTGAAACGAACTGTGCTTTCCAGCCTACATTGTAAAGTCTCTCGTTAATCTCATTAAACTCATTTATAGACTTATCTTCATGTCCAAATGCCTTTACTATTTTATGACCAGTATACATTTCTTCAACATGACCATTAAGTTCACCCAGTGTCTTCTGCTGTTCTGCAAAATATTTTTGTGAGCGTTTTGCTATCTTTGTTGTTACTATAATGGAAAGTGGTAAAGTTACAATTGTAACAAGTGTCAGTACTGGACTTATAGTCAGCATCATAATGATTATCCCTACAATAGTTACTACAGACGTAATAAGCTGTGTTAAACTCTGTTGCAATGTTGTTGCAATGGTATCTACATCATTAGTAACACGACTTAATATTTCACCGTGAGTATGTGAATCAAAGTACTTAAGAGGTAGACGGTCCAGCTTATCCTTCACTTCGTTACGTATATGAAAAACAGTCTTCTGTGCAACACCTGCCATGATATATTGTTGAATATAACTGAATGCTGCACTAATAACGTAAAGACCTATTAGCAAAAGAAGGATTTGGCCTATATACTTAAAATCCACACTTGGAACAGGTTTATGCATTTTTATTGCCATAAATTTTGCCATAAGACCTTCAAACAATTTAGTTGTAGCTTTTCCCATAATTTTAGGACTGACAATACTGAAAACTGTACTTAAGATTGCCGTTAAGAACACTGCAAGAAGTTTAACTTTCTGAGGCTTTAAATATCCAATAAGCCTTTTCATTGTTCCTTTAAAATCCTTTGCTTTTTCTGCTGGTCTTCCTAATGCTCCCATGGGACCTCCGCCATGACCACGCCCCATTTTTTGTCTTTTCCCATCTTGGTTCATCATGCTATCTCCTCCTCTGAAAGTTGTGAGAGCACAATCTCACGGTACACCTGACAGGTATTTAAAAGCTCTTTATGGTTTCCAATTCCAGCAACTTCACCTTTATCTAAAACTATAATTCTGTCTGCATCCATTACAGTGCTAACTCTTTGTGCAACAATAAGTACAGTGGAATCCACCGTTTCCTTTTTAAGTGCGGTACGGAGATTTGCATCAGTCTTAAAGTCAAGGGCAGAGAAACTGTCGTCAAATATATATATTTCAGGTCTTCTAACTAATGCACGAGCGATAGAAAGACGTTGTTTCTGTCCTCCTGAAACATTGGTACCACCTTGAGAAATTTCTGAATTAAAGCCTTCCTTCATATTGGAGATAAATTCTGTTGCTTGTGCAATTTCAGCTGCGTGTTTAACCTGTTCCTCTGCAGCATCTTCCTTACCATATCTAATGTTATCGGTAATGCTACCTGTAAACAGTACCGCTTTTTGAGGAACAAAGCCTATTTTTGCTCTAAGATTTTCTTGAGACATTTCCCTAATATCTACCCCATCAACCAAAACACTTCCCCTGTGAACATCATAGAAACGTGGTATGAGGCTTATAAGTGTAGATTTACCAGAACCTGTACCTCCGATAATAGCAGTTACCTCACCTGGTTTTGCACTAAAGGAAATATTACTTATAGCTGGCTGCTCTGCACCAGGGTAGCTAAAGGTAACATCCTTAAATTCCACAAATCCTCTTTTATTATCAGTACTTTTTGCATGCTCTGGATTCTTAATTTCTGGAACAGTATCAAGAACTTCATTAATTCTAACCGCTGAAGCTTCTGCACGAGGTATCATAACAAACATTATAGAAACCATAATTAGTGAAAACATGATCTGCATAGCATATTGAAGAAATGCCATCATATCTCCTACTTGCATACTTCCATTATCAATACGAATACCGCCAAACCAAATAATTGCAATACTTGTAAAGTTCATTATTATCATCATAACAGGCATTAAAGAAGCCATTATTTTGTTAACTTTAATAGCTGTTTCAGTAAGATCATGATTTGCTTCATTAAAGCGTTTCTTCTCCTGATCAATACGATTAAAAGCACGTATTACCCTAATACCTGTAAGATTTTCACGTAAAACAAGATTTAACTTATCAAGCTTTACTTGCATAGATTTAAATAGGGGTATACCCTTCCTTGCAATAATAAAAATAATACCAGCAAGAACAGGAATAATAGCGACAAGTACCAAGGATAACTTTGCATCTTTGGATACTGCCATAATAATACCGCCAATACACATCATTGGTGCACTAATCATCATACGCATTATCATAATTGTTACTTGCTGCACCTGTGTAATATCGTTTGTAGTTCTTGTAATTAGGGATGCTGTTCCCATTTTATCAAATTCATTTAATGAAAAGCTTTCTACTCTTGAAAAAACCTTACTGCGAAGATCTCTTCCAAAGCTTGTTGCCACTTTGGATGATAAAAATCCTGCCAAAATTACACATATACCACTTCCTGCGGCTACAAGCAGCATATATCCTCCCACTTTTAAAATGTACTGAGTATCTCCTTTAACTATCCCCGTATCAACTATATCTGACATCAAAGTAGGCAAATACAGTTCTGCCAAGGATTGAAAAAATAATAGTATCAAAATTGCAGCTATAACCGCTGTATAGGGCTTTAAAAATCTAAACAATTTAATCATAAATTATCATCTCCATTCAATATAAGCTGTTGAAAATTCAATATTATAACTCCAACTTCTTGTCACATACCTTTTCAAGATTATCATGCATTTGCATTAATAGCCTGCGCAGTAAAACTTGATCCTCTGCTGTAAAGTTGCCAAAGCACTCTGTTTCTAAATCCTTCATTATTTCTTTTACTTCTATCCAAGCTTCTTTGCCCTTTTCAGTAAGGTATACCCTTGATATACGCTGATCTTCAGTATCCTGTCTGCGCTCCACAAGTTCTCCCTTTTCCATCCTCTTCAACATTACTGTAATAGTAGAAGGCTTGATGCCAAGTTTCTTCGCTAACTCCTTCTGACTTTGACCATCCTTCATATGTAAAGCATGCAGCATAGGCGGTTGTCCAGGATAAATTCCCACTTTATCAAGCAGTGCTTGCATTCGGTGATAATGAAGTCGTATTACTTTAAAGAACATATGATTTAATGAATCCGATCTATAAAAACTCATTTATCTTCCTCCTAATTATTTAGTCGACTAACTAATTATATATTATAACTAATTTTTTTACTAGAGGTATATTGTGTTAGAATTCTTTGAACAATATGCAAAAATGATGAAGTGATTTTCAGTAGCCAGTAACCAGTATCCGAAAAAGGAATAAAAAGTGCTTAGATATGTTAAATTAAGTAAAAAGAAATATAAATAAGAGTAAGAATATAGAAAATCACTATGTTCTTACTCTTATTTTAATTTAGTTTTGCGTTAGCAAAATTTCCTTTACTAGTTACTGGCTACTGGCTACTGGTTACTAAAATATAAACCTTTAGTATACTTGAAAGTAGTCATGATCCTAAAATAATCTTAAAAACACTCTACTGAAACTCATCAAGTATTCTATAGTTTAAATTCTTCAACAGCAGTTTCAAGCTCCTCCGCCAAACTTCTCAAATTAAGGGATGACTCTGCAATTTGCTGCATAGATGCTGTTTGTTCTTCAGTAGTTGCTGATATTTCTTCTGAGGATGCAGCAGTTTCTTCCGCTATTGAAGCTATATTGGTTATAGATTTCACTATTTCTTCACTATTATTTGCAATGCTTTCAGATGTATCGCTAACTTGTTTGATTTGGTAAACAACTTTATCTACTTCTGAAGCAATGGCTTTAAAAGTTTCTCCAGTTTTATTTACGACTAAAACCCCTTCTTCCACTTCCTTTGAACTCTGTTCAATAATTACTACTGCTTTTCCTGTCTCGTTTTGTATGTTTTTTACCAACTCAACAATTTCCTGTGCCGATTGGGATGATTCTTCTGCTAATTTTCTTACCTCTTCAGCTACAACTGCAAAGCCTTTTCCGTGTTCTCCTGCCCTTGCAGCCTCGATAGCTGCATTTAATGCTAGCAAATTAGTCTGGCTTGCAATTCCTTGTATAGCTCCAACAATTACTCCTATTTTTTCAGATTCTTGTCCCAAAAGTTTTATTACATTTGATGTTTGTACCGAAGTATTTTTAACTTCTTGTATTTTTTTAACTGCACCTTCTGATACTGTCAATCCTTCGTTTGCAGTTTTCAAAACCTGTATACTTGTATTAGATACTTCTTTTGCATTTTCTGATCCCTTAATTATTTCCTTCCACATATTATTTACTATAATATTTGCATCCTCAGTGGCTTGTGCTTGTGTCGTAGTACCTTGTGCCAATTCTGTAACTGTATTTGATATGTTCATGCTGGCTGATGATACCTCTTGTGATGAAGCAGATAGCTGTTCACTGGAAGATGCTAAAAGCTGAGATGATTGGTTAACTTTCTGTATTAAATTTTTTAAATTTGATACCATAGTATCAAAAGCTTTTGATAATGTCTCAATTTCATCTCCTGTCTTAATTTCTCTAACAGATTGAGATAAGTCTCCATCAGCAACCTTATTGGCTGCATTCGTTAATGCAATTACTGGGTTTGAAATGCTCAATGACATAAATATGCTTATAATTACCCCTATTATAATAGCCACTGCTACAAAGATAATCATTTTAATTTGTTGGTGATTTAACTCTTCTTCCACTCCTTGAACAATTTCTGTATTTTGTTTATCTACCCATTGAATCCATTTCTCAGTGATTTCTTGAATCTTATCAACTTTATCTCTGCCCTCTGCGGCTTTCACATATGCCTTCTGAAAATCCCCTGATTTTCCTAATTGAAAAACACTTTGTGCTATTTCTTCATATTCTTTATGTACATTTATAATTTCACTTAAACATTGTTTTGACTGTTCTGTATCAATAAGCTTCTCAATATTCTTATATGTCTCACCTTTAGAAGAATTTATTTCATTAAAAAGTTCAATATATCTTTCATCTTTGTATACTAAATATCCTCTAAGAGCTGCCACCTGATCTAATGTATCAGATCTTACTTCCCATATATAACTTGATATAGGTATATTCTCCTTTACTGCCACATCATACTCTTTTTTAGTATTTCTCAATCCTGAAATTCCAAGGTATGATACCAATAGTATCAATGCAATCATTATGGCAAAACCACTAGTTATCTTAGTTCTAATTTTAAATTTCATATTTACCCACCTATACATATGTTTTTTTAATATTTAATTTTTATCCATTATGTTTATATTGTATATGTTCCTGAATTAACTTAAGTGCTTTAAAACATTGTATGAAAAACGCTCATGCAAACGTATACACGCTTAGTGCTTAACAAAATTATATGCTAACTAAACTCTCAATATACCTGGCTTTTACCAATGACATTACCTTATCATAATAAGTTACTTCTTCTAAAAAAAGAATAAATTAAAATCATCTTTTGTTTCCCCCCTATTTATGTTAAATTTTTATAACTTCATTTACCTCCTTTATAAAATTTTACATATTAAATGAAATTTTTTCAATATTTTTATATAAATATAGTTTTTTTCAATTTATTAATATAATACCACAAATACCCATACTCCTTATTTTCAAAATACAAATAAAGAGTGTAAAATATATAAACAATAAAAATAGCTTTCAAAGTTATACATAAAAGTTATAAAATGGTTGTTAATCTTATACATATACCTAAGAAAGCAATCTCTCATGTCTTTTTATATTTTATTATTTACTATAATAATTAGTATTCTTTTCTATTACTACTGGAAATTCATCATCTCCCTTTAATTCTTTATTTTTTTCAATAACTACATTCTTATCAATAATAACCTTTGTAAGTTTAGCATTCTCTTTTATTTCACAGTTCTGCATTATTATACAATCCTGAAGCTTGGCCCCTTTTCCGACTCTCACTCTTCTTGCTAATATACAGTTTTCTATCTCTCCTTCTATTACTGATCCATTAGCTATCAAAGAGTTTGTTACATCGGAGCTCAAAGAATATTTTGTTGGTGGCTCATCCTTTACCTTAGTATATATTGGTCTTTTACTAAAGAACAATTCTTTACTGATTTTAGGATTAAGCATGTCCATATTTGCTTTATAAAAAGTCTTTGTTGAATTTATACATGTTAAATATCCGTCAAATTCATATGCATTAATATCTAACTGCTTAAGCTTCGAATAAATACATTCCTTTATTGATTTATAATATCCTGCTGAAACACATTCATTAAGGATATTTAAAAGAACTTCTTTGTCCATTATAAACATATCCATAGATATATTTACTTCATTCTCCATTCCAATATTTCTTCCTACACTTATAACAGAGTTATTATCATCTATATTCAAAGCATTACAATTAATAAAATCTGTAATACCATCTTTTACTTTTTTATAAATTATAGTTATATTCTTTCCTTCCTTTTCATGAAATTCAATAGCTTTTTTATAATCAATATTGCATATCATATTTGATGAGGCAAATATAACCTTACTCTGTTTGCTGCGGTAAAGATACTCTATGTTTTCCTTTATAAGATTTACATCATCCGTAATAGAATTTGAACAATTAAAATTAAAAATAAATAATCCATTAATCTTTCTATCCAAATCCCAATCCTTACCTGAATCCAAATGATCCATCAAGGATCTTGATCTACTTTGAGTATATATTCCCACATTAGTTAACCCTGCATTAACCATATTAGAAAGGACAAAATCTATTATTCTATATCTTCCACCTATAGGAATAGCAGCTAAAGGTCTAGCACCTGTTAAATTCTTTATTTGTTCATCATTTTCGTTTAAACTTATAATCCCCATATAATCGTTATTCATATCTTGTCCCCCCAAATCACTTAATTATAGAATTGCTCTTTACGTCCTCGTTATCTCCTAAAACTACTATCTCTTCTGAATTACCTATTACACTGTTTCTTCTTATAGTTGCCCTCTTACCAACTATAGCTTTTCTTATAACTACATTATCTCCTATCTTGGTATTGCACATAATTACAGAATCTTCAATTATGGTATTTTTACCTACATGAACTCCTGGAAATAAAACTGAATTGTTTACAGTTCCAAATACAGTGCAGCCCTCAACCACAAGAGAATTCCTTATTTTAGCAGTACCACCTATATATTGAGGAGGTTTTGTAGGATTTGCTGTGTATATCTTCCAATGTTCATCATGAATATTTAATTCATTTTCTGGATTTAATAAATCCATATTAGCTTCCCATAAGCTTTCAATTGTACCAACATCTTTCCAATATCCTTTAAAAGGATAAGCATATAAATTTAGTTCACTATTCAACATATTCGGTATAATATTTTTCCCAAAATCTCTACTTGACTCCTTGTCCTTAGAATCATCAATAAGATATTTTTTAAGGATTTTCCAATTGAAAATGTAAACCCCCATAGAAGCTTTATTATTCTTAGGATTTTCAGGTTTTTCTTCAAATTCATATACTTTATTATCAGGAGTTGTGTTCATAATACCAAATCTACTTGCCTCCTCCATAGGCACTTCAATAACTGCAATAGTTGCATCTGCTCCTTTTTCCTTATGAAATTTAAGCATTTTAGAATAATCCATTTTATAAATATGGTCTCCTGATAATACTAAAACATATTCTGGATTATATCTGTCAACAAAGGATATATTCTGGTATATGGCATCGGCAGTACCCATATACCAATCTCCACCATCATTTCTCATATGGGGCGGAAGAATAGTTACCCCTCCATTATTTCTATCTAAATCCCAAGGACTGCCTATTCCTATGTGAGCATTTAGTTTATGAGGCTGATATTGAGTTAATACTCCAATAGTATCTATTCCCGAATTTGAACAATTACTTAAAGTAAAATCAATAATTCTATATTTACCTCCAAAAGGTACTGCAGGCTTTGCATTTCTCTTTGTTAACACTTTTAATCTTGTACCTTGTCCACCTGCTAAAATCATCGCTAAAATTTCTTTGTTTAACATTCCTTCACCACCATCTACTTAATATTTAATACAGAAAAGTTATATATATCTTAATATTACATTATTTTCAATTTTTGTTCAATATTAAAAATGAATTTTCATCCTTTTATTTACAAATAAATGTTGATAAGTTTTTTACAAAAAGTTATAATAAATGTTAATTATATCGTTTTTGTGATATTTTTTTACTTTCGTTGAAGTTTCTTTGAATTTTGTCGAATTATATACGATACTATATATATATGTTAATAAATATGAGGATGTGATATATTGAAAAAGCCTTATACGCTAATAAATCCACTTTCTAAACATAACATTTTATTAAAAATCAGTGGACCTGTTTTTACATTATTTTTAAGTATAATATTTATATTAAATTTAAATATTATTATGAAAATTCCTACTTTATATTCCATTTTTTATGTATGCATTCTTTATTCGACTTTTACAGGAGGACTGGCTGTTTCTTTAATCAGTTCTTTTATTAGTGGAATATGTTTTTATAATATGTGTCTGACATTTACTTCACTTCAAAATCATGCACTCTCAAATTTTGCCTTATTAATGTTATCTTTATTAAGCACTGCTATTTTAACTAATATTTTAGATAAACATATAAAAACAAGTAATGCTAAACTAATAAAAAAACAAAAAGAGCTTCATCATAACCAAAATATGTTAACCAATATTATTGATTCAATAAATGATGGTATACTGGTAATTTCTTTAAAAGGAACTATAACTCATACAAACAAAAAACTTATAGAAATGTGGAAACTACCTCAATACCTTGATATAAAAGAATATGATACCGCTTCATTAATGAATCTTGTTTGTAACCAATTAAAGGAACCAAATAAATTTAAAGATAGTATTCAGTCTATTATCAATTCAAACAAAGAAGCAACTTCTACTTTGCGGTTTAAAGATGACAGAATCTTTAAATGTTCCTACAGACCTTTAGTTGAAAACGATGAAATCATTGGTAGAGTTTGGAGTTTCAAAGATATAACCCAAGAAACCACAGCAAATAAGATTCTTAAAGAAAGTGCGGATCAGTACAAAAAATTAATTGAATTTTTACCAGCTGGAATTTTTGTTCATACAAATAGAAAAATTGTTTTTGCAAATACCAACTTTGCAAAGCTTATAGGTATAGACAATCCAAATATGCTGATTGATAGAAATTTTGCCGACTTTATCCATAAAGATTATTTTGAAATTGTAGAAAAAAGAATCAGACTGGTTGAAACTACTGGAAAAAGCGTTCCTGTATTGGAAGAAAAATTCATAAGGTTAGATAGCAGTATACTAGATGTATCTGTATCTACTACCCCATTTACTTTTGAAGATAAAGCAGCCTGTTTGGTTGTAGTTCAAGATATTACAGAACATAAACAAGCTGAAGCTCTACGTAAAAAGATTGAAGAAAAACAAAGATTACTGAATGAAGCTAACAGATATAATCAACTTCAATCTGAATTTTTTGCTAATCTATCCCATGAGTTTAAAACACCTTTAAATGTTTTATATAGTTCTTTACAGTTAATGAGCTTATTGCTTAACAACTCTTCTGTTGAAGATTTAAATGAAACTATTAAAAAAATGAAAAATTATGTACCCAATATGAAACAAAACTGTTTTAGACTTATAAGATTGCTTAATAACCTTATAGATATTACAAAACTTGATTCTGGATATTTAGACTTGAGTTACAAAAACGAAAACATTATTGAAATAGTTGAAAATATAACTTTATCTGTAGTAGAATTCGTTGAAAATAAAGGCTTAACATTAATATTTGATACAGATACTGAAGAAAAAATCATGGCCTGTGACTGTTATAAAATCGAGAGAATATTATTAAATCTTATTTCTAATTCCATAAAATTCACCCCAAAAGGTGGAGACATATTTGTCAATGTATATGATAAAACTGATTTTGTGCTTATCTCTGTAAGAGATACGGGGCTAGGTATTCCTGAAGATAAACAGCATATTATTTTTGAACGTTTTAGGCAGGTAGACAGATCTCTTACTAGAAAAAGCGAAGGAAGCGGCATTGGTTTATCTATTGTTAAATCTTTAGTGGAGCTTATGGATGGAGAAATTACTGTTAAAAGTGAATTAAACAAAGGAAGTGAATTTATAATAAAACTTCCTGTAAAATTAGTTGAAGAATCTGCTTCTGAATCACATAAAGAAATTGCTTGTACTTCTCAAGCTAAAATTAAAAACATACAAATTGAATTTTCAGATATTTATTCAGAATAGTCCACAACGCTCAATTCCCAGCTACTAATAAAAAACGACAGACACCTGTCGTTTTTTATTTTTCACAATTTCATCACAATTAAAACAAAGTTTAAACAAAATTTTTTATTATCATTATAGTATCAAATGTTTTTAGGAGGTACTAAAATGAAAAATAAATTCAGATGGATTGTGTCAATTTTTTTCTTACTCTTTGCTCCCTTTGCAGCAGTAATGCATCAGATAAAAGGTGGTGGTCCTGATGGTTCAGCTTCTGTTGATGCACTATGTCCCTTTGGTGGATTAGAAACATTGCCTACTCTTTTTAAAGATGGAACATATATGCAGCGAATAACGCCATCATCCTTTATATTGTTAATAGCAGTAGTAATTTTGACCTTTATTTTAGGTAGAGCTTTCTGTGGATATATCTGTCCTCTTGGAACCATTCAAAGCTTATTTACTAAACTGGGTAAAAAGCTTAATATAAAACAGATTAAAATAAATAAAAATGCAGATAAGATATTAAGATTTGCTAAATATATTGTATTGTTTATAGTATTATTTACAACTTATAAAGCTGGAGAGTTGGTTATAAGAGCCTATGACCCATGGGCAGCATTTATGCATTTAAGTTCTGGAACTGAAATATTTGAAGAGTTTTTGGTAGGTCTTATTATATTAATAGCACTTCTAATAGTATCAATGTTTATTGAAAGAGCTTGGTGCAAATATTTCTGTCCACTTGGAGTGGCCTTAGCCATAACATCACCGCTTAGAATATTCAAAATAAAGAAAAATACATCTACTTGCATAAACTGTAAAGCTTGTACTAGAAATTGTCCTATGGGACTTGATGTTCACTCTGAAGATTCTGTTTCTAGCACTGAATGTATATCCTGTGGAGAATGTATAACAAGCTGTCCTGTAGATAAAACTCTAGAAATGAAAAAAGGCAGCACTTCTCTGTCTATAAATAAAATAGGTGTTGTTGTTATTACAGTTCTAGCATTAGTTGTTGGTGGCAACGCAGCAATAGGTAATTTTGAAACTTCTCTTTCTAACAGAGCCACATTAACTCAAGACGGTGTATTGGATGCTGATAACATAAAAGGATACATGACCTTAAATGAGGTTGCTGAAGAATTTAATATTGATATAAAAGTTCTATTGGAAAAATGTAATTTGCCTGAAGATACTGATATAAATAAGTCTATGAAAGACTTAAAAAATGATTTAGCTGAAAAAGGAATAGAGTTTGAAACTTCTAACTTGAGAGAAGTAGTAAAAGAAATTATAGAGTAAAATTTCAGATATATAATTATATACTCTCCTAATTAGTTTAAGTATAAATTTCATTTATACTTATAAAATTCTATATAATATAAATAATATAATTATTAGATTTTTATATATAATTGAGCAAATTTTATAATTTTTAATTGTTGATATAGCTAAATTTTTCTCTCTATCTCAAGCTTTTTATCCTTTTGATCCTATATATATTTAACAATATTAGTACCATATATATCTCTCCAAGAACCAGTAACCTTTATAAAACAAAAGTCTATGAAAACACTCTCTAAATAGCATTTTCATAGACTTTTATTAAAATTAAATTCTATTTATAATTTACATTTTTCAGGTGTGTGATACGGCCCCTTGGAAGAAACCGGTAGCAGTTTCTTCTTGCTCATAATTCAATTATTCTATCACAACAGTTAGCAATATAAGTATCATGAGTAACAATAATAATTGTTTTTCCTTGTTTACTAAAATCTTTTAACATATTAATAATTATATCTCGATTTTTTTCATCTAAAGAACCTGTAGGTTCATCTGCTAAGATAAGTTCACATTCCTGTAAATAAAGTTTAAGCATTGCTATTCTTTGCTGTTCACCACCACTTAATTTATATACAGGTTTATCTTTTAACTTCTCTAATTTAAGCATTTTTAATGCTTCTTCAATTTTATTATTCCTCTCTTTTTTGGATAATTTTTTATATTCTAAAACAATATCTAAATTCCATTTTACCGTTTCATCTTCTACTAAACCATAATTTTGAAACAAATAACCTATTTTATTACGTCTTAATAACATTGCATCTTTTGAAGATATATCTACATTTTTTTTATCAAATAAATATAAATCTCCACTAGATGGTTTTGAAATAAGTCCTATGATATTTAACAAAGTTGTTTTACCTTTACCACTTTCACCAATAATAGCTACCATTTCTCCATTATGTGTAGAAAAATTAATATTTTCAATTACCTTATTACTATCAAATTCTTTATATATTTTATTTAACTTCAGTACTTCCATACTAGCATCCTCCATTAAGTATCTTATACAAATCTTTAATTATTATTTTTCTATATAAAAATAATAATATTATTAAATCATAAATAATAAATAATAAATAAATTATAAAATTTACTTTTAAAATATATAATATAATAGAGACACTCATCATAATTATAGTTGTTACAATATTATTATTTAAAATTTTAATAATACTATATCCTTGAATATATTCAGCTCCATATTTTTTACTACTTACAACCATATCTATATAATTTGATACGTAGACAATAAATATTAATACTAGTACAAATAGACATATGAAAATAATGGATTGACTCATTAAAAACTTACAATTACTAATTCTTATCTCAAATGGTGTTAACATAGTCTTTGTATGATAAAGCTTGTCTAAGTTATATTGTATCAACATACTTTTAAATTGATTTCTATCATCTAACTTAAAGGCCATACTAAAATTTGTAATAAGATGATAATAAAAACTACTGTTAAAACTTCCATTGTCTAGAATTATAATAGAATCATAAATTTCCGTATCTATGTTATCTTCATCATAAATAGAACTTAATATTTTGTATTTTATCCCATTATCAATATAAATAACTTGTATATTATTTATTTTGTTTTCTTGGTCGTCTAAACCATTTACATACATACTATAAATATCTATATAACTACTCTTTATATCTTCTTCATATTGCTTATATTTTTTAGGTACTAATATTGTTGGAATACTCTGATCAAAATCCCAATTTATTTTAACTTCTGTATAATCTTCTATATATTTTTTATTCAAGATAAGTTTATTTCTTATATATGAGTTAATCATTTGATCTTTAGTCTCCTGAAAAGCACCATATTTTAAATTTTCTATGATTAAATCGTTCATAACATAAGCTTTATCTTGATTTTCAATATACATTTTCTTAACATTATTTTGAGTTTCAACAAGTTCTTTATTATTCTTACTTAACCTATCATACTCATCTGAATTAAACCCATTAGAAGTATACATGTTATTTAATGATTTATAAGAGTTATACTTTTTATAAATCTCTTGCAAATCCCCATAATATTTAATAGACCTATTAATTGAAAATGTAATAAAAATAATTAAAACAATCTTAAGTATATGAATTATACAATTCAATCTGGAAGAAAAAACTTTATTTTTTAATGCTGCAATAACATCCATTCCTTTTACACATTTTTGTAATAATAGTAGCAGTACAATATTAATACTACTAATAATAAATAAAAATAAAATTAAAAAAATAATGTATCTCAAAGAAAATTTATTATTAATATAATAGTAAATGGAATATCCCAAAGCCACTAGTACTATACAACTGCTTTGTATCTGTAACGTTTCCTTAATATTAGTAAAAACTATTTTTACAGGTGAAAAACCTGATAATTTTTTTACTGCATTTACTTTATATCTAAATATTATATATATATACATAATTGTTAATGTAATAATATATAATATAACAAATTGTAGTAAATTTTGTTTTAAAATAGTGCTATAAGATATTGTTTGATCATCTACCATTTTAATGTCTATACCTACTTTTTGTGAAAGCATACTTATTTGTTCTGGTGATAAACTAGCCGAAAATAATCCACTGCTATCTACAAAATCATCTTGTGTCATTTGAAAATATCTATAAATATTATGAGAAACACCAATAATTTTTTTTATTGAGTTTATATCAGTATGGTAAATATCATAATAAATATTTTCATCCTCTGATATAGGCGTTTTCACTATCTGAAATGTAGCATTGTTTTCTATAAGCTCTTTATATATTTTCACTAAATTTTCACCTTTGGTGTCACATATTTGATACTTAATTAAAGAAGTATCTCCAATATTTTTAAGCCCATATATCTCATATATAGAATTATCAAATATATAAGAAAATATTAGTATTAACCCAAGTAAATAAATTGTAAATATTTTTTTCATAAATAACCTCTTTTATATTTTTAGTTAGTGTAAAGTTTTCATACTATTTACTTAACATACTTTTTTATAGACTAAAAGGTTGAATAATGCATTTAACTTTCATTTCAACCTTTTAGTCTTATTAATTATATTTTTTTATTTAACTTTAATTACTATAGAGTGCTCCCCAGTTTTGGTTAGTATACTCTTTTATAGTAAGCTGTTCATAATCATAATATGAGGTTTCATTTGAATACCAGTGTCTATCTGCTGATATACTTGCTGTTCCATAATGCCAGCCTGATGTGTAAGTTGTTGTCCCAACTTTAACAGTCGCTTTACATCCCCAAGATTTACCATCACCTTTTGTATTTCTAAATGATGTTTTTGCATCATATATTTTACTATAAACACTTTTTTTAGTTTGTCCACCTTCATATCTTAATGCACCACCCTCAAGGTCTAATGCATGTGCTAGAACTGGTATAGACATACTTAACGCTACTGCTAAAATTGTCAGTTTTACTTTTTTCATTTTTATTCATGCTTCCTAAATTTATTCAGTACTATTAGCCGCTTGCAAAATCTCTAAGCCAATTAGGACTCAGGGACTTTCAAGCTTTATCAAAAAGGATTTCCCCCACCTAATGTCGAATATATATAATAATCACAAAATATAAATTCTCGGAAATATCCTTTATGATTAATTTTTAAAATCAAATTCATCTTTGTCACATTTATCAAGAAGTCGTAGACTGCTTTGAGAAGATAAGCCTAAATTTATCACACTTTTTCAATAACATATAGAAATGAAAATATTAATTCCTCAAGGCTTTTATAATGCCTACTATTCTTCAACTAGTAGACCAAGAGATTATTCTATTTCCTCAATGCTAATAAAACTACTACTTTATAACTATTTTTTCTCTCGTCAGAGAATTTATATATTTATATCAACACTCGAGTAAATAATGACCCCTGGGGTCATAGCAATATCTGGAAAGTTATTGCTATGAAAAACCACTCAATTCACCTCTATTATTTATTGATGCTACAGACAAAACATTATCTAAATCATATCCTGCTGGATATAATGTGAGAAGTGAAGCTTCCTTGAGAAAGAAACTTCACTTCTTATTTTTTCCACATAAACATTGATTTAATCACTATCGCAAGCTGTCGCTTTTAGCATTTTAATTCTATTTTGCTATTATTAACTTGTCAAGTTTTTTTTGATAACCGGATAATAGCTCTAATAATTAACACACTGCTGACTATCATTATAATTATACTAGTAGGTATAGTTTCAATACTAAAATTACTAATTAAATTACATATTGCAAATATTAAAAATATGGCACCTACAATTAACATTACTATTGGAGTTCTATAAAAATTTTTCAATGCTATTGGAACTTTACCCGTTCCAACGAAATGCCCAGGATTGGTTGCGTTTTTTTGCCATTCGCTTATTTCCTCTAACTGTTTTTCTAATGGATTTAGTTCTTTCTTATTATCTTGATTACTCATTAACTTCACCTCCATTAATAGTTAACTATATTAAATAGTTATGAAATAACTAAAATGAAATTCTACTTATTGTAAGTATTTTATAATTCCATCTTAAAATATTATATATTCTTGCCACACATTTTCTTTATATTATTCAACAACAATACATATCCAATTATACCACATTAACCCTTATGGTAATTTTGAATTAGACATGGATAAAATAATCTCTATTAAAAAATAAGAACATTAAGCAAACTCAATTACATAAAATGTAATTGAGTTTTCACCTGGTAACAGCTACCATCTTACTACCCATATCGATGGTTATATTTTAACAGTTTATTTATTTCTCACCAGCATATTTATAATAAATCTGAACAATGTATTTCACAATTAAGTTTATTATTAAATAATCTGATTAACTTAAAAGCTAGTCAATATTAGTATATTGCACATTATACTTGTTTTTTAACTCCACCATTTCTGAATTCATAGTTTTATTAAATACTTGAAGTTTTTTATTATTATAACTTGATTCAATCTGAAATTCCATCTTTTTTCGTTCGTCTTCTATTTTGTTTAACTCAATTGTTCTATTAGGATTTTTTTTCAATTCGTTTGCACTTTTTATCTTTAAATTATATTTATCTTTTATTTCATCCTTTTGTTTTTTTTCTTCATCTTCAACTTTTTTTATGGCATTATCATAAATTCTCTTTCTAAATTCACTTTTAATCATAAAATCTTTGTAATCTTTATAAGCTAGTTTATTCCAATAGTCATCATAAGATACCTTATATGTTTCCATAATATTTTTAATTTCCTCATTTACTTTTTCATCATTTATTTTTTCAATTTGCACTCTTTGGTTTTGAATAAATTCTTTAACTTGACTATCACTAAAAGATATTCCTATTCTTTTAGCCTCTATAATTTGAAGCGCATCATCTACTAAATATTGAAGCATTTCATCTTTACTTAGACTATAGTTTCTTCTCATCAACCCAATTTCAACATCATTTTCCGTAATTTTATATTGACCATTTATTATAGCTAAAGTCCTTGACTTATTATTAGAATCTTTTAGTTCTTTAACCTTAGTCACTTTTTCTTTCATTCCAGTATAATTAAAATTTTTCGCAAATACAGGAGTTGCTAATACTATTATAGAAATAACTGTTCCAAGTAATAGTTTTTTATTTTTTTTCATATACTCACCCCTTATTATAATTTTACATTTAATATATATCTGTTGCAGTACATTTTAAAAACTGACCATTATTTACTGCTACAGCTCGTGTTCTACCAACTGACTTAGAAGTACTAAGTCCATAATCTACTAACTTATTCGGATACCATGCGCCGTCACATTCTGCATACCCCTCCTTAGGAAAGAAAGTTATGTTTTTGAAATTACCACTACTACAACTACCCACTAGTTTCCCACTATCATATAATGCAGAATATTCAGGAAATACCTCAACTGTAAAAGAATAAGGTTTAAGCATAGATCCATATACTACTATTTGAGATACTCTCGCTACGTTACGGTATTCCATCTCATATGACGTAAAAACTTTAGTATTCATTGAAACTGGTATAAATCCAATAGACCCCTGTACCCAAACACCAAAACTTGATTCAGTTTTACTCCTTACCGAAGCAAATGCTGGTATTACACTTGTTGGTAATAATGTAATACTTAAAGCTAACAATAAACTTGAGATTAACTTTTTCATTTTTATTCCTCCTTTTATATATAATATTTAATAACTCACTTGCTTTCACTATAAATGTTGAGATATATGTAAAAATAAATTTGTAAATATCAATAAGCCCTATATTTAAACTTCATTCTACATATGTTTACTTCTAATCTTAAACTATCACATTTCTTGTAAGTAAGACATATATATTCCTTGAATTGCACATTTCTTTCTTTAAGTTGTATTTTTTATGTGTTTATGTCATTCAAGGAATTTTTTATATCATTCAAGGAATCTTCATTGACATTTTTTTATTTATTCTTTAAATTTTACTTAATATATAACAATTTTAATAAGGACGTATAAAAATGAAATCTTCTGAAAAATTCAGTACTATAATATCAAATTTCATAAGTAAGACACTTCCTGATAAGACAGAAGAAGAATTAGAAATCATAGGATATGGACTAGAAGTTCTGTTTATGAATTTCACTAAATTTCCTATTATTTTAGGCTTAGGGTATTTATTAGGAGTGTTTAGTTATAGTGTTTATACTTTAATAATTTTTGGTGTTATACGAAGTTTTGCTTCAGGAATACATGCTAGAAAGAGTTACACCTGTCTTCTTTCTACCCTAATAATTATATTGGGAGCAGTATATTTATCTTTGAATTTTCAGTTCAGTATTATAACAAAATTAATAATCTTTATACTGAGTTTAATTATTTATTTTAAATATGCTCCAGCTGATACTGAGGAAAAACCTTACTTAGATCCTTTGATTAGAAATCAGTTAAAAGTTGAAAGTATATTTACAGCATTTGTTTATTTTTTCATTTCGATTACTGTACAAGATGTATTTTTTTCAAATATATTTATACATGTTTTATGGATAGAAGCACTGCTTATATCCCCTATAATTTACAAATTATTTAAGAGGAGGTTCAATAATTATGAATACTACGAAGAAACTATCTAAATTCATAGCAAATAAAATTAGTAATGTATCAACAAAAGTTGCTCATACATCAACAAGAGCATGTGCATGTCTTATTCTAGAAGAACCAAAAATACCAAAATCATTATTAAAAAAAGCTAAGTAAATATTACTTAGCTAATATGTAAATCTTGAATAAATATACTTTTTTCAATATATGTATTTAATATTACATTAGGATATTTTTCATTCAATATTTCTTTAACATTATAAAGACCTATTCCTCTATTATCGCCTTTTGAGGAATAGCCTTTTTTGTATATATCATTTATATTAATACTTTTAGCACTATAGCTATTTAATATTGTTATATTTAAAGCTTCATTTATTACAAAAGATATACATACAGATTTTTCACTGCTGTTTTTAGCTGCATCATATGCATTATCCAGCAGTATACCTATAATTCTACACAAATCTAATTCATCAATATGATATAACACTATATCATTTAAAATTTCTATAGACACATCTACGTTATCTCTAATCATATGTTCTATTTTAGCTGCAAGTAACCCTTTTAAGCCAGAAGCTTTAACTTTTTTCAGCTTAAGAATATCATAATACTTGTTTTCCTTTAGTATTTCTTTTGAAAAATATTTTTTTAATCTGTCATAATCATTATTTTGTAAATACCCATTCATCATAAAAATTACACTATTGTAATCATGTTTAAATTTGCTTATATCGTCCACTAAGCTTTCAGTTATATCTGAATAAAGTTTTAATCTATCATATTCTTTTTCTTTAATTTTTAGTTTTTCAATGTTCTTATTTGATATGTAGTTTGTATATAAAAAAGTTAAAGCAATAATCAAATAAAAGCCTGATAAAATAAAAATTATAACAAATATTTTATTATTAAAATATTCATTAAAATATTTATAAGTTAAAGAATAATTGAATAACAATATAACTGTTATACTAATCATAAATATACTTTTTATAGTTGAATTATTAGGATTAATGTGTTTTTTATTTTTAAACATTCTAACGAAAATACCTTTCACCTTTATTATTAAAATCTCAGTTAAACATATTGAAACATTTAAAGTAAATAGAGTACTAATATTATTTAAATCATTTAAATTAATTTTTAATAAATCAGTAAAAATAATCCCATTCAACAACTCTGAAACTATCATTATAAATAGTGTAAAAAAGCAGTTTTGAACTAATAAAATTAAATTTTCATCAATTATTTTCTTTATAATTATCATTAAAACAATAAAAGTTAATACTATTTTAAAATTATTTAATATAGGTAATTTACCTAAGTAATTATAAAGTATAGATAAAATAAATATTGTTATAAAATTTTCTTTGTTTACATTAAACCTATAATTATTTAGTCTACATGTAATATATAAGCTAGTATAAAAATTTAAAAATAAGAAAAATATATTCAGCATGTCCAAAAATCACTCACCACTTTCAAGCCACTTCTAGAAAGTGGGCATTGAGCACCATTTTCTAATTCCACATAAAGATTATTAGGACTTTTATTTATGTTCCTTATATAATTTTTATTTACTATAGTGGTTTTATGCACTTGAATAAAATTATCATCTAAAGAATTCTTCAGTTCTTTTAATGTACTGTAAAATTCTATTCTAGTATTACATGTACAGAGCATAATTTTTTTGCTGTTTTTTATGGTTTCAAAATAAATTATATTTTTAATAGGTATATTAAAAATTTGAACACCAGATTTAACCTGCAGTTTCTTTTCTTTATTTTCTTGTGTATTTTTACATACTATAGTTGTTGCAATAGAAAGGCTTTCTTTCAGCTGTTTACTGAGATTATAAGTTTTATCTATAAATTCTAAAACCCGAAGCTTATATTGAAAAACTTTAAAGCTCATTTCTATATGACTAGTAACAAAAATCATTTCACCGCCATAATTATCTAATTTTCTAATTTCTCTGCCTAATACCAAGCCATTTTTTTCTTCATTTAAGTCAATATCTAGTATATATATTTTTTTTCAATAGGATTATTTTTAACATATGTAATAATATCCTTTGAATTATTAAAAGTTTGTACACTAAAATCGTTAAAATCAATTTCATCATAAAATTCATTTACTATGTTTTTTATAAGTTCTACTGTTCTTGAACAATCATCACAAATAAGTATGTTCATCATAAAATCCCCTCCTTAGTAAAAATGTATAATTATACATTTTTTCAATTCAAATACCAGTAATATCCTTACATATATGGATTAATAATACGATATCTGTTAAGGTAGAAACCTAACTTTATTTTCGCTATTAGTAAATGAGGTTTCCTAATTGTAACAGAGAATGCAGGCAAAGCTCCCCCCTTTACCCTATACATCTACTTTTCCCGTAAGTATCTCCATATTATCTTTATTAGTATCTAAAGCAATTGTATCCTTAGTACTTGTACACCCTGTGGCTAATGAGATTATTGTTATTAGCAAAAGTACTGATATTAGCACTTTAACTCCTAATAAATGCGGAGCGTGTCTAAAAAGCTTTGTTAGACACCTAAACACAAAAAACAAACGGACAGGTTATGAAGCCTGTCCATTTTATAGTGAACTAGTATATTTATATATCACATTATACACTCCATTATCATTGTTGCTTTCTGCAACAAATTTAGCGTGTTTCTTTACATCTTCAGGAGCATTTTCCATAGCATAACTATAATGAGCTGCTTTAAACATAGTCAAGTCATTATAATAATCTCCAAAAACCATTGTATTCTTTCGACTTACATTAAATTTTTCTTGAAGTATTTTTATAGCATTTCCTTTACTTATACCTTTATTCATTATGTCTATCCAACAATCACCAGATACAACATATTCAAGATTATCATTAAGATTATTAGTTAAGTACTCCAATATAGCTGGCTTTACACCTTCTGATACATAATAAGTTATCTTATAAACAGGCTTCTTTATTTCACTGAAAGATTTTAATATAGTTGCTGGCATTCCAAACTTATTAAATTGATTTATCATATTTTCAGAAGGATTTACTATATAGGTGTCATAAGCTCCGGACACAAGTATTTCTTGTCCAAATTCAGGTTTTAAACTTAATACTTCTTTAATATCTTCCTCTGAAATATGATTTGAATATAAGGTTTTACCCATATTGTTGTATTTCACAAAAGCACCGTTATGAGAAATAAATATCATATCTTTAGTTATTTTTTTAAAATTTTTACTAAGCTGAGAATAAGATCTTCCGCTAGCTGCTGCAAATTTTATACCCTTTTCCTCTAAGGTGTGTATTAAACTAAATACTTTCTCACTTATTTTTCCTTCATTGTTTACTAGAGTACCATCCATATCAGTTGCAATAAGCTCTATCATTAGTTCCATCTCCTTAAAACACGTACTATAACCATAGTACCATATATTCTCATATTAATGTACAAATCATAAAAATTCATTATCCTTCTACGAATTAACAATGCATTTCACTTTCTGCCTTATCCCAAGTCACTACATATGCTTGTCCTTTTGAATTAAAAAGGATTCTTGTTCTTACTTAAAAATTCCTTTTTTAATCCTAATCAGTCCTTCTTCTAGCAAAGATTTAGGACAAGCATAATTAATTCTTATAAAACCTCTGCCCTCAGGACCAAACATTGAACCTCCGTCTAATACAACTTTTGCTTCTTTTATTTTTCTCTCTAGTGCTTCATAGTCACTTTCAACTTCTCTTAAATCCAACCATGCAAGATAAGTCCCTTCTGGTTTTGTGTATCTAACATTTGGCATATTATCTCTTACAAACTCTCCAATAAAATCTGCATTATCATTTAAGTATATAAGTAACTGTTCTAGCCATTCTTCACCTTCTGGTGAATATACCGCTGGAACTGCTGCTATACCAAATACATTGGGAAATGGAGGCATGGTAAATGATTTAATATATTCTTTATTAACTTTCTGTTTCATTTCTCTATTTGGAATGATAATGTTAGATGTTTGCAGTGCTGCCAGATTAAACGTCTTACTTGGTGCTGTACAAATAACAGAATTATTTTCAAATTCTTTTCCTAACGCTCCATAAGTAGTATGCTTATTTCCTGGTAATATAAGGTCACTATGAATTTCATCAGATACTACAATTACATTGTATTTGTTGCATATTCCACCCAGTTTTCTCAGTTCTTCTTTTTTCCATACTCTCCCTACTGGATTGTGAGGACTGCATAAAATCATCATTTTTGTATTTGGGTCCTTTGCTTTTTCTTCAAGATCCTCATAATTCATAACATATTTATCCTCTTTTATAACCAAAGGATTATTCACTGTTTTTCTTCCATTGTTCTCTATAGCTTTTTTAAATGGATAATATACAGGCTGCTGAATTATTATTTTATCTCCTGGATTTGTTAATGCTCTTATTATGAAATTTAATGCAGGAACAACTCCTGGAGAATTAATAACCCATTGTGGTTTAATCTTCCAATGATACCTTTTTGTATACCAGTAATTTAAAGCTGAATAATAATCTTCAAGAGGCTTGCTATAACCAAATACTCCATGTTCTGCTCTCTCTTTAATAGCATCAATCACTGATTGTGGACATCTAAAATCCATGTCTGCAACCCACATTGGCAGTAAGTCTTCACCTTTCACACCCATATATTTTTCAATTAATTTAGGCTCCCATTTCAACGCATTTGTTCCTCTTCTATCAATTACTTCATCAAAATTATATTTCATTTTTATAATTCAACTCCCTTCCTAGTTATCACTAAATAATATGTAAAAAACATAAGCCTCAAACTTAAACTTTCCATTTAGTAACATATGAAAATCGACAGGTTACTTTCCCCTGTCGATTTAACTTACTATACTTTCAAATCTCTCTTTCTATAAAATATATATGTGGCACTAGATAACACCCCAATTATTATAATTGACAATACCACAAAAGTTGTTTCAAACTTTCCATTTAACATCAAATTCTTAGCTTCAAAATATTTAAATGGAGTAAAGTATTTCAAATTTTCAAGCTTGCTGTTCATATCAACAGCTATGGATAAAATATATGTACCAAGCAGTACTGCCATAGAAACAGAAGCAGATTTCTTTGGATTTTTACTTATGGATGCTGTTGCCGTACCGATAGACATGAATATAAGTTGTAAAATAAACATTGCCATCATTAAAAGAACTATATCCTTGTTAATAGATTCACCCTTATTATACGAGCCTACAATAATAATCGAAGACACTAGAGTAGTCATATTGAATATAAAAATATTTGCAATTACCGCCAATACTTTTGATATGATAATCTTTTTTCTTCCAGCTGGTTTTACAAATAAAAATTCTGCTGTTTTATCTCTCTCTTCCTTTGAAATAATTGTAGCCCCTAACATTGCAGCGTGAATGGTTGCCATTAACACAAAATATAGAAAAAACACCCCATAATATCCCCGTACCTCTGTTAAATTGAAAAAGCCTACACCAAACATAGTTTTAAAAACCTGAGGCATGGCTGCCATCATCTTTTCCACAGATTCTCCAGTTTTTGAGAATGCTGCATATTTCATCATTCCCATTGCAATAATAAGAATTACATTGATACACCATATTATAAGCGATTTTAAATGAGCTCTCATTTCTCTCATAAATATATTCATATAGTTACCCTCCTTAGTGGCAAACTCAACTTCTATAAATCCATCAACCTACTACTATTAAAAAGCATTAATATCTTTTTTAGAGTACACCAGGTAACTTGCAGTAATAGTTGCAGCTATAAATACTATACTAATGATAATAAACGGAGCTTCATATGCACCATTTTCCAGAATATAAGTTATGTCAAAATATCTAAATGGAGTTATATACCTTATTGCCTCGTCTCCAATTGCTGATCCAAATAAATTTATTATATAAAATCCAAAAACAATACCAAGTGAAACAGACAATACAGAGTTTATTTTTTTCGTAATAACAGAAATTAAAATGCCTAAAGAGATAAATATTAGCTGTACAAAAAACATTGTCATATTGATCATAAACAATAATTTTATGCTGTATGGTTCTGACTTAACAGCTTCCATAGTAATAATAGAGGCTGCAAAATAAATCAGGTTAGTGATAACCACACAGGTTAATGCAGCCAAAAGCTTAGATGTGATAATCTGTTGACGTGTTACAGGTTTTGCCAATAGAAAGTCTGCTGTTTTCTCACGTACTTCTACGGATACAATAGAAGTTCCTAAAATCATAGCTTGAATTGCTCCACAAAGCATTACATATGCAAAAATAAATCCGTAGAATCCAAGCAATGAAGAAAGATCCAGTGATGAAAAACCAAATGCTTTCTGCACCTCTTCTGGAAAGTTCTCAAATATTTTTTGCATTAAAGCAGCATCCTGAGAAAAAGAAGAAAACATTGACATAAACAATACAACAATTCCTATCAATGAACATGCCCATATAATAGTTGATTTTCTATAAATCTTCAATTCATGTAGATACATATTCATATGCTGTTACTCCTCTCTCTTGTAGTAATGCATAAATATTTCCTCCAAAGAAGGCTCTTCAATCCAGAGATTTACTATTTTTATACCATGAAGTTTATCAATCATATGATTGATATTACCTTTAAATAAAAAGCTAACTATGTTGTTTTTAATAGTCAGGTCATTAACACCACTAATATTAAAGTAATCCTTATCCACATGAGCTGCTGTTTCCACTTTGAATTTTTTATAACTGTTTTCATTTAATGTGCTGATGTTTTCAACTTTAATTATTCTGCCCTCTTTAATAATAGCTACACGGTGACAAAGCTTCTGAACCTCATTTAAAATGTGTGATGAGAACAGAACAGCAGCACCCTTTTTATTCTCCTCTAGTATTAAGTCAAAGAACTTTTGCTGCATAAGGGGGTCCAAGCCACTTGTAGGCTCATCCAAAATAATAAGCTTAGGTTCATGCAGTAATCCCTGAACAATACCAACCTTTTTCTTGTTTCCAAAGGATAAATCATTAATCTTCTTTGAAAGGTCAAGCTCCATAATTTTCGATAGCTCTTTCATCCTTTTGCTGCAGTCTTTTTTATAAAAGCTGGCAGAATACTTTAGAAGATCAATTACCTTCATATTATCGTAATAAAATACCTCAGAAGGTAAATATCCTATCGCCTTCTTAATTTCATCACCATACTCCACACAATCTTTTCCAAAGATTTTTGCACTACCACTTGTAGGATAAATTAAGGACAGCAGTGTCCTAATTGTGGTTGACTTTCCTGCCCCATTAGGACCAATAAATCCAAAAATTTCTCCTTCTTCTACATTAAAGCTAACATCAATTATTCCTCTAGACTTGCCATAATACTTAGTCAAATTATTGATTTCAATAACATTCATCTTATGACCTCCTATTATTATTACTCATGGTCGACTCCAACCACTTGTAAATTTTTTTCCTTCGTTAGCTAGCCTTTGTTTCTAAGCTTTCTCACATCTTCCTCTGTTAAATTCCTCCACTTTCCTATAGGTAACCCTTCCAGTTTAATATTATCAATTCTGATACGCTTCAATTTTACAACCTTATACTCAAAATGAGCACACATCCTGCGAATTTGACGATTTAATCCCTGAGATAAGATAATTTTAAAGGTTCTGTCGCTTATTTTAACCACTTTACAACTATTTGTCATTGTATAATTATTTTTAACAGGATTATAAATTTTTACTCCTTTGGACATCCCTTTTATAAAGGAAGGAGTGATTGCCTTGTTTACAGTCACAATATATTCCTTTTCATGATTATTTTCCTGTCTCAAAACTTCATTTACTATACTTCCGTCATTGGTAAGAAGAATTAAACCTTCTGAATCTTTATCCAACCTACCAATTGGGAAAATTCGTTCAGGATGATTTACAAAATCAATGATATTTCCTTTAATATGTCTCTCCGTTGTACAAGTAATACCTGCTGGCTTATTTAAAGCAATATACACATCATTCTTCTTTTTTTCTAAAAGCTTACCATTTACTTCAACCTTATCCTCTGGTCCTACTCTCACTCCTAATGTTGCAATTTCACCGTTAACTTTTACTTTTTTCTGTTCAATTAATTCATCAGCCTTTCTTCTGGAACAAAGACCAGTTGAACTAATAAAATTATTCAGTCTCATATATTTCTCCTTATAAGCATCACTATTATTTTTTAATAAGATACGCCTAAAGTGTTCTTACTATTTTATACCACTACGATATCATATTGAATTTTACTAATCAATAAAAATAACTTTCTTATTTTTTAGCAATCAGTGTCATTGACATATACTTGTAGGATATAATAAAAAAATCCAACAGAACTATAAAAAATAATAGATTCTGTTAGAATTTTTACTTATGTCTTAAAACCCTAAATACAATCCCATAATAATTACCAAAACCCCTAAAACAATTTTAAGAATTCTTCCTGCTGCCATAGTCTTATTAGACATACTGAGCTGCTGAACCAATCCTATAGAAAAGAATAGGGAATACTTAAAGGCTGTCTTTTTATCCTTTGCTCCTGTTTCTCCTACATACCCAATAACTAATGGAAGAGTGGACAATATGCCGCTCACCCTTATCTATAAAAGTTCTTCCATTTTATTTAGTAACTTTTCTAAAAGCTTAACATGATTTGATTTTATACTATTGTATATCTGTAATGCAGTTTCTTCATCATATACATGGGAAGTTTTATTTCTATCTATCATCATATTTATCCAAGCATCTCCATCCTCAATAAGCTCATATTTAAAAGCTTCTTTTATAGTACTTCTTGGACTCTTTGCTTCCTCTATACCTTCATATTCAAGATAAAGCTTCATTAGTTTCCAGCTCTGTTCAAAAGTAAACTCAAATCTCTGAATTACACCATCAATAATAATGTCATTTTCTAATTGTATCTCAGTACTTTCTTTCAACCTCTTAAAAGCCTTTCTAAAATCATTAAACCTTTCATCTAACCTATCCCTTAACATATATCTCAACACCATCCTTTTCTATATTACACTTCAGTGCCTCTTTAGATATGTTCTCAAAATAAACCACATCAAAATCAAGAGGAGTATTAAGCTGTCTAAGCTCATCCTCCATAAGATTTATATCCATACAATTCATTTCTCTACCATATATGCAGATATCTATATCCGAAGTCTTTTTATAATTCCCTCTAGCTCTAGATCCAAAAATCACCGCTCTATCTATTTTAGAATATCTTAATATAATACTCCTAATTTTCTCAAGCAATTCTGAGGTAATACCTATTTTTTCATAAAGCTCCATGAAGCTCACTCCCCACATATCTTTGATTAGCTATTTTTTTATGTAATTTATCAACTTTTAATCTAGATTTTAATATCACTCATTTCTATTATTTACTACTGACTATATTTTAACATAAAAACTAATGGAAGAAAGTTTTAGATACTCCTGCACCTTTGTTTTTTCACGGTTAGGTATTCTCTTATCTTCAGCACTGTTCATACATCCAATTAAATTCAGTGAAAAAGTTATAGATAACAGCAATTTTAAAAACATCCAAAGTTTATTCTTTTGTTTTTTATCAATTTTTCCCTCCAATTTTCTAAATCATTAAGGTTTCTTTATTAAGCCATAAAACTTGTCCTGTATACCCCCTTTTTTCCTCTTCAAGTATTTTTAGCAACAGAAAACAGAATTCACTAACGTTCATTCCATTTTCTGTAGGGTACCTGTCAACTTTCAAAAATTAGTAATACAGTGAATAATTTTTGTTGATTAATTTAATTAAATCCTCATTTAATGCAACAAATCCAACAGAATTCTAAACTATTCTGCTGGATTTATCTTTACATTTTCCTTAATAAATTTCGCCACTTATTTCAGGTCTTTCGACTTTTTTCGGGTGGTACCGCGTCCTTGCGAAGGAACAATGTGACTGAGCTTACTTCCAAATTGCGGAAGAACCGATTTTTATTATTACCACTTCAGTCATTTTTTATTTACCAAAACATATTCTTTAATTGCTAAAACACTAATTATAATTAATGCATATATAATGTTTTTACCCATACAAAATAAAATATAGGTACAAAATAAGGTAGCAATTATTGCTAAAATACGTTTGAATGATTTAAACAACTTTGCTCCTGACAACATTGCTGATATATATATCAATACAAAAATACCATTAGCATAAAACACTAAAACTGATAAATCTATTTTACACACTATTTTAACAAAAGTTGTAACCGCAACTGCTGCAAAAGTTAATAACAATGCACAAATTGGAATACCTCTTTCATTAGTAGTCGATAATTTTTTATTTATGTTTAAAGAATATATTAATCTCGAACTACTAACTAAGTATAAATTAACCGCAGAAAAACAAGTTAAAAAACCTATAATAGCCATTAAGTATTTCCCATAGCTACTAAATAAAATTTTTGATAAAATAACCAATGAATTATTATTTATCTCTTCATTTCCAAACGCACCAAATCTAAGAATCACATATCCAATTAATATGTATACTATACCAACTATTAGAACACTTAAAATTATAACTTTAGAAAAATCCCTTTTTACATCTTTAAATTCTGCTGCTAAATGTGCCACTGCTTCAATACCAACAAAACACCAAAAGGCTATCGAAATTGAATTTCCTAATTTCTCTATTCCAGCATATTGAAATACAAATGGTTTACACATAACGTCATATCGAAAAATTCTATACATCCCACTAATAATAACCAAACTAAAAATAATCATAGAGATTATTGCTATTCCCGTTTGAGTTTTACTTGATATCTCGATGCCAAACGTATTGATAATAAACATAATAATTAATGTAATGAAGCATATAGCACCTATTCCAAGATAATTACAATCAAATATTGCCCCTAAGTATGTTGCACCAGTTATAATGACAACGGGAGGACCAATAGGAATAACCGATAAGTACATTAAAGCAATAATTTTACCCGCTTTAGAACCAAATGCCTTCTCTACAAAATAGGCAGTTCCACTAGCATTAGGATATATCGATCCAAGTTCTCCAAATATATATGCAACTGGAATCATAAATACCATTATTATAATCCAAGCAAGTACAGATGTTTCATGTGATACAGTTGCTATAATCGCTGGAATTATAAATATCCCTGAACCTAATAGAGTGGATGTTAATACTCCTATTCCTTGAACGGTTGTAAGTGATTTATTTAATTGCTTCATTCAATTCCTCCAGTACTGAGTCCCTATTTATAAAATCTCTACACTGACAAAGTCCGTGTACACAAAGTGCATTCTTATATGGCTTATCCTCATTCCAAATAGTTATAAGCGATCTATTTCTTATATTTCCATATGTTCTTTGACTCATGTTAAAACAATCATAAACATCACCTTCTGAATTAACATTCAAATTAGTTCCTATTCTATGGCAATCACCGGCTAATTCTCCGATAATTACTCCTTTGTTATTCTCTCTTTTTACCACTTTCACTTTCCAATCTAGGCCAAGCTTTTTATCAAATTCATTTATTTTCTGTACTTCACATATAATTTTATCATAATCAACTAAAAATTCGTTAAAATCTTGATTTTTAGCACTTCCTTCATATAGAACAGTATCAATCAATGGGAATATATTATTTTTTCTGCAATATTTCCATATATCATATATCTCATCAATATTATATGGGAAAATAGATGTTTCTAATGCTAACATTGTTTGTCCTTTTTCATCTACTTTTGTATATCCTATATCAATTAAATTTTCTAGACCTCTAATAGCCATTCCCCTCCCCACTTACTAATTTTGTATATATGAGTTTTACTTAATATCATTTCTGACAAATTGATAAAACTACGTTAGATCATTAATATCGCTTTATTTCAACTATTTAGGTTTTACATCTAACCTTAAACTATCACATTTCTTGTAAGTAAGACATATATATTCCTTGAATTGCACGTTTCTTTCTTTAAGTTGCATTTTTTATATGTTTATGTCATTTAAGGAATTTTTTGTACCATTCAAGGAATTTTTATTGACATTTTCCTATTTGTTCTTTAAATTTTACTTAATATATAATACTTTTAATAAGGATGTATAAAAATGAAATCTTCAGAAAAATTCAGTACTACAATATCAAATTTCATAAGTAAGACACTTCCTGATAAGACAGAAGAAGAATTAGAAATCATAATATATGGAATAGAAGTTTTGTTTATGAATTTTACTAAATTTCCTATTATTTTAGGTTTAGGGTATTTGTTAGGGGTGTTTAGGTATAGTGTTTATACCTTAATAATTTTTGGTGTTATACGAAGTTTTGCTTCAGGAATACATGCTAGAAAGAGTTATACCTGTCTTCTTTCTACGCTGATAATTATATTTGGAGCAGTATATTTGTCTTTGAATTTTGAGTTCAGTATTATAACAAAGTTAATAATTTTTATGCTGAGTTTAATTATTTATTTTAAATATGCTCCAGCTGATACTGAGGAGAGACCTTACTTAGATACTTTAATTAGAAATCAGTTAAAAGTTAAAAGTATATTTACAGCAGTTATTTATTTTTTCATTTCTATTGCTGTGCAAGATATATTTTTTTCAAATATATTTATACATGTTTTATGGATAGAAGCATTGCTTATATCACCTATAATTTATAAATTATTTAACAGGAGGTTTAATAATCATGAATACTACGAAGAAGCTCTCTAAATTTATGGCAAATAAAATTAGTAATGTATCAACAAAAGTTGCTCATACATCAACAAAAAAATGTTTAGCTTTTTTTCTTGAAGAACCTAAAATGCCGAAACCATTATTAAAAAAAGCTAAGTAAAGTAAGCGTCAAATATAACCCACCTTGTTAACTAATAAAACTCATGGGAAAATATCTATAATTAAGATGCAGAGGGGATTTTATCCTGGGAAAATCAGATGTGAGACCATTATGGGTAAAAAGAGTTGCGGAATATAAATTAAGTGGCTTGAGCGGATCTCAGAATTAGATGTCAGGAATACAAAATCTAGTAATGAAAATGTAAAAAATACTATGATTATAAAAATAGGTCCAGCATCTATTGAAATTAAGCCAGGTTTTGATGAAAATTTACTAGAAAATATAATGAAAGTAATGACTAAAATATGTTAAACACCAATATAGATAAGGTATATAGCCTGCGGAAGCACTGATTTAAATAAATCAATTGATGGCTTGGCAATAATTGTAATAGAAGCTTTTAATTTAGATCCTTTTTCAAATTGTATATTTGTTTTCTGCAATAAAAATAGTGATAAACTCAAAATTCTCCAATGGGAGCATAATGGATTTTGGATTCATTATAGAAGATTAGAACGTGGAAATTTCCAATGGCCACAAGATAATAATTCTACTGTAACTGTTACACAGCGGCAGCTACGCTGGTTACTGGATGGATTATCTATAAATCAAAACAGAGCTCATAGGGACGTTAAAGAAAGAATAATAATATAACCTACAATTTTTATTGTTGGGTTATCTTTTTTTGTACGTCTTATTAAAAATAAAGAGATTGATAAAACACTCACTTACGAAACTAGTTGATGAACTCTTATTTTCTTGGAGTAAATGGCTAGGTAGTTAATAAAAATCTACACCCAAATAATTCCATTTTGACTTAGTTTTAAAACTTGTTTATAAAAAATCGTTATAATACAATTGTCAATGGAAATATTTCTTAGAAATTAAACACTAGTGATGGATAATATAAATAATAACTCAATGAATACATCAGATTATAACTTAATATTAAATGAATTAAAAACACTGGAAACTAAATTTGCTGAATCAGAAACTGAAAGAAAAAAACAGGAGAATGTTATTGAAGAATTATCAGTAAAATTAAAATGGTTTGAAGAACGATTTGGATTGAGCCAGCAAAAGAAATTTGGTGCTTCCAGTTATTATAATGTATCAATATAAGACTACTAGGGAAGCTAAATATCCTAAAGAATTTTTATCAGAGTTTAAATGATATTTACAGGTAGATAGATATAACGGATACAATTCTATAAATAATGTTATCCTTGTAGGATGTTGGGCTCATGCTAGAAGAAAATTTGATGAAGCTATTAAAGCGTTGCCATCTTCACAAAAATCGTCACCTGTTTTAGCTAGAGAAGGCTTGAAATTCTGCAACTCACTTTTGAAATTGAAAAAGAGTTAAGTAAACTTTCCTTTGAAGACCGTTATAAAATACGACTTGAACGCCTCCAACCTATATTGGAGGCGTTTTTCCTATGGCTTAAAACACCAAAACCTAGAGTACTACCTAAAAGTGCTTTTGGACAGGCAATACACTA
The DNA here is from genome assembly GCF_026719745.1 of Clostridium sp. ZS2-4. GTDB lineage: Bacteria > Bacillota > Clostridia > Clostridiales > Clostridiaceae > Clostridium_H. Next base: position 41,485 of record NZ_JAPPRQ010000048.1, read on the forward strand.
CTGCCTAAATCAGTGGGAAAAGCTTACCACTTTTATGAAAGATGGACTTTCTCACTAAGTTCAGCTATCCCTTCACTAAGTTCTCAATGCCTATTTCTTTACTATCTTCACCCCAGCCTCAACATGTGTATAGACAATCTGTTAATACCAATATTCAAATTAATTATTAATAAACATATGTTAACCATTCTTTATCAATAACTATCTCATCCTTAACTATACCATAATACATATTCTGTATTTCACTTGTAATTTTAAAACTTCCATTACCTATACTAATTCTATCTATACTTTTTAGTGGTGTGATCTCTGCTGCTGTCCCAACAATAAATACCTCATCAGCAATATATAATAGCTCCCTAGGAATACTCTGCTCAATGATATAATACCCTTTAACTTTACAAATTTTAATTACCGTATCTCTAGTAATTCCAAAAAGTGCAGATGAAGCTATAGTCGGAGTATACACTATATTATCTTTAATTACAAATATATTTTCTCCACTTCCTTCGCTTAATTCCCCTTGTGTATTTAAAGCTAATCCCTCCTCATATCCATTCATCATAGCTTCCATTCTTATTAACTGAGAAGATAAATAATTTCCACCAGCCTTTGCTAAAGCAGGTATAGTGTTTGGAGCCATTCTAGCCCAACTTGAGATCTTTGCATCAATTCCATTTTTAATAGCTGATTCCCCTAAAAAAGATTTCCATTCCCACGCTGCAATAGTTACATTAACAGGACAATTAGTAGGATCTACCCCTAAAACATTATACCCTCTATAAACTATAGGTCTAATATATGCTTCCTCTAAATTATTTTCTCTTACTGTATCTATTATTGACTGCTTTATCTCCTCTTTTGTAAATGGAATTTGTGTATAATATATTTTACAAGAGTCAAACAGCCTATTAACATGTTCGTCAAGCCTAAAAATAGCTGTTCCCTTTTTAGTTTTATAGGCTCTAATACCTTCAAAGAAACTACTACCATAATGAATCACATGAGATAAAACATGAATTTTAGCCTCATCATGATCTATTAAACTTCCATCCATCCATATTTTTTTTGTATTAATCATCTACTGTCCTCCGCCTATTTTATTTAATATCTTTATACCATGTAATGTTGTCCCAAATGTAAATAACATTACAGGTGCTCCAATACAATGAACTGCCTTTAACCCATTGAATACTCTCGCTGATTCAGTTGTTATACATAACTCCCCAATTTCCTCTTTGCATCGTTGAGCTGCAAATGCATTAGAGTTTGAATAAACCACCTCTATGTTTTCTAAATTATCTACTAAAATAGAAGGTGACGGATGTGAAAAAATCTTATATTTATCCTTATCCTGATATTCATTAGTTGCAATAATCATATTATCTAACTTCATATAAATATGATCCATGAAAAAATAGCTATCTGTATTAGAAAAATAAAGTTCAAATAACTTATTATAAACAGCACAAAGTGTAAATACAGGCAATATTCTACTATGACTGATTTCTTTAGCCTTTTCTATAGCTTCTTCTGGTGAACTACATAAAATAATTTCTGCTTTATTACTTAACTCTTTATCTACAATCCACTTTTCTGCTGCTTGAGAAATATTAGTCCCCTCTGGTCCTAATGCAAAGACATATATCTTTTGAATATAATCATCTCTTAATATACTATTAATTTCCTTCTCATCATAGCATATATCAATAAAAGGATTAACATTACTCAAACAGTTTTTTAAACTATTCACTATACATATCCTCCTTTGTCCACCCTGCCGGATAAGTATATTTACCTAGTTTATTTATTTTTTTACCATACCCTATTAACATTTTTCTAAAATCTCTTAATTCTTGTTCCGTCTTTAAATTAAAATGCATCTTAAAATAATCACTTTGTGTTTCGTGAATATCAAGTAAATCCTCATTCCAATATTTTTCTGGATATGCCTTTTTCAAATAATAATATGCAGGTGAACCTGGATTAATCTCAATTATATTAGATATAATCTCCTGTGGTTCTCTGCCTAAATATTGTAACGATAATTCCCTTATGTAACACGCTTGTTGATATGTCTGGTCAAGTGTTTCTACTGTTTCACCAGGTAATCCTAAAACATAACTAGCTATCGTATCTATTCCATTTTGGAAAAGAAGCTTTGCTGCCTTAATATTATCATCTGGTGTTGCATTTTTATTTATTTTTTCTAATATTTCTGAACTTCCTGATTCAAATCCAATTGCTACCTCATCAATATTTAACATTTTAAGATATTTAATTACATTATCATTAATTCTATTTGCTCTTGCAAATATTTTTAATTTTATATTTGAGTTCTTTAATTTATTTTGATATAAATTTGCTACCTCTTCTAACCACTGTTCATCTTGTAGAAAATCATCACCAATTTCAAATATATACTTAATAGTTGGAATTGTCACTATATACTCTAACTCTCTTATATAAACCTCAGGACTTTTGAATCTAACTCCAGAATCTGCTCTACCACAGAAAAAACAATATTGTGAGTTTTGTCTATTGCTACAGCCCTTATGACTATAAGCTCTGAAGCTACTAAGCTTTTCTATTCTCTCTAAACTACTATTTCTAATTGGATCCCTATAATATTGCTCTAATAACTTTGGCTCTATATAATCTACAATATTTTCATCTATAGGGAAATTTCTTTTTGTTGTATACTTAACACTGTTTGTCTCTTTATCATAATAGGCTAAGTTAGGTATACTTTCTTTATGCTTCTCTTGTATTAATCCAACAAAAGCTTCCTCTCCATCTCCAACAATTACATAATCCACCAACTCGTTTCTGTTCATTATTATTTGTTCTCTAAGTTGAGTAGCATGATGGCCACCTAATACTGTTGTTATATTATATTGCTTAGCTACTTCTAACATCTTCAAGGTATTCCTATATGATGCCATCATAGTTTGTACACATAATAAATCATATTCCTTCAACATACCTAATATTTCTTCCATGCTGTAATATTCACCATCTATTATGTCAATTCTAACATCTAAATTCATGTATTTTATTGCATAATTATATAGATATAATAATCCTAAAGGCAATGAATCGTTAACTCCTTCTGTATGATAATTCTCATCCATTGGTGAATATACTAATAATACTTTTTTTTTCATAATCTCATCCCTACTACTTTCTTGGTATTAACTAAATGGTTTAAATTTTAGTTTTAATGTTTTATCTAAAAATTCAAAATAATCTACTGCTTTTTTATAGCTATCGTGTCTAGAAAAAACAAATCCTGGATATCCATTAAAAAATGCTCCTTTTGGATACGGATAATAATCTTTTCCAATACAATCCATAAGAATAACTTCATAAGTATCCTCATATTTTGTTACTTCATCAAGGCCCTCTATTGACTCTAAATTTCCACCTTCACCAATTTGTATAATATAATTACATGCAAAGCTCATTTGATTTACATTTAATTCCTTATCAATTATTTCTCCTAAAGATAATTTTAAACATAACTCAATAAAATTAATTCCTGTTGTTTCCTTAACAATAAAATGAGAAACTCCTGAGCCACCTATTCTTGCACCTATTTCGAGTATGTATGAATCTCCACTTGCATTAACTCTTAATTCAACATGAGCTGGTCCATTTTTTATATTTGCTGCAAGAACAGCCTTTCTAACATTCTCTTTCATTTTATTAATTATATTACTTTCTAATTGAGCTGGGGCTAAATATATACTTTCCTCAAAGTATGGTCCTATAGGATATCCTTTATATCCTATAGATAATATAAAAACCTCACCATTTACTGTGAAAGTTTCAACTGCATACTCTTTTCCATCTATATATTCTTCAATTATAATCTTTCCATCAACAATTTGATTGCTCCTATTTAAACTATCAATATTTTTTTCATTAAATTCTCTAACAGTTTTTACAGCCTTAACAAGACTCTGATAATCATCAACTCTTATTACGCCCATACTCCCCATACCACTACTTGGTTTTACTACTAAGGGGAAACTTACCTTTTCTAAGGTATTTTCATCAATATCTTTTTCAGTGTTTATTGCTAAATATTGTGACGTTTTTACACCATTTAAAATAAATTGCTCTTTCAATAAAGATTTATTTCTTGTAGTCTTAATTGCTTTCTTTGATACAAAATTAAGATTCAAAGTTTTACATAGCTCTGAAACAAAACAAAGTGCTTGTTCAGCAAAACATAGTATTCCATCAAATTTATACTCTTCATTTAACTTTATTAATTGTTCTAACGCCTCTTTAGGATTATTTAAATAATCAACATAAAAAACATTACACTCCTTATTCTTTTGAATATTATTTTGATTATTTATACAAAACACTTCAACATTAAGAGCTAAAACTTCATTTAATGTATAATTTAATTTGCTATTATGATCAAATAATATTACTCTTTTCTTCATATATATCCCTCCATATTTTAAAATTTATATATTACTTCAGCATCTCTTTTTTTATATAAAAAACATCTCCATAAAATGAAATCTATTATTAATTAAAAATACACACTTCTTTTACCTACTATGATGCCTCATTTGTTGATTTTTCTTTCTGTTCAGATTGTATTACTAAAATCTTTCTCTTATCTATTTTTATATTTATTAGCATAACTCCAATAATCACAAAGAATGTTCCCCAAAAGATATTGCTATTAAGACTTTCTCTTAGAAATATAACTCCAATATATATAGCAATAATAGGAGATACAAATAAGTGTGCAGTTGCTTTAGATACATGCCATTTTTTCAATATATGCATATTAATACAAAAACCACAAATTGATGCAATAATTGATAAATAAATCAAAGAAATCAAATTACTCCCTGAAAAAGTTCGTGTACCTTTCTCAAATACCAAACTAGAAATTAACAAAAAACTTCCCCCAAAACCCATTGATAAACTAGTAAAAGTCATGAATGGCAAATACTTTATTTTCGATTTTACTATAACAGTTGTAAATGCTGATCCTATCATCGCGACTAAAACTATAAGCATAGCTACTATTTCCATTAATGACCCTTTCATCATCAACTTATCACCAAAGACTATTGCAATCCCAATAGTACATAAAATCGTACCAACCTTTTGTGTATTTTTTGTAGGTGTTCTGTTTATTAAAATTGCAAAAATTAAAACAAATACAGAAATACTTGATGATAATACAGAAATTAATCCACTTGGTAGGTATACAGATGCCCAATAAACTGAACCAAATGGAAATGCAAAATACATAAGTCCATATAAAAATGAAATCACTAAAACTTTCTTATTAATCTTAAACTTTTTCGAAATAAGTAATCCTAAAATTATTAATGTACTAGCTATAATAAACCTCATACCTGCTGCCCAAAATGGGAGGCTATTCTGCAAACCTATTTTTTGAAAAGCCCAAGTAGTCCCTCCAATCAAACATTGAAGTAAAAATAAAATATACAAAATATTCTTTTTCATACAATTCTCCTTTAATAATAATGATAGTATTAAAAATCATTGCACGATTATAAAAAATCATCATTTATTTTCATCATTTCTTACACTTTTCGCAATAACTAAATTTGATTTTCAATTATGAGTAATTTTAAAAATCAAATTCATAATACCTATTTTTTTCTCTCGTCAGAGAATTTATATATTGATATCAACACTCGAGTATTAATATCAATTATATCTGTAGTATAAAGTTTGAATATCAATAAACCCTATATTTAAACTTCGCTCTACATATATTTGCATCTAACCTTAAACTATCACATTTCTTGTAAGTAAGATATATATATTCCTTGAATTGCATATTTCTTTCTTTAAGTTGTATTTTTTATATGTTTATGTCATTTAAGGAATTTTTTGTACCATTCAAGGAATTTTTATTGACATTTTCCTATTTGTTCTTTAAATTTTACTTAATATATAATACTTTTAATAAGGATGTATAAAAATGAAATATTCAGAAAAATTCAGCACTACAATATCAAAGTTTATAAGTAAGACACTTCCTAATAAGACAGAAGAAGAATTAGAAATCATACGATATGGACTAGAAGTTCTATTTATGAATTTCACTAAATTTCCTATTATTTTAGGTTTAGGGTATTTATTAGGAATGTTTAGATATAGTGTTTATACCTTAATAATTTTTGGTGTTATACGAAGTTTTGCTTCAGGAATACATGCTAGAAAGAGTTACACCTGTCTTCTTTCTACGCTGATAATTATATTTGGAGCAGTATATTTATCTTTGAATTTTCAGTTTAGTATTATAACAAAGCTAATAATCTTTATACTGAGTTTAATTATTTATTTTAAATATGCTCCAGCGGATACTGAGGAAAAACCTTACTTGGATCCTTTAATTAGAAATCAGTTAAAAATCAAGAGTTTATTTACAGTAGTTATCTATTTTTTCATTTCCATTTCTGTACAAAATATATTTTTTTCAAATATATTTATACATATTTTATGGATAGAAGCACTACTTATATCACCTATAATTTATAAATTATTTAACAGGAGGTTTAATAATTATGAATACTACGAAAAAACTATCTAAATTTATAGCAAATAGCATTAGTAATATATCAACAAAAGTTGCTTATACATCAACAAAAAAATGTGCATTTCTCGTTTTAGAAGAACCCAAAATGCCAAAATCATTATTAAAAAAAGCTAAGTAAATATTACTTAGCTAATATGTAGATCTTGAATAAATATACTTTCCTCAATATATGTGTTTAGGATTACATTAGGATATTTTTCATTCAAGATTTCCTTAACATTATGAAGACCTATTCCTCTATTATCGCCTTTTGAGGAATAGCCTTTTTTGTATATGTCATTTATATTAATACTTTTACCACTATAACTATTTAATATTGTTATATTCAAAGCTTCATCTCTTACAAAAGATATACATACGGATTTTTCACTGCTGTTTTTAGCTGCATCATATGCATTATCCAGCAGTATACCTATAATTCTACACAGATCTAATTCATCAATATGATATAACACTATATCATTTAAAATTTCTATAGACACATCTATGTTATCTCTAATCATCTGATCTATTTTAGCTGCAAGTAACCCTTTTAAGCCAGAAGCTTTAACTTTTTTTAGCTTAAAAATACTATGATACTTGTTTTCCTTTAATATTTCTTTCGAAAAATATTTTTTTAATCCGTCATAATCATTATTTTGTAAATACCCATTCATCATGAAAATTACATTATTGTAATCATGTTTAAATTTGCTTATATCCTCCACTAAGCTTTCAGTTATATCTGAATAAAGTTTTAATTTATTATATTCTTCTTCTTTTATTTCTAATTTTTCAATGTTCTTATTTGATATATAATTTGTATATAAAAAAGTTAAAGCAATAATCAAATAAAAACCTGATAAAATCAAGATTACAACAAATATTTTATTATCAAAATAATCATTAAAATATTTATACATCAAAGAATAATTGAATAACAATATAACTGTTATGCTAATTATAAATATACTTTTTATAATTGAATTGTTAGGATTGATCTGTTTTTTATTTTTTAACATGGTAATAAAAATATCTTTCACATTTATTATTAAAATCGCAGTTAAACATATTGAAATATTAAAAATAAATAGATTACTAATATTATTTAAAGTATTTACATTAATTTTTAATAAATTAGTAAAAATAATCCCATTCAACAGCTCTGAAACTATCATTATAAGTACTGTAAAAAAGCAGTTTTGAACTAATAAAATTAAATTTTCATGAATTATTTCCTTTGTAATTATCATTATAACAATAAAAGTTAATACTATTTTAAAATTATTCAATATAGTTAATTTAACTAAGTAATTATAAAGTATAGATAAAGTAAGTATTGTTGTAAAATTTTCTTTGTTTACATTAAACCTATAATTATTTAGTCTACATACAATATATAAGCTAGTATAAAAATTTAAAAATAAGAAAAATATATTTAGCATGTCAAAAGATCACTCACCACCTTCAAGCCACTTCTAGAAAGTGGGCATTGAACACCATTTTCTAATTCTATATAAACATTATTAGGACTTTTATTTATGTTCCTTATATAATTTTTATTTACTATAGTGGTTTTATGCACTTGAATAAAATTATCATCTAAAGAATTCTTCAGTTCTTTTAATGTACTGTAAAATTCTATTCTATTATTACATGTACAGAGCATAATTTTTTTGCTGTTTTTTATGGTTTCAAAATAAATTATGTTTTTAATAGGTATATTAGAAATTTGAATACCGAATTTAACCTGAAGTTTCTTTTCTTTATTTTCTTGTGTATTTTTACATATTATATTTGTTGCAATAGAAAGACTTTCTTTCAGCTGTTTACTTAAATTATCGCTTTTATCTATAAATTCTAAAACCCGCAGCTTATATTGAAAAACTTTAAAGCTCATTTCTAAATGACTAGTGACAAAAATCATTTCACCACCATAATTATCTAATTTTCTAATTTCTCTGCCTAATAACAAGCCATTTTTTTCTTCATTTAAATCAATATCTAATATATATACTTTTTTTTCAATAGGATTATTTTTAACATATGTAATAATATCCTTTGAATTATTAAAAGTTTGTACACTAAAATCTTTAAAATCAATTTCATCATAAAATTGATTTACTATGTTTTTTATAAGCTTTACTGTTCTTGAACAATCATCATAAATAAGTATGTTTATCATAAAATATCCTCCATCCTTAGTAAAATTAATATTTATTCATCTCTACTTTTAATGTTAAACTTATTTCTTCTGGATACTTCTTTTTTATTTCTTCATAGGTAGGCGTATATCCAAGCATATTATCTATATCTAAATCACTGTCACCACTTGGGCCTACATATACTTTAAACCTCCTCACATCTTTTGGAAAAATCTTTTCAATAATAGATTTTAATTCTTCATATGCTGCTTCACGCCAATATACATCTCAGCAATTTTAAAAACATCCAAAGTTTATTCTTTTGTTTTTTCATCAATTTTTCCCTCCAATTTTCTAAATCATTAAGGTTTCTTTATTAAGCCGCAAAGCTTGTCCCGCCACTTTTTTTTCCCTCTTCAAGTATTTTTATTTTCATGACATATTAGCTTATTTACTTTACTGTCATCTCCATTCATGATTGCTGTAAGTAATCCTCTTTCAAGTTTTGTAATGTTCAGTAAATTTTTCAGCTTTTTAAGCTTTTGAAAAACAAAAAAGCTAACCACATAGTAGTTAGCCGGTTAGGCTACTGCATCCACATGACATAAGCGTCCAAATATAGTCATGCTTCTTCTGCTCTAACATAAATCTTAAAATTAATATATTTACTTATATTTCTATCTTCCTATAAGCTGCTTTCAAATAGACTATGTAGAGATAGTTGGTGTATACCTATATTTTCTTTATTTTATAATATTTTCGATGTATTTCTTGTCGAAATTTGTAACTTTATTTATTTTTTTGTTTTTTTATTCAATAAAAATAGTTCCTTAAAGTTCCCTTTTCCATTTTTAAAAAATTGGCGTAAAACAATACATTTTACGCCATAATGTTTAAAAAATTTTTAGTTACTGCACTGCCTTAAATGCTTCTTCTAAATCTTCGATAATATCATGGATATTCTCTGTACCAATGGATAGACGGATGGTATTTGGCTTGATTTTCTGCTCTAACAATTCTTCTTCTGTGCACTGGCTATGTGTGGTAGTTGCAGGATGAATAGCTAAAGATTTCACATCTGCCACATTGGCAAGTAAGGAGAACAGTTCCAGGTTATCAATAAAATCTTTTGCCTTTTGAGCATCTCCCTTTATCTCAAAAGTAAAAATAGAACCACCACCATTTGGCAGATACTTCGCATATAAACTCTTCTGTTCTTCATCCTCTGATACAGACGGATGATGTACCTTTTCTACCTGTGAATGGTTACTTAAATACTCAACTACCTTCAAAGCATTTTCCACATGACGCTCTACTCGAAGAGATAAGGTCTCTAATCCTTGCAGGAAGAAAAATGCGTGGAATGGAGATAAAGTTGCTCCTGTATCACGAAGGAGGATTGCACGAATCTTTGTCACATAAGCTGCTGCTCCTACTGCCTTGGTAAAACTTATTCCATGATAACTTGGATTCGGTTCTACTAAAGATGGAAACTTACCAGATGCTTCCCAGTCAAATTTTCCACTGTCAATAATAACACCACCAATTGTTGTTCCATGACCTCCAATAAACTTGGTAGCAGAATGTACTACGATATCTGCACCATATTCGATTGGGCGGATCAGATACGGAGTTGCAAATGTATTATCCACCACCAATGGAATGTTATGCTTGTGAGCAATATCGGCAATTGCTTCGATATCCACCACTTCTGAACGTGGGTTTCCAATCGTTTCAATATATATACCCTTTGTATTCTCCTGAATTGCTGTTTCTATTTCTTCATAATTGAACGGATCCACAAAGGTTGCTGTAATTCCATATTCCGGCAAAGTATGCTTTAATAAGTTATAAGAACCGCCATAGATATTTTTTGCTGCTACGATGTGCTCTCCTGCATGAGCTAAATTCTGAATTGCATAGGAGATTGCTGCCATTCCAGAAGCAACTGCTAATGCTGCTACACCACCTTCTAATGCTGCAATTCTCTGTTCAAATACATCCTCTGTCGGGTTGGTCAATCTTCCATAGATATTACCTGCATCTGCTAATCCAAATCTTGCTGCTGCATGATCACTGTTGTTAAATACATAAGAAGATGTCTGATAGATTGGAACCGCTCTTGCTCCTGTTGCTGGATCTGGATTTTCCTGTCCTACGTGTAACTGTAATGTTTCAAATTTAAGATTTCTTTCTGCTCTTGTTTTCTTACTCATAATAAATTCCTCCTGTTCTATATAAAGTTCGATATTTTGAATTTGTTTTTATCTGTAATGTTTTGCCTGCTATTTATTGTTCCCACACATGACACTATAAATTGCAGTTCGTCTATGACCTTTAACTACTCTCATCGAATCATCTCCGTTTCATTTAATTTCTATCAATTTATAAAGAAATAATATCACGCCTTTCCTTATATGTATAATATATAAAACAGACTGCTCGCTATAGTTATTATCTATAACGAGCAGTCGTAATTCATTTTCATTATTTTTTCATTTTAATGTGTATATCTTCTAGTCTTTTCATATATTTCTACAAAGTTTCATACTGCTTCAAAATCTATAACACGAAGTCCTTATATTTTGCAATCTCTTCTAAATACTTCTGTCCCAAAGGGCTGATGGCTACACCTTTTCGCGAAAGATAGCCTATTGTCATTATCTCATCAGACTTCAATGGTATCGCACAGTAGTCAGAACCATTTAATCCTTCACATATAATGCCTGAGCATAATGTATAACCATTTAATCCAACCATCAGATTCAGCAACGTGGCTCTGTCATTAGCCTTAATTAATCGCTTGTATTCATAAGTACTTAACACTTCTTCTGCAAAGTAAAATGAATTATACGTTCCCTGTTCAAACGAGAGACACGGGTATTCTTCCAGTTCTTCTAATGAAATTTCCAATTTCCCTGCAAGGGGATTGCCTTTCCACATATATACATAAATGCCGCACTGTAAGATTTCATGGAACTCCAAATTATATTCGTTAAATAGCTTCGTTAATACCTTTCGATTAAAATCATTTAGATACAAAATACCGATTTCACTTTTAAAGTTCTTTACATCTTCAATTACTTCATAAGTTTTAGTTTCATGAATTGCAAACTCATATTCATCCATACCAAACTGCTTTACCATCTCTACAAAAGCATTTACTGCAAATGTATAGTGCTGCATGGATACACTGAATTTCTTTTTCACATTCTTCTTTTCTATGTATCTTGATTTCACCAGCTGATACTGTTCCACTACCTGCCTTGCATAACCTAAAAATTCCTTACCTTCCGGTGTTACTATAACTCCTTTGTTTGTTCTTTTAAATAATTCAATACCGATTTCTTCTTCCAAATCTTTTATCGCAGCAGAGAGACTTGGCTGTGCAATAAACAAAAGTCTTGCTGCTTCATTCATGGAATTTGTATCAGATATCGTGATTGCATATTTTAATTGTGTTAATGTCAAATTATCTCCTCTTTTCTTCTTATTGTTTTTATAACACAATCACCCTATAATTTTATAATTATTTTTAATTGAAAATCTATAGTAAAAATATAATCTTTTCTATTTATGCATTAAAACCCTAAATACAACAAATACATTCCCATAATAATTACCAAAACACCTAAAACAATTTTAAGAATTCTTCCTGCTGCCATAGTCTTATTAGACATACTAAGCTGCTGAACCAAACCTACTGAAGTTCCTGCAATAATGATTAAAACTGAATGACCTATAGAATACAGCAAAAGCATCAAGGCACCAAGGGTTACATTTCCTTTCTGTGCCACAAAAGCTAGTATTGCTGCAAGAACTGGAGTAGAGCAAGGCGAAGACAATGCCCCTCCTAGAATTCCTAAGAAGAATGCTCCCCCAAAGCCTCTTCTTCTGTTTGGCATTTTGCAGGCTTTATTATGACTTCCTATTACTCCTAATAATTGAAGCCCTACTAAAAGCATTATAGCTCCCAACACTAAGTACCACCACTTGCCTGTTATATTCATAAACTTGCCAAGTAGGGAAAAAGTAACTCCAAGTGCAGTAAAAGTAACAACTACTCCTATTGAAAAGAATAGTGAATACTTAAAGGCTGTCTTTTTATCCTTTGTTCCTGTTTCTCCTACATAACCAATAACTAATGGAAGTGTGGACAATATGCAGGGACTAAAGGAGGATACTATTCCTGCTAAAAAAGAAACTGCTAAAGCTATATATACATTGTTTGAGATCAAATTTGAAAAATTGTTTAATAGTTCACCCATTACTCTACTCCCATTGCTTTTAGCACCTCAGTTACTTCTTCTTCTGACATATATCCTTCCTGTCTTAAAAACAATTTACCATTTTCATCCAAGAAAATCATAGTAGGTACAACTCTAATAGAATATTTTTCTGCATACTCTGCAGCCTTCTCTTGTATATTGCTATCATCTAAATACACAACTCCAGCTATCAATTTATCTTTATATTTTTTATCTATACTCTCCATTACAGGATACATCTGTGCACATGCCGGACAGGTTGTAGTGGCTAATTCCATTACTACAGGCTTTTTAACTTCCCCTTTTTCTACTGCAATTATTTTATCTAAATTATTAGTTAAAGCTGCCTGTTCATTACCTTTTTTAAAGTAAACATTCTTACCATAATAAATTCCAACAACAGCCATCAACAGAACGACTATTATAGTTATTTTTGTCCACTTTTTCATACTCTAACCTCCTGATAATATTATAGTATTTTTCTAGTAGATTAACATTTATAATTCATATGCATATATAAGAATATGCGAATATATTAATGTAATAATTATTATATATTAATTATTATTCAAATATCAATTAAATAATAATTAATATTTTGTAAATGAACTTCCCTGCTATTGCTTAAACTTTGCTCCTGATTCTCCTACATATCCAATAACTAATAGAAGAGTAGACAATATGCAGGGACTATATGAATTTAAGTTCTCACCCTCATCTATAAAATTTCTCCCATTTTATTTAGTAACGAGGTTATACTTAGCAGCAATTTTAAAAACATCCAAAGTTTATTCTTTTGTTTTTTTATCAATTTCCCCCTCCATAGTTGCTACTATGACCCCTGGGATCATAGCAGCAACTGGAAGTTTCTGTTTGCTACTATATGTTATAATATCATAACAGTGTAGTTGTTTTTAGGAGGTAATAATAATGAAAAAAAAATCATTACTTGCACTAATATTTATAATAATCTCTGTAATTTTATTGATAATTTGTATCAATAAAAAAAATAATACTTATGACCTTCCACCAGAATATAGTCATAATTTATTTTTGTTAACAAGTAGATATGAAGAAATGTATGAAAAATTAAAAGATAAACCTTTAGATATAAATAACGTACTATACTTAAAAAAAGAATTGTCTACAATAAAGCAGTATTCATCAAAAATTAATGAGTTTATAACCGATGATTCTTTAGAAATAACTACATATTTATTTCTAAAAAACATAAATTATCTTGAGAATAATTATAAAAAGCATAATAAATTTAATCAAGAATCTATTGAAATTTATAGATTTACTTTAGATAAAACAAATCAATTAATTAATATAATTTATGAAGAGTATTATGATAAAGAATTTCATTATGGTGGAAATGGAATAGAGCCTAAAACTTTAGATAAACAGAATGAACTAATTAAAAGCCTAATTAGAACTAATATTCAGTTTAATATTATTTAAAACTAAAAGGGGGACCCCCATAGCCATCAACCTAAATATTATTAGAACTCTAGGATTACCTTGTAGTGGTATACTAAAGTTGTAACACCTCAGTCGAATAAATGATATAATTTATTTCAGAAAAGAGGTTACGACAATGAAAAAACGAAGATACGAATCAGAATTTAAAAATAAGATTATACGCCTT
>NZ_JAPPRQ010000049.1 GCF_026719745.1 Clostridium sp. ZS2-4
GGCGTATAATCTTATTTTTAAATTCTGATTCGTATCTTCGTTTTTTCATTGTCGTAACCTCTTTTCTGAAATAAATTATATCATTTATTCGACTGAGGTGTTACAACTTTAGTATACCACTACACTTAGAGAAGTAATTGAGCATTTGTTTTAAATACCTTTTGTTCATTTTATCAGCATCCTTTTTATGCGTGTTTTTAGCAAAACTTATCATAAAAAGGATGCTTCTATTATTCAAATCTTTTCTCTATAATTTCTAATAAAAATCGGAATTTATCATAAACAATTTATAGCTTACAACAATTATGCTAATTGTTCTTCTAATATTCCAGTTAAATTCAACTTATCAATTCTAGCTTTAATTTCTTTAATATCTGTTGTATATAATCCCTGCTCCTGCATTCTCTTGAAGTATTCTGCTCCTGCAAAGGTATATCTGTTGCGTCTTCCTTCTACAGTCATCATTTTATAATTTGCATAAGCTATAATGTCTCCTATTGCTGTACTTCTCGGAAGTATTAGCATTGGCATTCCAAGAGTATATCTCACTGAATTGTGTCCTGCTAAGGAACCTGTACATATTGCTTCAGTATGCCCTACAAACAATCCAGCCTTCTCTCCAGCACAGAATAAATTATCTATTCCTTTTACCTTCATATCATCAGTTCTTGGAGCTACTGAAAGATATCTTATTGAGTTTCCTTTTCCCCCTGCATATGGGTCAATGTATTTTGCTGATTCAAAACCTTTTATTTTCCTCAACTTTTCAAGCGGATAATATGTTGTCATCAATTTGACATGTCCTGTATCTAAAAGTATTAAGTTCTCTGCAAATTCTTTTAATGCATATTGCTGACAAACTTTAGACTTTAGCTTATCTAGGTTTATGTCTTCTGGAGGTACTTTTGCAATATACACACCTTTTTCTTCTAATTCTTTAATTATTTCAGGATCTAGACTTTCTTTGCAAAGCTTGCAAGAACCGCTAAAAGCTCCAAAAACATCTACTTCTCTTTCTCCTTGGAGATCATCTACTCCTGCCCTTGCACTTATGCTTACTCTCGGACCAAAAGCCGGACATCTTAGTGTACACATAGAACATCCATTACCATAACGCAAACAATTCCCCATAGGTCCTGTTGACCCTGTAGTTTCAATAAAAACATCACCATCTATATAAGTTCCGTCTGACAAGTATATACCTTTAATTTTACTACCTTCTTTTTCTATATCTACAACTCTCGTTACAAAATTTAATTCTACTCCTATTGATTTTAAATAATTCCTTACTTCTGGTTCAATCTTATTTACATCATAAAGCCATGCATGTTTATGCCCTGGGAAATCCATATTTTTATGTCTGCTGTTTTTGTCAGTTAAATGTATTAACTCTCCACCTCCAAGTGCTATAAGCTCTTCAGATGCTGTAAATCTTCCGTTGTTCCTCATTATTCCGCCCACATTGCCAAGTCCTAAAAGCATATCTGTCTTTTCATACAGGCTTACCTGTGCACCTGCGTTTTTAGCTGTAATTGCTGCAGCACAACCAGCCCATCCACCTCCTATTACAATAACCTTCATATTAATCTTCTCCCTTCAAAGATATATTTAGGATCAGTTTGTAACTTACAAAGTCTTTTTACTATGTGCCCTTTAAATCTTGCAGTACATGCACCACAAACTCCTTCTCCACAGCACATTTTTGCATTGTTGCAGCAAGAATAACTTACACTATCATTTAAATATTCCATGACCTTATAAATCAGAATATCAGCTCCAGCACAATGGACTAAATTAACATCATTTTCCTTCAATAATTTATTCAATATGTTTTTTAATTCTTCTGTTATATATCCACATGCAAAGGTATTGCATTCTATTACCTGTGCACTGCACATCTCTAAGTATTCTTTGATAAATATTTCATTGTAATTTGCTTTATCAATAATTACAGTTATTTTATTTCCATTTGAATATAGTTTTTTCATGACTGGTATCATTGGTGCCTGCCCTATGCCTCTAGCAATTATAATAGAATGAGCATCTTTACTTTTGTATACATGTTTTAATCCTAAAACCCCATTCCAAAACGGTCCTTTTACTAAGATATCTTCATCTTCATTTAGTTCATCCACTTTTTTAGTTTTTGCACCCTTTATTTCTATGGCAGTTTTTATAGTATTTTCCTGTAAATCTACATCCATTATAGAAAGGGGTGCATCATAAAATTGATCAGTAGACGGATTTCTTAAAAACACGAAACTTCCTGGACGCACTAATGCTTGAGCAAGTTTATGACTAGTTCGTATTGTTAGAATTATCAAATCATCTTCTAGTTTTTCTTTCCTAATTATCTTACATTTAAAATTTTTTCTTCCTTCTTTTGCTTTCATACCATTCCAAACATATTCCTGATATATACATGTTCCTTTCCACTTTACACAGTCACAAAAGGATTTGCCGCAAAGTTGAGAACACAAAAGGCAATCCCCTGTTTCTGCCAGGTGGCAAGGACATCCATTATGTATAAAAACACGATATTATGGAAAAAACATGTAATCAACTTCAAAAAGTACAATGCTAATAAAATAAGTCCCAAAACTCCTGGAGAATGGATTAAATTTCATAGACTGCACAATGGTTGGTCTCAAATGGAATTAGCTCTAAAATTAGGATTAAATGAAAAACAAGGTAGGTATTTAATTAAAGATTATGAGACGAGAGGATTATGTCCTCCCAAAGAACTATCTATAAAATTAGCTAAGTTGTTTAATCTAAATACTAAATATTTTTATGATAATTACTATGAATTTATTGATAGTGATTATGCTACTCTGCTAAAAAACTGGAGAAATAAAAATAAATTAACTCAAAAGCAAGCTGCATCTTTAATATGTGCAACCTATGAAACTTGGAACTCCTGGGAAAACAAAAGAATTATTATATCAAGAAAGTGTTATGAAAAACTAAAGAAAATATTATAAATCAATTAGCAACCTAAATAGGAGCCTGATGGCTCCTTTATTATTGAAATTGATTCATTATATTTTGCTATTATGTATCAATTAAATTATTTGTTCAGTACAATAAATTAGAAGATTGTGAAGCATTATTTTTATGTTCATTAGCCTTTTACGGAAGACCCATGTAATGTCAGTTAAAGTACTATACTGACCTATCAACTCATATTTTTAACTTATTATGATTTCTTCAAAATCTAATTTATATTTAAACGGATTCATTTTACTTTTAAACAATCTAACTTTATTATCTTTACAGTATTCAAAAATTTCTCCAAACAAATTACTTTCTATACGACAGCCTACATATATAGCAGTCGGCTTTGTTGTTTGTAGCATTTCAACATCAGAGACACTATCAAAAGTAATTCTCCATTCATTCTCGTATTCCCATTGTAAAGATTTAGTGAATAACACTTTGCTAAGATTAACTATTTCATTTTCTCCATTTCCAAAAGATGGCATAGTATCAGTATATAATGCCGGACATAATAATGGATATTTATCAAATAATTCAGTAGTCCTATATTCAATACAAAATCCTTTATGTTCATTAGCATAATGACTCCACATAAGTAATGAATCTTTTTCTTCTGATAAGCAACATACATTATAATTTCTTTTAAAGTCAATTACTGTTTCTAGTGTACTATTATAAAAAGTCCAAAAATCATGTTCCTTTGGCAATGTGTTATTTTCAACATCATTCAAGATTGAAGAATAATCTTCCCCCATTAACATACTATATGTTTCTACTGCAATTTTTGGATCAACATTATTGTGAAACTCAAATGGATCATTAAACATGTAAAATTTAACTGCTGATAATTTATTATCTTTTAAATTATTAATGTCTCTTTTACTTCCTGATCTATATTTATATAAATTTAATATTTTTCTTCTATTAATCTCAACTTTTAAATTGTAATGCATCTTTGGATTATAATTAGTCCATGCATAAACTTGATTAAAAAACCTTTCTCTCCATTCTCTATTGTTTAACATATACATCTAAATCCTTTCGCTAAAATATACTATTCCATAAACAGATTAGAATTACTTCATTTTTGTTTAATTAAATTCTATAATTAGATTACCATTTAAAATTGTATTGTTCTACATTGTTGACACTTTTGACCAGTATATAATACACTTTTATACTCCATTTCTTTATATTGTTTAATAATAATGTATGTCCAATTATACCATATTTAATATTAAAATGTATATTATGTTAAAACATCAGCATTAACCCATACTTAATTGATTTTTAGAGGGATATTCACCACATAAAAAAGGAGCCTTAAGCTCCTAATCCTTTTATCATATTTTCTGTAATTCTAATCTTATCTTGTATAGCTTCAATATATAATTGATCATCTACTTCATTTAGTCTATTCTTATAATAATTCAAGTAACCATATAAAGCTAGAATCATTATATCTTTTTCCTCTTCAGTACATGCCATTATTCCTTCCATAATCTCACCTCATTGCAATAATCAACATGAATACTATAAATTATTCATGTTGATTATTGCAATGAATTTAAGATATAATATAGTATATTGCATAAAAAGGAGTTATAAAATGAAAAGAAAGATAGGATTATTACTAAGATTATTAGGTATTATATTAGTGATTATTTCTATAGGCGAAGCGATTAATATCATAGAGCCAACTACAGCGAAAATAATAAGAGCAATAGGGTTCTTAACGATATCCATAGGTATAATTTTTGCATTAAAATCAAATAAAAGCCTATGATTCGGACAATTACGGATTATAGGCTTCCTTTAGCTTTGGTTAAAACGCAATGCAATGACAAAAATCATAAATTTTAATANGGAAATAAAAGCTGAATAACCTTCCTCATATTTAATATAATTTAGACTTTGAAATCTCTTAAGATTCATTAAATCTTCTAAGGTATATCCAAATTGGCTTAGCTCTTCTTTTAATTCTGAGTAGTTTACCTTATCTGAGCCAGCTATTAATATATAAGAAGTATTAGCATTTCTAAGTTTATCTCTTATTCTTAATTGATTAATATACATAGTAGATAATATAAACTTAATTCCGAACTTAGCCGTCTTATCCAATCTACTGCCTATAAATCTCTCTGCATTTTCAAGTTGTGCTATTTCATCTGTAATTACATTAACTGTTTTTCTCATGTATCTATCTGATATTTTTTTAGCCCTAATTTGTCCTGCTAAATATAATTTAGTAATCCAATAAGTCATAATTATGTCTCTTTCTTGCTCTGTAGGAAAAGTATCTTCTGGCATCTTTATAATTATTAATTGATTCTTTTCCATCTCATTTACCAAGTTAATTGTATTATCACTTTTCTTATTTAACATAAGCTCCATAGCTGTATTTCCTTTAAGGATATAAATTCTATCTAATATGCCAGATATATAGCTCATATGTGTACCTATCTTTTCTGCTGGCTTATCCTTAGTTGCTCTACTCCATTCATCTAGTTGCTCAAGATATTCTATACTTTCACTCAGATATTCTTTTAGATCACTAGGTACATTTTTTATATATTCTTCTCTTTTTGTATGATTCTCAAGAACAGTAAATATATCTCCAGTGGCACCATTTTGTGAATAAACTACATGAGCCGCAGATTTAAGATATCTATCCATCCTTGGTGCCAATTCTTTATTATCTAAATTAACTGCATTAATTAAGTAAGCAAGTAAATTTGCTTGCTTTTTAAGATTATCATAAATATAGAGAGGATCTGTATTATCACTAGTAGCTTCACAGTAACTAAAAGAAGGTAGATTATGATAATCTGATAAGTCTATTTCTAATATTTTATCTTTAGGAATACACTTTTTTATATCTTCTGCAAGCTGGCAATTTTCAATATAGTCCGGAAGTACTACACATTCATCTGCATCTATACAATTACGTGCTATATTACCTAAAAATGATGTTTTACCAGAACGTGTTGGTCCCACTACTACTGCTGCTAAATTTTTATAATCTTTGTCTGTAGTTAAATAAGCTTTCTGATTATTCCCCTTATACTTGGATATTCCTATTAATTTAGTTCCTTGCTGCAACTGTTTTGGTACTTCACTTTCCAATGTATCTATTTTTTTAATACATTTATGCTGCTCTAAAAGTTCTCTACCCGGAAGTTCTAAAAGATTCTGACATTCATCAGTACTCATTTTATTAATTTCAGCTCCAGCTACTTTAAAAGTATTATAGTAAACATTTTTAGTCTTTAGTTTTTTATAAACTAACTCATTATCCTCGCTTATTGTTTTAAAAGCCTCTAATAACGCTAAAGCATTATTTGTTTTTCTTTCATCATCTACGCTTTCACTCTGAACTATTATTTGAGTGCTCAATATAGTTGCATCTTTTTTCTTAACTGTTGCTTTTGAAATCTCTTTTTTATCATTTATGAGCAAACTTGTTATTGCACTTTCTAGTATTCCTGGATTTTTCTTCTTATCTTTTTTTAGAATATCGTCAAATCCTTCTGCAACGCCTTTAGCAATTTCTATTATTAAGCTGCCTATATACTTTAAAATAAAAGATAAAGATACTATTTCATTATCTATAGATTCATTTTTCTTTATTCTTTCCATAGTTCTATTGTATTTTTTTCTCCAGTTATCTTGTGATACTGGCATAAAGTTATATAATATTCCTACTCTATCATTTTCTTTCATTATCTCTACAACATTTAATATACTATTTAGTGGTTCATTGCATTTTTTATCTAGGTTAAGCGAAAGAGGGTTCTCATATTTATAATGCAAATAATATTTCAATGCTTCTTCTGAAAAATTAGGGATGTGATCTACAATATCAAGAGTAACTTTAGGCCAAGTTTCTATTATTTTTTCTTTAAAAAGATTTTGATAAGTTTCTGGAACTATAAAATAAAAATCTACATTAGTTTTTCTAATATCAATATAGAAACTGCACTTCATAGGTACTTCAATCTTCCATATTTTACTATCTTTTTTTATCCTTTGTTTGATATCTCTATGAAGATTATTTATTGTTTTAGCAATATTTGAAGAATTATAATTCCGGATAGATGTGTCTGGTATTAATCTAAAAATCACATAAGAGGGATGGATTATCTTAAAATATTCACTAATTTTTATTGACTTCATTCTAAACTCCTATTACAGTTATGATTGCATATCCAGTTGCAACCCATCCAGTTATCTTAATCCCCTTTTTCCATCCCATAATCCAAAGAATTATTCCTGCTCCCCCTATAATCACAGCTGCTGGGTAACTTACATTAACTATACCTATCCATATATTCCTAGGATGAAGTACATAATGATTAAACTTATCTATTGCTCCAAAAAACTTACTCAATGTATCATTCAAATTTTTCAAAACTTCAATTTGTTCTATGTTAATTAATGGATTTTTAGGTGTATTAACAGGAGCGTGGTATTGTCCTCTTTCAATAAATTTTTCTAATCCTTCTATAAACAACATACTATACACCTCCATCAACTAAAAGATTTAATTAAATCTAAAATGTGAAGAAACATAACAAGTGCAGCAAAACCTATACCATACTTAGTTGCAACTTTAATTACATCTTTAGTTTCACCTTGCGTAACTTCTCGAAGAATATCCTTGCCACCATAAATCGCAATAATCCAATATCCAACAATTATTAATAGTTTCCAAAAGGTATTTCCTATACTGTTAGCTCTATTAATAGCATCATCTAAACCATTAGTAGCAGCATATGCTGGTTTAGTAAATAAATTATAAGTTATTCCTATAGTAAAAGTTCTTCTTAAAATATCTTGTATTACTTTTTCAAACTCTTTAGCTTGCTGTGTCTTTAAATTTCTTTTGCAATACATAACAACAATTTTCATAAATCCCTCCTGAATAAAATTACTAAAAATGAATAAACTAACTTTAAATATTGTTTACGAAAGGATGTTTAGAATGTTCTGGGTTGGAATAGGATTAGTAGCAGTATCAAGTACAGTTTTAACTTTTTTCTATTAATTGTAAATAAATTGTTAACTTCTAATAAAAATGTACGTGGACTAGCATTTTTTAAGTTTCTCCAGCATAAGCTAAGAGTGTAGCGACGTAGCGAAAGCAAGAAGCACACTTTTAGCGGCGTGGGGTAAGTCTAGCCTTAAAAGCTAGGCTTATTTTTCATGCTTTTTTTACACAAAATTGCTCTAACGCCCCCTCCAAATGTTTATATTTAAGATAAAACCTTATTCCATTTTCTAAAAAATCACATCTACCTTCTTTGCTTACTTTTACACACATTTCTTCAAATATTGCTCCTAAATGCTTATACTTAGCATAAAATTTTAAAGCGTCTTTAATATACCCGCTTTTATCTGAATGGCTTATAGTTTCTGTATATAATTTTATCTCTTCTTCTGTTTCCTTAAAGCTAGTATTAATTTTTAAAGCCATATTTACCTCCTTTTGCTTACTACACTATTACTATATGCACATGATTGCGTAAAGTTGCTTGTCCTATAAAAAAAGATTGTATCTATACAAATAAAATTTATTAAAAAATAAAGCACCTAAAATTTTAAGGTACTTTATATATAACTTCTTCAATTCTTTTGCCTGTCTTAATACATATACATAGCAATGCTTCACTTCCAGGTTGCACAGCATTATTTTCATATCTGTTATATAACCAAGAATCTATTTCTAAAAATTCCGCAAAATCCTTTTGTTTCTTATATCCCATCTGTAGACGTAGTTCTAATAATTTATTCTTTATAGCCACATTTATCACCTCACATCATCAGTTTACTTTAAAACTCAAGGAATTGTTCTTTAAATATTTTATTTTCAAACTTCCCCTCTCTTATTTGTTGTCTAGCCATTTTAAAAAGCTCTTTCTTTTTTTCTTTATTTGTTCTGAAGAAATATATTCCCATACCTAATTCTATAGGATCATCAATATTAAAATATTTTTCTATCAAATCACATCTAAATTCTAACTCATCATCACTTACCCAATCTTCTTCATCAAAACTTCTTCTACCTATTTCAAGTATTAATTCATCTCTATTTTCTTTTAAAATATTGTATTGATCTTCAGTCATAATTACAGTATTAACAGAATCTAACAGAGCTATTTGAAGCTGATAATTTATTTCAACATCCGATTCTAAATTATCTGGCTCATAATATATTAAACCTCGTTCCTTAAGTTTTTTTAATGATTTTATGTTTCCATTATGCATTCATATTCCCCCTTATGTAAGTATTCTATAAATGGTATAAAATTCCTTTTAATAATTGATTTTAAATCACTTCTTGATCTCTATCATTTAAATTATACAAAAAGAATATAAATGCAATACCTATTAAATCATATACATACTGGTCAAGCTGAAAATATCCTCTCATACAAAATTGACCAAATTCCCATACGAAACTTCCAAATGCGTAACCAATACACGAGAAATTAATACTATCTTTTTCGAATGTATGAAATATGTAAGGCATTACTACTCCTGCAATTAAATGCTCAAAATATCTAAGCGACTGATCATAATTAGGAAATAAATTTATAAATCTAAAAGACTCTATGATAATAACAAATATTATTGCAATTATGACTGGTAATATAGCTTTAAATTTAATATTATATTTTGAGCGCATTGTAAATCAACTCCACAAAATTATTTTACTATAAGCTGGAACTCAACAGTTATAATTATAGTTATAGTCATTTTAGTAGAGTAAGGGAATGAATTTTCATTCCCTCCTCATCAAACCGTGCATACGATTTTCCCGCACACGGCTTTCCGATATTCTTCTTTCTAAGACATTCAGCTTTAAGTAGCTAATTTTACAATGCCATATACTTTAAGATTTATACTCATTTTCCTTAGTCCCCGTCGTCGGGGTCTTATTTGTCTTTTATGATTATTCCAAATAGTGAATTTCTCTATTACGTACCAATCTATTTTATTTAGATGCTTGCTTGCATACTTGAGACCATAGTAATTTTTAAATCCTCTCAACCTTCGGTTTATAATTTTAATCATTTCCTTAATATCTCTTTTGAGCGTAGCTCGGTTATTTAGTATTTGTTTTAATTTCTCCCTCATACTTGTCATAGCTTTCTTACTTGGAAATTGTATAGTTGTTGGATATATTTGTCCTTTCCCATTTTCCTGCATTGTTCTTCTATGATGAAATCCTAAGAAATCAAAACCTTCTTTACCATCCCACAAGTTAACAAACTTAGTTTTCTCGGGGTGTAATTCTAACTCAAGCTTTCTCATTATTAATTTAATTGCATTACATGCATGATTAATTTCCTTTTTGGTTCTTGAAATAACTATAAAATCATCACAATATCTTATTAACGTTCCTAAATGTGAATAATACTTTTCCCATGCTGTATCAAGATAGTTTAAATATATATTTGATAGTAATGGACTAATTACTCCACCTTGCGGTGAGCCGATTAGGCTCTCTTTGTATTCGCCATTCTCTATAATTCCTACCTTTAGCCATTTTCTAATCAGCTTTAGAATTCTTCTATCACTAATTTTCTGTTCTATTAATATCATTAACTTATTGTGATTAATATTATCAAAGTAGGATTTTATATCAGCGTCTAATACCCACCATCCTTTATTATTGCATTTCCTTCTTATTAAATCTAAGGCTTGATGTGCATTTCTTTTTGGTCTAAATCCAAAAGAATTTTCTTTAAAGTTTGCTTCAAATATTGGCTCTATTACTATTTTAGTTGCCATTTGTACTACTCTATCTTTTAGTATAGGTATTCCTAACGGTCTTTTCTTACCATCTTTCTTAGGAATATAAACTCTTTTAACTGGCTTCGGACTATAATTATTATTTGTTAATTCATCTTGTATTTCCTCGAGAAATTTATTTTCTCCATATTCTACAACATCTTTAATAAATATTTTGTCTATTCCACCAGTTCCACCATTTGATTTAACTTGTTTCCAAGCTTTAAATAAGATATCTTTTCTATAAATCTTATCATACAAAGCATGAAATCTACGCTTCTTATTAACTTTGGCACTTAGGTATAGTTTTCGCTGAAGTTCTCGAACTTTGTCTGTGGTGTTGTTAGCTTTCGCATTCACTCACTCTTACCTCCTTTGAAAACTTGAATAAAGTAGAGTCCCTTCCCTATATATAGTTTTGTTGTCTACATAATTACTGGTATTATGGACTCCTCCGACTCCTTCTCTGCAAAATATCAACTTCACCTTGTGGCTTATATGTATTCTCTTTACGGCTATCGCCATGCAGAGGAAGGTCTCTCCAGTTCCGAACCATACTTTAAATACATGTCGCTTCCCTTATACCGAAGGATTCCTCGATGGTGCTTTCCAAGTTCTTCCCATCTTCCATGGTCTTCGCCCATTTTCACTAGGCTCGACTTCCTCTTTTCCTACTTTCATAGTCCTCTTTAACGATACGGCAGAATTCACTTTAAGTTACAACCTGTATTTTCACTCGCCCCCTTTCGGGTTACTTTACCCTCACGCTTCATACCCAGTATTTCTACTACGCATGGTGATTGGCTACAAGGCTTCTTGGCAATTACCTTGACTGGACTTTCACCAGTTAGTATGGGCCAGCTTAGCTGGACGCACTTAAAAACAAAAGTCCTAGATTTAATCTAAGACTTAAACTGTTAATCCCACCAGTAATACATATATTCGCTGTTCCCAACAGTCTTCTTTGTGGCTTGGGCTACATTAAAAAACTTATCTACTATTCTATTGAATATATTTTCAGGAAGATTTATTGGTATATATACACCTTCTATAGTAAAACTATATTCTGTATTATGCTTATCTAATCTTGTGTCGATATTAACATCAAAATAAACATCATTATTTATCTTTAATAATGTAGACGCTGGAGTATTACAATTCCATTCGCGCTTTAAATGTTCATCACTAAAAAACTTTCCTAGTTTTCTTCCTAAAGAGATATGAACAAATCTCATATCATTAAAAGAGTCTTCTTTAAGTATAAATTTGTAATTCTCATCATCTATCTTTTTTTGTAGTTGCAATAGATCCATTAGCTAAAACCCCTTTCTAAATAAAATATACTCTAATATTCTATTTAGGAAGATTTAATATTATGACTATTTACTATCTATAAAGATACTCTAGGGCAACTTTTATTTGAAATGATATATTGAAATATAAATCTTTTATAAGGATAGATATTTGTATAGGAGCTACATTAATTCTATGTATATTACTTCTTATTGCTGTCAATAATTAAGATAGTTGTCATATATTTATTGTCAAGTATCACCTAAAAAAGCCCCAGGCATAATGCCTAGGGCTAACTATTTTATGTAACACATTGTTTTACTATTATGAATAATAAATAATTCTATTTTTACCTGCTTTGCAAGGTGTTTATCATATCATTCTAAGTAATTCATCAAACTCGTAAATTTCTAATTTATGTATTGTTCCTCGTAATTTTATACCATCAGAAAATTTGTCTTTTAAAAATTTATTCTTCCTTATCTGATCAATACTTATAGGATTTTTTAAATCCTTAATCTTGGTAATTCCTATTACTGTTTCTCCATTATCATTTATATATTTTTCCTTTGTTATTCTAGCTAATGCAACGATTTCTTTTTGTTCTCCTGCATTATATCCGAAAATCAAATCTCCTTTTCTTACTTTGTTGCAATATGATTTTGTTGTACCATCTTTCTTAACTGCACACCATTCTACCATTTCTTCAACATTACTATCATCTGTCCAATTCCATCTTTCTTTAGCATTTATCCACCAATAGTTCAATATTAACAACTCCTAACTAATAGTATTAAAGCCCTTATACTGACTTATTTTTTATAAATTAATTATTTTATATTAATGTCCTTTAAATATGTGTAAAAACTGGTTCTTGAAATTTCTAACCTCAGTATTCAATAAACTGAGGCTAAATTTATTTAATGAGCACATCTATCACATGGATCTGATTTTGGACATTCTGACAATGGACCTTCTAGTATTGTTTTACTTCTTGAAATAGTTGGACAATTTTTAGTGTAATGATAAGATTTACCTTTTGGTGTCCAGTATACTGTTTTACTACTTGAAGTTGTGCTAGTATTTGTTTTAGTTGTTGTATTGCTATTCTTTGTGCTAGATTTAGTTGATGATATGGATTTTTTTACCGTAGAACCACTACTATTCTTAGTTGAAGTACCAGTTCCGTTATAAGTATAAGTACCTGGCTTTTTATCAAAAGTAATTTTTTCATTTAATATATCTATAACAGCCTCTATATCTAAATTTTTATTAGTCTTAAATAAAATATAATTTGAGCTCTTTACAACTTTACTATCTTTTTTATTGTTAAAGGCTTATTAATTTTATTATCTGATTTTTATTCTTTATTATCTTCTTTCATTTTAGAAGATTTTTTAATTTCACTATCTAACTTCTGCTTTTTATTATCTTCTATTTTCTTAAATATAACTTGTCTAATTGGTTTTTGTTAAAATAATATCCCCAACCTGTATTCTTAATTGATTGCATTGCATCTGGATTTTCGTTCCAATCAACTCCTCTATCATATATAGTTATTGAAAGCCACATTCCATCTGAAACTACATCAACTTTTTCACCTTTGAATGTAAATCTATCCCAAATTAAAATATCAGTATTGTATACTTTCCTTCCATATATAGGTCTCATGCTATGTATATCCATATCCACATACATAATAAGATATTTAGTAAATCTTTTTCTAACTTCTCTTAATAAATCATAATATTGTAAAAAATTTTTATTAACACTATCAGATATGTTATTCCAATTTAATAAAAGTGAAGATTGAGTAACAAATAATGTATTATCATATTTATCGGGATTTGTTTTGAATTTTTCCCATGCATTATCATCATATATGGGACCAAAGCTCTTAGTAAAATCATATGGTTTTTCATCAAAAATTATATAAATAGGAACTACCATTGGTTTTAAAATATTACCATTTTTATCTTTTACCCCATTAACGAATAAATAAAATACACTTTCCTCACCAAATCCGTGTATATTTTTTAAACTAACCTGTACACTTTTGGATTCTTTAGATAAAATATTTACCTTCAATGGAAACTCTGTATCTGCAAATCGCTCTGGATTATAAGACCTTCCATTAGGACAATATATTGTTATGTCATTAATAGTACTTTTATCTATTTCTGTTCCAAAATTTATTTTTATAGGTGTTTTTTCAAATTCATGCTGAGATACGAATATAGTATCTAAAACGTCTAAATTTTCAAATGAATCTTGCGACTTTTCGTAATCTACTGTTATCCTATAATCTATTTCAATAGGAGGTTCTACTGGCATTGATACTAATATTTTATCTTTGTTTAGTACATTATTTCTAGCTAATGCACTATATTTTTTACTACTGTCAAACTTGTTGTTATTTTTAATAGTAACTTCTTTGTATTTAACAGATGTAACTCTATTAGTAGTCACTATTTTATTATCACTACACTCCTTTTTATTAACCTTTATCACTTTACCTCCTAAATTATACTCTTTTTCATATTTGACATAATCTTGTATGTTAAAGGCTTGTCCATTTTCTGATGCGTCTAAGAAAGCGTCAACTGCATCAGCATGGCTTACATATTTATTGTTTTCATCTTTAAATGCTTCATATTTTCCTGTCTTGATTTTACTTGCAAAATCTTTGTAAAGATCACCATCTTTTTCATTAGATGTATAATCTAAAAAGCTTTCAATTAATTCTGCATTATTGTATTCATAGTTTATATTATTAACCTTTACAACATTACCCACCACCTTTGCATTAGTTATAGTTGCTGTCATACTTAAAGCCATCACTGTTAATAATATTTTTCTTTTTATCATAATGAAAACCCCCTTCAAATTTTGTAATTTTACAATTATTATATAATTTTTGTAACACTTTGTAAACTTGTGTAAAAATTTCACACAAATAAGTATTACATATTACTATTTTAAAAATTATATGTCGAATCTATAATTGTTATACCACTTCTGAAACTCTAAGCAATATTTATACTTTCTGCCTTGTTTTATATAAGAATATAATCTATCTAATGCTTTTTGGGTGCTTGATCCGTATTTTCCATCTTCACTTATTGGTGCTAAGGTTTGAGTTACTTTATTAAAGAATCTCCGAAACTCTAAGCAATAATTAACTGCATCTTTATGTTTATTCTCTATAGCAATAGTCTGTCCAGTTATTCCTTCTGTAATAGCTTTAGCAATTTTATTAACTCCAATAGAGTTATATAAGTCCGCATCTGATTTAGTATCTACAAAACATACTTCTACTATATTAGCAGTCATGTTAGTATGTCTTAGTTCATATAATCCCCTAGTATCTGCTTTAGCTCCTCTATTAACAAAACCTAACACTTCTATTTTTTTTACTATATTTGTAGCCATAGCATTGCCTTTAGAACTCCCTTTGTAATATAGAACTTCTGTACCTTTGCCGCCACCAGCATTAAGGTGAATAGAATAAAAGTAATCAGCTGCCCATGTGTTAGCTTTAGATACTCCATAATTTAAATCAGAACCACTAGAACCACTTTTAGAAGGCGTAACGTCTAACACTTCATGTCCCATTTGTTTAAGATATTTAATTACTGCATCTTTAATTTTCCTATCTTCATTTACTTCATCAAGAAAGCTACTAGCACCTCTAATATCTAAGCTGTGCCCACCTCTTACTGCTATCTTCATATTACATCTACCTCCTAATTTTCTAAATTTAAAGGAGCAACAATTACTGCTGCTCCTTATTCTTTTCTGTAGTTTGCTTAAGCAATTGATTAGTATAAACAGTTGCACCAGTAACTAAACTACCTTGAATAATTACATTTGCATTTAGCCCCATTAGGGCTACGGCTCTACCCATACCACCAATTAATAAAATCCAAGGTATTAGCCAATCTTTTACTTTAGAGTGTTTTAACATTAAACCTGTAACATATAGCGCAGATATTAAAATTAATGCCTGTTTTACTACAAAATCCATTATTTTAATATCCATAAAATCTACTTCCTATCTAAATTTAACTATTGCTAAAATAACTCCAATTAAAATAGCTCCAGCTATCGTACGCCAGAGCCATTTCATATTATCTTTTATTTCAGATATGTCCTTTTCATTTTGACATGCCTTGTTATATGCTGTATCTGCTTTTTCTTTTGTTGAATTATAAGAATCTATTTTAGTCTCTATCCTAACGATTCGTTCTAAAATTTCTTGCTGTATATTTACATCCATGCCGCACCTCCAAATAGGCAAAATAAAAAGACCTTAATTGGTCTTTATTCATACAATTCATTATTCCAAGTAATATTCCAATGCACTACTTTTAAATCCACACATGATTGTGGTACTTTATATCTAATTTTAATCGAATTATTTTCTCCAACATTAGCCTGTATATCTTCAACTATAATTTTATCATTACCTTTTATATAGTATACTTCTAATTTAGTTGGAAATTCTAGTGAGATTTTTTGTCCTAGATATAGGTTTATAGTAGAATACCAATCATATCCTATCATTTCACTCATTATTATAGCATTACTACCTCTTGCATAACAAACTTGAGGATTAGTTTTAATATAATCCATCATCTCTTGTTTAATGTTACTTTTTATTTGTTCTAATTTTTTGTCCAGTTCTTGTTCTACTCTGTTATTAACCCATATTTTCGAAAGATTGTATAATGCTATCCCTGCTGATGCAACTACTACACCTAATATAGTCCATGTTAAAATAAGATTTTGTTGCATACTATTAATTAATTTTTCTAGATATTCAATCCTAATAAATATTTCTTTTATTTTCTCTGCTATTTTTTCTGTCACTTCATTCACGCTCCTTTGCCTTGTATATTATTAGACAAAAGGTCGTAAAATCCTTCACTTTACTTCTTTTTTTCTAAATTAAGCATTAATGCCCAAAATAATGTAGTATATATAAGCATAGCTATACAATCCCCCAACAACTTACAACCAAATTATAGCATTAAATATAAACAATAACTATTTATTAACGGGTATGAAGTATGAAGCATAAAATAATTATTTATTTTATCCCTTAGCATAGGTTTTGCCGAAATATTCACGCTACCCCAATAAGAAGACAAATATATAACATTACCAAGTAATTTCTTAGAATGAAATATTTTATTTCAATGATCAAATATACTATAATAGAAAGACCCACTGTTGTTAGTGAGTCCTTAAATACTTGCTTACAAATCAAGTTTTACTCCATTATTTTTAAGCCATTCTTTTCTCATCTCATAATCAGGTAGAATGGAAGCTACCATATTCCAAAACTCCTGGGAATGGTTTTTATAACACATATGGCACATTTCATGGACTATTATATAATCCAGTACATATGATGGAGCCATTATTATTTTCCAATTAAATAATAATTCGTTATTATGCGTACAACTGCCCCACCTTTTCTTTTGTTCTTTAACTTTAATATCTAAAGGCTTCTTACTAAACATATGCTGGTAGTACTTAATCCTCTCTTTTACTTTTCTAAGAGCTTTTTCTCTATACCATTGTTCCATAGCTTCTTTAATTACAACTTCAGCTGCTGTTGAATCAACAACATAGAACTTTCCACGGTATAACTTTATTTCAGGCTTTTTTATGCTGCTATCTATTTGAATTTGAAGGGAATAGTTCCTGCCTAGATACATAAAGGATTCACCATTTACAAATTCTCTGTTAATCTTTTGATAGTTCATATCTTTGAATGAATATAGTCTTTGAACTATCCAGTTAGCTTTGTTTTTAACCTTGCTTATTATTAAGTCCTCAGGAGTTTTGACAGGAGCTGTAACTATTATTCTATCTGGTGGTTCTACTGCTATTGCCATTGTTTTTCTTTTTTTATATACTACGTCAAATGCTATGTTTCTTGTTCCATATTGAAAACTTAACTGCATGGTTATCTCCTTCTATTCAATAACAGAATAATGTTTTTTAGCAAGCTGCAATAATGGGTGAACAATTTTATTTATTACATCTAATTTAAGCTGTTTGAAATACTTCTTAATAAGCATCATTTTAATAGAACGTTCTATATCAGCTGTTTTACTCATATTAGTAGCCCAATCTATTACATAGTTCTCTTTTATAATATCTGCAATATCTTTGGCAATATTCTTAGACAATTCTATTAGCTCTTGGCTTATATATTCAGCTGAATTTTCTTCGGCATCTTCACCATTCAAGTGTTGTTTTACTACTTCAAAGAATGCAAATTCTTCTTTAGTAAGTCCTAGTTCATCTGCTCTATTACTTTCACCTTTATCAACTTCGTTCTTTATAAATTCCTCTAACTGTTTCTTTCTTTCTATCCAATCATTCTTTGTATCATCTAGTATCTGCTGAAGTTTTTGAAGTAAGCTTGTATAGAATACTGGGTTATCATCTAACTTAACATGAATAACATTCTTAACAGCATGTTCCATAGCAGAGGCTACTGCTTCATCTGATTTTAGAGTATCAACCTTTGTTTTAAAATCTTTATCAAATAGTGTTATAGGTTTAATCCATTGATTTACTCCTAGTGAAGTTAAATGCTCTGATATTATTTCCTTTACCTTTTCACCACAATCAGATATGTCCATCTGTTTTTCAGGCTGGAATCTTGCCTTTGCTGCTGCTTTTATATAAGATAACCATTTTAAATCATTAACAATATCCGTAGAAACATGACCAGGTAATAATTGTTCTACTGCTCCTGCAAAGCGTTTATATGCCATTTCAAATTCTGCTCTCTTATCATCAGGCTCTATCTTTTTAACTAAAGCATCTAAATCATCTCTAGGTACACCTTTAAACATAGCCATTACTGCTTCTCTATAGGAAAGCATCTGCTTATGAACAGATTCCATTGATTCCATTGGATCTCCTAATTCTTCTTTATCAAATACCTCTAAGGCTTCTTCTAAGAAGTTAGATATACCATAATAATCTACTACATAACCACATTGTTTTGTTTCACCATGAGTTCTGTTAACACGAGCAATTGCCTGTAATAATGTATGTTCCTTTAATGGTCTATCTAAATACATTACCTGCTCGATTGGTGCATCAAAACCTGTAAGAAGCATATCCTTAACTATAATGAAGCATAATTTACTTTTATCTACAGGATTTTTGAATTCTTTTATTATTTTTTCCTGCTCTGCTTTAGTTGTATGATGTTCCTTTAAAAATGGATCATCATTAGGACTTCCTGAATAAATTATTTTACATTCTAATTCTTCACCCATTATCTCTTTCATATACTTCTTCAAAGCATTATAATATTTAACACATGCTTCACGAGATACACATACTACTTGAGCCTTAAAGCCATTTGGATATATATAATCTTTATAATGCTGGAGAATATCTTTTGCTATATCCTCAACTCTATCATCAGCTTCAACTACAGTTCTTTTATTTGCATATTTTTGTTTTATTGCTTCTTTTTCTTCATCACTTTTATCTTCAAATGCCTTATCAAATAATTCTTCTAATGATTCTCCTTTAACTTGCAAATCAGGTCGTCTGCCTTCATAAACAATCTTTACTGTAGCACCATCTTGAACTGCTTGTTGTATAGAATATTTATCTATATATGACCCAAATGTTCTCGGTGTAGACTTATCTTCCTTATCAATAGGTGTTCCAGTAAAACCTACGAATGCTGCATTAGGTAATGCTGTTCTAAGATTTTTAGCAGTACCTTTATATTGGCTTCTGTGTGCCTCATCTGCAAGAACTATTACATTAGATTTAGTTGTTAAAACCTCATATTCTTTTTCAAAATACAATTTATTCTTTTGTTTGTTATCAGCCATCTTTTCTTCTTTTTCACTTTGGAATTTCTGTATAGTAGTCATTATAATTTTAGGCTGTGCTACTTTTAATAAATCTTTCATTTCCTGTATGGATTCTGCTCTCTCAGGAGTTGTAATATTTGATAATGTTCTTATAAATGTCTCGTGAATTTGTTTATCCAAATCTGTTCTATCAGTTACTACAACAATCATGGCATCCATAAGTTCTTTAGTTCTTCTTATTTTTCTTGCTAAGAAAACCATTGTTAAGGATTTACCTGAACCCTGCGTATGCCACACAACTCCACCACGAGTTAATGAATCTTTACCATTCTTAAGTCTTTCAAGTGCTTTATTAACTGCTCTAAACTGCTGGTATCTGCACACTTTCTTAACCTTTTTACCACCTTCACTTATTGCCTCGAAAAGAATAAAGTTTTTCATTATATCTATAAGATTATTCTTTTCAAGAACACCTTGAATGAATAAGTTCTGTCCGTTATTTTCTACATCATCAATATCTTCCTTCTTAAATGGATAAGGGTCTTTCCACTCTAAATAATAATTATAAGGTGAACTAATAGTACCAATATAAGCATGATATTTATTTAATATACCTGTTATAAAGTTAGTATAGAAAAGTCTTTTAGCACCCTCAACAAAATTAGCACCTCTGTCATCCATGTATCTTTTTAATTGAGTATATGCTTCATGTTTACCAACATTACCATTTTTACTTTTCTCTAAGAATGGTGACTTACACTCCAGTACAGCAACAGGAATACCATTAATAAATATAATAATATCTGGAATGATATTTTCCTGCGTTCCATGTATTTTAAACTGACGAGTAACTAAAAACTCATTATTATCTAAATCATCCCAATCAATAAATTTCACAGTATGATTTTTCTTCTGTCCGCTGCCATCTAAGTCTTGTTCTACTGTATAATTAAGATTTACTAATGCTTCATAAATCTTTTCATTTATCTCCAGTAAATCTGCCCCCAAATTATCTGCTCTTGTCAAAAATCTTACTGCTTTATTTATATTTTCGTCACTTATCCATGGATTAATTCTTTTAAGTGATTTTTCTAATCTATTTCTTAAAATAACCTCTGTCATTGAGTCTCTTTCACTATGTTCCGGAGTTAAAAACTGACCATGTACAAAGTTGTAATTTAATTTTTTCTCCAGGTATTCAATGGCAGGAAGTTCTACTAAAGTTTCTTCGTTGCCTAAATAACTCAAATATTTCACCTCTCAATTATATACTCTACTACATATTACTCTTATATTATTGGTCAATTTTTCTTTATAGTCTAAGTATATTTATGATTTTATATAATAAATCTCCAACGAAAGTCATAGTGTAATATTCATCAACTTCAGTACTAACATCTGAAGATCCAGTCCCTACTTCTGGTTCATTATCTGACTCTTTATCATAACTAACATCTAAATCCAAATTTAATTCTGTATTTGCATCTACATTTTTAATCAATAACTGATAGGTACAACTTTTTTCTAATGTCAAGAACATTATATTTTTATCAATATCATTTTCATTCAATAACGTCTTAAAACTATTATAAAAATAAACTGCCCTTTTTCTGGTTGCTTTTTTTTCATTATAAATTTTTAGATTACAGTAATCTCCTATAAATTTAAAATTCTCAATGTCATGATCAAACATATGGGTTAATGCATCTGCTAATATTATGTATTTACCATTTAAGCTTCTATTTTCCTCTATAATAGTATTTATCATATATCCAAGTATTAAGCATGCTTTTTCCGATTTTGACTGTTTTATATTTTCTAATGTTTGACTTATAAATAATGCACTTTTTTTATCCTTTATATATTTTTTTAATTTTTCAACTTTTTCTTCTTCAGCCTCTGTTCCAATTGTAAATCCTTTTAAAAAACATTTAAACATCTGCTTATTCTTATAATTATTTAACTTAATAAGTCCTCCAACTAACTTTGAACACTCTCCTAATATTTCACCTAAATCACTTTCTACTATCTCATTTTGAATAAATTCCTTTATATCAGAATATTCTTTAAACACTTCTTTAGCAATATTCAACAATTCATTTGTAGTATTTTTTTCCACCTTACCCCCTCCTAACATTACTCTACGTCATAAATAAGATAATTCCACTCATTTTCAAAAAAGTCTTGTTCATATAGAATTGAACACATAACTGTAAGTATTTTATATGCCACTTCACCTATTGATTCATCGAATTCAAATTTTTCGCCATGTGCTATTTTGTTTCTTCTTGATTCAATATCTTTTAATTCAGACACATTTTGATTAAACTTAGAATAATTATTATTTTTGCGAATGTTTAAGTCTTTTAGCACTGCAAATAATTTTTCATCAATTAATCGTCTGTTTTGATTAGCATAATATCTTATTTTATTTTTAAAGTAAGACTCTATTCTAACAAATATTTCACTATAAATTCTATCATATTCATCTGATTTAATATCTTCTAACTCATCCTTAATATATATATCCAACTCTTCTATATGCTTAGCGTAAGTTTTTACATAGAAGTTAAATGTTTTTTCATATAAAATTTCAATGAAATTATCAAAACATGCAAATAAATTAAAAAAAGCCATTTTTTTATTCTTATATTTAATGTGTAAGCACGACTCTAATAAATATTCTATAAAAGTAGGTATATCGTCCTCTTTTAATACTCCTTTTACGTCGCAATATATTTTTAATCCTAACCCTTCCACATCCCATACTGAAACATTATTTTTTCTTATAAACATTCCTTCTAAATACACTTTTTTATTAAATAAATCTATATATTTAACATCGTAATTAACAATATTTGTTAAATAATAGTAATCACCATATTCAATGCTTGGCTTATCTACATGCGTAATAATTGAAAATTCATCACATTTTAATTCATCATATATATTAAACTCATGTTTTGTATAATCATCATCACTATTAATATTTTCAATGCTTTTAAATATTTGTTTTTCCTTAATATTAGGCAACATTTCATTTAACATAATGAAAGGTTCTTCATCTAAAACTGTAATCAATAATTCCGTTTTTGTTAAACTTTCTAAATCCCTAATTGAATTATAACTGCTAGAACATCTAAATTTATGTTTAATAGTTTCAAAATAAATATCATTCAACTGTAAAGTCTTTTCAATTTCACAACTTAGATTATAGGCAATGGATTCCTTAAATATTTCTTCAATATTTTCTACTGATTTTTTAATATCAAAATTATTCTTTCCCATTGTATCCTCCACTCACTTAGAATTTCATTATTTACTTACCGTTTTCATTGTTTCTTGAACTAAACGTTCTATTCCATAATAATCAACTATATAAGCACATTCTTTCTTATTTCCATAAGGTCTACTAATCCTTGCAATAGTTTGAATTAACCTTTGTCCTTTAAGGGGTTTATCTATATATACGCATTGTTGTATAAGTGCATCAAAATCAGTAAGGAGCATATCATTTACTATAATAATAGATAATTTATCTTGTTCAATAGGCATTTTAAACCTATGTATAAATTCTTGCTGCTGATTTTTATTTGTATAATACTTTTCAAATTCTGGAGGATCGTTTAAGTTACTTGAAATTATAACTTTAATCTCCAATGGTTTTCCTATAATTTCGTTCACATATTTATTTAATGCTTCATAATATTTTATACATGCATTTCTTGAAGAACAGACTAATTGTGCTTTAAAGCCGTTTGGAAATATATTTTCTTTATAATGCTGTAATATATCTTGTGCAATAGTATCAATTCTTTCTTCATTTTCAATAAAGTTTTTCACTCTATCAAACTCTTTATCCATTAGTCCAAGTTCATCAATCTCTTTGTAAAAAATATCACTATTTTCATTTACCATTACTTTTCTGCCTTCATATAAAACTTGTACTTTCCCATTGTTAATTACATTTTCTATAGAATATATATCAATATAATCTCCAAACATTACTTTGGCTTTATCATTTGGTATATCAGTAAATCCTATATAAACAGCATTAGACAATGTTTTTCTCATACTCATTGCAAGATTACCCATTTGACTCCTATTTGCATTATCAACTAAAACTATTATATTAGAATCCTTATTAGGAACCAAAACCTCTTCTCTATTATTAAATTTTTGAATAGTAGTTATTATAATTTCAAAATTTAATCGGAGTATAAAATATTTTAATTCATCTGATGTTTTAGGCATAACAACTCTCATCATGTTTGAACTATTCATAAATCCATGATAAATTTGTTGACATAAATCTACTCTATCAACAACTATTATAATTTTTGAATTTATAAAATTTTTATTTGTTTTTATCTTTTTTGTTAAAAGTGACATAGTTAAATATTTACCTGTTCCCTGTGGATGACATATCAATCCACCTTTATCTTTGCTATCTTTTCCATTTATAAGTTTATCTACTGTTTTATTAACTGCGTTAAATTGATGATATCTACTTATAAATTTTCTATTACTATGACCTTCATAAAAAATAAAGTTCTTTATTATATCTAGTAGATTATTTTTTTCAAAAATAACTTGTAAAGTATTATCATCTCTCTTACTATTATCTGTATCTTCATATATCCATTGCATATATTCATTACATTCTGAAGTAATAGTTCCTACATACAAACTTTTTTCATCAAATATTCCTGTAAAAAAGTTTGTACAAAATAATTCTTTTGATTCAATCATGTATTTTTTTAATTGCTTATATGTATTTTGTATTGATCCAGGATTATATCTTTCTGAAGAATTGCACTCTAAGACTACTATTGGAATACCATTAACAAAAATAACTATATCCCCTATTATAATTCCATTTAATCCTTGAACTCTAAAGTTATTAGTAACTAAAAACTGATTATTATCTATATTATCCCAATCAATGAACTTAACCATATTATATTTTTTATGATCACTGCCACCTAAGTCTTGCTGTAAACCATAACCTGAATTAACTATAAAATCATTAACTCGTTTATTAACTTCAATCAGGGATTCACCTGAATTACTTGAATCTAATATATCTGCTACTGTTTTATTCATATTTTCATCGTTCATCCATGGATTAATCCTTTTTAATGCTTTTTTTAATCTCCACTTTAATATACTATCTTTTAGTGATTCTCTTTCTCCAAACTCTGGTGTGAGAAATTCTCCCTCAATAAATTCATAGTTTAGATTATTTTTGATAAAATCAATGGCAGATAACTCTACCATTGATTCTTGATTAATACCCACTATAATACGCCCCCATTTAATATTACTTTTCTATATTTTTTACTGGTAAATAATTTTTATTTTCTAATATACTAGCAATACTCCCTATGAATATTTCTTTAATGTTATCCATACTATATCTACTTACTCAAATACAAAACTAAACTTTTACTCTTTTCTTCCCAGTCAACAACTGCTGCATTAGTCCCTTTTTAAGTTCTTGTAATTTTTCTTTTTTAGTTTCATACTGCTGAACTTTTTCATCTACTGATGATAATATGTTTGCTATTTGTTTTTGTTCTTTATTTGAAGGAACTGCTATTTTTAAATTGCTCAAATCTTTTTTAGTCAATTGCGGTTGTGCCGAACCTGATGAAATAATCTCTATTTGCTTTTTAGATATATCTGATATTAAATACTTACACAAATAATTTGGAAATATTTCCAATGATCTTATTATTAACATTTGAGCATTTATAAACCCTGTTTGATATTTGTCACTATTAAATTTAGCAACACTTCCTATAGTACCTCTTAAAGTTATAATTAAATCCTCTTTCTCTAATTTACCTTTTCTTAAACTATTAAATTTTTGCTCTGTTATAAATTTACATTCATTGTATATTAATTTATTATCTTTTATATTTGATGTACTTAAAAATAAAATTCCTTTATCAACAATTTCATTAGGACTAGGATAATTGCTCGATCTATCTCCATCTATTAAATTACATATATTTCCTAACAGTCTTACTTCCCACTCAACAGGAATCTCCCCAACTTCTGTCTTTTTAAATTCTGTATGTCCAATTCCTTTTGTAAGTAGTTTCTGCATTAATCCTTTTTTAAGGTCTTTTGTTTTTTCAATTAATTTATCTGTTTGGTCAATTTGAATGTCTACTGTGGATAGAATATCTGCTATTTTTTGTTGTTCGTGCAGTGGTGGTATAGGAAATTTTAATTGTTTAATGATTGTGGAACTTAATCCTTCCATTATACCTCCAACAGATAATTTTCTTATTTGTTTTTTTACTAATTCAGAGTTTCTTATTAATTGTGCAAGTAAATTCTTATCATATATATCTTCATTCACTCTTAAACGAATTAAATGTGAATCCATTATTCCTTCTTCAATATTAAATGGAACAATCGCAGTTTTTCCTACTGTTCCCATCATACTTATTACTAAATCTCCACTTTTTAATTTACAACTAGATAACTTATTAAATCTTTCTTTATCAATATATCTATTACCTATATTGAAGTCATTGTTAAATACATTTTCTTGCCCATAAACTTTATACCCTTTCTCAACTAAAAAACTCTTTTTCAACTGACTTCCAAATGGTCCTATTTTTAATGAGCCTTTTTCATCTTTTAAAATTTCTTCAGTATTTGCACAACCCCAATCAACTGCTATTTCACCTAACTCTGTCTTTTTATATCCTTCTCTCATATTTTCACCTTCTTCCTGTGCTAAATTTCATCAAATCCTAATTCTCCAAGATACTTATTCAACTTCTCTTCTGTATCTGCCATTTCAAGTTTTAACTCCCTTATATCTTGTAAAACTTGAACTATGTCAACTTCTGGCTCTTCTTCTGTTGTATCTACATATCTGCTTATATTTAAGTTACAATCATTTTCCTTAATAGTATCTAACTCAACTACTCCTGCGTACTTCTCAACATTTTCATAACCATCAAAAGTAGCTACAATC
This sequence comes from Clostridium sp. ZS2-4, assembly GCF_026719745.1. Taxonomy (GTDB): domain Bacteria; phylum Bacillota; class Clostridia; order Clostridiales; family Clostridiaceae; genus Clostridium_H. The sequence continues at coordinate 26,956 of NZ_JAPPRQ010000049.1, forward strand.
TTCTCTATATCCTCATCTCTTAACTTATTCTTATTTCCATCCTTAACAAATCCATTACTTGCATCTATAAATAGAACCTTATTTTTTCTTTCTTCAGGTTTATTCTTATTTATAATTAATAATGATGCTGGTATACTTGTGCCGTAGAATAAATTTTGAGGAAGTCCTATAATTGCTTCTACTAAGTCATCATTAAGTATTCCTGTTCTTATTTTTCCTTCTGCTCCGCCTCTGAATAATACTCCATGCGGTACTACTGTTCCCATTCTTCCCCTATTATTTAAACTTGCTATCATGTGAGATACAAATGCTAAATCTCCGTAACTCTTTGGTGGTATTCCATAATCAAATCTATGCAGAGCATCTGCTTTTGCTTCTTCTTCTCCCCAGTTTTTTAAACTGAAAGGTGGATTTGCAAGTACTATATCAAATGTTTTTAATACTCCACCTTCTGTATGCATTGGAGTTCTTATTGTATCACCTTTTTTGATATCAGCACCTTTTGCATCATGGAATAGCATATTCATTTTACATATAGCCCATGTAGATAAGTTTATTTCTTGACCAAATAATGATACATTCTTAGGATTTCCACCATGCTTTTCTATGTAATGTGTAGAGTTTATAAGCATACCGCCTGACCCTGTTGTAGGATCATATATTCTATCTCCTTCATGTGGTTTTAATATTTCAACTAATGTTTTAACTACTTCTTGTGGTGTATAGAATTCTCCACCCTTTTTACCACCTTCATCTGCAAACTGCTTAATAAGGTATTCATATGCATTACCTAGAATATCTTTATTTTCAAGATTTTCATTTGCAAGATTTATAGTATCGAATAGTAATAATAGCTGTGATAACTTCTTATCAGGTACTCTTTCTTTATCATTATAGTTAGCAGTAGTAAGTACCCCTATAAGTTCGGCATTTTTAGGCTCATCCTCAATAGATTTAAAAGCTTTATCTAACTCTGGTCCAATATTTAAGTTAAGATTCTTTAATGTATTCCATCTTGCTCTTTCTGGTACATAGAAAGATTCATATAGTGATGGATCTTCTAAAATCATATCTACTTGTTCTTCTTCCATACCACTTTCTATAAATTCTGCTTTCTTTACTTCTTTTTCTTCCTGGAACACGTCATTCATTCTCTTTAAAAATAACATCCCAAATATGTAATCCATATATTGAGCCGCATTTAGAGTTCCTCTTAATATATCTGCTGCATCCCACAGTATTGATTCTAATTTTTGCAGTGTTAGTTTTTCCATAATTCTACCCCTCTCTTTTGTTTGTATATATTATAACACTTAATATAAATTGTTTTAATATTACAAAAATGAAATGAGCTTACAAGCTATTAACTTATAAACTCATTTTTTCACTTTGTACTTATATATCTTGTTAATTTAAGTATCGATTAAACTTGTTAATACTACTTAAATATAATACTATATGGTGGGTATAAATAATCTTAAGAGTTATCACAGCTCATTTATTTACACCTTAATTTCACTTCATATTCTTTAATAATTTTATAAAAACTATTCTTTTTTAAATTTAGCATTTCCATGAATTTAACACCTGTTATCTCTTTATTTTTCCACTTGCTATAATTTTCTTTTAATACCTGGAGTTGTTGTGATTTTAGTGCTTCTAAATTCATTACAGTTCTACCTAAGTGCTTTCCTGCTTTTTTTGCTGCGTCTATCCCTTCCCTTTGACGTTGTTTTATCTTTATTCTTTCTTTCTCTGCCATATATGCCAGTAATTCAAAAACTATATTGCTTATTAAAGTCTTTTCAAGGTCTGATTTATCTTTAGTATTTAATATTGGATTATCTATAACTATAATGTTAATGCCTTGTTTATTTAACTCCTTCCATTCCTCTTTTACCATTTCCATATTACGACCTAACCTATCCAACTCTTTAATAATTAGTGTATCACCTTCCCTTAATGCTACTCTTAAAGCCTTATAACTTTCTCTATTAAAATCTTTACCACTTGCCTTATCTATAAAAATATCTCTTTCATCCATTTCTATTTTATTTGTCTGACAATATTCTTTCATTGCTTCAACTTGCCTTAAAATGTTTTGTTCCTTTGAGGAGACTCTGATATAACTAAAGACTTTATTTTTCACTTATAAACACCTAACCTTTTCAATTTATTTCCTGCTACACTTAAAATTATATTATAACTGTTTGGAAAGGTAAAGTGTGTTTTATAAACGTTTATAAATATTTTTATATACCTTTAAAAACTATTGAAACCTAGATAAATTCACAGCTGTTAAATCATTTATAAAAGTACACCTTTATAAACACTAGCGAAAAAAGTAAAGTTTTTCAAAATATATTTGAATGAGTAGTTTATGATTTCCTCTTTCTAAAAACATACTATTCCCAAATCAATAATATCCTAATTTTATTGATTCATTAGGAATCCAAGATAAATTAAGGATATATTTTAATATGTTTCTTTTTTAGTAAAATTAATTAGAAAAACCCCTTGTAATTGGAAAGTAAATCCATTATAATTATAACTACAAAGCAACTAGTTGCAGCTAGTTTATTTGTAGTTATAATTCAAGGAGGTTTTTCATGATGTTAATACCAAGAAAAAATATTAGTTTTAAAAAATACGGTGTATCAACTCCAATATTATTAAATAATAACCAAACTTTAGTTTACGAGTCCGATACTTTTATTTCAACCATGGATTATTCAGGTATTATATCTCAAATTATACCAAAATCTAAAACATTATCAAGCTTCTTCATAAATAAGCTGTCTAAAATTTCAAAAGGCTATTGTAGTTTAGGTGGAAAATATAGTAATGTTAATTTTTACAGTCCTAAAGCAAAAACTTTATCAGGATCAGAAAGAATTTGTTATACTAAATACTTACACAATAACAAATTAAAAGTCATGGAGTATTACGGAAGTAGGGGAAGTAAATATTCTGGATATTATTCTATGTTAATATCTAAAATTAAAGCTAGTGAAAAGTTTGAGTTTGATACAAAAAATAATACTTTTTACGTTGATGAAAATAATATAGATATATTTATTGATATTATGAATAATATTATGAATGATATTATAAACGAAGATTTAATAGCATTAAAAGACAAAAGATTTGATAAAATTATTATTGAGGGCAAATATTATTATTATAATGTTATTAGTTGGGACTATGCCAAAAATTATAGCTCCATAAAAAAAAGTTATATAAATCCACAAAATCTAAAAAGAGACTTCGAAAATGTCTTGAAATATATATACTCAAAAGATGAACTAGCTATCGATGACATAAGAATAGATGTTGCAGCTGCTAAAAAAGATGAAAATAAATTTACCAATTTGAGCATAAAAGAAAGCTTAGATAACTTGAGCGGAGAATTAGAAGCTTTATCAACTATAACTATAGAATTAGAAGAATTATTAGAATATTCTATTGAAAATATTTATGATGATTTTAATTATGAGTATTTAGAAAATATTTCTCAAGGTATAGAAGGTTTAAGAGAAAATTTAGTTGTTTTAGATTATACTATTCAAGTAAAATTTAATAATATAATTTCGGTACTAGAGGATTTAATTAAAAAAGATGCATTGGAGCAATTAGCTGAATTTGATTCTGAAAAATATACTAATGATTTTTTTAGAGAACAAGAAGATAGGTTTGGTTTTGATGAAGACTTAAGCAGTTCCAGGATGGAAAATGCTGCTAGTGAAGCTTATTATAAAGGAGAAGAATTATATTTTAATGCAGAAAATTTATTAAAAGGATTGCTTAATAATTTAAGACAACTTTGTAAATAACAAATTAAGAATTAAGGACTATATAGTCCTTAATTCTTAATTTGTTTAAAACCACAATGTAATGTATGGGGTTTTATTGCATTATCATTTAATCATTTGGCCACAAAGACCCTTTTCTAAAATATCAATAACTGTATTATTTTTAATCTTTATTGTTCCTACACCTATTAAACTTCTTGTTATATATGTTGCTCTCGAATCTGCTCCAAACTCTTTAAGTTGATTATACAAATACTTTTCTTAACATTATTAAAAATTTTTACTTTATATGGATACCTTTTGTACCACATGGATCTTCGTTGTCCCCAATAGTCTTATCCCTTTCCTACTTCTCATTTATAATCTCTCTAAAGCACTTTTTGTATTAAACTACTCTTACTATTCCCAAGCATAAAAAAATCCTAGAAACTCAAACCTGAGTATTCTAAGACTATTGCTTATAAATAGTGTTTTCAATAATTTATGATTGTTATTGTATATTAATTAACTCAACTTTCGCACTTGTATTTTAAGGCGTTAGCCTGTGTTTTCAGTATTTCTAGCATAAAAAATAGAAGAACATTCCTCCATTTGGTATAATTGAATCACGACAAACAACGACCAAGAAAGG
>NZ_JAPPRQ010000005.1 GCF_026719745.1 Clostridium sp. ZS2-4
ACAAACAAAGAGCATCTGGTGGTTATGGCTTGAAGGTAACACCCGTTCCCATTCCGAACACGAAGGTTAAGCTTCAAAGCGCCGATGGTACTGCACTGGAGACGGTGTGGAAGAGTAGGTCGCCGCCAGGTAAAAATGGATCTTTAGCTCAGTTGGTTAGAGCAACCGGCTCATAACCGGTAGGTCCGGGGTTCGAGTCCCTGAAGGTCCACCATATGGGGGTATAGCTCAGTTGGGAGAGCACCTGCCTTGCACGCAGGGGGTNTTAAAAGACAGTCTTGTAAAAGGCTGTCTTTATTTATTTTTTGAAAATATTGATTAATAATTCCATTTGAATTTTAGTTACACTTTATGTAGTATAATATTAGCTGTAACTTCAACAATAAGTTCATTTGAGAATCAACAGAAAGGGGCAATAGCAAATGTCTCTATACAGAATAAAACAATTTTATTGGGCTGTAACTTCAACAATAAGTTCAAAGGATAAAGAATTTATAAGGGAATATCTTAATCAAGATGAAATTAATTTATTTGCTAAATTAGCTGTTTATGATCAAAGACATTCCATAAAAATAGCACAAGACGTAAAAAAAATATACTCTACAAATGAAAGATTAATAAAAGCAGCGTTACTTCACGATATAGGTAAAATAAGTAAACCATTGAACTTATTAGAAAGGTCCCTTATGGTTATATTAGATAATTTATTTAAAGATAAAATGAAAAGGTATGAAAATATTAAAATAATAGATAGTTATTATAATCATGGTGAAAACGGATATAAAATTTTGAAAGGGTATGGATATAATGAAAGGTTACTATATTTAGTAAAAAATCATCATAATAATGATATAATAGGAGATAAGGAACTAAATATTTTAAAACAATATGATAATCAAAATTAGTAAACATATAATATAAAAACATGGATTCAGGCGGTGATACAATGAATGCAAAAGAAAGAAGAAAGTACATTGAAAATTTATTAAGAAATTCCACAACTCCTAAAAAAGGTCAGGATATAGCAGAAGAACTTTATGTAACAAGACAGGTTATAGTTAAAGATATAGCTATATTAAGAGCAGAAGGATTAGATATAATTGCTACACCAGAAGGATATTTAATGCCAAAGAACGAAAAAATAAATATACAAAGAGTTTTACCTTTTTCACATAGTAGGGAAAACATACATGATGAGTTACAGTGTATTATTAAATATGGAGGAACAGTAAAAGATGTGATTGTTGAACATCCTGTTTATGGGGAGATAAGAGCTATGCTTATGATAAAAACTTTATATGATATTCAAAGCTTTGTAAAGAAAGTAGAAGAATATGATGCAGAACCGCTTTTGTCACTTACTAAAGGAGTACATTTACATACTATAGAAGCAGAAAGTGAAGAAAATATAGATAATATAGTAAAAGAGTTGAAAAGTAAAGGATATCTCATTGAAGAGTATTGAGGGAAAATAAATAGATTTCTAAAATAAAAATTAAAGGATGGGTAAATTGTATGGCTATAAAAGAACAAGTTGCTCTTTTAAAATGCAGTGAATATGATGTGGAAATTCTAGAAAGAACAATTAGGCAGGGATTTGAATTATTAGGAGGAGATTCATTTCTAAGAGATTTAATACCAAGTGGAAGTAAAGTGCTTTTAAAGCCTAATATGCTTAGTATAGAAGGAAAAGAGTCACCTGTAATTACAAATTATAAGGTTTTTGAAGCTGTAGTAAGAATATTAAAGGATTACTCTAGTAATATAACTTTTGGGGATTCCCCTGGTTTTGGAGATTCAAGAAAAGCTGCAGAAAGATCAGGACTTATGGAAGTTGCTAATAAATATGATGTTAAATTTGATGAATTTAAAGACGGTGTTCATATAAAGCTTGAAGATTCTATTCTTTGTAAATCTTGGAATGTAGCAAAAGTAGCTTATGAATCAGATGTGCTCATAACTCTTCCAAAGCTTAAAACTCATGCTATGGCATATTTTACAGCAGCAATAAAAAATCAATTTGGTTGTATACCTGGAACTCAAAAGGCTACATGGCACACTAGAATGCCAGATGCAAATAATTTTTGTAAGATGCTGTTAGATTTAAATACTTTAGTTCATACAGATTTTGCTATTTTAGATGGAATTATTGCAATGCAAGGAAATGGACCTAAGAATGGACATCCTAAAAAGATGGATACAATCATAATGGGAAAAAGCATTACAGCAGTTGATTCTGTAGCTGCAAGGCTTATTGGATATGACAATCCACTTGAGACTCCTGTTTTAAAAGAAGCATATGATAGTAAGTGGGGTACAGTTCTTCCAAATGAAATAGAGGTGTTAGGTGAGTCCATACAAAGTATGAAACCAGAAGAATTTGAGCTTTGTAGAAAAGGTGGAAATTTTTATTTTATAAGTCCAGCAGTTACTAATTTTTTAAGAGGAATGATAGCACCAAATCCAAGTCTAATACTAGATAAATGTATCAGCTGCTCAAGATGTAGAGAAGTTTGTCCAGAAGACCCAAAGGTAATAACAATGATAAACAAAGGAAATAAGAAAATACCTAAGTGGGAAATGAGTAGATGCATAAGATGTTTTTGCTGTCAGGAATTATGTCCTACGGGAGCAATAGACACAAAGTATTCTACTTTAGGGAAAATATTAAGAATGGATAAGAGGTGAAGTAATGAAAAAAAGAAACGTAATTGGATGGGGGATTGTTATTTTAGTTTTAATAACAGTATTTTTAAATCAAATTGTTAATTTCACAATAAATATAAAGTGGTTTAGTGAAGTTGGCTATTTATCTGTATACTTTACAAAGGTAACTGCTACTGTAAAACTAATGATACCGATTTTTATAGTGTGCTATGCAGCTATATGGTTTTATTATAAGAGTATTAAAAAAAGTATTATCAGATGGAAGACTGTAGTAGAAGTAGACTCTATAAAGGATAAAATGGAAAGAAAGATTTTTATAGTAGTAGATTTAATAGTGTCCATTTTTATTTCTTTTTCTTTCGCATCAACTTATTGGTATAGAATACTACAATTTGCTAATGCGTCTGAATTTAATATAAAAGACCCAATTTTCAACAAAGACATATCATTTTTTGTATTTAAATTACCTTTAATTCAGTCAATTTATGAAGCAGTTATGTCACTTTTAATGTTTTTAGTAGTAATAACTGTTTTAATATATTTGGGAATGAATGCTAGAGATAAAATAGTTTATAGGCATCAAGGCAGTATTAACACATCAAAGTTTACTAGCTTTAAAAGTGGAATTACAAAGTTTGCAGGAAAACAATTAGCTGTTGTTGGGGCACTTGTGTTACTTTGTATATCTCTTGGTTATTCAATAAAGTCTTGGAACTTAGTTTATTCCCCAAGAGGAGTTGTTTTTGGAGCTAGTTATACTGATACTAATGTTACACTTAAATTTTATAAAGTAATAGTCATTGTTGCATTAATTTCTGCGGTTATAGTATTTGTAAGTGTTTTAAAAGCAAAAGTTAAGCCAATAATTATATCAGTAGCATTAATTGTAGTATTGATAGTTTCAGAAGGGATTGTTTCAGGAGTATGGCAGAACTTTGTTGTAAAATCAAATGAAAAAAGATTAGAAACTCCTTTTATAGACTATAATATTCAGTACACAAAAAAAGCTTTTGGCATTGATAATATTGAGCAAAAGTCATATCCTTTACAGAACAACCTAGATAAACAAGCTGTAGAAAGAAATAGAGATACTATAGATAATATTAAAATAAACTCTGTTTCTCCCGCTTTAGAATTTTACAATCAGGTTGAAAGTAAGAAGAATTACTATGGATTTAATGATATGGATATAGACAGATACAATATAAATGGTAGATATACACAAGTATTTGTATCTCCAAGAGAAGTAGATTATCAAAAGCTTAAAGATAAGGCTAATACATGGCAAAGCAAACATTTAATCTACACTCATGGATATGGAGTAGTTATGAGTAAGGTTAATTCTGTTACTAGTGATGGTAAACCAGATTTCATAATGAAAGACATGCCTATCCAAAATACTTCAGGTATAAAACTTGACAATCCAAGAATTTATTTTGGAGAAAAAACAAATGAATATGCTGTTGTAAATACTAATTTAAAAGAATTAGATTATCCAAAAGAAAGCGGAGAAAATGCCGGAAGTAATTATGAGGGTAACGCTGGAATAAAGATGAACTTTTTAAATAGAATAATGTTTTCTATAAATAAAAATGATATGAATTTCTTATTATCAAGAGATATAACTAATGATAGTAAAATTTTAATACACAGAAATATAATTGAAAGAGTTAGAAAGATAGCACCATTTTTGATATATGACAATGATCCATATATGGTAATTAATAATGGAAGAATGTATTGGATAATTGATGGGTATACAGCATCTGACAGATATCCTTTCTCAGAACCTATAAATGGTGTTAACTATATAAGAAACTCAGTAAAGGTAATAATAGATGCTGTTGATGGTACTACAGATTTTTATATAGTGGATAAAAATGAACCTGTAATTAATAGCTATGCAAAGATTTTTCCTAAGCTGTTTAAAGATATAAAGGATGCTCCAGAAGGATTTAAAGAACATTTTAGATATCCGGAAGACTATTTTATTAGCCAATGTAAGGTTATGGAAAAATATCATGTTAACAATGCAGATTCCTTCTTTGGAAGTACAAATATATGGGATATAGCTAAAAATCAAAAGCAGGTAGAAGGACAGAATACTATAAATGAAGCATCATATGTAATTATGAAATTACCTGGTGAAAAAGAAGAAGAAATGGTTTTAATTGAATATTTTAATCAGTACCAAAGGGAAAATATGATAGCTTTATTTGGAGCAAGAATGGATAAAGATAATTTTGGGAAATTGGTATTATATAAATTTCCATCAGGTTCAGAAACAGTTAATAGTCCAATACTGTTTAAGCAGAAAATAAATCAGGATACTACTATATCAAAGGAATTATCTCTTTGGAACAAGGAAGGATCTAAAGTACAATTTGGAGATACAATGATTATTCCAGTAGAAAATTCTCTATTATATATTGAACCACTGTATCTAAGAGCTCAAGGTGAAAGAAGTATACCTGAGATGAAGAGAGTAGTTGTGTCTTATGGAGACAGAATGATTTTAGCACAAAATATTGAAGAGGCACTTAAGCAGCTATTTAATCATGATGATAAAAAGGATAAACCTAGTGATACAGTAAAAGAAAATATTACCAGTAAAGTAAATACTGCTGTGAAACAGGCTAAGGATTTGTATAATAAAGCTTTAGAAGCTCAGAAAAATGGTGATTGGTCTAAATATGGACAATATATAAATGAACTAGGCAAAATATTAAATACTTTGGAATAGCAGATAGGCAATAGTAAAAATAAAGAAAGCATATGCTTTCTTTATTTTTACTATTTAATTGAAAAATTATATCTCCAAGTATTAATGTAAATTCAGTATATGATGAGTGAGGATATAGTTTTAGCTCATAAAATTTGTAATATATACATATATAATGTATATATATGTATATTTAAGGAGATTAAATAAGATAATAATATTCTATTTAATCTAAAATATGATAAATAAAATACTTATTAATTGAAATTTCGTAAAAGATTATATAGAAATTTGTTGTTTATATAAAATTTTGCAAAAACAAAGGGAATTATGGAAATATGTAGAATATATTACTTAGTATTGCATTTGTAGAGGTGATAAAGTTTATGGAATTTAACAGTTGTATATGTATAAACGCTGAAAAACTTGATTTGGATAATTTTCCTGATTTTATTGAAGAGTATATTTTGGACGGATTGAGCAATGGAGAGAAAATTGTTATTTTAACGGACAATATACAATATGAATATTTAGAAACTATATTTACGGATAATATAGGATATTTAATTAAGTATATAAACTTACAGAAAATAATAATAAAGAGGTATAATACTGATAATATAAATCATAAACGATTTTTAGAAATATTAAATGAAATATCTGATATACAGGGTAAATTTAGAATTTTACTTAATCTAAAGAATTTAATTAAGGAATGTGAGGATTTACATAATTTGAATTATTATGCAGAAAAGATTGTACAATACTGCTGCAATAAAGGAATAAAGAATGTAGTATACACAGATAATGCAAAATGTAATATAGAGGTGCTAAATAAGTTATGTAATACTTTTGATGTTTTGACAGTTTGTCATAAGCAAAAACATATTATTTTTAGTGAAAAAGATGAGTTTGAAAAGGCTACTTATTTTCTTCAATCTTATGCGGAAATTAAAAGTGAAAATACTAATTTAGGTTTATTCAATGAAACAATATGTAATACTCCTATGAATTTTCACAAAGATAAATTTAAAAATAAAATAATACATAAATTAAGAGAGTTATGTGATTTAGATTTTTGTATAATGTATATGCCGTCTAAAGAAAGAGAAAATATATTATCTATAGATAATTGTTTTGGAATAACTGAAAAACATGGACATTATTTGCTGAATGATATAGAGTTTATCAAATTTCAAAATGAATATAATAATAAAATAGTGGAAACGGGAAAAAGTATATTAATAAATACATATAAAGAACGTAATGAAATCTTAAAAAATAAATTACGTGATTTAGGAATAATATCTATAGTTGGAGTTAGTGTAGAATACGAAGAAAATATTAATGCCATAGTATGGATAGGTAGATATGAGAGTAACAAGGAAACTGTTGAAAATAGTATGGAGTATTTAGAATCTATTTGCAAAACAGTATTTTACATTATAAGAGAACAAGAAAGATTTTTTCAACTTGAAAATAAACTTATTGAAAATGAGAAGCTTAGAGCGATGGGAGAAATGACAGCAGGTATTGCTCATGATATAAATAATATATTAACACCTGTTATAGGTTCAGTTCAGTTATTAAGAGATAGATATGATGATAAGACTATATTAAAGCAGTTGGATATTATAGAAATGTGTGCACATGATGGTCGCAACATAGCTAATAAAGTTAAAAAATTAACAAAGAATCATAATAATATCAATGAAGTGGAGATTTTTGATTTAGATGAAGTTATAATGAATGCAGTTGATTTAACTCAAAATAAGTGGTTAACAGAAAGTATATTGAATGGAGTTAAGATAAATGTAGTTACTAAATTGAACTCTCATGCTAAAATTAAAGGAAATTCTACAGAACTTAGAGAAGTTTTTATAAATATGATAACAAATGCGATTGATGCAATGCCTCTAGGGGGAAAGATAGAAATATCAAATGAGAGTGTAAATGATTATGCTGTTATAGAGATAAAAGATAATGGAAACGGAATGAGTAAAGAAATACAAAAAAGAGTGATTAGTCCGTTTTTTACAACTAAAGGTGATAAGGGTTGTGGTCTTGGACTAAGTATATCATATAACATAGTACAGTCTTTGGGAGGAATGATAGATATCCAAAGTGAAGAGAATGTTGGAACTTGTTTTAAAATAAAGCTACCAACTTGTAAAACAGATAAGAAGCTTAATTATGATAATAAAAATAATAATGAAAAACACATTGGTTTTTCAGGAAATGTTTTAGTTATAGATGATAAAGTGAATATAAGGAATATAGTTGGAGATATAATAAAGTCAATAGCTAAATGTAAAGTGAAGAAGATTAATGGAGAAAGCTTGGAAGAAATAGAAATAGAATTGAATAAAAGAGATTATGATATTGTAATATCAGATTTTTTGATGCCAAATGTAAGTGGATTGGAAATTGCACAAAGAGTAAAGGAAATAAACAGTGATACGTATTTTTGTCTCATGACAGGATGGATTGGTGATTTTAAAGAGAAAAATATGGAAAATATTGATAATATTTTAACTAAACCAATAAGTAAGGAAAATATAAGAGAAATCTTATATTTATATGAAAAGAGAAAAATTGATGTATAAATAAGGAATTTAGATTTAGTTGAATATCTTATTTAAATAAAGAGAGGAATATATTTGTGCATTCATACAAAAAAAGATTATAATATAAGAAGATAAAAAATATAGACATTAATTATACTAAAGTAAATTATATGAGTAATATAAGTTACGTAGGAGGAGCATTATGGATTATGACGTTCTTATATTAGGTGGTGGATTAATAGGATGTGCTGTAGCTTATGAATTATCAAAGTACAGCTTAAATATTGCGCTTATTGAGAAGGATTACGACATAGTAGATGATGTAGCTTTGGTTAATTCAGCTATAATATATGATGGTATACAGTGTAATAATAACATTATGTCAAAGTTAGAATTTATGGGAAATGAAATAATAGATACTTTATCTTCAAAGTTTAATATTCCATATAAAAAACAAACTTCTTTAATAGTAGCGCAAAATGAAAAAGAAGAAAAAAAATTAGAAGAGATGTATAATATAGCTATCAAAAGAGGAATATCTAATATAGCACTTTTAGATGGTAAGTATGCTTATGAATTAGAGCCAAACTTAAATATTAAAGTAAATAAAGCTTTATACTCTCAAAATACTGGGGTAATTTGCCCATATGAGCTAGGTATTGCATATGGAGAAGTAGCTTTTGATAATGGAGTAGCTTTTAAACTTGAAGAAACTGTAGAAAATATTAAAAACATTAATAAAGGATTTAAGGTAGAAACAAATAAAAATAAGTTTACATGTAAAATGGTTATAAACACTACACCAGAAGACTATAATATTGATGGATTTAAAGAGAGTGTATGTGAAAAAGTAGGGGATCTTAAATATTTTTTAATAGAAAAGAGTTTTAAAGGTTATTTTTCCAATATGATTTTTAGCTATAATGAGGATGAAGTTTTATCTGTATGCCCTACTGTACAGGGAAATTATATAGCTGCAATAAAGACTAAAGAAGCTTTAAGTTATGAAGAGTGTTATAAAAAAGTTAAATATTTAATTAATGGATTAAAACCTCAAGATATCAATACTTTTTATGAGGCTCCTTTTTATGATGATACTATAGTAATAGATGATAGTTTGGTTCATAAAGGATATATAAAAGTTACAGGTAAAAACTATGCGGAAGTTACTATGACACCTTCAATAGGAAAAATTATTTGCGAAACTGTAGTAAGCAATTTAAATTGCAAAATAAAAAGTGACTTTAATGATAAGAGGAGAGAAATATACAAGTTTGCAGAGATGTCAAATGAAGAAAGACAAAAAATTATTAATTTAGATAAAAGATACGGTAAAATTGTATGTGTATGTAATTTGATTACTGAAGGAGAAATAATAGATGCAATAAGAAGACCTTTAGGTGCACGTACTGTTGAAGGAATAAAGAGAAGAACTGGGGCTGGTTCGGGAAGATGTAGAGGTGCTCATTGCTTTAGTAAGATAATATCTATTTTAGCAAATGAGACTAATAAAAATTTAACTGATATAGTTAAGGACTCTAAAAATTCTAAAATCCTGTTAAATAGAATAAAGGAATTTGATGAGATGTAAGTTAGAATTTATTTGGGGGCATGTGTTATGGAAAATTCTAGAGAAATTTTCACATCTATTGTGAGAATAAAAGGGTCTAAATATAAAGTGGCTCCTGTAAAAAGTAGTGAGCCCATTGATAAAAGTTTATTAATAGAGTGTTCTAAAGCGTTGAGTAGAATTCATGTTGGTGCTCCATTAAAGATAGGCGATGTTATATGCAGGAACATTTTAAATACAGGTGTAGATATAATTTGTGCTAAAAACATAGCAAATTAAAATAATTTATTGACAATTTCTGATATTATAATTATAATTAATTAAAAAATTAATATTTAAACTGTTGAAGAGGAAAGTAGCTATATAGGTGATTTAAGAGAGTCGATGGATGGTGTGAATCGATATCAGTTGTTTGGTGAATCCACCTCTGAGGGATTGTGATGAGCAATACGGCTAAAGGCCGTTAATATTATAAGAGGATTTATAGATATATAAATCAACTAGGGTGGCAACGCGGAGTCTTTTCGTCCCTACTGTAAAGTAGGAATGAAAAGACTTTTTTGTTTGTATAAGAACAAAGGAGTCCTGATAAGAAATCTAACTGATTAAAGTTAAAGGATATTGGAGTTTTTAGTTATCGGATATAAGAATAAAATAAATATTAGGAGGTACAAAAAATGTTAGATTTAAAAAGAATAAGAAATAATCCAGAAGAGATTAAAGAACAAATGAAAGGTAGAGGAGAAGATTTTGACTTCAAATTAATAGACGATGTTGTAGCTCTGGATGAAAGAAGAAGAGAAATATTAGTTGAAGTTGAAAAGCTAAAGAGCAAAAGAAATAGTGAATCAACTCAAATAGGAAGGCTTAAAAAAGAAGGAAAAGATGTAAGTGGTGTAATGGCTGAAATGAAAAAGCTTTCTGATGAAATAAAAGAACATGATGTAGAGCTTAGCGAAGTAGATGAAAAGATAAAATACATACTATTAAGAATACCTAATATTCCAAATCCAAATGTTCCAGATGGTGCAACTGATGAAGATAATGTAGAGATAAGAAAATGGGGAGAACCTAGAGAATTTAATTTTCAAGCGAAAGCACACTGGGATGTAGGTGTAGATTTAGGTGTACTGGATTTTGAAAGAGCTGGTAAAATTACTGGGTCAAGATTTACTGTATACAGAGGAATGGGTGCAAGACTTGAAAGAGCAGTTATAAACTACTTCTTAGATAAGCACACATTAGATCATGGCTACACAGAAATACTTCCACCATATATGGTAAATAGAGACAGTATGACAGGAACAGGACAATTACCTAAATTTGAAGAAGATGCATTTAAAGTAGAAAACAATGGATATTTCTTAATACCAACAGCAGAAGTTCCAGTAACTAATCTTTATAGAAATGAAATATTAAATGGAGATGAACTTCCAATAAAACATGCTGCATATAGTGCATGCTTTAGAGCAGAAGCAGGTTCAGCAGGAAGAGATACAAGAGGACTTGTACGTCAGCACCAATTTAATAAAGTAGAGCTTGTTAAGTTTGCAAAACCAGAACAATCTTATGAAGAACTTGAAAAGTTAACAAATGATGCAGAAGAAGTGCTAAAGGGGTTAGGTCTTCCATATAGAGTAGTTAGGATATGCAAGGGTGATTTAGGATTTACAGCAGCACTTAAATATGATATAGAAGTTTGGATGCCAAGCTATAATAGATATGTAGAAATATCAAGCTGTAGTAACTTTGAAGATTTCCAAGCTAGACGTGCTAACATAAGATATAAAGAAGATGCAAAAGCTAAACCAGAATTTATTCATACATTAAATGGTTCAGGAGTAGCTATAGGAAGAACTGTAGCAGCAATACTTGAAAATTTCCAAAATGAAGATGGAACAGTTACAATTCCAGAAGCTTTAAGACCATATATGGCAGGAAGAACAGAAATAAAATAGTGGTTTAGAAGATAAACTTGCTGTTATATATATAACAAGAAAAAAAATAAAAAATAACATAAATAAAATACAGAAAAGAAGTTGACATTGCGACGATAAGTTGTTATAATTAATATCGTCGTAACGAGGAGAGATGGTCGAGTTGGTTTAAGGCACCGGTCTTGAAAACCGGCGTGCGTGAGAGCGCACCTAGGGTTCGAATCCCTATCTCTCCGCCATTATAAAAAATAAATAAAATTTATTGACAACTTTGATATTATATATTATAATATTAAAGTAGCTTGTGGAGAGATGGTCGAGTTGGTTTAAGGCACCGGTCTTGAAAACCGGCGTACGTGAGAGCGTACCTAGGGTTCGAATCCCTATCTCTCCGCCATTAACTAAATGTTATTGTTTAAAGTAGGACATATGGAGAAATACTCAAGTGGCCGAAGAGGCGCCCCTGCTAAGGGCGTAGGTCGGGTAACCGGCGCGAGGGTTCAAATCCCTCTTTCTCCGCCATAACACTCAATGAATATTGGGTGTTTTTTAATGATGTTAATGAAGGATTCATATCCTAGATTACATAGGAATTGTAATAGATTAAACCTGATCTGCAGTAATGGTTAAATATTGATTTTTTATAATTCCTATGTTAATATAGATTTATTATATATTATGCGTCGGTAGCTCAGTTGGATAGAGTAGCTGGCTACGAACCAGTTGGTCGGGAGTTCGAATCTTCTCCGACGCACCATAAGAAACCTAGTAACCTCAATGGATTGCTAGGTTTTATTATTTTTTGATAACATATTAATTAAAATTCTTATACAACAACAAATCAAGTATCATCTCTTCAGGAAATTGCTTCAAGTGTAATTGGATTAGAAAGAGAAATATTTGAGCTAAAATAGGGGATAATGTTAATATATCTAAGTATGTTATGTTAAGATATATTAAATGAGAAGGTGAATTATATGAAAATAACAGTTATAGGTTGTAGTGGGTCATTTCCAGGCAGAAATCAAGCTGCATCTGGATATTTAGTTCAAAGTGGTGAATATAATATATTAATAGATTGTGGCTCAGGAGTATTGTCAGCAGTTCAAAACTACATAGATTTGAATAAGATAGATGCGGTGATTTTATCACATTATCACGCAGATCACATATCCGATATATATTGTTTTCAATATCAGACAGCAGCTGCATATAAATTAGGAATGAGAAAAAAAACTTTAGATATATATGCACATAATTCAGATGTAAAATTTCAGGAATTAACATATAAAAACTTCTGCATCGCAAATCAAATAGACACAAATTCTAAAATCAGTTTTGGAGATTTAAGTATTACATTTCAATGGATGAATCATAGTTCACCTTGTTTAGGTATGAGATTAGAAGAAAAGGGTAAAGTATTTTCTTATAGTGCAGATACTGAGTGGGGTGATGGTGTTCTTCAAATATCACAGAATGCAGATGTGTTTTTGTGTGAATGTAGCTTGTTTAATAAACAAAAAGCACAGATAAAAGGACATCTATGTGCTGGAGAAGCTGGAACTCTTGCAGCAAATTCAAATGTAAGAAAATTAGTATTAACTCATTTGCCTCAATATGGAGATATTGATGAATTGGTTAAAGAAGCTAAAGAACAATTTAGTGGAGAAGTAATAAAAGCTGAAATAGGATTGGTCTTAGAATTATAATCTAAGACCAAGTTTTTCACCCATACATACTTTAGTTTCAAAGCCTTTGCTAGTTTGTTCTATTATATCTTTATCTATATTGATTTTACCTTTCTTAAAAAATAAAATTGTTGTTGAACCACCAAATTTAAAATAGCCTTTTTCATCACCCTTTTTAAATTTGTTAAAAGGTGTATAAGTTTGAATTATTGACCCTACACAAGTAGCTCCAACATCTACAGATATTACATCACCAAAGTTTTCAGAGTGGAAAATACTATACTCTCGTTTATTCTCACAGAATAATTTAGGTATTTTTTCTAAAGCTACAGGATTTACAGAATATAAGTGTCCATGTATTTTTTTAGTTTCATCACATACACCATTATCTATAAAATGAAATCTATGATAATCTGTTGGACAAAGTCTTAATATAATACAACAGCCACCAGAATATTTTTCTGCTAATACTTGGTCTTGAAGCAGATCCGTCAGACTATAGGTTAATCCTTTTACTTGTATTAGCTTATGAATATCTATATCCTCATAAGCAAAAACTCTTCCATCTCCAGGAGAAATAAGTACATTGGTATCATAATTTATAGGTCTAGCTTCTTTTATAAGTTTTCTTGTAAAAAAATCATTAAAACATTTATAGCTGGATTTTAATTCTTTAAATTCTTCTTCATTTATATCAAAGCCATCTATGAATTTTTGGATTTTACTTTTACTTAATCTAGTATCACAATACCATCCATACAATTTTGAGAATAATCTTTTCTTTATTAAAAGGTCTAATAATTTAATACCTATTGGAGAGGAGTAAGTCCAATGTAGATATTTATCTCCTGCTACTTTTTCGATTTCGTAACTCTTGGTTTTTCTGTTAAAATATTTAATCATATTACAACCTCACATAGTTTAATATTCTATATTATAACATAGTGTGAACACTCACTCTACTTACCATATAAAAATGAGATACACATTACTGCATATTATTTTTATATTTTTCTAGAACGAATTATGGAAATTAGAAGCCAAAAACCCATAAAAGCTGCGATTCCATAACCTGTAAGTCCTATGATGGAGATATCTTGATATTTAGGTCCGATATTTGTGTTCAAGATTAATGAAGAGGATATTATCATTGATGAAATAACAAGGGCAAGTATCATTCTGTTTACCATTTTATTTATTTCACCTACATTTTTACTTAAATCTTTATGTTCCAGCTGTACTTTGGCTCTACCCTGCATTACACTGTCAGTTAATTCTATTATTTTAGTTGGAAGACGAGAAGTGTCTTTTGTAAAAGAAATGAGTCTGATTAAGGCTTCATCAAAATCTATATTGTCCAGTATGGAAAATCTATTGTTAGATTTCACATAAGGTATAATTATATCTAATATTTGAATATCTGGAGCGAGTTTAGCAACTACTCCTTCTATGATTACTATACCTCTCATTAATAAAGTAAAGTCCCTGGGCAGCCTGATGTTATTGTGTTTAGCTGTATCAAATATATCCTGAAGTAAGGAGGATACTTGTATATTATTTAGGGAAGTTGAAAGATAACTATCCATCAAGTAATCAATATCCTCAAAAAGCTTATTCCTATTTACATATCCTTTTTTTATACCTATTGCCATGAGTACAGAAATAAGTTTATGTATATCTTTATATGCCATGGCAATCAGCATATCATTTAGTGCACTTTTAAAGGATTTAGAAAGGTTACCTACTAGACCAAAATCTATATAACAAATCTTACCGTCTTGTATCAGTAGGTTACCAGGGTGAGGATCTACATGAAAAAATCCATCTTCAAATACTTGTTTAAAGAAAGAAAGAGCTAATTTTCTACCTACATCCTCTGGATCATAACCTTTATCAGTTAATGTTTTTATATTGTTTATTTTAAAACCATTTATTCTTTCCATAGTTATAACCCTTTTGGTGGATAGACTATGTACAATATAAGGAGCATATACAGAAGCCACATTTTTGTTTAGAATCCTAAATTTATCAATATTTTTTGCTTCATTTTTAAAATCTAACTCTAGTTCAGTGGCGATTCTAAGCTCGTCTAAAGCGTCTTCAGGATCAATAAGAGCATCTATAAAGCCAATCTTAGTTAGCTTGGTTATTTTTTGCAATATAGATATATCCAATTCCATTTTTTCAGCAATCTCAGGTCTTTGGATTTTAACTATTACTTCTTTTCCGTTTTTTAAAACTGCTTCGTGAACTTGAGCTATTGACGCAGAAGCAAGTGGAATTTTATTAAAGCTTTTAAAAATTTCCTCAATAGATTTATTAAATTCACTATAAAAAACTTTGTTTATATTATAAAAAGATTCACTTTGAACATGATCCTGAAGCTTCGATAACTCTTCTATGTATTCAGGAGGAATTATATCTGGTCTTGCACTTAATATTTGACCTATTTTTATGAATGTTGGGCCAAGTTCCTCAAAGGCTTTTCTTAAATTTACAGGTGCGTTATTATCATTTTTTATTTTACTGTCTACAATATATCCAAAGCCGTGATATGCAAGTGTTCTGACTATTTCTCTAAATCTTTGCACTGAGTTTTTAGACATAATATACCTCATTTCAGTAGTTAATAAAAGCCCTAACAAAAGTTTAGGGCTTTTAAAGTCTATTCAGATTTTTGTTCTAATTTAGAAAGTCTTTCTTTTATTTCTTGAATTTCATCCTTTGTTGCAAAATTCATTTCAGATAAAAGTTCTTTCAGTTCGTCTTTAGTTACAGGTCGTACTTTATTAGCTGCTTCTTTTGTCTTATCTGTTAAATTTCTTTTTAATTCCTGAGATAATTCTTTACCTTCATCGATAGTTAGTTTCCCTTTTTCAACCATGTCATCAATTAACTTGGCTGCTTTTTCATAGGTGTAAGCTGCTGATCCTATACCAGCTAAAATTATATTTTTTATTTCATCCATCATAACACATACCCCCTATAAAATTATGTAACAAAGACTACACTTATATTATACTCTTTTATTCTCATTTAATTAATGAACTAATTGTAAAATTAATTAAAATTTATAATAATAACCATATGAAGTGTATGAGAGGTTGACATTATTAAAAAACTGCAATAAAATATTATGGTAAAAGTAAATATGCATTCGTAGCTCAGCTGGATAGAGCGTCCCCCTCCTAAGGGGAAGGCCGGGGGTTCGAATCCCTTCGAGTGCACCATATATATAATATGAAAAATACTGATCTAAGAACATGTCTTAGGTCAGTATTTTTTGCTATATTTAAAACATAGTCTTATTTTTTATAAGGTTCCCTTTTAAACAAATATTGAGTTGAAAATATTTGTGATTGTTTATAAATTTACAAATATTATAAAAAAAGTTATAATATGCAATAAGATGAAAAGAATAAAGAAAGCTGGTGTATAAATCATGAGATTAAATGAAGCAGTTTTTTTGCAAATGAATATTGAAGAAAAGAGAGGAATATTAAATTCATTAATTACGAAAACAGAAAATTTACATAGAGAAGATGAAATAGTTAAGGTAAGTCAAGAATTAGACAAGCTTATATTGCAGTATTATAAATTTTAATTAAAAAATATTGTTGTATATAAGTTTCACTTTAGAAAATACATGTATTAAAATACCATTAATATAAACCTATATAAAAATCCAAAATAATAGAAAAAAGAATTTATGTGAGGATTTTATATGGAAACTATAGTGCTAAAAGA
>NZ_JAPPRQ010000050.1 GCF_026719745.1 Clostridium sp. ZS2-4
ACCCGAAAGACTTTTCAATAATTTCTCTCTGATTTTCATTTGGATATATCCTGAATTTGTATGCTTTATTGATTTTCACTACTTTCACCACCTTTACTTTTTACCTTGACTCTGAATATATTTCTTTTAGCCTATTGCTTATATCCTTATTTATTACTTCTCTTCTGTATTTTATAACTAATACGAGATGATAATGCACTAGGAATACTGAATGATTATTTGTATCTAATTTCATCATTACCACTCATTTCCACCATTTGATACTGATTATCTTTTAGCACAAAAAAAATAATAGAAGCAAGTTGTGTTTACGCATTCATCTCCCACCTATAGAGGATGGGAGACTTCTGCTAGTTACGTTAAAATTCAATACTCCAGCTTACTTAAAATATAAACAACAATACAAATATATATGTTATGGAAGTTTCTCATCTATGGAGTTATTATAAAACTCCTCAATATATTTCATATTTAAGCTAGTATTAATAATTTTATACTTTCTTATTCTATGGTCACCTGTTACATGAATGGAAATAAAATTCTTATTTTCTATAATAACACCAATTAGACCATTCCCCTTATTATAAATACTAATCCAATAACTATCATCCTCTTCACGAGGTATTGACCATTTATACTCAATAAGTTGAAGTTTATCTAAGTATCCTAAAAACTCATTAATTTTATCAATATCATTACAGATTTTATGATTACACTCTTTTGCTATTTCAATTTCATTAAATTGTTTTTCTGGATATTTACTTAATATCAAATCATTGAATGAACCACTTCTGGGATATTCATTATATACTACAATAATTGTAACTATAATAATTATAGTAATAAAAATTTTTTTCATTTCCTAATTCTCCCTTTAAAATTATTATTTTTTATTTGGGGCAATATAGCAATAGGTATAATCAGATGAAAACTCAATTACATATATTGAATAACGTATGTCAATCGTTGGGATACCAATATCTATAAATAATGCACATCCAATTATACCATATTTATACTCATTGTCTAAATAAAAGAAATATAATAGCAGGTAATATATATACGCTAAACATATGTTTATTAAAAAAGTAAATCTTTGAATATGAGAATATTCCTTTACCCCAGGAAATAGAAAAGGGTTTTTAGCCAAAAAAAGCTCTAAGTATAAATATACCTAGAACTTCTTTTTAATCTTTGAATATTTTTTATTTGGAAATAATTCCTAATACATTGCAAAACTACATTTTTTATATCTTTCTGCTATTGTAATAATAGATATTTTTCTTTTATAATATCCATATTTTTATTTTATTATCAGTTATGCCGCTATTTTTTGCTGTTGTGAATCAATTAAATTCTTTATTTAGTACAGTAAATAAGAAAGATACAACACAACTAAAGTTAAAATTATGTCACATCAAATCTACAAATTGGAATTTGATGAACTCCGAATTAGCTCTTTTACGTAGTTATTTTTTCTTAACAGGAATCCAAATTTCGCTGTAGTAGTTTTCATCTTGATTACCTTGCGGATAATCAGCCGTATTGGTGTACATTTCAATATTGTAACCTGCTGCAATTTCATAATCCTTGCAATTAGGCAGCCATTCTGAGAAAATTTTTCTATTCACATCTTGCAGAGATTTCGGCATTGCACCCTTGCAAGCAAAAACAGCCCACATGTGTTTAGGAATAATCTTTGTAACAAAACCATTAGGTATTTCTGTAGACGGATTATAATTGTCTGCAATCACATATTCAAACTCATCTGAACCCATGCTCTCATCTATGCATACTCCGTACATTCCGCATACAAATTTCTCCTTTCCTGTTTGATAATGCTCTGTCCAAAACTGTGGAATTTCTGTAGTTGCACTATCATATTTAAACACCTTTGATACGCCCATGACAGTAAACGAATCTTTTTCAACAATTTTGTAATCCATAATATAACCGCCTTCCAATGAAAATTTGATTTTCAGCGGAGCAAACGATTTAATCATTGCTCCATCTTTTCGAACAGCAGTAGGTGTGACACCATGAAATCGAGTAAACGCTTTTGTGAAACTATCCGGTGAGGCGTAGCCATATTTCAGTGCAATATCAATGATTTTTTCATCAGTGGAAACAAGCTCACTACCGGCAAGGGTAAGCCTGCGTTGTCTGATGTACTCTCCGACCGTAAAACCACAAAGCATTGCAAAGCCTTTTTGGAAATAGAACGGAGACATAAATGCTTTTTTTGCAATATTTTCTATTGCGATTTCTTCAGTGATATTCTCCTCAATATAGTTGATAGCTTCACCGATTCCTTCAATCCATCCCATACTCATCACCCCTGTCTGTACATATATCTTATCTCTTTTCAAGCGGTTGCTCCCGACTTTTTGTGTTATGTTTTGTCTTGTCTAAAAGATTATTAAATAACCTGTACATAAAATTACTATTTGTCTGTGAATTATATAAATAATCTTTTCTTAACAGTTTTCTACTATTTTGCAGTAACACATTATATGTTTCTACTACACAATATCTTTATATTATTCAACATCATTATACATGAAATTATACCATATTAAACCTTTAATTCATAAAATAGTATGAATCTAATTGAAACATATGAAAAGATCTTTACATTAGTTTTCAAAAAAAGCAAATAAAGCTGCTGAATTAGCAACATCACCACAAACATAAATGTTTACATATATGTTTGTGGTGATGTAAATGTTTGTGTAAGTATTTATACTTATATTTCTAGTGTTATTTAAATTTCTTTCTGCTATTGTAATAATAGATATTTTTCTTTTATAATATCCATATTTTTATTTTATTATCAGTTATGCCGCTATTTTTTGCTGTTGTGTATTAACTAATTCTTTGATTTTCGGTGTTTTATCTCATCATAACTATAAGTCTATTCTTCAAAAGTTGAAGTAAATCTTTCTCTTTTTGACTTAACTTCGTTTTGTAATGCTTTTTTGTATTCTTTATATTCTTTTGAAGAAACTATATCTTGTTTATCTGTACTATTTAAAAGAATATTTGAATTTGCACCACTAACTAAAATCGTTCCATCTGGCTGAGCATATCCCATTGAGTCTTATAGAAAATAACAATCCAAACTTACTACTTTATTTAAAATAATTTTTAACATACTGCTTATCTAGCAGCTGTCGTGAAATCTTCATACAATTTTAAATTTCTAAAAGATACTATAGCTTTTTCAAACTGCTCCAGAAACAACTTTGACTTAGATTGCTTTTCTTTAAACTTTATCCATTTCTGTTTCTGATATTCCCATTTTTCCCGTTCATTCTCTGTAATTTCATTTTCAAATAAATTAAACTCTCTCATTCTGCTTTCATAAGAAGCATTGAGATTATCCAGTACAGTTTCAAATAAAATATCATAGGCTGCTTCATCATCCTTTTTAAAATCCAAAATCTCTTTTTTAATGTATTTCTCATACTGCTTTCTTAACGCTTCTTCTTTACTTACTTGATTATTCTTGCATTCAGCTTTTTCATGATCTACAAAGTCAATAATATGTTTGTGAGTTTTTTCTAGATTAACAGTTCCTGACTCTAAAGCAAACCTAAGCATACCAGGAAAATTTTTCACAGATTTTTTATTCTCAAACTCTTTTTCCTGAAGCCATAGTATGTATTTCACTATCTCCCATTTATCATACTTATATAAAATCTCTTTTGACACAACTTCACTAAAACCCTTATGTACTAGAAAACTCCATAAATCCTCTGGAATTTCCATTTTAAATTTTAAATCTTCCTCACCACTTATAGTTTCAATTTGCTTGTATGTTATTTTTTTGATTGTATCTTCCTTTGTACCTTGAAATATAAAGTATACACACTGTTCTTTTACACCATTAACTAATATTTCATCACCAAAAAAATAATCTGAAATAACATTAAATTTCTTAAGATAATTCAGTGGATTTTTCAGCTTTTCCTTTATTTTTGAAGGCTGATGCTCATATATATAGAGTTTGTCTCTAATAACCTGATAGCTCCTTTTTATGTATCTGCATCTATGTCCATTTGGCAGGTGCGAATTTCCTTTAAGATACATATAAACCCGTCTTGTAAGTCCTCTTGAAGGCAGTGTAAAATATTCTTTAGGATTAATATATTTAAAAAACTCATGTCTTATATTATCAATAATAAGCCTGTTGAACTGAACTTTACATTTTGTCTTTACTTTCTCATTTTTAACTCTTTTTTCACTATCAAGTTCGCAGTCCGTTATTAAACTAAAACTTTTAGTTTTAGTTTTTAAATACTTATCATTCTTTTTATCAAAAATAACTCCATTAGTAAAAGTAAAATATTTTGCATCATATAGTCTAATTATTTCTTTTACAAGCTTATCAAAGCTTTTGCCTCCTATTGATTTATTCATAAATTTCGCTAGTTCATATAATGTAAATTCCATTTCATCATTATTTAAATCATAAGTGTTTTCAGTTGAATTAAAACAAATTGGTGATAATTTTTGAATATATAAACCTATGAGACCATTCCATACATCCATAGTAGTCATATTGGGTATAGATGACATTATAAGCAGTTCTCTTTTCATTCCTTTGCTATCATTCCATACCTTATAAACAACGGGAAATTTTTCATAGTCGATATCAGTAGATGTTTCTGTAAAATTTTCCTTTAGCATTTTTAGAACCTTTTTAACACTAGTGCTTACAATTGAATTACTCTCTAGCTGCCCTACTGTTGTGATTTCTTTTGAGCTTGATATAAAAAGAGGCGATTCTATTATGTTGTTATCTATTATACTTGAATTGCTCTTTATCACTTTATTTTTTTTATCTTCTTTCTTAATTTCCATAATTTACTCCTGAATTAATTTAGTTTTCCACAACTCTATATTATCATAATTTTCTTGTACCTTATAGAAAATTTCTTGTACCTTACAGAAAACTATCATTGTACTTTATAGAAAATTTCTTGTACTTCACAGAAAATTTCTTGTACCTTATAGAAAAACATCCCCTTTCAGCCTTTGAAATAAGCCCATTTACAAAAATGTATATAACAACAACATATATACTGTATATTGTTATTATACTGTTCTTTTACTGTATCTTTACTATACAACAAATCACCTTTAATTTTTGATTTTATCCACATATAAAAAGCACTCCAAATGGAATGCTTTTATTAATATTAAAACTTATTTTCACCATCTTTTTGTCATAGTTAACCCCAAATCTGTCATATTAAAAATCTGTATACATCTTATATTAATGCCTTTTAAAAATAGAATGAGTAAAACAACACCTAAAGTTGTTTTTTGAATAATTAACTTTATTTTTCTTAGAATATAGTTTTTTAAACATAAAACCAAGATTTATAATAAGTAAAATAGTCAATATTATATGATATGTATCAGGAATAAGTCTTACATCTGATGCTGCAATTATATGATGTGTCCCTTGAAAATATTTATTATATCCCAAAAGCTTTTTTGATGAAACTCCAAAGAAAGTATATCTCCAATGGTCTATAAATGTTATAATATTCCACAATACTAATGATTTTTCTCATATTCTTCTTTTATCTTATCAATGGTTTTCCCACCAATTCCTATATTTTCATCTGATAATTCTTTTATAGTTGTTATAAAAAATTCACTTGGAACATTCATTATTTCAGATGCTATATTTGTGATTTTCTCAATCAATTGTTGTTTTTGTTCAGCAGTCATTCGCCCACCTTCTATTGTAATATATGGCATTTTTATTTTCCTCCTACTATTATAATTAAATTAGTTTTTACTGCACATTTTCTTTATGTTATGAACTTAATTAGCTAGTTATAATATTTGAGTCAAAAAAACGTTCTTGAAATTCTATAAGTGCCTTAATCTGCTCTTTACTATATCTATTAGGATATTTGCAAACTATAAGTTTATCTTCATTATCATTTTTTCTATGAACTACTGCTACCACAATTCCTTCAAACTCTTTCAATGGTTCAAATTCTCCAAGAATATATGCATCTATTTCTTCACCATCTCCTGAAACTGTATTAGGAATATATCCATAATTAAGTGTATAGTATATATCATGTTTGGGATGTTTTGCTGTTATGTCTTAACTATTACCTTAAATATTAGTTGTTTATCCACAATACCCAAATATTACAAAGAAATATTTTTATAATTCTAATTTGTCTAAATCATTTTCTATATATACTTCAATTCCATTTTTAGTTAATAATTCTGCTGTAAAACCAGTTCCTTCTTTAAGTTCCCCGGAAAATGTTCCATCATATATAGAACCGTAACCACAAGATGGACTTCTAGACTGTAATATTGCTTTTTCAACACCAATAATTTTAGCAATTTCTAAAGTCTTTTCTGAACCTTCAATGAATTTTTTAGTAAAGTCTTGTCCATCTTTGCTTACTATTTTTTTATTTCCACTTTTGTCTATAATAATTTCACAACAAGCTCTTGGTGTTGGCAATCCTGCTAATTGTTCCGGGCAGATAGGAATAGCTTTTCCTTGTTTTACTAACTCACATATAGTTTCATGCGCACTATTTTCACCATTATATCTACAATTTACTCCTGCTAAACATGCACTTACTAAATACATTTTGTTACATCCTCTCTTATTAATATTTGATAATGTCATTCATTATATATAATTTAAATTTTTTCATAATTTGCTACGCACTTTCTTTATATTATTCAACATCATTATACATGAAATTATACCATATTAAACCTTTAATTCATAAAATAGTATGAATCTAATTGAAACATATGAAAAGATCTTTACATTAGTTTTCAAAAAAAGCGAATAAAGCTGCTGAATTAGCAACTTCAAAGTATAGATATATTTATAGGTATTACTTTCTATCACCCTCATGTTTCAATCCTTGTTTTAATGGAAGTTGCTCTTAAGCTTAATGATGGAGTGCCATATGAAAGCCCTTCAAAGTTTCAATCCTTGTTTTAATGGAAGTTGCTCTTAAGCCCTTATTTCTTTACAACTCCTTATATATCAATAATTTGAGCTTGTTTTAAGACGAGCTTAAAATCAAGATTTTTGGGTGAAAAACACCCTGNGCAGCTTTATCAATGTCTTTCGTAAATCAGGTTTGTCCTGCTACAAAAGTTTCATACAATTTATTATATCTGTTTTTTCAATATATGTAAATTGTATATTTAAGACAATTTGATTTTTAACTAGAAAAGAATAAAAACTATTTAAATTAAGAACTACAGCCACTTTAAAATACAAATAACAACACAAACATATATGTTTACATTTATGTTTGTGTTGTTATAAATGTTTGTGCAAGTATTTTTGTAAACTTATATCTTTGTAAGTAGTCAGCTGTGCCGCTATTTTTTGCTGTTATGTATTAACTATTTCTTTTAATTCTTTCTTTAAAATCTTCTTTTTTTCATTCATTATTGTAACTAAATTAACATCTAGTTTATCACCTGGTTCTAATTGATGATAACTAAAATAATCATCAATTGCTGCTGTTAATTGTCCATATTTTACAATTAAATTATAGTTGTTTTTGCATAGAGCAACTCCATTATTATCATATACACCTGGAGTATTTTTTGAATTATCTATAAATTCCTTAGTAATTACTGTAGCTGTTACTTTTTCTACTTTTTCAATCTCAACTTTCTTCATATCAGCTAGTAGATTCTTCTTAATAAGTAGTGCTAAAATTATTGCACAAATAATAGTATATACACTTAAAAACTGTATTAAAGGTTTAAAAAATTTAAAATTAAATAAGTCCATTTCATTTCATTCCTTTTTTTTCTTCTTCTAATTTTTTCAATGATTGTTGAAGGGATTGAACTTCTGCTACACTTAGCTCTGTAGCCCTTGATATAAGCTTTATATCCATATCCATATCTAACAATCTTTTTGCTATTTCTTTTATTTCTTCTTCCATTGCTTCTTTAAATCCTTCTTCCCTTGCACTGCTTATCATATTTGCCCTTTCATGAGCTGATTTCTCTCTCCAATCCATCACTTATTCCTTCCTTATTTTTTTATTTTTCCACCGACATTTTCTCTTTAGATTGTTCATCAATTACTTGTACTATTTTACCATAAATCACCCTTCCAATGCTTTATTTTCAAACAGATCCGTAATCTATTATAATTCTATAAGGCGATAAACTTCGTCTATATCATCCTGTGAGATGCCTAAGTAAAGCTTCGTTACTGATTGATTACTATGATTATATAGCTCCATCAGAACTGGTAGTGGTACTCCCTTTTTCCAACTGTGATATCCAAAAGTCTTTCTCAAACTATGGCAGCCTATTTTTTCTTTAACTCCTATAGCTTCACAGCTGCTCTTTACAATTTTTAATGCCATACTTCTTGATATAGGCTTATTTTGCCCCTCTCTGCTTATAAAAATATAGTCTGATGGTTTTATATGTCCAAGTTCTTTTTTAAATAAGTTCTACTTCGTAATATTAAAAAAATAATTTATATAGTTTAATATATAAATACCCAATAATATAATTATACCTACAAGTAACTTTTTTGATACTGTATATTTTTTACTGTTTGTATCAACATTTATTAGGTATATCCCTATAAATATATTGAATGACAAGACTACATTTCTAATAACATTATCATTAATATGTGCATAATAGTAACTAGCTGTAAATAAAAAATAACTATAGCAAATTGGTTTTGCAATAAAATTTATGATTTGTTTAAATATATTTTTTTTCATTGTTTAAACTCCTATGCAATGCTTTATTTTCAAGCAGATCAGTAATCTATTATAATTCTATCATTCTATAAACTTCATCTAGATCATCCTGGTTGATTCCTAAATATAATTTAGTTACTGATTGATTGCTATGATTATACAGTTCCATCAGAACTGGTAAGGGTACTCCCTTTTTCCAACTATGATATCCAAAAGTCTTTCTCAAACTATGGCAGCCTATTTTTTAAGCTTATGAAGAGCATCTACAGCGTTCTTATTTAACAAAAACTTCTTATCCTTTCCAGTTTTCTTTTCTTTAATATAAACATGGGTTTTGAAGGTCCTTTCTTCAAAATCATATACATCATTCCAGGTTAAATTTAATATATCACTGATTCGTAATGCTGAATTTAAACCTAAAACTATTAGAGTATAATTTCTTATATTATCTGCTCCTAACAAATATTTTTTTAAATCTTTTATTTTTTTCTCTGATCTTATCGGTTCAACTCTCTCCATTTTTATCATTCTCCTTATACGTTCTTTAATTACTCATATTGATATTATACTAATATTATGCGTAACTGTAAAATAAAAAAGAGAACATAATAAAAGCGTAAAGCCTTATTTTTAAAGACTTTACGCCTGTTTCACCAGTTACGCACAATGTATATTGTGCGGAACTCATAAAGCTTTTACTTTCTTTTTTTATTTTCGTTCAGTAATTTTACTGTACAATTAAATGTATCCTCATCTATAAATCCATTAGCTACATTTTTAGGATTCAACAATATAAATCTTATAGAGCTTTTAGACCAGTCCTTACCTCGTTTAGTTTTACTTCCTAACCAATTTAATTCATCAGCAATTCCTTGTAGACTGCTGCCATCTAAATATAAATTATATATATTTTCTATAACTTGTTTATTGGAATAAGCCTTTCTGCCTGCTCCTCTTTCGTTCAGTTTAATTTCTGTACTATCTATTTGTTCCTGGAGACTCTTTATTGTCTTTACTAGCTCATCTCTTTCTTTTCTATATCTATCTCTTAAATTATCATAGAGTTTTTTATATTCACATGTCATATGTTTCTGATCTTCCAGCTGCTTAAGCAAAAAATCAAATTCTTCCCTAGATACTATATTTTCTTTATCTCTCAAACTGTCTATTTCACTATTAAGTTTACTGATTTCCTGCATGTTATAATCATTTATTTTTTCTAGCTGCTCTATCTTATCTTCCAGCATTTTTTTAGTTACTCGAGCCATATACTCACCACTTTCGTTCAATTATTAATTTATAATCTATTTTTATTGTACTATTTATCAAATTATAGTTCAATTATTAATTACTAATCATTGAATTTATTAATGTATAGTTTTACTTCATAAGGCTATAAAACTATACATTCAAAAACAATAATATAAAAAGAGCTTAACACCAAATCAGTGTCAGCCCTTTAATATCAATACTTATACCCATTTAAGTGAATGTAATGTTTTATTCAAAAGTTTACATTCAAATCAACAATAATATTTTCTTAAATTTACCTCATAAACACAATTGAATATTTTTTAAGTAATGATCCCACATGAAGTTAATCAAATACTTCATATGGGATTTTTTAATGCAAAAAACTTATAATTTTTACTTTAAACTCAAAATTTAGACAAATATCTGTTTTTCATTCAAAAATATTACAAAAAGTTTTTTTTTTACATTTAAGGTTTACATATCCAAGTAATATTTCGTTTTTATTTGATATATTTTTATTCTTTTTGTGAAAGAGGGGTTATATGAAGTATTCATTATATGAAATAATTGAAAATATTCAAAACGGGGATACTGAAAAAATTTTAGATATCATAAATAAATTTAAACCACTAATTAAAAAATTTAGTAGAAAATTAATTTATGAAGAAGCTGAAACAGATTTAACAATATCTTTTATCGAAATGATACAAACCATGAATTTAAATAATTTCACTTCAGAAAATGAAGGTAAAATTATAAATTACATAAATAGTGTTATAAGAAATAAGCATATAGATTTATTTAGAAAATATGTATTAAGACGAACAGAAGAAGTTGAACTTAATTTAGATATTCTAATAGATTATACAAATAACAGCATTGAAGACAGTATTTTAATTGAGGATTTACTTAATAGACTTCCTAAAATACAAAAGACAGTTCTAAAAGAGAAATTCATAAAGGATCATTCAGATATAGAAATATCCCAAAAATTAAATATATCAAGACAAGCTGTAAATAAGACAAAGAATAGAGCCCTAAAAACTCTACGAAACTATTTATGTGTAACTTGCTAATAGTATAAAGGGAGTAGGTGAAATTAGTGGAAAGTGAACTTATTAAAGTAGCAGCATCACAAGGAATTTGGGCAGCATTAAGTGTTGCACTTATTTTTTATATCTTAAAAGCTCAAGAAAAAAGAGATGTTAGACAGGAAGAGAGGGAAAATAATTATCAAGATATAATATCAAAGCTTACAGATAAATTTAATATCGTTGAAGATGTAAAAAAAGATGTAGAAGATATTAAGAATTTTGTATTCAAAAAAGAAAACTAAGAGGGTGATTTAAATGAAGATTATAGAAACAAATTTGAACTTTGGAGAACTTCAATATGGAAATAAACACACAGCTATAGTACTTCATCATGCGGAACACAGTACTTGTAGTATATATGACATTCATAAGTGGCATATATATGATAATGGCTGGAGTGGAATAGGTTATCACTTCTTTATAACAAAAGATGGACAAGTGTATAGAGGTAGACCAGAAGATTCAATAGGAGCTCATTGTAAAGGTCACAATTCTTATACACTAGGTGTTTGTGTTCAAGGCAATTATATGAATGAAAATATGCCAAATGTGCAGAAAAAATCATTAATAGAATTATGCTCATATTTATGTAACAGATATGGTATAAAAATAATAAAAGGTCATAGAGAATTGGGTCAAACTAATTGTCCAGGTACAAAGTTCCCTTTAAGTGAAATAAGAGAATCCATTATAAATAATAAAAAGGTAGTAGATTCTTACACTGTAAAGTCAGGAGATACATTATGGGCAATATCAAAAAAATACAATATGTCCGTTGATACATTGAAGAAATTAAATAACTTAACTACAGATGTAATTTATCCAAATCAAATATTGAGAATATTGTAATCAGCTTTTTAAATAAAGCTGATTTTTTACTTTTTACAATAAAATAAAAAAATTTTTTAATATAGGTTTACATATTCAACCTTAAAACCGTTTTTATATATTGTAAGATGAAACGAACCGGTAAGTTAATTTCTTATAAAATATTAAAATTAAAATTAGAAGGAGATGTATATTATGTTAAGATTTAAAGGAGATTGGAGTGCAGATACACCTGGGTATAATTATCATAAAGAAGGATATAATGTATATACAGATGTAGATTTTGGAATTTGGGGTAAAGATGCAGTTTTTTGTATCAAAAAAGATAAAGGGATTGCAATTTCTTTAATTCATGGAAACACAAAAAGCTTAGGAAAGAGAATTTTACCTACGGAAATTTATGAACTTTGTTCAAAAGCAAGAAAACAATACAAGCATGATTTTGGAAAGGATTTTCCTGTAAACGAATCGGCAATGACTATGGAAGTAATGATGCATGTAGCACCAACATATTTCTTAGATTCAATAGATATTGATGGAATAACAGGTCTTATACCTAAACGCTGGATTGAAAAAATCAAAACTAAGTTAAGAAGTATTGATACTAGTTGTAAATATGCAGATATTAATCTTGGTGATAGCCAAAGAAGTTTTGATAAATTTTTCACTATACTGTATAATTTAATGTATTAATAAAAAGGTATACAATCACATTGTGTATCTCAGATTGTTCAAAAACCCCATGTTTTTCGTGGGGTTTTATAGCGCTTTAAATTATTTATGCGAAAGCATGTAAAAATATATTTTTACAATAATAGGGGTAATGTAACTGTAGCTGTTACGAAAGGAAACAATAGTATAAATATATATTTTACTTAAAATCAATTTTGACAAATTGAATAAATTCCTTTGAATTTTTCATATTAGTCTAATAAATATTTTTATAGCAAATTCCCTTTCAGCATTAAAAAGTTATTTTTAGATTTAAAACGAAGATGGATATATTATCACATCTGAAATTTATTTGAAAAAATATTAAAACTTAATGTTTTTTCAAATAAAGGTATTGAGTTTGCGGTTTATCGTAGCTACCCTAGAATTACCCCTTTTAGGATCTTCTACTCTCTCCGCGTTTTCCAAAAGCACCACAGTTCCTAATCGTAGTGTGACAGAATCTATTTTAAGATTTACCAGGAATACTTTAAAACACCTTAAAAATATTAAATAGCCTTTATGTTTAGCTAAATTTGTAATATAATATTTTTAATTACAGTCAACAATTCAGGATTTTCGAACAACTTAGTTTTACTTCTCCACTTAGAACTTAAAAGAGAACTTCATTAAATTAAAAACGAGGGATTGGAATGATAAAGTTTAAAAAAAATATTAAAATAATATTTTTAAATTTATTACCAGTAATATTAATTCACATGATATTTACAGTAACTGACCATATACTAGTAACCCAAAATTATCAAGTAGAAAAAATGCTTAAAGTAAGGCGCCAAATAGGAACTATTGAAATGTATTTTTGTTTTTTTATAATACCGTTATATTTAGTTGGAGTTAATATAGTATCTTATATGAAAAATAAATGTTACTCGTATTCAAAAAGAGTAAAGTTAATGTATATTAGTATATTTAGTGCTAATGTATGTGTATATTTTTTTAATAAACTAAATACCCCTAAAGATATTCCATTAGATTTAGATAATTTTATAATATTTATTACTATATTAATACCACAAATTATTTTTTTAGGGGTATTTAGTTTATTAGGATTTTTAATCATTAAGATAAAAATGAAAAAACATTTACTATAGGATATATATAATAAAATTTACAAATAGTTTAAAGTATTTGGGGTAATGTAATGCTAGCTGTTATGGAAGGAACATTTAGTTACTGTATATGAAAAAGTATTAAATCTTGATATTATTTCAAGTAAATTTCAGATGTGATAATATATCCATCTTCGTTTTAAATCTAAAAATAACTTTTTAATGCTGAAAGGGAATTTGCTAGAGAATATAAATATTTTTGTGTAAATTAATTTTTATAAGATAATTAGATTTGGAAATTGCTACTGTAATATATTTGCAGTAGTAATTTTATTTTTTTAGGATATTACTAATAGGGGTATCGCCAACATTTCCGGCAAAACCCACGCTAAGACAGAAAATGGTTATAAAACATAGTTTTTACCCACGTTAAGCCAGTTAGGTGGGACGCCGAGATAGATGTAAAAATGGGCCACTAGGATGCAAGTTATAAAAATCACATAAAAACCTTGTATATCAATGCTTATAGCCATCTAGTGGCCGGTTTTTACACGTATCTCGGCGTCCCACCATTACATTACAATTTCTATTAGGCCTAGCTGCGTTTTTTTCGAAATTTTGCATCAAATATGCTTCAATCTAAGTAATGTCAATGGATATATCATATAATTGATATATCCTTTTTTAATTTATATTATTTAGGTGTACAGTCAAAAAACTTACAAGATTCTAGACCATTTAAAATAGTGCTAATCTATAGTCTAAAAAATTATAAAAATACTATTTATAGACTTTAGTCAAATTTATTTAAATAAATATATACTTATATCCATTCTCATAATAAAATATTGATTATGAGGATGGTGGAATTATGATATATGGATATTGTAGAGTAAGTACTAAACATCAAAGTCTTCACAGACAAATAGATGCACTCATTAATTATGGAGTGAATAAAAGATTTATATTTTCAGATAAATATAGTGGTAAGACATTAAATCGAGAAGGATTAAATGAACTTTTATCTATAATCAAATCAGGAGACACTTTAGTAGTAAAAGAAATTGATAGACTAGGAAGAAATCGCAAAGAAACAAAAGAGCTGATACTATTCTTTATAAAAGAAGATATAGAAATAGTTTGCTTAGATATGCCTTATTTAAAAGAATTTATTATTGATAAAATTAAAGGAAACGAGGGATTTTTAGAAATAATGGCTAATGCCCTTTTAGATGTAATTTTAGAAGTTGCAGAACAAGAAAGAAAAAAGATAATAATTAGAACTTCTGAAGGTAGAAAGAAAGCTATTTTAGAAGGTCGCAAGTTTGGAAGACATTCAAAAGTTCCACTTGATGAATTCAAAGTGTACTATGAAAAGTTTTTAAAAAGAGAAATGAAGGCTAATGAGATTCAAAAAGAACTTAGTATAAGTAAGCAGTCTTATTATAATTACATAGAAAAGTTGAAGATAAACTATGATGAATTTTAGATATTCAGTATTATCAAAAAAAGAAAGAGATAAGATAATAGATTCCTTTTTCTCTGAAGAAAACAGTGCAACTGATTTTTCTTTAACTATTGATGAAATACATAGAATTAAAAAATTTAATAAGCCTTACATTTCTTTAGGATACGCATTACAATATTTATTTCTTAAAAGTAGGGGGATTTCACTTTTAAATTTGCATGATTTGATTCCAAAAAAGATTGTTAATCACGTTGCTGAACAGATAAATTGTAATCCAAAAAGACTAGATAAATATTGGGCTATAAAAGCTACTAAGTCTAGGAATTTTCAAGATATAATTAGAACTTTAAATTATAGTAGATTTTATATAAATGCTGATATAGAAAGACTTATATACAATATAACTTTATCTACTGGAAACAAGTTCTCCATGGTTAAGAGGTTTATCGAGGAACTAAAGTCTAAGAAAATAATTATACCAAACCTTTCAACTATCGAAGAACTTATTTCTAGAGGAATTGCAACAACGGAAGATATTATATATAAAATAATATATGGTCAAATACAAAATAAAGATAAGTTAGATGAATTACTTAGCATAGAGAAAAATGGGATATCACGTTTCTCTAGAATAAAAAATACATCTGTTAATACTAGTTCAAATGGAGTAAAAGAGTTATTAAAATTGATTAAAGAAATTAATGAGTATGGAGATATGGTTGATTTGAGTTTCCTAAATGAAAGTAAAATTAGATATTTCAATACACAGATTCAACGATCTCATAAAATTAGAATAGAGAGATTTAAAGATACACATAAGAAATATAGTTATTTAGCCATGTTTCTATATTTCAAAAGAAAAGAATTTATGGATATGGTAATAGAGGTAACTTCAAACCATGCCTACGCTATATTAAAAAGAAGTAAAAGAAAAACTCAAGAATATAACTCTAAAAATCAGGCGAAGTATAAAGCAAATTCTGAAAAACTCAAAATGGTTGTTAAAAATATTCTTGAGATTGATAGTTTCAATGATTTCAAGAAATATCAAGACTCTATATCTGAATTAAAAATAGAACTAGATTCACAAAAGATGATTTAGAAGAAATTGATTTTCTATTGAAATCATATCAAAGTATAGACTATATAAATGACCTTTTAGATGTAATTGAATTTGATAGCAATACTAAACCAGAATTAATAAAATTCCTTAGGCAATTTAAAAATCAAAGAAATAAAAAGAAAAATAAGGTTGATATTTCATTCTTTGATTCAAAGTGGCAAAAGAATATTAAAAAATATGAGTATAGTAAGAAAGTACTTGATATGACTTTGGTATACACAATAAGAGATTGTATAAGATCAGGAGACTTATTTGTTAGAGAGAGCAGAAAATATAATAGTTTCGATCATTATCTTATTGCGCCTATAGAAAATTCAGATGATAAAGAAACACTAAATTTTATTGATAAACTTAAAAATTTTGTTCAAATGCCTAAACAATTTGAGCTTAATAGAGATATAGAACAAGATGAAAAAAGCACCTTTAGTAATAAAATATATAGCTATTTTCCTAAAATCACTATGGCAGAGATTTTATATGAAGTTAATAGATGGACTAATTTTTTAGAAGACTTCAAAGGTTTTCATCAAAATAAAGTTGAAAAACAAAAGGTTTTAGTCGCATCATTGCTAGCTGATGGTCATAATCTAGGATTTGCAAAGATGTCTATTGCTAGTTCTATAAATGAATCTGCTTTAATAAGAGCAAGTGAGTTTTATTTAAATTATGATAATATATCAAGGGCTCAAAGAAATTTGGTAGACTATCATCATTCCCTTGAAATAGTAAAGAATTGGGGTAGTGGGCAAAGTTCATCTTCTGATGGTATGAGGGTACCTATAAGTTCAAAAACTATATATGCTGATTATAATTCACATTATGGAAATAGAGGTGGAGGTATCTATAGACATGTTAGTGACCAGTATACACCTTATTATGTTCAAATGCTTGAAGGCAGAGACAGTAATCATGTTTTAGATGGATTATTATATCATGAAACATCTCTTGAGATATATGATCACTCTACTGATACTGCTGGATATACTGAGCAGATGTTTGCTCTAACTTATCTTTTAGGATTTAACTTTAAGCCTAGAATAAAAAATCTCCAACAACAGCAACTATATGCTTTTGAAGGTTTTGAAATGAATAATATAAAGTTTAAAAAAATAAATGAAAAAATAATACTAGAAAACTATTCTGAAGTTATGAGATTAGTTGAATCTATTGGTTGTGGTAAGGTTAAAGCCTCTTTAATACTACAAAAAATAAACTCATACAATAGAGATAATGGTGTTGCAAAAGGATTAAAAGAAATAGGTAGAATCTTAAAAACAAAATATATAATCGACATTATACAGATGGAGAACTACGAAAAGAAGTTCAAAAGATGTTAAATAAAGGAGAATCAATTAATTCAGTTGCTAGATTAATCTTCTTTGGTAAACATGGAAGACTTAATGAAAATACATTAGAACGACAACTAGAGAAAGTAAGTTGTTTAAATATTTTATTAAGCTCCTTAATCATTTGGAATTCTAGGTATTTAGAGAAGGTTTATAAAGAAGTGAAAGAGGAACCTTGGTTTGATATAGAAGAATTTAAAAGAGTTAGCCCCCTTGGTACTCAACATGTTAACTTTTTAGGAAGATATGTATTTGAGAATGTAGAAATATCTACGGAAGATGGATTAAGACAATTAGAAATCAAAGTTTGAGAGTAATAACTCTTAAACTATTGGTTTTACTGTGGTTGAGGTATGTTTGATGCAAAATTTCGGAAAAAACGCAGGTAGGCCTATATGTATTAATAACCTATGCTAATCATTGTTTTATGTTGTTTTAATGCTGATTCGCACATTATAATTAAAGCATTGGCAAATTCAATCAACTCATTCTTATTTACATTTTGTTTTATAAATTCCTTTTCTAGTGAATTAAGAATAGTATCTTTTTTTAATTGTTTTGCTGCTCTTAATAACTTTTCAATTTCATTATGAGAAAATATTTTGTCACTATAAGGATCTATTTCAGTTAATATACTCACAGCATCTCCAAAACACTCTCTATAATTCCATATAAAGTTGTCAATATCTTCTTCAAATAAAAGATTAAACTTACGAGTAGCCTCTAAAAAATCATTTGCAATGGCAAAATTTACTCCTACACCCATGTTATCCTCCTATATATTTACTATTTTACAGGAAAAGCCGTAACTACATTACCTACTTCATCTATAATTACTCTTATTGTCTTACATGCTTTCTTTCCATCATATCCTATTACCCCGCTATATGTTTTTTCAAAAATATATCCTGGTCTTTTGTTTGAATTTGGTTTAACTACTGAATTAGGACTTTTTAAAACTTGATCAATAGCTCTTTTGATATCAAAAGCCCCTACAAATTTACCAGTGTTACTTGCTGTTGAAGTTGGACCATGTCTGTATAAGATATGTGTTATATATCTAGCTTCAGTCATTTTATATCCTTTTGCTAATTTACGTACTGATTTAATATCACCCAGTTTGCTTACAACTTTTAAAGAGTTTTTTATAATTTTTGCACCTTTTGTAGTTTTAGCAAATTTCTTAAGTTCTTTTAATTTAATGACAAATTTTTCACCTTTTCTAAAATATGCAGTTGATGGAAGAAATGGCATTACAGCTGCTGAATCAAGAACAGCCCATCCAAATCCTGATAAAGACGGACTTGATATAAATTCGCTCCATGATTGTACAGCCATAACTACATCAACAACATCCCAAGGACCTATTGCTCTTTTTTTCTTTTTTTGTGATAATCTTTATCTATATAATAAACTTGTCCAAATTCACTATCTTCTTGATATAAAACTTCTAAATATGGATAATCTTCTTTTAATTGCTCTTTTAAATCTTCAGTACTTATTTTTGTATTATTTGTATTATTCATTGCAAATGCATTAATGCTTGAGCTGAAGAATATTACAACTGCTAATAAACTTATTACTCAACTTTCGCACTTGTATTTTAAGGCGTTAGCCTGTGTTTTCAGTATTTCTAGCATAAAAAATAGAAGAACATTCCTCCATTTGGTATAATTGAATCACGACAAACAACGACCAAGAAA
>NZ_JAPPRQ010000051.1 GCF_026719745.1 Clostridium sp. ZS2-4
ATATTCTTAATGAAATGGGATTAAAGAAACTTTCTCTTTAAAGGTTATAATGCCTTAGAAAGAAGAATATCGGAAAGCCGTGTGCGGGAAAACCGCATGCACGGTTTGATGAGGGGAAGAAGGAAATGAAATTTCCTTCAACCTACTCTACAAATTTAGGTTTTGCCTTAGCAAAACTTCCTTCACTGGTTACTGGTATCTGGGCACTGGTTACTAGAATAAAATTGCTTCACAATTTTATTCTAGTGCGTTGGGGAGTTTAAAAGTTCTCTTGATTAAGTTAAAATATAATAAGAAACAAATATAAGATATGGAGGAATATACATTTGAAGGGTGCATTGATATATTTTTCAGGTACAGGAAATACAGAATATGTAATGAAGCAATTCCAAAAAAAATTAGAGGATAAAGGAATAGAAAGTGAATTAATAGATACAACGGTTAAAGATGAATTGAAGAATGAATATGATTTTTATGTGTTTGGAGCTCCTATTCATGCAGAGATGTTTCCAAGCTATTATATTGAGTGGGTAAGAAAAAATGTTAGTAAAGATATTAATAAAATATGTGCCATATTTTCTACTCAAGCAGCAGATAAGGGGGCAGGCATAGAAGAACTTGCTAATATGCTTGAAGAAAAAGGTATGAAAATAGTTGTTAAGGACTGCATAGAAATGCCTAATAATTATTATGTAGTAATGTTTAAGAAAAATTCAATGGATGAAGTGCAAGTATTAAAAAAAGCAGCAGAAATTAAAGTAGAGCAGTTAGTTCAGAGTCTAATAACTGGAAAAAGACATATAAAGAAAATTTCTAAAGGAAGATTATTTTTAGGTAAAGTATCATATAAATTATTTTATAGATATTCTTTAAGATGGGCTGCAAAAAAATTAACTGTAGATGAGGAGATATGTATAAAATGTGGAAAATGTGAGAGAGAATGTCCAACAAATAATATCAATTTGATTGATGGAAAAATAGTATTTTATTCACAGTGTATATCTTGCCAGCGATGTCTTCATAAATGTCCAGTAAATGCATTTAGATATAAAGGAAAGACTTTTGAACAATATCATACATAGCAAATATATGTTTTTTAAATATTAAAATCCATTGCTTTTTAAATCTATTTATGATACAATAACTTAAAAGTTAATAAGGACGCCTTTAAATCTGTACGAGATACAGAGAAGGATATAAGTATGAAATTAGTTTTAGGTTTATATATAAAATTAATTTCAATGTGATACTATAGCATAACCATGCCTTCTCTGTTGTGAGAAGGCATTTTTTATAACCTTTAAATTTAGTCCAGAGAGACTGACAAGGAGGAGAAAGTATGTTAAAAGGAAGAAGTTTAATAGATCCAATGGATTTTTCAACAGAAGAAATAGATGAGATTTTTAATCTTGCAGAGGAAATTATAGAAAATCCCCAAAAATTTTCGAAGGTTTGTGAAGGTAAACTTCTTGCCACTCTTTTCTTTGAACCTAGTACTAGAACAAGACTTAGCTTTGAGGCTGCAATGTTAAGGTTAGGGGGACAGGTATTAGGCTTTTCAGATGCAAATTCTAGCTCTGTTTCAAAAGGAGAATGTACAGCTGATACTA
This sequence comes from Clostridium sp. ZS2-4, assembly GCF_026719745.1. Lineage (GTDB taxonomy): Bacteria > Bacillota > Clostridia > Clostridiales > Clostridiaceae > Clostridium_H. The sequence goes on from NZ_JAPPRQ010000051.1 coordinate 1,611, forward strand.
TAAGAACAGTTGGATGCTATGCAGATATTATAGCAATGAGACATCCTAAGGAAGGTGCGGCTAGAGTTGCAGCAATGTATTCTGATATTCCTGTAATAAACGCTGGAGATGGAGGACATCAACATCCTACTCAAACATTAACAGATTTACTTACTATAAAAAGTATAAAAGGAGATTTTTCAAATCACACAATTGGTATTTGTGGAGATTTGAAATTCGGAAGAACGGTTCATTCCTTAGTTAAAGCTTTATCAAGATATAAGAATAATAAGTTTGTATTAATCTCACCTGAAGAATTAAAAATTCCAGATTATATAAAAAAAGAAGTACTCATAAAAAACAATATTGAATTTGTAGAAGTAGAACGATTAGAAGAAGTAATTGATAGCTTAGATATACTTTATATGACTAGAGTTCAAAAAGAACGATTCTTTAATGAAGAGGATTATTTAAGACTTAAAGACAGTTATATATTAAATGAAGAAAAAATGAAAATGGCAAAGAAGGATATGATTATTTTACACCCACTACCAAGGGTTAATGAAATTTCTTTATCGATAGATAATGACCCTAGAGCGTGTTATTTTAGACAGGCAAAGTATGGAATGTTTGCGAGAATGGCTTTAATAGCAAAACTTTTGGGGGTGTGTGAATAATGTTAAATATAGATAGTATAAAGAATGGAATTGTAATAGATCATATTAAGGCAGGAACGGGAATAGAAATTTTTAACCATTTGGGGTTGGAGAAAGCTGAGTTTTCAGTAGCACTTATAATGAATGCTAGTAGCCCAAAGCTTGGTAAAAAAGACATAATAAAAATTGAAAATAAAATGGATATAGATTTTACTGTTTTAGGGTTAATAGATCCTAATATAACAATTACTGTCATAGAAAATGAAGTGACAAAAGAAAAAATAAAGTTAAGGCTTCCGAAAGAGGTTGAAAATGTTATTAAATGCAAAAATCCAAGATGCATCACTTCTATAGAAAAAGATATTCCTCAACAGTTTTACTTAGTAGATGAAGAAACTAGAGAATATAGATGTAAATACTGCGATGAAGCGTATGTTAAAGAAGTTTAAGATAAGGTAAAAAGGTTAAATAAACAGGGGAGAAGGGTGCTATATGGAAGTTTTAATTAAGAATGTTAACATTGTAGATTTCGCTCAGAATTTTTATGGAGATGTATATATTTATGCAGGAAAGATTTTTGAGATAGGGGAAGATTTATCTAAAGATTGTGAAGTAATAGATGGAAAAGGAAAAATGCTTCTACCTTCCTTTGTAGATTTGCATGCTCATTTTAGAGAACCAGGATTTACTGATAAAGAAGATATTGTAAGTGGAAGTAAGGCAGCAGTCAGAGGGGGATATACAGCGGTAAATCTTATGGCAAATACAAATCCAGTTTGTTCTGATATGGATACAGTAAATTATGTAATAGAAAAAGTCAAGCAAGCAGGATTGGTAGATGCGCATCAGGTTGTTTCTATAACGAAAAATTTGGACGGAACAGATATAAGTCATTTAGATAAAATAAGCCCAGCCATTGTCAAGCTCATTTCTGATGATGGAAAAGGTGTAGCTGATAATAAGGTTATGATGGAAGCTATGGTAAAGGCTAGAGATAAGGGGATAAGGATTATATCTCATGCTGAAACTCCAGAAATGAGTCAAATTGATATGAGAATGGCAGAGAATATGATGACATGGAGAGATATAGCTCTTTCCAAGTTTACTGGATGCCACTTGCATATGGCTCATGTAAGTACTAAGGAAGCAATGAGAGATGTAATAGAAGCTAAAAAAGAAGGAGTTAATGTTACTTGTGAAGTAACACCACATCATCTAGCTTTAACAGATGAAACAGAATATAGAGTTAATCCGCCATTAAGAAATGAAGAAGATGTGAACTTCTTAATTAAGGCAATTAAAGATGGGTTTGTGGATGCAATTGCAACTGATCATGCACCGCATACTGAAGAAGATAAGAAAAAAGGAGCTCCAGGGATTTCAGGAATAGAAACATCTTTTCCAGTGTGTTATACAAAGCTTGTTAAAGAAGAAGAAATAACATTAAATAAGTTATCGGAAATAATGTCTAAAAGGCCTGCTGAAATTATGGGGCTTAATAAAGGTCAAATAACAATAGGATATGACGCAGATTTTGTGCTTGTAAATTTAGATAGAGAATATACTATAAATTCCAATGAATTTCAATCAAAAGGGAAAAATACTCCTTTAAATGGAAAGAAAGTTTATGGAGAAATTCTAATGACAATAAAAGGTGGAAGAATAGTATATAAAAATGAAGAGGAGTGTAGATAATAGTGATAATAGATAAGCTATATGAAGTTGTTAATAAAAAGGGTAATGTATGTGTAGGATTAGATACTTCTGTGGATTATATTCCGAAAGAGTTTTTAGAAAAATTTATAAATGTAGAAGACGCTGTATTTGAATTCAATAAGAAAATAGTTGATGCAACATTAGAACATACAGCTTGTTATAAAGTTCAAATAGCTTATTACGAAGCTTTAGGAATGAAGGGACTTAATGCATATAAAAGAACGTTAGAATATGTAAGAGGATTAGATTGCATAGCTATATCAGATATCAAAAGGGGAGATATAGCTGATACAGCAAAAATGTATGCAAAAGCTCATTTTGAAGGGGATTTTGAAAGTGATTTTATAACACTTAATCCATATATGGGAATGGATAGCATAGAACCATATTTAGAGTATGTAAAAAATAAAGAAAAAGGATTATTTGTACTGCTTAGAACTTCAAATAAGGGTTCAAAGGATTTTGAATACGTAGAAAACAAAGAAGGTAAGAGAGTTTATGATGTTGTAGGGGAAAAACTGCAGAAATTGGAACAGGAAACTCTAGGAAGCTGTGGATACAGTTCAATAGGTTCAGTAGTAGGATGTACAACTGCTGAAGATGGAAAGAAAATAAGAGAAAAATATAATAATACCTTTTTCTTAATACCGGGATTTGGAGCACAGGGTGGTGGAGCAGAAGAAGCTGGTGTTTATTTAAAAGAAGGCAATGGAGGAGTTGTTAATTCTTCAAGAGGAATTCTTTTAGCATATAAAAAATATGAGGATGGAGAAAGATATTTTGAAGAATGTGCACGTAAAGAAGTTATAAAGATGAAACAAGCGTTAGGAAAATAAGATTATAAAAAGAAAGGGGAGAATAGCGGATGATATGTTCACAGGAAGTTGCAATTGAAAATATAGAGGTTTCTGCTGGAATATTTAAACTGAAAGTTAAGGGAAAATTTGAAGCGAAACCAGGACAATTTTATATGTTGAAGTGTTGGGAAGATAGTCCGTTTTTACCAAGGCCTATCAGTGTGCATGATTTGGATGATGGAGGAATAACCTTTCTTTATGCCGCGGTAGGAAAAGGAACAAAACTTATCAGCAAACTGAAGGTTAATGATAAAATCCAAATAATGGGGCCTTTAGGTAATGGGTTTGAAAAAGATAAGATAAAAGGTAAGGTTGCTGTAGTAGCTGGTGGAATAGGTATTGCTCCTCTTAATTATTTAATAAAAGAACTTGAAGAATGTGATGTTGATTTATATTGCGGCTTCAGAGATGAAGTTTATGGTGTGGAAATTATTGAGAAATACATTAATAATATTAAGATAGCAACAGAGAGTGGAAATATTGGACACAAAGGGTATGTAACGGACTTATTGAATCCAGAAGAATATGATATGGTAGTATGCTGTGGACCGGAAGTTATGATGCAAAAGGTTATAGATATGTGTGTAGAGAAAGATGTAGAAGTTTATGCATCAATGGAAAATAGAATGGCATGTGGTATTGGAGCGTGCTTAGTATGTACTTGTAAAACAACGGATGGAAATAAGAGAACTTGTAAAGATGGTCCAGTTTTTAACGGAAGGGATTTGATTTTTAATGATTAGTGTAGATATAAATGGAGTTAATTTTAAAAATCCAGTAATTGCTGCATCAGGTACTTTCGGTTTTGGAGAAGAATATTCACAAATATATGATGTATCTAAGCTTGGTGCAATATCAACAAAAGGACTTACCATAAATAAAAAAGAAGGAAATGATGGAATAAGAATATATGAAACCAGCAGTGGAATAATGAATAGTGTTGGACTTCAAAATCCTGGAGTTGATAATTTTATAAAAAATGAACTACCTAAAATGAAGGAGTTAGATACAGTAATACTTGCTAATCTAGGGGGAGGTTCCATAGAAGATTATTTAATGGGAATAGAAAAGTTAAATAATACAGATGTTGATATTATAGAGCTGAATATTTCTTGTCCCAATGTAAAGCACGGAGGTATGGCTTTTGGAATAAAATCAGATGTAGCTTATAAAGTGGTTTCAGAAGTAAAGAGTATATGCAATAAACCATTAATGGTAAAATTGTCTCCTAATGCTGAGGATATAGTAGATATGGCGTATAAGTGCTGTGAGGCTGGAGCTGATTCAATATCTATGGTTAATACTTTTAAAGCTATGGCAATAGATATAAAAAATAGAAAACCAGTGTTTAACAACATAAGTGCAGGTCTTTCAGGTCCAGCTATTAAGCCTATCGCACTAAGGATGGTATATGAAGTATGTAAAAATATAGATGTGCCTGTAGTAGGAATTGGTGGAATAGGCAGTGCAGAAGATGCAATAGAGTTCATAATGGCAGGAGCTCATGCAGTCCAGGTAGGAAGTGCAAATTTTATAAAGCCAGATATTTGTTTGGATATAATAAATGGAATTGAAAAATTTATGGTTGATGAAGGAATTAAAGATATAAGTGAAATAAGAGGAATTATATAATAATATTCATGGAAAAATAGAAAGGGAGGAATTATAATGGCAAATAATATAAATGTAACTGAAATATTAAAAGAGGTTGAAGCATTACTTGAGGGACACTTTTTATTATCATCAGGAAGACACAGTAATAGATATGTTCAATGTGCAAAGCTTTTACAATATCCAGATAAAGCTGAGAAAGTTTTAAGTGTTGTTTATGACAAGGTAAAGGATTTAGAAGTTGATATAGTTTTAGGACCTGCTATGGGAGGGATAGTTGTAGCTTATGAACTTGGACGTCAACTTGGAAAACCTGCAATATTTACTGAAAGAGTAGACGGAAGTATGACTTTAAGAAGAGGGTTTGAAATAAAACCAGGTCAAAAGGTGTTAATAACAGAAGATGTTGTGACTACAGGAAAATCTTCATTAGAAACTGCTGAAGTTATAAAGTCTCTTGGTGGAGAAGTAATAGGAATTGCAAGTATAGTTGATAGAAAAAGCAGTAATATAGAATATCCTATATATAGTGCCATAGAATTAGAAATTGAAAGTTTTTCACCAGATGAATGTCCTCTTTGCAAACAAGGAATAGAATATGTAAAACCAGGAAGCAGAAAGATAGTATAAGAATGTTGCCAGGCAACATTCTTATACTTCCCAGTAGCCAATCACCAATCCCCAGAGTAAAGAAAAAAGATAAAAACAATTAAGAACAATTAGATAAAAATAAATTAAAATAGACTTAAAGATAGATTATATCTACTTTAAGTCTATTTTGCTTTATTTTAATTTTAGTTTTGCATTNTTACTAGAATAAAATTAATTCACAATTTTATTATTTATGGAATGTAAAGGTAACATTTTTAACATAAAGTTAATATTATATAGAAAGGGTGGACAACCTTTTATAATTATGTGTCAGTAAGTGGACAAATCTCTATATTTTCCAAACTATTATTTATAACTTGAAAAACTAAAGCTTAAAAATAATAAATGAAGGGAGGAAAATGTATGCCATTAGCTCAATTTATAAGAACAAATTATATGGGTGCTAGAATAGTTATTAGACTTAGAAGCAGAATATTTATCTGTGGTGAAGTAGTAGATGGTTTTGGTAACGTAATAGGATTAAGAACACGTGGAGGAAGAACTCTTTATGTTAACGCTGAAGCAATAGATTTCTTCTTCTAATAAAATAGAAGCTTAGGTTTGATATGATATTGTTTTATATCAAACCTTTAAAATAGATAAAGAAAAACACAAAAAAGTTAAGTCAAGTAAATGGATGGGAGGAATTGACTTTATGAGAATGATGAATGAACCAACTAATGTTAATACTGATGATTCTGAAGAATTATTTGAAAAAGATTTAATGACTGGATTTAATGATGAGTTTGCTGATGCTAATGACTTGCAATTAGAAGGCATTGAATTACCAGAAGATGACCCACAGCTAAATGATTTTTTGTTGTCAGAAAATGATCAACAATTAAATGATATGTTATTATCAGAAAATGATCCAGAATTAAGAGATATAATATTGTCAGAAGATAATTTAGAAGCAAGAGATATGATGAATTCTTTTAATGATTAATATCAAGCCACTTACCAAGATAGTAATAAAGATATGGAATTGGAGGTAAGTTTATGGATAAAATTTATAATATAAATAATAAGAAATCAAATAATATACATGATTTAGAAGAGAAAAATATAGGATGTAATGAAGTTGGATTCGATTGTATACCAAATGAAAATAATGGGGACAACATGACTTTAGTAGAGTTTATAAGAAAAAATTATAAAGGAGCAAGAATAGTTATTAGACTAAGGAGTGGTATATTTGTTGCTGGCGAGGTAGTAGATGGTTTTGATAATGTAATAAGTCTTAGGACATCAAGAGGAAGAATTTTCTATATTGATGGTGAAGTAATAGATTTCTTCTTCTAAAGTATAGCTTTAAGTTTGATATGTAATATGTTCATATCAAACTTATTCTTATAATAGAAAGGAATATTTAACATGTTATATTTAATTTTAGTTTTTTCTGTTATATATAAACTAATAATAGAAGAAAGAAATTATCTACTTTTAAAAAACAAGATGTTCAATGCTATTATTCTTCAATTATTAAGAAATAAACTTTTAGATAGTAAAGATAATCCATCTACAAAATTGAATCAAAGGGTAATTTCTGATAATAATAAAACTGAAGTTATTTTGCTTACAGATAACAGAGAAGTTATTGAGAAGGATACAAGTAACAATCAGAGTGATGAAAAGGAAGATAGCATTGGGGGAGAAAAGGTAGTTTTAACAGATAGTTTAGTTAATGATTCAATGCCGTCTACTATAGAAACAATACAGTATGCTACATTAAATGATATAATTCAATTAAAGTTAAAAGGAACTGTTGTTAATATGGTTTTAAGTAACGGGGATAATATTTCAGGAGAAGTAATACTTAACTTTAAAGAAGTTATTGCACTTAAATCGCGAAATGTTACGGTTTGGGTAAACCCGAAAAGTGTTGATACCGTCTTATAAGAATGTTGCAACGCAACATTCTTATAGTAGCCAGTACCCAGTAACCAGTATCCAGTAGAGGAAGGTTTGCTAAAGCAAAACCTAAACTTAAATAAAATAAAGAGCAAGAACATAGAGATTTTCTATATTCTTACTCTTTATTTATGATTATTTTTACTAACTTAAAATTCTTTAATCTTTTTTCTGGATACTGGTTACTGGTCACTGGCTACTGAAAAGTGCTTTGCACTTTTATTCAGTTCTGCAATAAATTTTTTTTCTAGCATTTTACACTTATCTTTATCCATGGGCTCTACATTTTTTAACTTGTATTCGTAATTTAACACTTCATATTTATTAACTCCAATGGTGTGATAAGGTAAAAACTCGATTTTTTCTACATTTTTAATTTTTTCAATAATTTCTTTTAATTTTTCCATATGCTCATGAGAATCAGTAATTCCTGGAACGATAACATGTCTTATCCACAATTTAGCATTAGAAGAATTGACAGCTGCTATAAATTCCATGAGTTTTTTTATGGAAATACCGGTTAAGGATTTAAATCCTTCAACGGTCACATGTTTTATATCTAATAGCACTAAATCAGTATATTTTAAGATTTCTTCATAGTTTCCATTACCACATCCAGAAGTATCTACAGCTGTATGAATATTATGCTCTTTACAAAGTTTTAGCATCTCCAAAAGAAAGTCAGGTTGCATTAAAGGTTCTCCACCTGAGAAGGTTACTCCACCATTATTCTTAAAGTATGGTTTAAATCTTAATATTTTGTTTATTAGCTCTTCACTGGATATCTCAGTACCTTCATCAAAATCCCAAGTATCTGGATTATGGCAGAAAAGGCATCTAAGAGGACAACCTTGAAAAAAAACTACATTTCTAATTCCAGGTCCATCTACAAGTCCCATACTTTCAAAAGAATGAATTCTACCCTTTAGCATTAGTATCTCCTTTCTTTTAAAATTACATTGTTTTATGGAAAGTTCTCTTTATTACTTCAAGTTGCTGCTCTTTAGTTAATCTGTTGAAGTGAACAGCGTAACCTGAAATTCTTATAGTTAGAGTTGGATATTTATCAGGATTTTCCATAGCATCCATTAAAGTTTCAGGACTTAATACATTTACATTTAAATGGAAAGCGTTTTGTGCAAAATATCCATCTAAAATATTCTTAAGATTTTCTATTCTTGCAGACTCATCTTTTCCTAAAGCATCAGGCACAATAGAGAAAGTATTTGAAACACCATCTTCACACCATTCTCTATAAGGAATTTTAGCTACTGAATTAAGTGAAGCTAATGCACCATTAACATCTCTTCCGTGCATAGGATTAGCCCCTGGTGCTAGAGGTTCTCCTTTTGTTCTACCATCTGGAGTAGCTCCTGTCTTTTTACCATATACTACATTAGAAGTTATTGTTAAAGCTGAAAGAGTGTGCATAGCATTTCTATAAGTAGAATGTTTTTTTAATTCTGATGAGAATTTTTTAACTAACTCTACTGCTAAGTCATCAACTCTATCATCATCATTTCCGAATTTAGGAAAATCACCTTGGATTTTAAAATCTATAGTTATTCCATTTTCATCTCTAATAGGTTTAACTTTGGCGTACTTGATTGCACTAAGTGAATCAACGGTGCATGAAAGTCCAGCTATACCAAAAGCCATAATTCTTCCTACTTCAGTATCGTGAAGACACATTTGAGTTGCTTCGTAAGCATATTTATCATGCATATAATGGATTGTGTTCATTGTATTGACATAAAGCTCAGCAACATACTCTAGAACCTTCCAGTAATTTTCTTTAACCTTATCATAATTTAAAATTTCATCTTCCATTGAAGGAATTCCAGGTACAACTTTAATAAGACTTCCATCATTTTCTTTTTTCATTTCATCAATACCGCCGTTTATAGCGTATAGTAAAGATTTTGAAAGATTTGTACGAGCACCGAAAAATTGCATTTGTTTACCCATTTGCATTGCTGACACACAGCAAGCAATACCGTAGTCGTCTCCATATACAGGTCTCATAAGATCATCATTTTCATATTGGATTGAGTCAGTCTTTATTGACATTTCTGCACAATATTTTTTAAAGTTTTCAGGAAGTTTTTCAGACCATAATACTGTCATATTAGGTTCTGGAGCTGGACCTAAATTAGTTAGAGTGTGTAAAATTCTAAAAGAAGTTTTTGTAACTAAAGGCTTACCATTGATTCCTACACCAGCAATTGCTTCTGTTATCCAGTTAGGATCGCCTGCAAATAAATCATTGTACTCAGGTGTTCTAAGGTGTCTTATAGACCTTAATTTGATAACAAATTGATCAATTATTTCTTGAGCTTCTTCTTCGCTTATTAATCCTTTTTCTAAATCTTTTTGTATATATATATCTATAAATGTAGAAGTTCTACCAAGAGACATTGCAGCACCATTATTTTCTTTAGCACCTGCTAAATATCCTAAATAAAGGAATTGAACTGCTTCTTTTGCATCTCTTGCAGGTTCTGAAATATCTATTCCATAGCTGGCAGCCATATTTTTAATTTTCTTCATAGCTCTTATCTGTTCAGAGACTTCTTCACGGAGTCTTATAATTTTTTCATCAGCATGCCCTTTTGAATTTTTAAAATCTTCTTGCTTTTGTTTTATCAAATAATCCATTCCGTATAAAGAGATTCTTCTATAGTCTCCAATAATTCTTCCTCTACCATATGCATCAGGAAGTCCGCTTAATAACCCTACGTGTCTAGCTACTTTAGTTTCTTCTGTATAAGCATCAAAAACACCTTGATTATGAGTTTTCCTAAACTCTACAAATAAATCTTCTAAACCTTCCTTAAGTTCATATCCGTATTCTTTAAGAGACTGATCAACCATTCTCATTCCACCGTAAGGATTAACCATTCTTTTAAATGGTGTATCAGTCTGAAAACCTAAAATTAATTCATTTTCTTTATCCAAATATCCAGGTTCAAAGGTATCTATTCCTGAAAATTTTTCTGTGTCAATATCAAGAACTCCTTTTTTTAGTTCTTCAACAAAGAGTGAGTAAGTTTTGTTCCAAATCTTTTTTGTTTTTTCTGTTGGTGTTTTTAAAAAGTTACTGTCACCTTCATATAAAGTGTAGTTTTTTTCAATGAAATTTCTTACATCGATAGTTTCTGTCCAGTGTCCTGCGTTGAAATCTTCCCATTGTTTAAACATTATAAAACCTCCTTATTATAATCACTATAATCACTATAATTAATATAAAGTTTGTTAAAAAAATATCAATGATATAATCTTATATTATCTTATAATTATTTTCGAATATGTTGTTATATAGATTATACGACAAAAAACGAAAAAAGTTAATATTTTTTTTAAAAAAACATTTAATTAACGAATACATACGAATAATAAAAGAATAAAATAATGGAAAGTTCGTATAATAAAAAAATAGATAAAATGTTTAAAATTAACAATAGTTAAAAAAATAACAATGAGTTTATATATATTAATTTGACATAGTTATTTATTTATGTTATGATTTTAGCAATAAAAAAATACATAAAACCTTTAAAATAGCCCGAGAGGTTAAAAAGGTACTGATGTAGTGTTAGTTTACAGTATCCTTCTGTCTTTCAGCAGAAGCTTTTTTTATGCAAAATTAAATATGTTTATACCTTTAATTTAGTCCAGTGAGATTGAAAAGGTGGTGGAAAGTACTTAAGATAAGTGAAACCTTCTGTTCTCTGGCAGAAGGTTTTTTGTATATATAAGCTATTGACATTAAAAATTTAAAATGATAATCTATGTATAATTATAAAATAAAATGTATAAACATAAAAACGCAAATAAAGTTGATAAATAAGAGAAGATAAGGGTTTTAAAAGTTTTGGAAATATAAAATGAATTTAATATCTATATACAATACTGCATAAAATTACAAAAGTGAAGAAACGTATTTGAAATTACGAGGAGGTAATTTAAAATGAAGGGAATATTATATTTAGAGGATGGAACGGTTTTAAAAGGAAGAGGCTTTGGAAAAAAAGGAACGGCTGTAGGTGAGCTTGTTTTTAATACATCTATGACAGGGTACCAAGAAATAGTTACTGACCCTTCTTACGCAGGACAAGTTATAAATATGACTTATCCACTTATAGGTAATTATGGAGTAAATGAAAATGAAAATGAATCAAAAAAGATATATGCAAGAGGACTTATAGTTAAATCAATATGTGTCAATCCATCAAATTATATGAGTGAGGAAGCTTTAAGTTCTATGATGGAGAGAATGAATATAGTTGGAGTAGCAGGGGTAGATACAAGAAGTATAACTAAACTTATAAGAAACTCTGGGACTATGAAATGTGTAATAAGCAACGAAGATCTAACAATAGAAGAGCTGCAACAATATATAGATAAATGTAACAAAACAAATTTTGTTGAAGAAGTAAGTACAAAGGAAATATACAGAATAGAAGGTAAAGGACATAAAGTAGTATTAATGGACTTTGGAGCAAAGGCGAATATCATAGAAAACTTAAAAGAAAGAAATTGTGACATAACAGTAGTACCATACAATACAAGTTTTGAGAAGATAATGGAGCTTAATCCTGATGGAGTAATGCTGAGCAATGGGCCAGGAGATCCAAAGGATATTCCACAGACAGTAGAAGTTGTTAAGAAAATTGTAAGGTGTAAACCTACCTTTGGAATTTGCTTAGGACATCAAATACTTGCTCTTACTTTTGAAGCAGATACGTATAAGATGAAGTTTGGTCACAGAGGAGGCAATCACGGAGTATATGATATAGAAAGAGATAGAGCGTATATTACATCACAAAATCATGGATATGCCGTGAAAAAAGAAAGCATTGAGGATAAGGATTTAATAGTTACTCATATAAATTTAAATGATAATACAGTAGAAGGAATCAGACATAAGTTTTTACCGGTATTTTCAGTACAGTTCCACCCGGAAGGATCACCAGGACCTATAGATTCAGCCTATTTATTTGATAATTTCATTGACAGTATGAATAATAATGTTGAAAAAAGAGAAATATAACACAACTAAGGAGGAAAAAAACATGGCTTTAGATAAAAATTTAAAAAAGGTTATAATTTTAGGTTCAGGTCCTATAATAATTGGACAGGCAGCGGAATTTGATTACTCAGGAACACAAGCGTGTAAAGCTATAAAAGAAGAAGGAATAAAGACAATATTAGTAAATAGTAATCCAGCTACAATAATGACTGATTTAAATATGGCGGATAAAGTTTATATAGAGCCTTTGAAAGTAGAGCCTATAGAAAAGATAATTGAAAAAGAAAGACCGGATGGAATATTGGCAGGATTTGGCGGACAAACTGCCTTGAATATAGCTATGGAGCTTCAAGAAAAAGGTATATTAGATAAATATAATGTGAAGCTTTTAGGCATAAATAGTGAAGCTATAAAAAAGGCTGAGGATAGAGAAGAATTTAAAAAATTAATGCTTGAAATAGATGAGCCTATTCCAGAAAGTATAATTGCGGTTAATATAGAACAGTGTAAAGAATTTGCAGAGAAAAATGGGCTTCCTATTATAATAAGACCTGCATATACTTTAGGAGGAACTGGCGGCGGAATAGCTGAAAACATGGAGCAATACTTAGAAATATGTGAAAGAGGACTAAAAATGAGTCCTATAACCCAAATATTACTAGAGCAAAGTGTAGCGGGATGGAAAGAACTTGAATACGAAGTAGTTAGAGATAAAAAGGATAACTGCATTATAGTATGTAATATGGAAAATATTGACCCAGTAGGAGTTCATACAGGAGACAGTGTTGTAGTAGCGCCCTCTCAAACATTAAGAGATAGTGAATACCATATGTTAAGACGTTCTGCACTTAAAATAATTAGAAACTTAAAAATAGAAGGTGGATGTAATATACAATTTGCCTTAGATCCAAAGAGTAGTAAGTATATAGTTATAGAAGTGAATCCAAGAGTTAGCAGATCAAGTGCTTTAGCTTCAAAAGCAGCAGGATATCCAATAGCAAAAATTGCATCAAAAATAGCCATTGGATATAGTTTGGATGAACTTAAAAACTATGTAACTAAAAATTCAAGTGCTTGTTTTGAACCAGCCTTAGACTATGTGGTTGTAAAAATGCCTAAATGGCCTTTTGATAAGTTTAATACAGCAGAAAGAAATTTAGGAACTCAAATGAAGGCTACTGGAGAAGTTATGGCAATAGATAGAAATTTTGAAAGTGCATTTATAAAGGCTGTAACTTGTCTTGAAAGTAAGCTTGTGGGTATCAAACTGGAAAATGGTTATAAGTTAACAAATGAACAGTTAGAGGCTAAGATTAAAAAGCAAGACGATGAGAGAATTTTTGCTATAGCAGAAGCTTTAAGACGTGGATACTCAATGGAATTTATTCATAATATGACTAAAATTGATATGTGGTTTTTAAATGGAATAAATAATATAGTTAATGTAGAAAAAAGATTAGAAAGCAAGGTAGTAGATGATGAATTAATCTGTGAAGCAAGTACAATGGGATTTACAGATCAGCAAATAAGTAAGCTTTCAAATATTGATGTAGAAAGAATAGAGAGAGTTAAGCAAATAAAGGATATTTATCCTGTTTATAAAATGGTTGATACCTGCAGTGGCGAATTTGAAGCAGAAACTCCTTATTATTATTCATGCTATGAAAAAGAAGAAGAGAATGTAGTATCTCCAAAAGAAAAAATCATGGTTATAGGTTCAGGACCAATTAGAATAGGCCAAGGAATTGAGTTTGATTACTGCTGTGTACATGGAGCTTGGGCTATTAAAAATGCAGGTTATGAATCGATCATGATAAACAATAATCCAGAAACAGTAAGTACAGATTTTGACACTTCAGATAAATTGTACTTTGAATCATTGTATATTGATGATGTAATGAATGTAATCAGAAAAGAAAATCCAAAAGGAGTTATACTTCAATTTGGAGGTCAAACTTCTATAAATCTTGCAGAAAAGCTTTGTAAAAGAGGTGTTAACATACTTGGAACAAGCTTTGAGTCTATAGATTTGGCAGAAGATAGAGATAAGTTTAGAAATCTCCTAGGAGAGATCAATATAAAAACTCCAACTGGTTATGCTGTTACAAATATGGATGAAGCTTATACAGTTGTTGAAAAGTTAGGATATCCTGTTATAGTAAGACCTTCCTATGTAATAGGTGGAAGAGCTATGCAGGTTGTGTATGATAAAGAAGCTTTAGAAAAATATATGAACGAAGCTGTAAGTTTAGCTAATGAACATACTATACTAATAGATAAGTATGTAAGAGGAATAGAAATAGAAGTAGATGCAATATCTGATGGAGAAGATATACTAATACCAGGAATAATGGAACATGTTGAGAGAACTGGAGTACATTCAGGGGACAGTATAACTGTTTATCCACCGATGACTCTTTCTGATGAAACAATAGAAACGTTAGTGGAAAATACTAAAAAAATAGCTAAAGCATTGAACACTATAGGACTTGTAAATATTCAATATGTATTTGATGGGAAAGATATTTATGTAATAGAGGTAAATCCAAGAGCATCAAGAACTGTACCTATACTAAGCAAAGTTACAGGAATACCTATGGTTAATATTGCAGTACAAACTATGTTAGGTATGAAATTAAAGGATATGGAATATGGAACAGGTCTTTTAAAAGAGAGTGGAATGAAGGCTGTTAAAGTACCAGTATTCTCAAACGAAAAGCTTGTAGATGTAGACACATATTTAGGACCTGAAATGAAATCAACTGGAGAAGTTTTGGGAGTGGATTATGACTTGGATAAAGCCATATACAAAGGATTTGTTGCTTCAGGAATGGATATTCAAACAAGCGGTGCGTTATATGTTTCGCTAAAAGATGTAGATAAAGAAGAAGGCATAAATATAATTAAAGCTTATAATGATTTAGGATTTAAAATATATAGTTCAGAGGGAACTGGGGATATTTTAAACAAAAATAATATTAAATGTGAAATTATAAAAAATAATGATATTAATAAATTTATATCAAATGGAGAAATAAATTTATTAATAAATACGCCTACAAAAGGGAACAATATAAATACGGAAGGATTCAAATTAAGAAGAAGGGCAGCTGAATATAAAATACCTGTATTCACATGTGTAGATACAGCTAGGATTTTCTTAAAAGCAATAAATGTTGTAAAGAAAGGCGAAATCGTAGAATATAGAGATTTGAACCAATATTTTTCGACTAAATAAATTAATAAAAAAGACTTGAGAATTTTGAATTATCAAGTCTTTTTTTGTATAATAATATTTATAGAAAAGTAGAAGATATTATTATATTATTAAGTGAGAATATATATTAAAATTTATATAGTAGAGAGGAGGAGGTAAAGTGGCAAAACCAAGTATGTTCAGTAAAGATTATGATGAAAAAATGAGAAGAAGAAAAAAGATAAAAGGGATATTTACTGTGATTGCAGTACTGGTTGTTGTTATTGGGATGGTTTTGTTCAGTAGTAATATAGGAAATAGTATAAATATAGGAATTGATAAAGCAAATAATAAGATAAATGATAAAAGCAAAAATGCAGTGAAAGATGAAGTGAAACAACAGCAATCAACAAAAACTCAAAAGAAAAATGAGAACAAAAATGAAGTCGATACAAATAAAAAAACACAGGTAATAAAACTTTCCAATGGAGAAGAAATAAAGCTCATATACAGTATGATTAATAATCAGAGACAATACATAGAAATTTTATCTAAAACTATACAGTATAGTGTAAGCCCTACAAAGAAAAGGGTGGTTTTGCTTGAAAAAAATACTCAAAATATTATTTTTATAGATGAAATGGGAAATGTAAAAGATATTACTAAGAAAGAGTATGTGTCAACTAAGGGGACGGTGTTTAATAAAGACAGTATTTTAAAAGATAATCCAGGATATATATGGAGCTGCTTACCGAAGTTTATAGATGACAATAACGTAATATATGTATCTCAACTTCCATGGTTTAATAGAGGTGAAGATAAATTTATATGGAGATATACAATAAGCACTAACGTACATAATCAGATAATAACAGAAGGTGGAGAAGTTAGTGGAAAAGAAATTAGTTATGGAAAACTTTTAAAAGACGGATTAGAAGTAATAATAGATGGTAATGTAAATATAATTAAGTAATATATTAATGTAAGGATGTGTATAATAGAGTGGAAATTGGTATTTCTTCAGCGTGTTTTTATCCACAGGTGTGCTTAGAAGATTCAATAAAATTAATGAAGAAGTTAGGATTTGATAGAGGAGAGCTCTTTTTTAATTGTCCTAGTGAGTTTGAAGAGGAATTTGTTAATAAACTTGTATACGAAAAAGAAAAATATAATTTTACTGTAAATTCCATTCATGCATTTTCTTCTTTTTTTGAACCTTATTTATTTGACAGCTATAAAAGAAGAAGAGACGATATGTTAAAATATTTTAAACAAGTTTGTTTAGCAGGGAAAAAAATAGGGGCTAATTCATATACGTTTCATGGCATGAGAAGAGTTGATAACAGGTTTTTGGATTTGAAGCTTGTAGGAGACATATATAATGAACTTATATATATATCTTCGGAAATAGGCATTAAGCTTGCACAAGAAAATGTCTCATGGTGTATGTCATCAGATATTAATTTTTTAAATATGCTTAAAGAAAAATGCAGGTATCCTATAAGTTTTACATTAGATATAAAACAGGCATATAAAGCAGGAGTGCCTATTGAGGAATATATAAAATTAATGAATAAGGATATAGTAAATCTACATATAAATGATAAGGATTCTATTAATCCATGTTTATTACCTGGAAAAGGTGAAGTGGATTATATGAGTTTGAATTCGATTTTAAAAGAAGTGGATTACCGGGGAACAGCAATAATAGAAGTATATAGTGATAATTATTCTGATTATAAGGAGCTTGTTGCAAGCAGAGAGTATTTGAAAGAAATACTATAAATTCACTTTTATATAAAATAATGTTGTAATATAAATTTTTTAGTATATAATTATAATTATGAAAAAATACTCATATATATTTGTAAATTTTTATTAATGTATGTTATAATATATGAAGTCAAAATAAGTATTTACAGTGAGTGGGAGGAAAAGTTAATGAACACTAAAATTGAAAAAATAGAAACTAATGTTGTTAAATTAGAAATAACTGTAGAAAAAGAAAAATTTAAGGAAGCGTTACAAAAATCATATAAGAAGAATGTAAAAAGATTTAATATTCCTGGATTTAGAAAAGGAAAAGCACCTATGAATGTAATTAATAGATATTACGGTGAAGGTGTATTTCTTGAAGACGCTATAAATTACTGCTGTGAAGATACATATCCAATAGCTATTGAAGAACATAATATAGTACCTGTTGACTATCCAAAAATAGATATAGTACAAATCGAATCAGGAAAAGAATTCATATATACAGCAGAAGTAATAGTTAGACCAGAAGTAACTCTTAATGAATATAAAGGTGTAGAAGTTAAGAAACCTTCATATTCTGTAAGTGATGAAGATATTGAAAAACAATTAAAAGTTATGCAAGAAAAAAATGCAAGAATAATGAGCAAAGAAGATGCAGCAATAGAAAAAGGAAATATAGCTGTAATAGATTTTGAAGGATTCGTAGATGGAGCTGTATTTGAAGGTGGAAAAGCAGAAGATTACTCATTAGAAATTGGAACAGGTACATTTATAGATACTTTTGAAGATCAATTAGTAGGCTTAAAAGTAGGAGAAGAAAAAGAGGTTAATGTAGCTTTCCCAGAAAAGTATGGTAGAGAAGAGTTAAATGGAAAACCTGCAACTTTTAAAGTTAAAGTAAAAGAAATAAAAGCAAAAGAATTACCAGAATTAGATGATGAATTTGCAAAAGAAGTTTCAGAATTTGATTCTTTAGACGAATTAAAAGCTGATATTAGAAAGAAAGCAGAAGAAGCAAATGTTACAAGAGAAAAGGTTGAATATGAGGAAGCTGTTATAGAAGCAGTTTGTGAAAAAGCAGAAGTTGAAATTCCACAAGTTATGATAGACAAAGAAATAGATGTTATGGTTAAAGATTTAGAAATGAGACTACAATATCAAGGACTAGATCTTGATACATATTATCAATATACAAATAATACGGAAGATAAAGTTAGAGAGTATATGAAAGAAACTGCTGAAAAGAGAGTTAAGACTGAATTAGTTCTTGAAAAAGTAATAAATGAAGAAAATATCGAAGCTACTGAGGAAGAAGTAAAAGAAAAGGCAAGTGAAATGGCAAAACAATATGGAAACAATGAGCCAGAAAAGGTAGAAAAAATAATTGAGGCTATTATTGGGGCTCAAGGACAATATATAAAAACTCAAATAGCAAATGAAAAAGCAGTAGAACTTTTAGTTAGCAACAGTAAGGAAATAGCATAGTATAGACATAATAATTGCCAGAAATATTTCTGGCAATTAATTTTACAACAAAATATATAAAATTATGAATATCATATTAAATATAGGTGATAATCATAAAGAGACTATAAAATAATAGTTATTAAGGAGGAGAGAAAATGAGTTTAGTACCAGTGGTAGTTGAGCAAACTAATAGAGGAGAGAGATCTTATGATATTTATTCAAGACTTTTAAAAGATAGAATAATATTTTTAGGAGAAGAAGTTAACGATGTTACAGCAAGCTTGGTAGTTGCACAATTATTATTTTTAGAAGGAGAAGACCCTGATAAGGATATATATCTTTATATAAATAGTCCAGGTGGTTCAATTACAGCTGGAATGGCTATATATGATACAATGCAGTATATAAAGCCAGATGTATCTACAATATGTGTAGGTATGGCTGCTTCTATGGGCGCTTTCCTTTTAACAGCAGGTGCAGAGGGAAAAAGATTTGCTCTTCCAAATAGTGAAATAATGATACATCAACCTCTTGGGGGCTTCCAAGGTCAAGCTACAGATATTGATATCCATGCTAAAAGAATATTGAGAATTAAAGAGAAATTAAATACAATATTAAGTGAAAGAACAGGAAAATCTTTAGAACAAATACAGAAGGATGTTGAAAGAGATAACTTTATGGAGGCTTACGAAGCTAAAGAGTATGGATTAATTGATGACGTTGTAACTAGAAAGAAATAAACCTTAGTGAGGTGTGAGAATGTCAAAATATGATGAAAAGAAACAATTGAAGTGTTCTTTTTGTGGAAAGAACCAAGAACAAGTCAGAAGATTAATAGCTGGACCAGGAGTATATATATGTGATGAATGTATTGATTTGTGTTCAGAAATAATAGCTGATGAATTTGAAGAAAATACTCAAGTAGATATAAGTTCTCTTCCTAAACCATATGAGATAAAAAATTATTTAGATGAATATGTTATAGGTCAAGAGGGGGCAAAAAAAGCTTTAGCTGTTGCAGTTTATAATCATTATAAAAGAATAAATTCTCCAATAGATGTAGATGATGTTGAACTTCAGAAAAGCAATATTCTTCTTTTGGGACCAACAGGTTCAGGAAAAACTTTGCTTGCACAAACTTTAGCTAGACTTCTTAATGTACCTTTTGCTATTGCTGATGCTACTACATTGACAGAAGCAGGATATGTTGGTGAGGACGTAGAAAACATACTTTTGAAATTAATACAAAATGCAGATTATGACATTGAAAAAGCTGAAAGAGGAATAATTTATATTGATGAAATAGATAAAATTGCTAGAAAATCTGAAAATCCATCAATAACAAGAGATGTTTCAGGTGAAGGAGTTCAGCAGGCATTATTAAAGATATTAGAAGGTACTGTATCTTCTGTTCCACCACAAGGAGGAAGAAAACATCCTCATCAGGAATTTATACAAATAAATACTTCAAACATATTATTTATTTGTGGTGGTGCTTTTGATGGTGTAGATAAGATTATAGAAAAGAGAACTAGAAAAAGTACATTAGGATTTGGCTCTGAAATTCAATCAAAGAAAGAAAAAGATATTGGCACGCTTTTAAAAGACATAGTACCAGAGGATCTATTGAAATTTGGGCTTATACCTGAATTTGTAGGTAGATTACCTATAGTAGTAACACTAGAATCTTTAGATAATGAGGCACTTGTAAAAATCTTACAAGAACCTAAAAATGCACTTGTAAAGCAATATCAAAAATTATTATTAATGGATAATGTTGAATTAGAATTCAATGAAGAAGCATTAAAAGCTATAGCTGATGAGGCTATAGAAAGAAAAACAGGTGCTAGAGGTCTTAGAGCCATAATTGAAGATATTATGAGAGATATTATGTTTGATGTACCTTCAAAAAAGGATATTGTAAAAGTTACAATAAATGAAAAAACAATTAAAACAAAAGAGCCACAACTTCTTTTGACTGACGGAGAAGAAAGACCGGCAATAAGTGGACAAAAGCGTAAAAGAAAGAAAATAGGTAGCGAGACTGCTTAAAAACACCCTTTAAGGGGTGTTTTTTTAGTTTATAGTTATTACAAATCAAATAAAGTCTTGGTTAATATTTAAAACAGAGAATATATTATCCTTAAATGCGCAAAATATAAAAATAAGAATGTATAATTTCTTCTTTATATGAAAGGGGATGATATTAAAATGACAACAAGTTCAGTATTAAGTATAGTAAGTTTGTTTGTTACAATCATTATGGGAATGTATTTTTTAAATGCTCTTAAAGGGCAAACAGGTAATAGGACAGTGGTAAATAGAGAAAATAAAAAGGAAATGGAAAAGCTAAAAAAAATGCAAAGTTTAAAGTTAACTGAGCCCCTTACAGAAAAAAGCAGACCAACTAGCTTTAAAGAGATAATAGGTCAGGAAAAAGGAATAACGGCACTGAAAGCAGCTATTTGTGGACCTAATCCTCAGCATGTAATAATATATGGTCCCCCAGGAATAGGAAAGACGGCTGCAGCTAGACTTGTGTTAGAAAATGCAAAAAAAGCAAAGTATTCTCCTTTCGGTGAAAATTCAAAGTTTATAGAAATTGATGCTACTACAGTAAGATTTGATGATAGGGGGATTGCTGATCCTCTAATTGGTTCTGTACATGATCCCATATATCAAGGAGCAGGGCCACTTGGGACAGCAGGAATTCCACAACCTAAGCCTGGGGCAGTTACTAAGGCTCATGGAGGAATATTGTTTATTGATGAAATTGGAGAATTACATCCAATAGAGATGAATAAGCTTTTAAAAGTAATGGAGGACAGAAAAGTTTTTTTAGATAGTGCATATTATAACTCAGAAGATCCTAATATGCCAGCTTATATAAAAGAAGTTTTTGATAATGGGCTTCCGGCAGATTTTAGATTAATAGGAGCTACAACAAGAAATCCAGAAGAAATATGTCCAGCAATTAGATCAAGGTGTGTGGAAATCTTTTTCAGATCTCTGCTTCAAGAAGAAGTAGAATTAATAGCTGAAAACGCTGTTGATAAAGTGAATTTTAAGATTGAAGAAAATGCTAAAAAACTAGTAGGAAAGTATGCAAGTAATGGAAGGGATGCTGTTAGTTTAATTCAACTTGCTTCAGGAATAGCTTTGAACGATGAAAGAAATATAATAAATATAAATGATATTGAATGGGTAATAGAAAATGGTCAATACTCTCCAAGACCAGAAAAAAATATACCAAAGGATCCTCAGGTTGGATATGTAAATGGGCTTGCCGTATATGGAGCTAATATGGGTACAATTATGGAAATTGAAGCTACTGCTGTAAAAGTAAATTCAAGAAAAGGAAAACTTACTATATCAGGAATAGTTGAGAAAGAAGAAATAAATAGTACAAATAAAAAGCTTATACGCAAAAGTACGGCTAGAGGATCTGTTGAGAATGTTTTAGCCGTATTGCAAAAAATATTTAAGATAGATTGTGATGAGTATGACATACATATTAATTTTCCAGGAGGTATGCCTGTAGATGGACCATCAGCTGGTATAAGTATGGTTACAGCGGTTTATAGTTCTATAGTAGGAATACCAACAGATAATAAAGTAGCTATGACGGGTGAAATTTCGCTTCATGGTAAAGTTAAACCTATTGGAGGAGTAAATGCTAAAATTTCAGCTGCTAAAAAAGCTGGAGCAAAGACTATAATTATCCCTAAAGAAAATTGGCAAGAAACATTTCAAAATGAAAAAGATGTTAACATTATACCTGTATCAGATATTAAAGAGGTAATAAAAATAGCTTTGATAAGTGAGAGGCAAGAAGATGCCGTTTTGGATGTTAATTCAAGTGTAGATATACTAAGTGCAGAATCTATTTAAATTTTTAAGCCCCTTCATTAGTTAAATGATGAAGGGGCTTAAGTGTGAAATCAATTGAAAAAAAATCAGTTTATAGGTATAATAGCATAGTATAAAATATTTTAAGGCATAATATACCATAACAATAAAGTAAAATAGAAATGAGGGGAAAATATGGAAAAAGAATTAAAAGTTCTTCCTTTAATTCCATTAAGAGGTATAACGATATTTCCTCATATGGTACTACATTTTGATGTAGGAAGAGAAAAATCTCTTCTTGCAATTGAAGAGGCAATGTTAAATGGACAGGAAATCTTTTTAGTTTCTCAAAAAGAAGCTAAGATTGAGGAACCAGAAGAGGATGATATTTTTACAATAGGTACTATTTGTAATATAAAGCAGATACTAAAGTTACCTGGAGAAACTATTAGAGTGTTAGTTGAAGGTGAAGATAGAGCGAAATTACTTAACTATACACAAAAGGAACCATTTCTAAAGGCAGAGATAGAAATGTTAAAGGATGCTGAAGAGTGTGAGGATAAAAGTAAATGTGAAGCTTTAATTCGTTCAGTAAAAAAATCATTTGAAGAATATGCAAGATTATCTAATACTGTTTCGGCAGAAGCTTTAGTTAATTTAGATGACCTTGAGCAATCAGGAAGATTTGCTGATATAATAAGTTCATACTTGATATTAAAGGAAAACAAAAAACAGGAATTATTAGAAGCATATGATGTATATGAAAGATTAGAAAAGCTTTTATTAATACTTAAAAATGAAATTGAGATTTTAAAGATAGAAAAGAAAATAGGACTTAAGGTAAAAAGCAAAATTGATAAAACTCAAAAGGAATACTTTTTAAGAGAACAAATCAGAGCTATACAGGAAGAACTTGGTGAAGAAGACGAAAATAAAAGAGAGATAGAAGAGTATTCAAAAAAAATAAAAAAAGCTAAATTACCTAAAGAGGCTAAAGAAAAAGCGGTATATGAGTTGAATAGATTAAAAAATACTGGAAGTTATTCAGCAGAAGGCGGAGTTATAAGAACATATTTGGATTGCATATTGGATATTCCATGGAATAAGAAAACAAAGGATAACTTAGACATAAAAAGGGCTAGAGAAATATTGGAAGATGAACACTATGGTCTGGAAGATGTAAAGGACAGAATTATAGAGTATTTAGCAGTAAAGAATATGAGCAAATCTTTAAAAGGTCCTATTCTTTGTTTAGTTGGGCCTCCGGGAGTTGGTAAGACTTCAATAGCAAGGTCTATAGCTAATGCTTTAAATAGAACTTTTGTTAGAATGTCTTTAGGTGGAGTTAGAGATGAGTCGGAAATAAGAGGACATAGGAGAACTTATGTAGGGGCAATTCCAGGAAGAATAGTTAATGGAATGAAGCAAGCGCAATCCAAGAATCCATTGTTTTTGTTAGATGAAATAGACAAGATGAGTTCAGATTTCAGAGGGGACCCTGCAAGTGCACTTCTTGAGGTTTTGGATAGTGAACAGAACAAAAATTTTAGAGATCATTATCTAGAATTAGAATTAGATTTATCAGAAGTTATGTTTATAACAACTGCTAATACTTTAGATACTATTCCACGTCCACTTTTAGATAGAATGGAAGTAATAGAAGTATCAGGATATACCTATGAAGAAAAATTCAATATAGCTAAGAAATATCTTATCTCAAAACAGTTTAAAGAACATAATTTAGAAGAAGGAAAAATAAGTTTTTCTGATTCAGCAATATATTCTATTATTGAAAATTATACTAGAGAATCAGGTGTAAGAAACTTAGAAAGAAAGGTTGCTTCTGTTGTTAGAAAAACTATCGCTGATATGCTGGAAAGAGATAAAGATAGCATTGGAATAACTGTAAATCATGTAAAAAAATATTTAGGACCTGAGATATATACTTATGATAAAGCAGATAAAACAGATAAAATTGGTGTAGTAATGGGAATGGCTTGGACAGGATATGGTGGAGATACTCTTCCAGTGGAAGTAAGTGTAATGTCCGGAAAAGGAAAACTACAGTTAACAGGACAGTTGGGCGATGTAATGAAAGAATCAGCTGAAGCTGGTTATAGCTATGTTAGAGCTAATGCTGAGAAATATGGAATAAATCCAGATTTTTATAAAGATAAGGATATTCATATACATGCTCCAGAAGGAGCAGTACCAAAAGATGGTCCTTCTGCGGGAGTTACTATGATAACAGCCATGGTTTCAGCACTAGGAAACAAAAAGGTGAAACATAATTTAGCTATGACAGGAGAAATAACTCTTACTGGAAGAGTACTTCCAATAGGGGGACTAAAAGAAAAAACTCTTGCAGCTTTCAGAGCAGGAATTAATATGATAATAATTCCAAAAGCTAATGAAAAAGATTTGAAAAAAATACCCAAATCAGTACTGGGTAAAATAAAGGTTATACTTGCAGAAAAAATTGAAGATGTACTGGAAAATGCTTTCATAGAGGAGAATTCTAATGATAATTAAGAGTTCAGAGTTTATAATTTCAGCTGTTAAGCCACAGCAGTATCCTATAGATAATAGAGTTGAAATAGCTTTTGTAGGTAGGTCAAATGCAGGGAAATCGTCATTGATTAATACCGTGACCAATCGAAGAAAATTAGCCAAAACAAGTGGTACTCCAGGAAAAACTAGATTAATAAATTTTTTCCTTATAAATAATGAATTTTATTTTGTGGATTTGCCAGGATATGGATTTGCTAAGGTTTCAAAAGTTGAACAGGAAAAATGGGGTCAAATGATGGAAAAGTATTTAGTTAATAGACCTCAACTTAAAAAGATAGTTTTACTCGTAGATTCAAGGCATAAACCTACAAAAGATGACGTTCATATGTATGAATGGATTAAGTATTATGGATATGAGGCGGTAGTTGTAGCTACTAAAAGTGATAAACTGAAAAAAAGTGAGTTTCAAAAAAATAAGAAAATCATAAAAGAAACTTTAAATATAAGAGATGAAGATAAGTTCATATTTTTTTCATCCCTTAATAAAAGTGGTAAAGAAGAACTGATTGATATTTTAACAGAAGGAATAGCGGAAGATAGATAAAAACAAGCAGGATTAAATAGTCCTGCTTGTTCAATTTTTTGTGTCAAAATAAAAGTAAACTGAATAGTATGTACTATGAACAAAAGATAAAGAAGGAAGGGCAGAAAGGGGGAGGTAAAGTGGAATTAAACGATATGGATAGCATAAGTTCATTGATAAACAATTTCACAAGCGGAGGCGGTATTGAAAATCTTGGCAATATTGATAAACTCTCAGGACTCTTAGGCAGCAAAGGGCTTGGGGCAGGAAGTAGCAGATTCCCACTGCTCTTGATTATCATTATAATCTTGTTATTCTCTAACAAAGGTTATGGGTGTAACAGGAATTGCCCTCAATATTGTTGTCGTTGTTGCAGCAGAAAAGGTAAAAAACACAGAAGAAAATATTGTTGTGAAAGTTGCGGCTACGGAGGAGGCTCTGGAGGCTCTGGAAGCTCTGGAAGCTATGGCGGCTGTGGATACGGCGGAGGTTATGGTGGCTGTGGATACGGCAGTTATGGTGGATGTGGATGTAGTTTAATTATAATCATAGCAGTACTATTTCTCTTTAGTTGTGGAAAAGGTAGTGGATTAAATTTAGGTTCTCTTGGCTCTCTAGGTAGCATGTTCAATTTAAACAGAACAGAAGATACAGATGCTACAGAGGCAAATGA
This sequence comes from Clostridium sp. ZS2-4, assembly GCF_026719745.1. Lineage (GTDB taxonomy): Bacteria > Bacillota > Clostridia > Clostridiales > Clostridiaceae > Clostridium_H. Next base: position 28,061 of record NZ_JAPPRQ010000051.1, read on the forward strand.
AGAAGAATAGAATACATTGAAACCATGGCCCAAGAAAGGGGGGTTTGATTATGTCAAAAAAATCTAAGTGTAACTGTTGCTGCTGTTGTGGATACGGAAACAGAGGTGGAAATATCGGAAACGTAGGATGCGGATGTGGTGGATTTGATCCATGCAAATTAGCATTATTCTTACTTGTATTGAAGAGAGCAAATATAATTGATAATGAAACTGGAACATTACTAGTATTCTTATTCTTACTTTGCTGCGGAGGATTTAGAAAACAAGGTATATGCTGTTAGTAAAAAGAGGGAGAGCTTTATGCTCTCCCATTTATAGAGAGGTGATTAAATGTCAAAACATGGGAAACATAAAAGAGAATATAGAGATTATGGTGATTATGATGATATAAGTGTAGGAAATAATAATTTTGATATAAATAGTATAGCATCTATGTTAGGAAATATAGATATAAATCAAGTAGCCTCTCTTTTAAATGTTTTAGGCGGTTTTAATAACCAATCTGAAAGTAACTTAAATAATTCAGAAGGGTTTGAGGGGCAAAATGAGGCTATAAATAATCAATTACAAGATATAAATATAGGAGAATTAATGAATGAAGCTGCTAACATAAACAATACCATAAATAATAATTTAATGAAAAATATAGATCATAATGAAAAAAGAAAAGAAAGTAAATATAAAAGTAAAAGTAAAAGTAAAAGTAAAAGTAAAAGAAATACTCAAGTTATAGAAGGCAACGAAGATGAAATTATAACTCTTTTAAATTCTATAAAATCTTTAGTGAATGAGGAAAAATCACAAAAATTAGATAAAATAATAAATATGTATAAGTATGATAAATTATAGTAAAAATAAACTTCCGGTGTGGAAGTTTATTTTTATAAAACAATAACTAAAAGTATTTTTATCAAACATATAATTAACTTATTTATCATATTATACAAAATATATTAAATAAAAGCACAAAAAATTTAACTTTAAATCTATAAAATATATTCAAAAAATAATAAAGTATTAAATTTTATTGTAAATTATCCGATAAAACAATTGAATACATTTTAGGGGGAAAACTTATGTCTAAACTTTCGCATTTATTAGAATTAATTATAATACTTCAATATAAAGAATTTACAACAGCAGCAGAGTTATCAGATATATTGCAAGTGGATAAAAAAACTGTCTATAGATACATAGATACTCTTCAGATGGCTAAAATACCCGTAGAATCTAAAAAGGGAAGATATGGAGGATTTTATATAGATGAAGATTTTTATATGAAATATCCAAACCTGGATAATGAGGAATTACAAGCTTTATTAATAGCATCTAACATATTGACTAAAGATAATGGATTTGTATATGCAGAAAAATTTAAAAGTGCGATAATAAAAATAAAGGATTTATCTATAAACAAAAATAAAGATTTTGAAGAGTTAAAACAATTTAATAGCTTTAAGCTTAAGGATATAGGTAATTTAGAAACTTTCGACGATAAAATATCAAAAATTAACTATGCTATGACTAAGGGTAAAGTTTTAAAAATAAAGTATTATTCACTTAATAAAAATTGTATTACAGAAATGAGTATAAATCCTTATACTATACTCTTTAAAGAAGGAATATGGTACTTAATTGGGTATTGTAACACCAATGAAGAAGAAAGAATTTTCAGAATATCAAGAATAAAGACTATAGAAATAACTAAAGATATATTTATAAAGCCTAAGAACTTCAATTTAAGGGAGTATTTAAAAAGTTGTTGGGATGTATTTACGGGAGAGAAGATTTTAGTGAAAATAAAATTTGATAAAGATATTGCTAAGTTTATAGAAGAGAATAAATGGAATTCCCATCAAAGTATTGAAAGCTTACAAGATGGAAGTATTATACTCAATATATACATAAATGATCTAGGAGAAGTAAAAAAGTGGATTTTAGGATTTGGAGAGCTTGCAGAAGTTTTAGAGCCTAAAAGTTTACGGGAAGAAATAAGCAGTGAAATCAGTAAACTCATAAAAAAATATAAAAAGATATTATGAAATGAATAAAATTTGTAATAATGGTTAAAATATATAATGTACATGGAGAGTTAATCTTACATATGTATATGTTTGAATTACTCTCTCACTAGTGCTAAAACCCCCCATCCCCCTTTTGATTAGGACCGCAAGTGGCGGTCCATTTTTTATGCAGTAAATTTTAGATTATAAACTCAGTGCGTACTTATTAGTTTAATTGATTTAGTGAATCAATTTTAAAATAATATCTTTCTTTAGAATTATTGAAGGCTTTTAAGGTAACTTGTATAGTATAATTTTTAATTACTTCCCTATTACTATTAGAAATTCCTCTAAAATTAAGAATCCATTGAATTTGTGAAGGTTCTCCATCCTTAGTGGATTTAATATCCATAAACTGAGCATCTTGAAATACATAAGTATTATCTGCATTGATTAAAGCATAAATCAAAGCCAAGGAAGTATCGTTTATTTTAGGTGAAAATATTTGTTGATCGGGTATTTTTGAATCTTTAGTTACGGTGGTTATAAAGTTGATAAGATATAAAATTGTGTCTTTCCCTAAAAATGTATCGTTGGAAATATGATTAAATTGCTCTAATTTATTTTGAAGAAGAATATAGTTATGAAATATAAAATTTCCTTTTGAAATATTTCCAGATATAAACTTTGGAGTTTTGTTATTACTGCAATCAATGAAGCCTAGTACATTATTATGGCTGGAAAATATATTTTCAAATTTTCCATAGTTGTATATAAAAATATGTTGGAGAGGTTTATTTTTCTCGGAAGTCTGTATAAATATTTCAGGGACATTATCTCTTGATATGTCTAATAATTTAATTTTCATGGTCCAATAAGGATAATAGATGCCTAGAGTTTTTATGTTTTTATTTGGTTCTAAAAAAAGGTTGTCCTTTTGAGTATCTACTTCAAGATAATATTTGTTTTTATTAGTTGATATGTACAGTATATCTTCTTTACCATCACCTGTAAGATCTGCTTTGTATGCCTTACTATTTAAATTTACAACAAATGTAGGAGAAGTCTCCTTGTTTTTTAAGGAATGAAAAATTACAAAGAATACTAAAACTATTGAAGCTAAAACTAAATAATAAATATATTTTCTTTTTATAAATAAAACTTTAAATTTCATTACAGCACCTCCATTTATTTATATTTATGAAAAGTGCTTGAAAATTATTTGCAAAAAAGAAAAATAGGCTTGCGCCTATTCTTCTTTTTCTTTACAATTAGAGCATATGCCATAAAAGTAAATTTTGTTTGAGAGTATTGTATAATCAGTATAATTCCCTATGGTTTCGTTTAAATGGGAGAATGAAATTCCTTCTATATCATCCACTTTTCCACAGGATAGACATTGTATATGAGGATGAGATTGAACATTTGCATCATATCTGAAATTACCCTCACCAACATTTATTTCTTGAACTAAATTTACTTCTACTAAAGTTTTTAAGGCTTTATAAATTGTAGCTAAACTCATTGTAGGATAATCGGAATGTAGTGCCTTATAAATAGTTTCAGCTGAAGGATGTTCCTTAGTTGAACATAAATATTTATAAACTGCTATACGTTGAGGTGTTAGCTTTAATTTTTTCTCTTTAAAAGTAGATGTTATATTATCCATTGGCATCACCTTTCTGAAATGATTATATATATTATATAATAAAAATTATTATTAGTCAATTATTGTTAAGGAGTAATCAAAAGCACCTCTTGTTTTTACATTTTTTAATACATATATACCTCTCATTATTTTTCAGTGCAGACCTAATGTTACTATTGATGAAGCACAAAACTGCTATAAGAAAATTGCAATGCAATTTTCTTATAGCATGTTTAAAGTTATTTGGAATTTCTGCTTTAAAAAACAAAGTATTTATTATATAATAAAATTTGAGTTAAAATTTATAGAGAAATTTTGAAAATAGTGTTAAAAAGGTGAGGTTTTATACATTACTGCGAACCTTTTTAAAATATAAAAGATACTATTATGTAGAATACAAAAATATTAAATGAATATTAAGATGCTTAATTTTGGTGTATTTGCATATAACTTATATTCAAAAAAATCTATATTTGTTGTACAATATAGTATAGAATGCATAAAGGGAAAAATGACGATAAAAAAGTATATAGAAGTAAAAAAAATGATAATAAATAAAGGATGATTATTAAATGAGCAATAAAAAAAGAAAAAAGAAGAAAAAGTTTTCTTTGAAATTGTTAATAGCTTTTATGGGGTTTGAACTAGTTTTTACTGCACTTACGGGACCATTTATGCTTTATTATGGACCTTTTGAAAATGCAAGAGATACTATTGTTGGAGCTGCAATGACTACCATGACTCATCAATGGATTGCTACAGCTTTTCTATCAAAAGAACGTATAGCTGAGATTCAAGGGAAAAATAAAGTAGAGACTATTATTCAAGAGGAAACAGGTGAAATAGAAATAAAACCTAAACATGACAGTAATATAGAAAGATATGAGATAAACGCAACCAAATTTAAAGGTACAATTTTAGTGATTAATGATCCAACAAGAATTAAGGTTGGGTACAGTAGTAAGCTTGGGAAAGCGGGAGAAACTACAAGTCAGATTGCTAAAAGACATAATGCTGTAGCTGCTATAAATGGAGGGGCTTTTACTGATGAGTCACCAAGTGGTAAACAGTGGGCTGGTAATGGTGGACAACCTGCTGGTGTAATAATATCAAAGGGTAAAATAGTCTATAACGATTACAAAGATGAAAATAAAAAGCATGAAGTAATAGCTCTTACTGAAGAAGGTGTTTTATTAGTAGGATATCACAGTTTAAGAGAAATGAAGGAAAAGAATGTTGTTGAAGCTGTTTCATTTGATCACACAATGATTGTTAACGGAAGAAAGACAATTAAAAGTGGAGATGGAGGCGGTGGAATAGCACCAAGAACAGCTATAGGTCAAAGAAAAGATGGAAGTATACTACTTTTAGTTATAGATGGAAGACAAGCAGGCAGTATAGGCGCAACCTACAGAGAAGTACAAGATATAATGTATGAATATGGAGCATATAATGCAGCTAACTTAGATGGTGGTTCATCATCTACTATGTATTATGATGGAGAAGTAATTAACAATCCTTGTGATGCATTAGGAGAAAGATCAATACCTACAATATTGTACGTTGAACCTTAAAAGGAGAGAAATGAATGAAAGCTTTAAAAAGAGTAATGGTATGGATACTTATATCACTAACTGCACAAATTGTTGTATTATACTATGTTGATAAGCATTTATTTGCAAGTGAAAATGTAAGCGCTGTAGTTTCTAAAAAGGTAGTTAAGGAGAAAAAGGAAAAGAAAAAGAGAGATGACATAGTAGTTCCAGAAGATGCTAAGCATGTGGCAGTTTCTTATGATGGAGGATATCTATCTTATTATAAGGATGATATTCTAAAGGTTGTTGATGTTTATACTGGAGAAGAGCATAATGTTGAGTTTGAGGATAACCTTAAAGTATCTTTTTATAAATGGGCACCAGACAGAGATAGAATAATTTTAGCTATAAAAAAAGAAAACAGTAGTAGTGGCAAATATGTATTCTATTCTTATGATGCGGAAAAAAATAAAAAAGATTTATTGGAAACCAAAGGGGGAGAAGCGACTACAATTAGTACTTATAAAAACTCGTATATTGATGATATACAATTAACACCTTTGACAAACATGATATATGTAAAGACTGCTTTAAATGGTGGAAGAAGTAGAATATATAGCATAGATGTTATGAAGAGGATTGAGAAAGTTAGAACAGAGGCCTATTTTATTGGAAATACAAGAATAATTCCTAATGATGATAGAATAACTTACGAATCTGCAGATAGAGGAAGAGTTTATATAACTGGTACTAGCGATCCTATTTCTGTTGATGGAGTTGATAAATTATGTCTTTTATCAGTAGATGGTGATGATAGAATTTATGTAGGTGAGCTTGATGCAGATGCGGTTACAGAAGTTGCTAAAGTAAAACAGATTTATTATGGTACAGCAGAGCAGGATACTAATGAATGGAAAAAAATTTCTCTTACTGAACCTGTAAATAAAAAGGATATTTTTGTTTCAAGTACAGGGAAAATCTATATTAACGATAATTTAAGAGGTACTGTTACTGAATTAAGCTCAAATAAAGAAACAGTATATAAAGGTATATTTTTGGAAATGTACGATGAAGGTATAGCATCTATAAGTGATGGTGAATTAGTAGAAACACAATTAAAATAAAAATTAAAGCTTTATTTCTATATGTGCTTTATTATAGAAATAAAGCTTTCTTATTATATTTTAAGAAAATGTAAACAATAGACTTAAAGGGATAATATTTTATTTTTTATGGTTACTTTGATATAATGATAATATTAATTGCTTAGGAGGAAAAAAATGTTTAATACTGAAAATATACTAAGAACAATTTTAGTGATACCAGGAATTTTATTAGGTTTTACCTTTCATGAATATGCACATGCATGGGTAGCAGATAGGCTTGGGGATAAAACTCCAAAATTTCAGGGAAGACTTACTTTAAATCCAATAGCTCATATAGATCCAATTGGATTTTTAATGATTTTAATTTTTAGATTTGGGTGGGCAAAACCTGTACAAACTAATCCAAGTGCATTTAAACATTATTACAAGGATGATTTAAAAGTATCTGTGGCAGGGGTTATAGGTAACTTATTTGTTGCTTTAATATTTTCTATATTTCTTGGAATTTTAGTTAATTTTCCAATTTCAAATATTAAGTTATATAAAATATTGATTAGTATAGCTGACCAAGGAATATTTATAAATTGTTTATTAGTTATATTTAATTTATTACCTATACCAGGATTAGATGGATTCCATATTTTGAGAGACTTGTTTCCAAAATTCTTTTATAGAATAGCTGATAGTATTTATAGATATCAAATGTTAATTATACTTATTTTTATAATGAGTCCACTTTCAGACTGGATTATAATTCCACCAACATTATTACTCAGAAATTTTTTTAACTCAATAATTAAATTTATAGTATAAAAGTTTATATAGAGGTGTATTATGGAAGGATGGCTCATACTGAGTAAGTTTTTTATAGTTATATATGTAGCTGTAATTTCTACTGAAATAAATATTTTAAATCTTGCAACTATAGTTTTATTCCTATTATGTTATTTAGCACTCAATATTTTAATATACATTATTAAAGATAAAAAAATAACAAAAATAATTGCTGCTATATCATTAGCAGCTTTATTAATAGGATTTCAATGGATAAATTCAGTATTTATTTTATTATTACCAATAAATTTATTTGAAGTTATATATTTAAATAAAATGCAACAGTGGATAGGAGTCTCACTAGCAGCACTTCCGCTGTTTTTATTGCAAAATATTATTCAGAAAGAATATTTAGTTGTAGCTATGCTTAGTTATGTTATATGTAACATTTGCTATATGTATAAAATAAAAATTAAAAAACTTACATATGAAAATGATTCTTTAAAGGAAAAAAACTACTTGTTAAATAAGAGCTTAATAAAAGATATAGAGTATGAAGGTCAAATAAAGTATATGTCGCAATTAGAAGAAAGAAATAAAATTGCCCAGGAAATACACGACAATATTGGACATACTATATCGGGAAGCTTAATGCAGCTTGAGGCTGCAAAAATTATTATGCAAAAGGATAAAGAAAAGTCTCGAAAAATGCTTCAAAATACCATAGATGTTTTAAGAGAAGGTATGGAGAATATTAGGACCACACTAAGAAATGTTAAACCACATTCTGAGCAGCTTGGAATAAATAAGTTAAAGCTCATATTAAAGCAGTATGAAATCAATAGTGAAATAAAAGCTAATTTGTATTATGACGGAGAGTTAAAACAAATATCTTATATTCAATGGAAGGTAATTAATAAAAGTGTTAAGGAAGCTTTAACTAATACTATAAAATATGCAAAAGCTTCGGAAATAAAGGTGAAAATTCAAATTTTAAATAAGCTTATAAAGGTTGAAATTAAGGATAACGGTATTGGAAGTTTAAAGATAAATAAAGGACTTGGAATACAAGGAATACAGGAAAGATGTGAAAATATAAATGGTAAAGTTATTGTGGATGGCAGCGATGGCTTTTCAGTTATATTATTATTACCTATAAAATAAAAGGGGTGATGTAATTTGAGTATTAAAACTTTAATTGCAGACGACGATTCGCTAATAAGGGAGAGCCTTAAAATAATTTTAGAGATGGATGAAGAAATTGAAATTATAGAGTGTGTTGATAATGGATTAAAGGCTGTTGAAGCTTGTTTAAAAAACAAAATGTAGTGTTGGATAAAATAAAAGAAGGGTTAAATGAAACTAATAAATCGTTAATTGATGAGAAATTGTTCACAGAAAGAGAACTTCAAATTATAAAGGCAATTTCAGAAGGATTGTCTAACAAAGAAATCTCTACGAAATTATATATATCAGAAGGAACGGTTAAAAATTATATAACTAATATTTTATCTAAGACAGAACTTAAACATAGAACACAAATAGCTATTTATTACTTAAAAGGTAAATTTTAAAGGATATTGCACGGCAATATCCTTTTGTTAATCGTGCGTCCAGCTAAGCTGGACCATACTAGCTGGTGAAAGTCCAGTCAAGGTAATTGCCAAGAAGCCTTGTAGCCAACCACCAAGCGTAGTAGAAATATTGGGTTTGAAGCGTGGGGGTAAAGTAAC
>NZ_JAPPRQ010000052.1 GCF_026719745.1 Clostridium sp. ZS2-4
CATCTGGGTTGATGATTGATGGAACTCCTTCTCTTATAAGTGTTCCTTTTACTGGATCTATTTTAACTTCGTTTGTATCTGGAACTTGTTTTAAACAAACAACTATCTTCATTATCTAAATCCTCCTTATTATTATGTAAATATATTCAGAAACTCTTTTTGGGGAGGTGAGCTCTAATGCTGAAAAATCAACTTTAAGCTCACTTCATCTTTTTACTTTCGATACACAGAAAAATTTGCAAAGAATGAAAGCCCTCCCTAAAATATGCTACCATTATTTAAAACACTAAAATCTGTTTATAGATTATCTAAACATTGCTCCTGAAATAACCATCTTTTGAACTTGTGAAGTTCCTTCATATATTTCAGTTATCTTAGCATCTCTGAACATTCTTTCTAATGGATAATCTTTAGTATATCCGTATCCACCTAACATTTGAATACATTGAGTTGTTACGAACATAGCAGTTTCTGCTGCAAATAATTTAGCTGTTGCTGCTTCTACTGAGTATGGAAGTCCTTCTTGTTTATTGCATGCTGCTTTGTATACTAAGTATCTTGCCGCTTCTACTCTAGCTTTGCAATCTGCAACCATCCAAGCCAATCCTTGGAATTTATATAATTGTTTTCCAAACTGTTTTCTTTGTTTCATATATTCTACTGCTTCATCTAAAGCCCCTTCAGCTATTCCTAAAGCTTGAGCTGCTATACCAATTCTTCCTCCATCAAGAGTTTTCATTGCTATACCGAAACCTTTTCCTTCTTTTCCTATTAAGTTTTCAACTGGAACTTCACAATCTTCAAATACAAGTTCAGTAGTTGATGATGCATTTATTCCTAGCTTATCTTCAACCTTTCCAATTGAAAATCCTTTAAATCCTTTTTCTACGATAAATGCAGATATTCCTTTAACACCTTTGCTCTTATCTGTCATGGCAAATACTATGAAAGTATCAGCATATCCACCATTTGTTATGAATATTTTTTGACCATTTAATATATATTTGTCTCCCTCTTTAACTGCAACTGTTTGTTGGGACGAAGCATCTGTTCCAGCATTTGGTTCAGTTAATCCAAAAGCTCCTATCTTTCTTCCACTTGCTAAGTCCGGAAGATATTTAGACCTTTGATCTTCATTACAAAATTGGTCTATTACTGATGCACAAAGTGAAACATGTGCTGAAAGAATAACCCCAGTTGTTCCACATTTTTTAGATAATTCTTCTACAGCTAAAATGTATGATAAATAATCTCCACCTGCACCTTCATATTCTGTTGAAAATGGTAGTCCCATTAATCCATATCTAGCCATTTTCTTAACATTTTCTATTGGAAATCTATGTGTTTGATCTATATCTGCCGCTATAGGTTTAACTTCTTTCTCGGAAAATTCTTTTACCATTTGTATTACTAATTGTTGTTCTCTAGTTAATTGAAATTTCATTTTCTTACCTCCTATCTATTTTTAAAACTTACTAATTTTCTTTTTTCAATAAATGCATTCATACCATCTTTTTGGTCCTCTGTAGAGAAACATTCTCCGAATACTTCTGCCTCTATATTAATAGCAGTATCCATATCTACTTGTACACCTGTATTTATGGCTTGTTTACATAAGCTAACAGCAATTGGTGCATTGTGAGCAATTTTACTAGCAATCTTTTTAGCCTCATTCATTAATTCTTCTGGCTCTACAACCTTGTTAACAAGACCTATTCTATACGCTTCTTCTGCATTTATTATATTTGCTGTGTAAATAAGTTCTTTAGCCATACCCATACCTACAAGTCTTGCAAGTCTTTGAGTTCCACCAAATCCTGGAGTTATTCCAAGTGTTACTTCTGGTTGTCCAAATTTCGCTTTTGTTGATGCAATTCTCATATCACAAGCCATTGATAATTCGCATCCCCCACCTAATGCAAAACCATTAACAGCTGCTATAACAGGTTTTTCTAATATTTCTAATTTTCTAAATACTTTATTCCCCAAAATACCAAACTTTCTTCCTTTAATTACACCCATATCCTTCATCTGTAAAATGTCAGCACCTGCTACAAATGCTTTTTGTCCAGCACCTGTTAAAATTACAGCAAGGATTTCATTGTCATTTTCTATTGTGTCAATAATCATATCTAGTTCTTTTAAAACATCAATATTTAGAGCATTTAGTGCTTTAGGCCTGTTAATAGTTACAATAGCTATGTTTCCTTCTTTTTCAAGCATAACATCTTTTAATTCCATGATAATCCTCCCCAAACCTTATTTTTTGTCAAAATAAAACATATTTTAACATCTTTTTACTATACATTGTTAGTATATTAACAATGTATAGTAAAATTTTTTTTGTGTAAAACAAAATCTAAAACTCAAGTTTACAGTACTTATTATATAACTTATGCTTTTACATTTCAATAAAAATAAGTATTTTTTTTGAAAACCATCCAAATCTTTTCCATGTTTCGTGTTTTTTTCACCATTTATCATATACATAACTATATAGCATAAATAAAAATGCAAGTGGTTTTTATATTTAACCACTTGCATTTTTATTTTCTTTAGCTTAATAAATATGTTAAAGTAAGTAAACTCTCACTCAAATGTACATTTTCTATCTTTACATCTTCTTTAGCATGTAAATCAACTGGTGCGAAATTCCAAATACCCTTTACTCCATTTGCAACTAATTCATCACATATCTTTTGTGCACTTGAGCTCGTTACACATATTACCCCTAAATCAATTTTATTATCTTTTAAAAATTGTTCTAAATCGTCTATATCTTGTATTTCAACATCTCTAATCTTTATGCCTATTAATTTAGGGTTAACATCGAAAATTCCTTTTAACTCAATTCCAAATTTATCAAAATTATAATTAGCTATAGCCTGCCCGATATTACCCGCCCCTATAATTACAGTGTTATATTGATGGTCTAAACCTAATATTGAACTTATTTCTCTATGTAAGTCTTTAACATTATAGCCATATCCCTGTTGTCCAAAATCTCCAAAGCAATTAAGATCTTGTCTTATTTGTGAAGCTGTAAATCTTATTTTCTCACTTAATTCCTTAGAAGATATTCTATCAACATCATTTTTCATAAGTTCAGTCAAATATCTGTGATATTTTGGCAACCTCCTAATCACAGCCATTGAAATATTTCTCTTCTTATCCACTTGCCCACTCCTCACTTTACTATTTACTAACTTTAACACTTCACTATTTTACTGTCAAATATTTTTAATAGTATTTATAAATACCCTTTCTCATTAAAACAATAAACCTATAACCTCGCAAACACACAAGCTTACATAGTAAAATTAAAATATTTAGTATTATTCCTATATATTATATTATTATATAAATAATTAATTAAACTTCAAAGGTATTATTCCTCAAAAATTTAAATTTTTTGCAATTTTTCTTGTAGAATATATATTTTTTAATTTTATTATTAAATTTTTGCCATAAGTAACTCTATTATACATGGCAGATCCACTTAAATTTCAAACCCGTAATGAACTAACATACATCAAATATATTATTAATTTTCATATTCTTTTATACCTATATATACACTTAACACTTATTTTATTATACCTATCTTCATATTTTTTTTCAATTATATTGTAGAAATTTAAGAGATTTCACATTGATTTTTCAATAAAAATTTGATTTTTATTTAAAATTTCAGTATTAAACTACTTAAATATATCCAAATACAAAATTTATCCAATTTTATATCAATAACGCCTCATCTAGAACACCATTTCTTTAATTTTACAAAAACCTTTTCATGTAATTACCACAAAACTTTTCAAATACTTGAATTTTAAGAAACTCAAACAAAATTGCTTTCAAAAAAATTTATACTACAAAAATTATGATTAACATAGTAAAATATACTGGGAAGGTGAGCTAAATGATCGTTTTAAGTTGCAAAAATATACACAAAAGTTATGGTATAGATGTAATATTGAAAAATGTAACATTTAATATAAATGAAGGAGAACACATAGGTCTTGTAGGCCCAAACGGTGCTGGTAAATCTACAATATTAAAAATCATTAATAAACAAATTGAAACAGATAGTGGAGATATATTTATTGATAAAAACAAAATTATAGGATATCTTTCTCAAAATCTGTCTTTAGAAAGTACTAACTCTATATACGATGAAGTACTATTAGTTTTTTCAAGTCTTATAAATCTTGAAAATAAATTAAGTGAATTGGAAAAAGAAATGAATAAGCCTTATGATACATCAAATGAAGAATATCATAACAAGGTAATCAAAGACTATACTTTAACCTCCGAGCTTTACATGAATAGAGGCGGGTATACTTATAAAGCTGAGATTAATAAAGTTTTAAAAGGATTAGGTTTTTTAGAAAAGGATTATTCTAAACCAATAAATATTTTAAGTGGTGGACAAAAAACTAGAGTAGCCCTATGCAAGCTTCTTCTTTCAAAACCTGATATTCTTCTATTGGATGAACCTACAAACCATTTAGATTTAGATGCAATTGAATGGCTTGAAGAATATTTAAAATCATATAAAGGTACTATATTAGTCATATCTCATGATAGATTCTTTTTAGATTCCATCACAGACAAAACTCTTGAGCTTTCAAATGGTTGTATAGATATCTATAATGGAAATTACAGTGCATATATTGAACTTAAGAAAAAAGCTTATGAAGAAAAGTTAAAAGCTTATAATCTTCAGCAAGCAGAAATAAATCGTCAAGAAGAAATAATAGAAAGATATCGTTCGTTTAATAGAGAAAAAAGTATACGTGCTGCTGAAAGCAGACAAAAATCACTAGATAAAATTGAAAGAATTGAATCTCCTACTAAAGAAAATAAAATAACAAAAATAAAATTCCAGCCACAAATTCAAAGTGGTAATGATGTGCTTCACATAGAAAATCTCTCTAAACACTATGAAAGTAAAACTCTCTTCGAAAATTTAAATCTTGATATAAAACGCGGAGAACATGTTGCTCTAATAGGTGAGAACGGACGCGGCAAAACAACTTTATTTAAAATTTTAATGAATAAAGTAAAAAATGATGATGGTATATGTATTCTTGGGAAAAATGTATTTTTAGGCTACTATGATCAGGAACAATCAAATTTAGAACCTGAAAAGACAGTACTTGATGAAGTATGGGATGATTTTCCTAACCTTAACACTACACAAGTTAGAACTTATCTTGCTGCATTTTTATTTATAGGTGATGATGTGTTTAAAAAAATTTCAACACTAAGTGGTGGAGAAAAATGTAGAATAAATCTTTTAAAGCTTATGTTGTCAAAATCAAATTTTTTATTATTAGATGAGCCAACTAACCATTTAGATATTATGTCTCGTGAAGCTTTAGAAGATGCTATACTAAATTATGATGGAACTGTTTTAGTTATATCTCACGATAGATACTTTTTAAACAAAGTAGTTGATAAAATCCATGAATTAAATATTGATGGTGTAAAAACATATTTAGGTAATTATACTTATTATGTTGAAAAGAAAAAGAACCCTTTAAGATTTCAAGATTTAGAAGAATTTGAAGGTAAAACTAAAACTCAAATTAACTACGAGAAGAAAAAGAAAAAGGAAGAAGAAAAACTAGAAAAACAGCGCAAACTAAAAATTAAAAACTTAGAGAAGGAAATAGCTGATTTAGAGCAAACTTTAGAAAATCTTCAGAATAAACTTTGTCTTGAAGAGATTTATTCTAATCCTGAAAAAAGTGAAGAGGTAAATAAAGAACTTTCAAGTATTGAGGATGATTTGGAGAAATTATATGAAGAATGGGAAGAATTCCTTTAAGAAATGAGTGATAAAAATGATTAATACAGAGTTAAAAAACTTAGTGTGCCAAACTATTGATAACAATGCAGAAAAACTTATAGAACTTGCCAAAAAACTTGATGATTGCCCTGAACTTGGATATAAAGAAAATAAAACCTCCAATCTTGTATCTAATTTCTTTGAAGAATTAAAAATTCCATATAAAAAAAACCTAGCTATAACCGGTATAAAAGCCAAATTAAAAGAAAACTGCAAAGGTCCTAATATAGCTATTTTAGGTGAATTAGACGCTGTAATCTGTCCTAGTAGTTCTAAAGCTGATCCATTAACAGGAGCAGCTCACGCATGCGGACACAATCTTCAACTTACAGCAATGCTTGGTGCTGCCCTAGGACTAAAACTATCCAATATATCAGATCAGCTTCATGGTAATGTAACCTTTATGGGAGTACCTGCCGAAGAATTTATAGAAATTGAGTATAAGCAAAAACTGCATAAAGAAGGTAAGATTCATTTTTTTGGAGGTAAGCAAGAGCTTTTATATCTTGGTGAATTTGACGATATAGATATATCTATGATGATTCATTCTGATAAAAATACGCCTGAAACAAAAGTATCAGTTGGAGATACGAGCAATGGATTTATGGCAAAAGCAATTCAATACATTGGCAAAACTGCCCATGCCGCAGAAGCACCTGATGAAGGCATCAATGCTTTAAATGCTGCTATGATAGGTCTTATGGGCATACATGCTCTTAGAGAAACATTTAAAGATGAAGACCATATTAGAGTTCATCCTATTATTACAAAAGGAGGAGATATAGTTAATAGTGTTCCCTGTGATGTGAGACTTGAAACATACGTCAGAGCTAAAAACATGAAAGCAATAGAAAGCACTCACACTAAGGTAGATAATGCTTTAAAAGCAGGTGGTTATGCGATTGGAGCTGAAACTATTATCAATACACTCCCTGGTTATTTACCTTTAAACTGCTCTAAAGCTTTAAATAATTTATTTATAGATAATGCTTTATCACTAATTCCTAAAGAGAAAATAGTAAGTACTGGACATTTTGGTGCTTCAACAGATATGGGGGACATTTCACATATTATTCCTACAATACATCCTTTTATAGGTGGAGTTGATGGTGCTCTTCACACTGAAAAATTTCATGTGACAGATTATTATTCTGCTTGTATATTGCCTGCAAAACTTTTTGCTATGACTGTAATAGATTTATTAAGTAATGAAGCCCAGAAAGCTAATGAAATAAAATCAAATTTCAAGCCTTTATTAACTAAAGAAGAATATATAACTATGCTGGAAAATTATTTTTGTTAAATAAGTTTAGAGATATTTTCTCTAAACTTATTTTGCTATAAATGTTCTCCACAAAAAGGACAAAATATAATCTTTTTAAACATCTCATCTAATTTATTACCACAGTATGGACAGAATCGTAATTTGATCTCATGATTTTCTTTCTTTGCTAAAGCCATTTTTAATTTTTCTTCATTAACAGGTGTCTGGATAACTCTATCTACTCCATTTTCCTTGTAATCATCTATATCTAAAGAATTACTGGAAGATAAAACGCAGATACTACTTGAATTAATATCTTTAAGTTTCTTTATAAGCCTATCTCCTGTTGTTTCTTTCATAATTAAGTTTACAATAATAATATCTGGTGAGAACTCTTTAGTTTTGCTCAAAGCTTCGTATTCATCACCTAATTGAACACTATATCCTAATCTTATTAATAAATCCTTAATAATCATCTTTTCAAATTTGCAATCATTAATGAGAAGTACTTTTTTCAACCCATCACCCACCTCCGACTTTTCTCTGCTTTATCAAGATATATTTTCCATTAAAAATATACTCTATAGTATTATTATAAATTAAAACCCTATGTTTGGAAACACAGGGTTTTAATTTATAAATTTGTTGAATTGCTTTTAAAATATATATTTAGTTTTTCACTTCATCATATAAATGACATGCTACCATACGTCCCGCTCCTATATCTTGCATTTTAGCTTCTTCTTTTTTACATATTTCCATGCATTTGCTGCATCTAGTATGAAATCTACAGCCCTTTGGAGGATCAATAGGACTAGGAACATCTCCATTTAAAATTATTCTTTCTTTCCTTTTTGTAGGGTCCGGTATAGGAATAGCTGAAAGAAGAGCTTGGGTATAAGGATGCTTCGGATTGCTATACAACTCACTGTCACTTCCTATCTCAACTAATTTGCCAAGATACATAACTCCTACACGATTACTTACATGTTTAACTACATTTAATCCATGTGCTATAAACAAATATGTCAAGTTAAATTCTTTTTGAAGATCATCTAACAAATTTAACACCTGAGCTTGAATAGATACATCCAATGCAGATACGGCTTCATCACAAACAATTAACTTAGGATTAACAGCTAATGCTCTTGCAATACCTACTCTTTGTCTTTGCCCCCCACTAAACTCATGAGGATATCTGTTTCTTTGATAAGTAGCAAGACCAACACATTCCAATAATTTTCTCACTCGCTTCTCCACATCTTCCCCTTTAGCAATACTATTTATTTTGATGGGTTCAGCAATTATATCTCCTATAGTCATTCTTGGGTTCAAAGAAGCATATGGATCTTGGAAAATAATTTGAATCTCCTTTCTTAATTCCTTTTGTCTTTTTTTATTAGTCTCAATTATATTTTCATTATTGAAAATAATCTCTCCACTAGTAGGTTTAAGTAAATTTACAATCATCTTTCCAGTAGTAGATTTTCCGCATCCTGACTCCCCTACAAGTCCTAAAGTTTCACCTTTATATATATCAAAAGTTATATCATCTACCGCTTTTACGTTATTTGTAACTTTGTTAAATATCCCTGAATGTATTGGAAAATATTTTTTTAAATTCTTAACCTGTAATAATACTTCTGACATTACATTTCCCCCTTTTAGCTATACAAAAAACACCTAACCTCTCTACCATTAACATTAACCAATTCAGGTTTTTCCTTTGTACATCTCTCCATACACTTAGTGCATCTTGTACTAAAAGGGCACCCTTTAGGTAAATTTAATGGGTTAGGAACTACTCCCTCTATCATAAAGAGTTTTTCTTTATTACCATCAATTTTAGGTATAGAGTTTAAAAGTCCCTCAGTATAAGGATGAAGCGGCTTTTCGAATATCTCTCCCACTTTCCCTTTTTCTACAATTTGACCTGAATACATAACTACAACCTTGTCAGCAGTTTCTGCAACTACTCCTAAATCATGTGTTATAAGCAAAATAGATGTTCCAAACTTGTCTCTTAGCTTTAACATTAAATCTAAGATTTGCGCCTGAATTGTTACATCTAAAGCAGTAGTAGGTTCATCTGCAATCAAAAGCTCCGGACTGCAGGCAAGAGCTATGGCAATCATCACACGCTGTCTCATACCGCCACTCATTTGATGTGGATAATCCTTAACTCTCTTCTCCGGAGAAGGGATTCCAACTAGCTCAAGCATTTTCACAGCCTCTTTAGCAGCCTCCTTTTTACTCATATTCTTATGTCTAATTAAGGTTTCACATATCTGCCTTTCTATAGTAAAAACAGGGTTTAAGGATGTCATAGGTTCTTGAAATATCATGGATATTTTGTTCCCTCTTATATCCTGCATTTGTCTTTTATTTTTCTTTAGTAAATCTTCCCCATTAAATAAAATTTCACCTTCTGCTATTTCTCCTGGAGGGCTCTGTATCAATCTCATTATAGATAACGATGTTACACTTTTTCCGCTGCCCGACTCTCCAACAATAGCAACAACATCTCCCTTTTCTACTTGAAAATCCACCCCATTTACTGCATTAACAACTCCAGCTTTTGTTTTAAATTGTGTTTTTAAATTTTTAACTTCTAATAACATGTGGTCTTCCCCCTTAATTACGTAATCTTGGATCTAAAGCATCACGTAGTCCATCACCAAATAAATTGAATGCAAGAACTGTAATAGTTATGGCTATACCAGGGAAAATAACTATATGAGGTGCATTAAAAAAATACCCTCT
The DNA here is from genome assembly GCF_026719745.1 of Clostridium sp. ZS2-4. Lineage (GTDB taxonomy): Bacteria > Bacillota > Clostridia > Clostridiales > Clostridiaceae > Clostridium_H. The sequence continues at coordinate 9,885 of NZ_JAPPRQ010000052.1, forward strand.
TCCTGAACCTAACATGCTTCCCCATTCTGCAGCAGGCGGCCGAACCCCTAGTCCTAGAAATCCTAAAGCGGCTGTATCTAAAATTGCTGAAGATATCCCTAATGTAGCACGCACAACAATAGGTGAAATAACATTAGGTAAAATATGCTTAAATATTATTGCACTATCACTATTTCCAATTACTCTTGCAGATTGAACATATTCACTTTCTTTTATAGCTAAAATTGAACTTCTAACTATACGTGCATATTCTGGAATAGTTACAATACTGATTGCAATAATAGCCTTGTCTATACCACGACCTAATGCACTCATAAAAGCTATAGCCAAAAGTAATGATGGAAAAGCTAAAATTATATCCATAAATCTCATAATAAGCATATCTATTTTTCCACCATAATATCCTGCAGTAGCTCCTAATACCGTTCCTATGGATAATGCAAAGGTAACAGCCATTATACCTACTCTCAATGAAATTTTTGTACCATCAATAATTCTGCTTAAAATATCTCTTCCTTGCTCATCAGTACCAAACCAATGTAACTTGGATGGAGCTTGTAAACTTTGAGATAATTCTCCAACGTTAGGGTTATAAGGCATAATATATTTTCCCAAAACAGCTATAATAATCAAGAGTACTATTATAACCATTCCAAATACAGCCGTCTTATTTTGTCTTAACATATTCCACATTTCTCTCCATTGAGAAAAATTCTTTTTTTCTTTCATTTCTTCACTTTTATCTATAAAATTATCTTTTACTTCTAAATTATTTTCCATATTAAGACCTCCTTTAAGAATATTTGATTCTTGGGTCTAACTGAGCATACAGTAGATCTACAAGTAAATTTACAACGACAAATATTATTGCTAACATCATAACAGATCCTTGAACTACAGGATAATCTGATTTTAAAATTGCATCTACGGTATAGCTTCCAATCCCCGGCCATGAAAAAACAGTTTCAGTTAAAACCGCTCCGCCAAGTAAAGAACCTAATTGAAGTCCTATTACTGTAACAATAGGAATTAAAGCATTTCTTAAAGCATGACTTAATATAACAACTTTTTCAAAAACTCCTTTTGACCTTGCAGTACGTACATAATCCTGTCTTATTACTTCAAGCATTGTAGACCTTGTCATACGTGTAATTATAGCAGTAGAATATGATGCTAGAGCAACAGCTGGTAATATTATATGACTTAAAGCATCTTTAAAAGCTTCCATGTTTCCCGTGAGTAAGCTATCTAACAAATATAATCCTGTAATATGCTGTGGTTCCATTCCAATTTGTATTCTTCCAGCTACAGGCAAAATCCCTAAATTTACAGAAAACAATACAATAAGCATAAGCCCAAGCCAAAATATAGGCATTGATACTCCTAGTAAAGATATAATCATACTTATATAATCAACAATTGTATTCTGCTTAACAGCTGAGATAACCCCTATAAGAATACCAAAAATTGAAGCTAATATAATTGAAACTAAAGCAAGCTCAACTGTAGCTGGAAATCTTGAACCTAACTCTTTTGCCACAGAAGTTTTAGTAATAAGCGAATTTCCTAAATCCCCTTGCAATATACCTTTTAAGAACTCAAAATATTGTATATATAATGGTTGATTTAATCCCAATTCCTCTCTAAGCTTTGCAATCTGTTCAGTAGTTGCATGTTGTCCTAAAATTATACTTGTAGGATCGTTTGTAAATACATGCATTACTAAAAATACCATTATGGAAACTCCAATTAAAACTGGAATAAGCATAAGCAGTCTTTTGACTATATATTTAACCATATATTTTCCCCCTATATCCAAATATGAAAATGGGAAACCCACAAAAGGGGGTTTCCATTTATAAGTTTTACTATTAAACTACTCTTTATCGACATCCTTTAAGAATATAACTCCCGTTGGATGATACTTAAATCCTTTAACCTTAGACGAATATGCTGCCATACTCTGAGCACTTGAAATTGGCAACCATGGTGCATCTTTTGCTAGTATTTCTTGAATTTCTTTGTATAATTCATTTCTCACCTCTCCATTTGGCGTTTGTCTTGCTTCAGCAAGAAGTTTATCTACTTTATCATTTTTATATTTTGCTGCATTCAGACTTGATGCGATTTCATTTGAATCAAGTAGTGATAAGAAGTTATCTGCATCTCCATTATCTCCAGTCCATCCATAGAACATTATATCTCCTTCACCTTGTTTTGTTTTTTCTTTATATTCTGTCCAAGTATAAGGTTCTACTGTAGCTTTAACTCCAACCTTTAATAAGTATCCTTGAATAGCTTCTGCTAGTTTTTGTCCTACTGGATTATATGGTCTTGGATTTGAATAAACTATCATTTTTATTTGTAAGTTTTCTTTTCCCAACTCCTTTAACATAGCCTTTGCTTTTTCTGGATTGTATTCATAAGGTTTAACCTTATCATTAAATCCTGGTATAAAGCTTGGCATCTGGCTATTTGCTACTTCTGAATATCCTTGATATAAGAATTTAACTAATTCTTCTCTATCTATAGCATGACTTATTGCCTCTCTTAACTTCGCATTATCAAATGGAGGTCTAGAACAGTTAAATGCCATATAATTTATATTCATTCCTGGCTGTTTAAGCACATTTGAGCCTGATTTCTCAATTTGTGCAACATCATTAGGATCAACTCCATCAATAATATCTACTTGCCCTGCCATGAGTTCACTAGCACGAACAGAATTCTCTTTAGTAAACTTAAACACAACTTTATTAACTTTAGCCTTTTTATCCCAATATTTTTCGTTTCTTTCCAAAACAATTGACTGTCCTCTATCCCATTTAACAAATTTAAATGGTCCAGTTCCTACAGGATTTTCTATAAACTTATCTCCATATTTTTCTACAGCTGTTGGACTTACTATAGGCGCTGCAAGACACATAGCCAAATTTGCAAGAAATGGAGTATATGGCTCTTTCAAAAGAATTTTAACAGTGTAAGTATCTACTACTTTCACCTTATCTACTGGTCCAAAAGTAAAAGATGCATATGGCATATCATCTGTTCTCTTTGGAGGTAACTGCCTATCTATGCTAAACTTTACTGCTTCAGCATTAAAATCAGTTTCATCATGAAATTTAACTCCTTGACGTAATTTAAAAGTATACTCTTTTCCATCAGGACTTACATTCCATTCTGTTGCAAGACATGGTTCTAAATCTGTAGAATCACTTTTGTATTTTAGCAATCCCTCATAAACATTTACCATAACTTTAGCAGATTCACCATCATCTACAAAAGCTGGATCCAATCCTCTGGGATCAGCACCTTGTGCAAATACCAATGTTTTTTCAGCATTTCCTTTTGCCCCAGTACTTTTTTCATTACTTTTGCTGCCGCATCCTACAAGTAAACTGCTGACAACAAAAACAGATGCCAAAACTACTGAAATTATTTTTTTCTTCATATTTCCTCCCCCTTTTTGCAGCGTTTCAGGTAAAATAATTCTTTTTTTTTGAATTCATACAGTTATGCAAACGTAATCATAATTGTATATTTATCCATTCAGTGTTATGTTTTTATTTTATGCCTGAAACTTTTATTTTTGAATTTTATAAACAAAATCAGTTTATATTTAATACAATTTCAACTAATCAGCAAATATGTTATCAAAACATCACCCCATTGCAGCTTAGTTAAAATTTTTTCATAAAAATATTAATACTCTATTGGAAACAAATACCTACAATACAAATATTTATTCACTCCCTATATTTTCTAATTATATCATTATTTTCTAATAATTGCAATATGTTTTAATCAATCTTTCATATCTTGTAAAAACGCCAATAATATAACTATAAAAATCTACTCCTAATTTTATCTACTTGACTATTTTGTTGAATAATTTTAGGAATTACCTTTGTATAAAACTCACCTTTCACCATAAACAAAAAATAAAAATAAGCTGGCTATATAACCAACTTATTATCTTTCTCCCAATTTTAAGTTTGGAATCGCGTTCAATTCTAAAGAAGCTCTTTTTCCTCTTAATAACTCGTAATAAGCAGCACTTCCTATCATAGCTGCATTGTCTGTACATAATATTGGTTCTGGAAACAATACCTTTATCCCCTTTTTCTTTCCTTCCTCAATCATTGAAGTTCTTAGACAGGAATTTGAAGCTACTCCACCAGCAATAGCAATTTTGTCTACCTTTTTTCTTTCGCATGCCTTCATAGCATTATCTACCAAAACATCCACTACTGCCTTTTGGAAAGAAGCTGCTACATCAGCATTATTCACTTCTTCTTCTTTCATATTCATCTTGTTTAGATAATTCAGCACAGCTGATTTTATACCACTAAAGGAAAAATCCAAGCAATCCTTATCATGAAAATTAGCTCTTGGAAAAACTATAGCATCCTCATCACCTTCTTTGGAAACCTTATCTATTTTGGGACCTCCAGGATATCCTAGTCCAATAGCTCTTGCTACTTTGTCAAAAGCCTCACCAGCCGCATCATCTCTCGTTTGGCCTAAAACTTCAAATTCTCCATAATCTTTCATATATACTATAAAAGTATGTCCTCCTGAAACTACAAGGCAAACAAATGGAGGTTCCAAATCTTTATATTGTATAAAATTAGAGCTTATATGCCCTTCTATATGATTTACTCCAATTAAAGGTTTATCTATTGCATAAGCAAGTCCTTTTGCATATTGAACCCCAACAAGTAAAGCGCCAACAAGTCCAGGTCCATAAGTAACCCCTACAGCATCTATATCTTTCAATGTTAAATTAGCTTCATCCAGAGCTTCTTGTACAACTAAAGCTATAGCTTCTATATGCTTTCTTGAAGCAACCTCCGGAACTACTCCACCAAACTTAGTATGAATATCTATTTGTGAAGCTATAACATTAGATAAAACTTTTCTTCCATTTACTACTACTGCTGCTGCAGTTTCATCACAACTTGACTCTATAGCCAGTATTTTCATATCCTTTTCCATTTTTATACCTCTCTTATATATTAATAACCCAAGTTAATTCTAAACATTTTCCAGCAATAATTATACTTTATTAACATTCATTACGCAAATATTCATTTGTGTGTAATTTATGTGTTCTTTCCAAATCCAATAAAAACTGCTTCATATATATTTCTTTTCCATTTATTTTCCCCATATATCCACCAATATTTCCATCTTTGCTTATAACCCTGTGGCATGGTATGAATATAGGAATTTTATTAGCTTTATTTGCCTGACCAATAGCTTGTGCTCCTTTTGGCTTTCCAATAACTTTTCCAATTTCTCCATAACTTTTAGTATCTCCATAAGGAATAGAAATTAACGCCATCCAAACTTTTTCTTGAAATATCGACCCTTGAATTGACAGCGGAATGGTAAACTTTTTTCTTTTTCCTTTAAAATATTCATCTAATTGTTCAATAACCTTTCCACTTCCATAGTCATCTCGCCTTATTTTTTTATTTTCAGCTTTAAATACCTCAAAGCTTTCTTCTCCAAATTCCACTCTGCAAATACCTTTTTCATTTAAAACTATATAGATTTTTCCTAAAGGTGAATTATATTTACTATATATTTGTTTCACAATTATACCTCTCTGTAAAATTTAATATTAATTTAATCGAACATATGTGCTATAATTAGATTTGAAAGAAACATAAAAGGAGTTAACATTATGTCTAATACTTATGCTAAAATTATAATACAAGGTTCTCCTATCTCAAAATCGAATTTTAAACTTTCTAATATTCATGGCAGATCAATTTTACCTAACAATTCTGGTAAGTATCACGATAGATATGCTATATATGAAGAACAAATAGCTTATGAAGCAAGATTGCAAAACCCTAATACTGTGCTTACAGAATCTTTAATAGCCATTTTAAAGGTTTATTATAAAAGTAAAAAAAGACATCCCGATACTACTAATATACCTAAGAGTATCTTCGACGGTATTGAGAAAAGTGGAATAATTATTAATGATGCTCAAATACGCAGGCTTATTATAGAAGAATATTATGATGATAAAAATCCCAGATTTGAACTAGAACTTTTTGGAGAAAGCAGCTATTATATGAATTACGAAATACGTGAAAAACAAGTTTCTTCTCCTCCTATGGAATATTCTCCTCCACCAAATAAAAAATCAAATGGAGTACCTAAGCCAAAAAATAAAATAAAAAATGAAAATCAACTTCACTGTGAAATCTGTGGTAAATCCATCAAAAAAGAAAATGCCATTTTCGCTAATAAAGGTCAAACAATATTATGTCACAACTGCTTAAAAAAGTTATTTTAAAAGCCTACAGAAAAATTTTTCTATAGGCTTCTTTTACTTATTTTCTTTACATATTCCGCTGCATTTTTACCCGCTCTATAACTCTCTTCAGTAATATGCTCTATCATATCATGAACATATAAGATATTTCCACAAGCATATACTCCTTGTATATTTGTTTTCATATCCTCATCAACTTCTGGACCTCTTGTAGAAGAAAGCACATTTATTCCGGCTTTCACTGCAAGCTGATTATCTGGAAATAATCCAACAGATAGTAATAAGGTATTACACTCTATGTATTCCTGAGTGCCCTCTATTGGTACCTTGTTTTTATCAACTTCAGCTATAGTAACCCCCTCTACTCTCTCTTTTCCTTTTATATTTATAACTGTATAAGACAATTTTAATGGTATATTAAAATCATCTAGGCATTTGACTACATTCTTTTCACTTCCCTCAGGACAAGGCATAATTCCAATAACAGCTTTAACATTTGCCCCTTCAATGGTCATTCTTCTAGCCATCATAAGAGCAATATCTCCTGATCCCAAAACTACTACTTCTTTTCCTGGCAAATACCCTTCAAGATTAATAAATTTTTGAACTGTACCCGCAGTATAAATACCTGCAATTCTACTTCCAGGTATACTTATTGCACCTCTAGGCTTTTCTCGGCACCCCGTTGCAAGTATGACCGCTTTTGCTCTTATTTGTATAATCCCTTCTTTATCATTCACTGCTGTTAGAAGCTTATCACTACTAAAATCTAAAACCATAGTATCTAACTTATATTCTATATTTAATTTTATTAATTCATCGATAAATCTTTGAGCATATTCTGGTCCAGTAAGTTCTTCATTAAAAATTCCAAGCCCATAACCACTATGAATACATTGGTTAAGCATTCCACCTAACTGATTCTCCCTTTCTAAAACCAAAATACTATCTGCCCCTTCATTTTTAGCTTTTACTGCTGCTGCAAGTCCGGCTGGTCCTCCACCAACCACTACTATATCGTACTCTTGCATTCTAAACTCCCCCTATTCTAGAATTCATACTGATAAGTACTTTTTATAGTATAATTTTCTAATTTAATTTTATCATTTTTTATCTCTTCTGGGTAATATATAATACTCCAAGGTCTAGACATATTTGGAGGTAATACTCCGAAATCCTCTTTAGAAAAGAAAAAATTTTCCGAAGCAACCACTTCTTCATTAACTACTATATCTAACTTTACATCTAAATTGAATATTGAATAAGAGTATCCATTCCTAACCAATAAATCTATGACTATTTCCCCTTCTTCCAAATATCGCAATCCCATACTATTAAAAGAAATAGTATCCTTTGGAACATCACCTAATTTATTTAAAAATTCTTGTATTTCTTTTTTAGTTTCATCATCTATCACAGATAAATCTGCTGCAGGTCCAAAGCTATATTGTTGATTTATCACAGCTTTTTGTTCTTTTTGTTCTTTTTGTTCTTGTTGTTCTTTCTGCTGTTTTTTTATGTTATCACCATCTTTATAAGACTTTGCGGCACTAGAATTACACCCTGAAAACAATATTATAAATATTACTATCAAGGAAGTTATTTTTTTCATATTACCTCTCCTCTGATGAAAAAAATTGTTTCATATGAAAAACAGTGTAATTATATCACTCTATGAATTCTCTGTCTATGAAAATAATGATAAGCTTAATTGGTAAAATTATAAAGTATTTATGAAAATATTATTTAATATGGAATATATTTTAATTTGAGGGCTAAAATTATATAATAGGTTTATATTTTAAGTTTTTTAATTATGCCCATCATCACTTTAGGAGGTATTCCATGAAAATTTTCCTTAAAAATTTATCATTACTCATTCTTCTGACTGCATGCATCTTTCTAGTAAGTTGTTCTAGTGAAAAAACTACTTCTAAATGTGAAATATCAGAAAAACTTTCTGTTGCAGTATCTATAGTCCCTGAGAAAACCTTTGTAAAAGTAGTTGCAGGAGGATTGGCAGATGTGGTTACCATGATTCCATCGGGTCAAAGTCCTGAAAATTTTCAACCCACACCAGATCTTATAGAAAGATTCAGTAAAGCAAAAATATATTTTTCTATAGGAGTTCCTACTGAAAGTTCTTCTATTCTTCCAAAAGCAAAAGATTTAAATTCAAGTTTAAAAATTATTAATTTAGACAAAGAAGTTGCAAAAATCTACCCTGATAGAGAATTTACCCCTGGAAAACGTGATCCTCATATATGGTTATCTCCCAAACGCACTAAAATCATAATTAACACTATCAAAGAACAATTATCCCAAATTGATCCAAGCAATAAATCTATTTATGAAAAAAATGCAGAAGAATATATAAAAAAACTTGATAAGATTGATAATGATATAAAATCTTCTTTAACTAATTTAAAAAATAAATCTATTATCGTATATCACCCAGCCTTTGGGTATTTTTGTGATGAATATGGATTAAATATGATAGCCTTAGAAGCTGAAGGAAAAGATGCTCAACCTCAAAATTTGCAGAAAATAATAGATATGGCAAAAGAAAAAGAAATAAAAACTATCTTTTATCAAGCAGAAATCGATAGTAAGCAATCAAAAACTTTTGCTGATGAAATAAATGGCAAAGCGCAATTAATAGCTCCACTTTCACCAGACTATATTGAAAATCTTGAAAAAATAGCTAATGTCTTTAAACAAGTATCAAACTAGCCAGTAGCCAGTAGCCAGTAGCCAGTAGCCAGTAGCCAGTTCAGTTTATCACCTATAATTTGTAATAATCAATACACCCGGCTGCTGGTTAATATTTTTTTGTTATTATCTTGAAGAACACGTAAATACGTATGCTGGTGGGAAATTTTTAATGACTCTTTTTATATTTATTGCAGGAAAGAATTTTTTTATATACGCTTTCTTAAATAAGGTATATTGAAAAGTTATAAACTGTCCATCTTTATCTAAAATATTTCTAGTTTTATCTAAAATATTATCTGACATTTCTTTTGGCAATGATGCAAAAGGTAGTCCTGACACTACATATCTTAATTCTTTAATATTGTAATCTTCCAAGTATCTATCTATATTTTCAGCCGAATCATTTATTATATGTACATTTTTTTCATTTCTAAATTTTTCTCTTAAAACTTCACATAAACCTTCATTAAATTCTATAACAATTAAAGGCATATCTTCTCTTTTATTTTCTACTAATTTCTCTGTAAATACTCCTGTGCCCGGTCCATATTCAACTATACATTTTGCATTATCAAAATCTATACTCTCCACCATTTTTTCTGCAAGAGCTTGTGAACTAGGCATTACCGCTCCTATTGTTCTAGGATTTCTTATATATTGTTTCAAAAAAAGTACTTTATCCATTTTAAATCCCCTCTTTTATTTCTATTTAATACCTAAATTATACCTTAATTTTTTTTAAAAAAGATTACTAAAACCTTAAATCTTTCTTAAATTTTAGAAATATTTTCTAATTTCTCATGCCAATTAATAATTTATTTTATATTCATCATTATTTCTCATAAATATATAAAAGAATGTTGAATATTTGCATATTCAACATTCTTTCTTTATCTTCTAATTTCTAACTTTTATTTGAGTTAACTTCTTGAAGTATATGAAGAAGTTATTTTCATATACTTATTTTATTACTGACTTAGTAACTATAAAAAAACTTAAAACACGTTGATTGTCAAAATAATAAAAATCTATATTTTCAAGAAAAAGTAAAAAGTCAGTAGAATTATTAATTCTACTGACTTTTATCTGGCAGGGGCACCAGGACTCGAACCCGGAACCAATGGTTTTGGAGACCACTACTCTACCAATTGAGCCATACCCCTTCGACACGAGAATTATTATATCACGATACTAAACTATATGCAATAGTTTTTTTTCATTTTCAATAAAAATATTTAGAAATAAGAAATATGTAAATAATAGATAAAAAACATACCATTCACTAAATAGTGCTCGTCACATTAATCTAGCTTTGTTATAATAATCTTAATGACAGACTTTTATAATCTATAACATAAATTTTTTAAATATATAAATTGCAATAAATACTATTCATTGTATTAAAACTTCAATAAAGTTTTTTCATAAATTGATCATTGGCAATGAATATTTATAATTGCGATATATATAGTCTCTAATACTAAAGGAAAGGGTGTTTAAAGATGAACAAATTTACTTTATTTAAAGAAGATTCTATCTTATTAATTATTGACCTTCAAGAAAAATTAATGTCAGCTATGAAATACAGAGAACAAATTATTGAAAAAAATAATGTTTTGATTTCAGCAGCCAAAGAAATGAATATACCAATGCTTTTTACAGAACAGTATCCAAAAGGTCTTGGAAGAACAGACTCTAAAATAAGTACTAACTTGAAAAATGCACTAAAATTTGAAAAAAACTCTTTTTCAGCTTGTTCTGAAGAATTTATCTGTACCCTTAAAGAACTAGGAAGAAAAAAAATAATCCTCACAGGTACAGAAACTCATATTTGTGTTTTTCAAACAGCTAGAGATTTAATATCTTTAGGCTATGAAGTTTTTGTAGTAGCTGATGCAGTAGTTTCAAGAACAAAAGCAAATTATACAAATGGTTTAGATTTAATGAGAAGCATGGGTGCTACTATTACAAATACTGAAACAGTATTGTTTGATTTATTGAAAGAAGCAGGCACACCAGAATTTAAGCTTTGCTCAAAACTTATTAAATAAAAAGAGATTACTTGAATTAAAAATTACTATAGGAGTTATCCTATAGTAATTTTTATACACAAATATAGTTATAAAATCGAATATCTTCAAGTCTCTACATTAAATCCTGCCTCTTTTATTTTTTTCACAATAGCCCCAAAGTTATCTGGCTTTATTCTAATCACTATCTCCCTTAAATTAAAAGCACTTCTAGGATCAATTACAACTGTACTCATTATATTTCCGCCGTTTTGAGTTATTATTTTTGAAAGTTTTGAAAGCTGACCTTTAGTTTCATGAGTTATTATTGAAATTCTTTTACCTTTATTTATTCCCAAAATATCAGTAAATTGTTGAAATACAATCTTATGTGTTATTATGCCATGAAATTTATTATATTTATCTATTACAGCTATAAAAGGTATATGTCCTTTTTCAAGTAATACAATTGCTTCTTCCAATTGTTGAGTAGGATTTACCATTGGTAAATCTTTTATCATTAACTCTTCTACTACTAATTTTGACAATAGTTTTTCTCTCTCTCCATCCAGTTCAAAAATGGTTTCATAAATTGCTTCCTTTGATATAGAACCATAAAACTTATCTCCATCTACTACTGGTATGGATAAAAGATTATTTTTCTTAATTAAATCCAGAGCTTTTTCAGCTGATTCTTTAGGTGATACAACAGTTAGTTCTTCCTTTGATAATAACAAATTACTTACTAGCATGCTGGTAATCCCCCTTTGCTTTATTCATTAAGAATATTATTATATTCTTTCTCCATCGATATATATATATCCTGCAAAATTAAAAATATTTGAATATTATTTTTTCTTCAAATTATTTTTTTGCCCATTACATTTCATATTTATCATATTTTACTATTCCTAATAGTATGATAAAATTAGTTCTGAATTACATTATTAAGTTTTTAGAGAAATGTTTAAATAAAGAAAAAGAGTGTAGAATTATGAGTATATGTGATATATAAAAAGTTTAAAATTAGGAGTGAACACATATGGAATTTATTGTTGATAGTGTAGAAAAAACTATTTCTATCGGAACTGAAATAGGTAAAAATGCAAATGAAGGTGATATAATCTGCCTAATTGGAGATTTAGGAACAGGTAAAACCCATTTAACTAAAGGTATTGCAAAAGGATTAGATGTAGATGATCATATAACCAGCCCTACATTTAATATTGTAAACGAATATGATGGACGATTAAAATTATATCATTTTGATGTGTACAGAGTTAATGACCCCGATGAAATTGAGGCCATAGGCTTTGATGAATATATCTTCGGGGATGGCGTAAGTATTATTGAATGGGCCAACTATATCGAGGAATTGATACCAGAAGATCATCTAAGAATAACTGTTGAAAAATTACCTGATATGGGTGTAAATTTCAGAAAAATAAGTATACAATATAATAGTGACAGATATAATTACGTAAAGGAGATTAAACTATGAAAATTCTTAGTTTAGATACCTCTACATCAAGTGCGGCATGCGCAATTTTAGAGGATAACAAATTACTTGGAGAAATAACTTTTAATGATAAAAAACAGCATTCTGTTATTTTGATGCCCGAAATAAATTATCTATTAAACAACTTAAAATTACAGCTAAATGATATCGATGGCTATGTTGTCTCAAAAGGTCCTGGTTCTTTTACCGGACTTAGAATAGGAATGGCAACAGTAAAGGGCTTAGTTCAAGGAACTGACAAACCTTTTATAGGTATTTCAACCTTAGATGCCCTAGCATATAATTTAGCTTATACACCAGGAATTATTTGTCCTATAATGGATGCTTTAAGAGATAATGTATATACAGCACTATACAAATTTGAAAATGAAGAATTAAAACAATTGACTGATTATATTGCTGTTCATATCGATGAATTAATTTCAGTAATAAAAGAATATACGCCATCTACTGTTACTTTTGTTGGAGATGCAGTGCCTAAATTCAAAGGAAAATTAAGTGAAAGCTTTGAAAATCCATATTTTGCTCCTGCTCATTTGAATGTGGCAAAAGCAGCTTCTCTTGGTGAGTTAGGTCTATTAAAACTTAAAAATGGTGAAAGTGATAATTTATTAACTTTTGCTCCTATTTATCTTAGAAAGTCACAAGCTGAAAGAGAATATGAAAATAGAACAGGAATGAGTATAAATGAATAATTTTATAGTATCGTACATTGAAGAAAAAGATACAGAAGATGTTTTGCAAATTAACAATATATGCTTTAATCCACCTTGGAGTTTATCGGCTTTACAAAATGAAATAAAAAATAAATTTTCAAAATATATTGTTTTGAAAAAAGAAAATAAAGTTATAGGTTATGCAGGCATATGGCTTATCATAGACGAAGCACACATTACAAACGTAGCTGTTCATCCTGATTATAGAGGCATGGGTGGAAGCAATTTATTAATGGAAGGCATATTAAAAATTTGTACAGAATATGAAATACCATCCATAACCCTTGAAGTAAGAGAAAATAACACCGTGGCTAGAAACCTATATAAAAAGTTTGGATTTGTAGAAGAAGGCATAAGAAAAAACTACTATGAAGGCAATATAGACGCTGTTATCATGTGGAAAAGAGACGTTTTACATAGTTGAGAATTGAAATTTGAGAGTTGAAAGTTTATATATATATTTATTCCATTTTAAATTATATGAAATAAACATAAGAGACCATAAAGATATTTGTATCCTTATGGTCTCTTATGTTTATATTTTAAACTTTATAGTCCAACTCTCCACTTTCAATTTTCAACTATATCTAGTTACCCAAAGCTCTTTTTTTACTTTCTTGAAGCACTTCTTCTCTGTGAAGGATTGGTGAAATACTTTTATAAACTGGTATAGTTACTACTGATACCATAATTCCTTTTAAAATATTAAATGGTAATATTGATAACAGAACTAAATCTTTTACAGTTTTAATATTAGAGTTTAACGCTGTTCCCATTGCAACAAATGCTTCAATTGGCGCTTTAAATATTTTTGCATACAAAGGTAATAATATAGTGTAATTTAATACTGATGCACCCAAAGACATAACTATTGTTCCTGCTACCAATCCTAAAATAGCAGTTTTCTTAGATTTTCTCATTTTATATATAATTCCTGCTGTAGCTACAAAAATTGAACCTACAATAAAATTAGCAAATTCTCCCACAAAACCTGTTTGAGTTCCTTTAAAAACTATGTGAAGCACATTTTTAAATAGTTCAATTAATATACCACTAACAGGTCCCAGCGCAAAAGTTCCAAGTAAAGCTGGAAGATCACTTAAATCTATTTGTAAAAAGCTTGGAAAAATAGGTAATGGTATTTCAAAGAACATAAGTACAAAAGCTATTGCTGATAGAAGTGAAATTTTAATCGTTTTGTTTAAATTAGTTTGTTTCATTTTTTCTCCCCCTAATTTTGCATAATCTCCACGGGTATTGGTAGATGTCAAACAAAAAGCCCTGACAAATTTAAAATTGTCAGGGCAAAAAATCCTATTAAACATAAGCTACCTATACCTTCTACCATCCAGACTTTACTGTCGGTATTGGAATTTCACCAAATCAACCATATTCCTATGGCTCGCGGACTTTACCGCCGGTCGGGAATCACACCCTGCCCTGAAGATATGTTTATTTAACTTTTATTCATAAATAATTATAACACTTATTTGAGAAAATTCAACTTTATTTTTTCATAGTAAGTGATATTCTTCCTCTCTTATCATCTACTTCCAACACACTCACTTCTACCACATCTCCAACCTTTACTATATCTAAAGGATGTTTAACAAATTTATCTGAAAGCTGACTTATATGTACTAATCCATCTTGATGTACTCCAATGTCTACAAAAGCTCCAAAATCAGCTACGTTTCTCACTGTACCAGTTAAAACCATGCCAGGTTTCAGCTGATTTATGTCAACTACTCCTTTTTTAAATATAGGCTTTGGAAGTTCTTCTCTAGGATCACGTCCTGGTTTTATAATTTCTTTTATTATATCTTTAAGAGTCGGCACACCAATTCCTAATTGCTCAGCTAAAACTTCAATTCCTATAACATTTACTTTACTGTCTACATCAACTAACTTTCCATTTAAAACATCTTCATTACTATAGCCTATTTTTTTCAAAAGCCCTTTAGTTGCTTTATATGACTCTGGATGAACTGCAGTGTTATCAAGCACTTCATCACTTTCTGGAACTCTTAAAAATCCAGCACATTGTTCAAACGCCTTAGGTCCCAATCTTTTAACCTTTAATATTTCTTTTCTATTTTTAAATTTACCATTTTCTTCTCTATAATTTACTATATTCTGAGCAATAGAAGCATTTATACCAGATATATAAGATAAAAGTGACGGTGTAGCAATGTTCAAATCAACCCCAACACTATTTACCCCATCTTCTACAACTCCACTTAAAGATTCATCAAGTCTTTTCGGTGTTACATCATGCTGATACTGTCCTACCCCTATAGATTTAGGATCTATCTTCACAAGTTCAGCCATCGGATCTTGAAGTCGTCGCCCTATTGATATTGCTCCTCTTATAGAAACATTTATATCAGGGTATTCTTTAGATGCAAGTTCTGAAGCTGAATAAACAGAAGCTCCAGCCTCTGATACAACCACGTAAGATAACTCCTTGCCTGTTTCTTTTTTTACTTCATCTATAAGCTGTGCCAATACTTCTTCCGATTCACGGCTGGCTGTACCATTTCCAAGAGATATAACATCTACATTATGCTTATAAACTAACTCTTTAAGAATTTTAATAGATCCTTGAACATCATTTTGTGGTGCAGTAGCATATACTGTGGCTGTATCCACTAGCTTTCCCGTATCATCTAAAACAGCGATTTTACATCCTGTTCTAAATCCTGGGTCATACCCAAGCACAATCTTCCCCTTTATTGGAGGCTGCATTAAAAGTGCCTTAAGATTTGCTTTAAAGATTCCTATTGCTCCTTCTTCACCCTTATCTGTAAGCTCTGCTCTTATTTCTCTTTCAATAGATGGATATATAAGCCTCTTTAGTGAATCTGCCGCTGCTGCTGCTATATATTCATCAGTAATATTATTTTTCTTCAAACAGTTTTTATTTAAAAACTCCAGTATTTTGTCCATGTTACTTATAACCTTGACAGATAATACTTTCTCCTTTTCTCCTCTGTTTATTGCAAGTATTCTATGAGAAGGTATCTTGCTGACAGCTTCAGAATACTTGTAATACATTTCGTAAGGAGTAGGTTCTTCACTTTCACCACTGCACTCAATTATTCCATTTCTGCGCACAAATTCCCTTATCCATTTTCTAAATTCTGCTTCATCAGAAATAATTTCAGCAATAATGTCCTTTGCTCCATTTAAAGCATCTTCAACTGTATTTACTACTTTTTCTTCATCTAGAAATTCTGATGCATAGTCCTCAATATTTCCTTTAAATTCTCCACACCAAATAGCTTCGGCAAGTGGCTTTAACCCCTTTTCTACTGCTATTGTGGCTCTAGTTCTCTTTTTAGGCTTAAATGGTCTATATATATCCTCAACCTCAGTTAAAGTTTCGCTTTTTTCTATTTGAAGCTTTAGTTCATCTGTAAGCTTATCCTGTTCTCCAATTATTCTTATAACATCAGCTTTTCTTTCTTCTAAATTTCTTAAATAAGTAAGTCTTTCTGCAAAGCTTCTCAAAACTATATCATCAAGTCCACCAGTTCTTTCTTTTCTATATCTTGCAATGAAAGGCACTGTATTTCCATCATCTAAAAGTTCAATAACACTATTCACCTGCTTAATACTTATACCAAATTCTTTAGCTATTTTATCATTGATAATATTGTTCATATTTTCCTCCACTCTTTCATTCATATATACGCTACTTTTACTTTCATTATTTTACATTATTATAGGTTAAAAGTCCACATTCCATCATATAACATTTTATCCACTCATAACTATATATATACTAATTTTTAAGGAGTAGTTTATGAAAAGACTTTTTGTACAATTCATAATGTGTATACTATTAATGATCTTTTATCTTACCTTCAATACCTATAATACCATACATACTTTTAACATACCTAATGTTATGAATACAATAAGATATTTGTCCTCTGACCATTTTCAAGGTAGACTTACAGGTACTATTGAAAACCAAGAAATAGAAGAGTACATCAAGCTTCAATTTATCAAAAATGATTTAAAACCCTTTCTTGGGGAATATGATCAAGCTTTTAAATTAACCTATCCAAGTAAAATTAAAGGTAAAGAACCTTACTTAAATGTAACCGATAAAAATGGAAATATAATAAAAAGTTTTACCTATGGAAAAGATTATAAAGAAGATATGTTGAATTTTAAAAGCAATAAATTTAACTTTAACAATCAAAATCCTTTGATTGTGTCAAGAGAGAACTCCATACAGATAAAATATAATTCTGATTACTTTTTACTTTACTCTTCTTCAGATAATACCTTAAAATTTAGAAGTTCCTTTATATCTACTGATCCTTGGAGTATGTGCATTATGTTATCTAAAAACACACTATCTGAACTTAAAAAATCTCTTTCTGATGGTTATAACATAAATTGTTTTATTCCTTTTACAAATAAAAAAACCTCAGCTAGGAATATTTTAGGATATATAGAGGGTAAAAATAAAAACTCCAGCCCTGTAATTATTTCTGCTCATTTTGATCATTTAGGAACAGATTTAGGAGATAACATCTATAGAGGTGCTCTTGATAATTCTTCTGGAACAGCTTTTATGTTAGAAATGGTAGAGTACATAAAATCTTTAGGTACTCCTGAGAGAAATATACTATTTATAGGCTTCAATGCAGAAGAATTTGGTTGTTTAGGCTCTGCTGAATTTGTAAAGAAATATAAAAATCACATTACAGACAGTAAAGTTTTCAATTTTGATATGATAGGCAGCGACAAAGGAGTTCCTCTTTGCATAATGGGTGGCAAAAACGATACTACAAAATCTAGTCTTATGCGTTCAGCTTCAAATACATGTTCAGATGAACATATACACTTTAACTATCTTTTTGAGAATGCCAGTGATCATAAAGCCTTTAGAGAAAATAATATAGATGCTATAACATTTTGTGATGATGATAAATCAAGAATTCATACACCTGAGGATACTCTTGAATTTATATCTACTTCTGCCATCGAACGGTGCTATGATGTAGCTTCAAAAGAAATAATAAAATACGCCTTTAATGAAAATCTGCTATTTCTATATTATAAACAAGGGCTATTAATATCATCTATGGGTATTATTCTAATTTTGGTTACTTTGAATAGAAAGCGTAGCTGAAAATATGACTAATTAACTGATTTTATACACAATAAAAACCTATTATTACTGATTTCTGTATAATAATAGGTTTTTATTGTACTGCTTAAATAAATTCAATATTTATTTTTTCAAATCCCATACTCTTTAATATTCCTTCTAATAATATCTTAGTATTTTCATTAGCTTTTTCTAAAAAACCATCCTTGATAAGTTTATCTACTACTTGTCCTTTATTTCGGTTTAATTCATTAATTATTTCTTGTCCTTGAATTTTATTGAACAAAGCAGATTTTTCATCTAAAATATTAACATTATCTGTATCTATAACATTGTCCAACACTTTAGCCTTTTTTAGTTTCAAATTTATCTTTTTTTCTTTACTATTAACATATATCTCAGCATCTTCTAAAATCACTCCAGCTTTTACATATCCACTATATTTTATCAATAATGTCTTTGTTGTAAAAGGGATAGTAAAATCTTGGACTTTTTTACTATCCTTTATGAAAATAATATCCGTATATGTGTTCTTATAAGTTGCAAGTTCAGAAATTCTTTTGAGTTCATTAGCAACATTTGTACTATTAGTTATCTTTTCATTAGTAGTCCTAAACCCTGCAAAAAACCAAGTTCCAGCTATGATTGCTATAATTAATAGAATAACCTTAATTTCTTTAATCCATTTTTTCATACTTATTCTATCCTTCATATTATTTGTTCCATTTTAAAAATTCAGTTATAAATAAGTCGATATCTCCATCCATAACAGCATCCACGTTTCCCATATCTGCATTTGTTCTATGATCTTTAACCATAGTATATGGCTGAAAAACATAAGATCTTATTTGGCTTCCCCATCCATTATCCATTAGATCACCTGTAAGTTCTTCAATTTTTTCCTTATGTGCTCTTTCTTTAAGCTCTGCAAGCTTTGATTTTAACATGTTCATGGCAGTATCTTTATTTTGGAATTGACTTCTTTCATTTTGACACTGAACAACTATTCCTGTAGGCAAATGTGTTATTCTAACTGCTGAATCCGTTTTATTTATATGCTGACCACCAGCTCCACTGGCACGATAAGTATCGATTTTTAAATCATCTTCTTTTATTTCTATATCTTGACTTTCTGTAAGCTCTGGCAATACTTCCATAGAAGCAAAGGAGGTTTGTCTTTTACCATTTGCATTAAAAGGAGAAATTCTTACCAATCTGTGTATTCCCTTTTCTGCTTTTAAATAACCATAAGCAAATTCTCCAGTTACTTTTAGTTCTATACTTTTTATTCCAGCTTCATCTCCTGATAACAAACTTATAGTTTCAACCTTATAGCCTTTTTTATCAGCCCATCTTGTATACATTCTCAACAGCATTTCAGTCCAATCCTGTGCATCTGTACCACCAGCTCCTGAATGCAGTGATACTATTGCATTGTTTTTGTCATATTCTCCTGAGAGAAGTATTTGTATTTTAAACTGCTCAATTATATTTTCAATTTCTTTTAGCTCATTTTTTACTTCATCCAGTGAAGACTCATCATCTTCCTCTATGCTCATTTCTATTAAAACTTCTATATCTTCTAATCTACTCAATGTAGTATTATATTTTTCTAACCTGTCTTTTAAGTTTTTTGCCTCTTGAGTAGTTTCTTGTGCTTTGTTTATATCATCCCAAAAACTAGGCTCCTGCATTCTATTTTCCAGTTCTGATACTCTTATTTCTATACCAGCAATGTCAAAGTGAAACCCTCACTTCATCTAAATTTTTCATAATTTCAGCAGCTTTACTCTTAGCCTCTTCAAACTGAATTATCATAAAATCACCCTTTCCATTTTTAATAGTAGCCTATACCCAGTTAATTATATAATTAAAAAACCCAGCATAGCTGGATTTTTTAATTTTTATTTAAGTCTTACTCTTTAAACTCAAGGAAATTATAAGCAAGTTTGCGTACCTACTTTTCTTATACTGTTTAAAGTTCTTTTCCACAGCAATTTTTATATTTCTTTCCACTTCCGCAAGGACATAAATCATTTCTTCCTATTTTATCTTCTTTTCTTCTTACAGGTTCATGTTTAACCGAATCATCTCCTGGTTGATTTGTTGAAGTTTCTTTTGCTACTCTTTCTCTTTCTGGTGCTTTTTCAACATGAACATGGAATAAATATTTAATAGTCTCAAGCTTGATATTTTGAATCATCTGATCAAACATTTCACTACCTTCAAATTGATATGCCTGAGCAGGATCTTGCTGTCTATACGCTCTAAGCCCTATACCTTGTTTTAAGTGATCCATATCATCGATATGAGCCATCCATTTAGTATCAACAACCTTCAGAAGAACAACTCTTTCAACTTCTCTCATTTGGTCTGAACCAAACATTTCTTCTTTTTCCTCATATATGCCTTTAGCTATTTCAACAAATTTTTCTTTTATTTCATCATCAGACATAATTTTCAGTTCATCAATAGTTGCAGTTCCCTTTGGCAGATATATTTCTTCTAAATAAGTAATAAGCTTTTGTATATCCTCTTCCAAATTTTCATCCAGTCCTGACATATGCGCATCAACTGCCGTTACTATAACATCTTCAATCATATCTTGAACATACTCTTTTAAAGATTCACCTTCAAGAACCTGAGCTCTTTGTTTATAGATAACTTCTCTTTGTTGATTCATAACATCATCGTACTGTAACACAGTTTTACGAACATCAAAGTTATTTCCTTCAACTTTCTTTTGTGCATTTTCTATTGCACCTGAAACCATTTTACTTTCTATAACATCATCATCACTTAATCCTAATTTTTCAACTATTCCTTGAAGTCTTTCTGAACCGAATATTCTCATCAAATCATCTTCTAGTGAAACATAAAATCTAGAAACTCCTGAGTCTCCTTGACGACCAGAACGTCCTCTTAACTGATTATCTATACGTCTTGATTCATGTCTTTCAGTACCTATTACCTTAAGACCTCCAAGTTCTGCAACACCTTCTCCAAGTTTTATATCGGTACCACGCCCAGCCATATTAGTAGCAATAGTTATTCTTCCTCTTTCACCTGCATCTGCTACTATTTCAGCTTCTTTTTCATGATATTTTGCATTAAGAACTTTATGAGGTACCCCTTTTCTCTTTAGCATATCTGAAAGAAGTTCTGATTTTTCTATACTTACTGTACCAACAAGTGCTGGCTGCCCTTTTTTATAAGTTTCTTCTAATTCGTTAACTATTGCTTTATATTTACCTTTTTCTGATTTATAAACTAAATCTGGAGAATCTATTCTTGCTATAGGTTTATTAGTAGGGATAATTACTACGTCCAAACCATAAATTTCTCTGAACTCCCCTTCTTCTGTTTCAGCTGTTCCTGTCATACCTGAAAGCTTAGTATACATTCTAAAATAATTCTGGAATGTAATAGTTGCAAGGGTTTTAGATTCTTTTTGAATTTTAACTCCTTCTTTAGCTTCTATTGCTTGGTGAAGACCATCACTGTATCTTCTACCTTCCATAAGTCTTCCAGTAAACTCATCAACAATAATAACTTCATCGTCTTTTACCATATAGTCTTTATCTCTCTTCATAGTATAATTAGCTTTTAAAGCCTGAACTACATGGTGCTGTACTTGCATATTTTCTGCATCTGCATAGTTTTCGATATGGAAGAATTTTTCTGCTTTTTCTACACCTTCATCTGTTAATATAACAGAATTAGTTTTTTCATCTACTGTATAGTCATCTTGACTTAAGGATTTTGCAAAAAAATCAGCAACTCTATAAAAATCAGTAGATTTTTCTCCTTCTCCTGAAATTATAAGAGGTGTTCTTGCTTCATCTATTAAAATAGAGTCAACCTCGTCTACTATACAAAAATGTAAATCCCTTTGAACTTTTTCTTCCCTATATATTACCATATTATCTCTAAGATAATCGAATCCAAATTCATTATTAGTTCCATAAGTTATATCACTATTATAAGCTTCACGTCTTTGATTATTATCCAAATCATGAATTATAACTCCACTTGTCAATCCTAAAAATTCATAAAGCTCATTCATTTGATCTCTATCTCTTTTAGCAAGATAGTCGTTAACAGTAATTACATGAACCCCTTTACCTTCCAATGCATTTAAATAAGCTGGCAAAGTAGCAACTAGCGTCTTACCTTCCCCTGTTCTCATTTCTGCAATTCTTCCTTGATGGAGTACTATACCTCCTATTAATTGTACTCTATAGTGTTTCATCCCTAAAACTCTACTTGAAGCCTCTCTGCATACTGCAAAAGCTTCTGGTAAAATATCATCTATTGATTCACCATTTGAAATTCTTTCTTTAAATTCAAATGTTTTATTTCTTAATTCTTCATCGTTTAACTTTTGCATTTCTTCATCTAATACTTCAATTTTATCAATTATTGGTTTTATCTTTTTCAATTCTCTATCACTATAACTACCGAATATTTTCTCAAACAAACCCATTTTATTCATCCTCACTAATATATATTTTAAGTTTTATAAAACTGTCTACTTACATTTTCACTCATTGTATTATAACATTTAATCATAAACCATTCAATAACTATCACTTTTAAATAATTTTTACATTTTTATTAACATTATGTTGAATTTTCTTCATTTACTTTTTGTAATTTATTATACATATATTGCAATTATCAATGTTCATTGTTTAATATTTTTAACTAAAAATAAAAGGAGGAATACTCCTCCTTTTTAGAATACTACTTATTATATTAATACTCCGGCTCTATAAGACCATATTGACCGTCTTTCCTCCTATACAAAACATTAACTTCCTCTGTTTCTGCATTTGTATATACAAAGAAGCTATGTCCTAAAAGTTCCATTTGAAGTAAAGCTTCTTCATTATTCATAGGTTTCATTGGAAATTTTTTACTTTTTACAATTTTAGAATCTATATCTTCATCATTCCTAGGGATATATTCTGGAATAAATTGAAATTTCAGCGCATCTCCATGTTTTTTTCTTTGCAACTTAGTTTTTTGTTTTCTTATTTGTCTCTCTAATTTTTCTAAAACTATATCTACAGCTGCATACATATCTTCATTAATTTCTTCTCCTCTTAATATAACTCCATTAAAAGGTATAGTAACTTCTATTATTTTCTTATTCTTTTGAACACTTAAAGTTGCATTCACTTCTACATCTGGATTAAAATACTTATCTAATTTTGATAGCTTTGTTTCTACCGCATTCTTTAAACCATCTGTTATTGCTATGTTTTTACCCATCACTGTTATCTTCATAAAGCCATCCCCCTTTTGTTATATCTCCCATTATGTCTTTGAAGATATTTTCAATTGAATTGCTTGTCTTTACTATATTCTATTACTAATCAGTCCAAATAACAACAACAATATTTCAAATTTACAAAATATTTAATCAATTTAAATTGTATTACTGTCATTTCCCTTCATTTTTTTCTTTTTTATGTTATTATTTATTGGAGGAAATTTGATTACTTTTATGTTATACTAGACATAGCGGGCATTTATAAACTACTTTTAGCACAAGTCAATACAATAACATTTCTTGCACCATTTCCAAGCATGGTTTTCGCACAATAAAAACTTGTAGCTCCAGTAGTTACAACATCGTCTACTAGTAATATTGTTTTATTATTAAGATACTTTTCATTTATACATTTAAAAGAATTTTTCAAATTCGTCCATCGTTCTTCTCCATTTAAACCTATCTGATCTCTGGTATCATTATCTTTTATTAAAAATTCTAAAATCTTGGTATTTGTTTTGTATGCTACAGCTTTAGCTAAATACTTACTCTGATTATACCCTCTTCTCTTTATAGCTTCTTTAGTTGACGGCACAAAAGTAATAATATCGAATTTAATATTTTTACTTTTTATAGTATTTAACATATATTCAACTAAAACTTCTCCTGCTTTAAAATCACTTTTGTATTTTAATTTTATAACTAGTTCTTTGATTACATCTGAATAATATGCTGAGCTATAACACTTCACTATAAAATTTTCTTCATTAATTTCGAAATGATTTTTACACAATTTTACTTTAGATTTGCATTTGTCACATAAATATTTATCATCTCTTACGTATTCATTACACAGAACACAGTCTCTATCATCACTATATATAACATTAAGAACACATTCACATAAATATTTTATATTTTTAATAAATTCATTTCCCATGCTTCTTTATTGAAATGTCTAGTTATATTTTTAGCTTTATCTATGGCTTCCGTTTCACAATTACCTAAAAATATAACCTCGCCTTTGCGGCTTTTTCCACTTCTACCTACCTTTCCACAAAGATACACTAGTTTTTTATAATTGAATAGTTCATCATCGGCAAAAAATACCATAACATTAACATTTTTTGCATCAAAATAAAAATCATTAGTAATCATTATTCCTTGTTTCATCTTTGTAAAATTATCTAATATTTTCCTATCACTTTTATTCTTAATGGAAAAAATAACATTTCCATCTAACTTACTGCAATATAGTGATAAATATTCATACGCACTTTTAACTTTTGCTTCGTTTGGAACATATATGATCACTTTTTGCTTTATTTTCAAAGACCATTCTATGTATTCATACACAACATATGGAATATCTTTGTTAATATCTACTCGAGTACCTATAAATTTTGGCTCTATTAGTGGATAACAATTATCTCTTACTGGCAAAATTATTTCTTTCTTATTTTCGAAAATTTTTTCTATGGAATAAGCTATTATTTTAGCACTATCCTTTGCTTTACTCGTCATCGCTTCAATAATTTTATATTTAGTACGTGAGGAAAAGCTTTTTATATCATCGTAGATTACTAAATCAAATTTATAGTTTAATTTATTTAACATTTCATGTTTGGCAATGAGTAATAACGAATCTCCAAAATTACTTTTTTCTTTTAAATATGTATATCCTCTAAATTTACTTATCTTTTTTATTTTTTCAATAATCTCTACCTGAATACTATTTTCATCCGTTATATACAATACTTTTTTATTTCTATAAACAAAATTTAAAATAATATTTATAAATATTTCCGATGAATTATATGGAGGTGATGTTACATTCAAATACTTTTCTCTACTAGAACTCCATGCTAGTATTTCCTCACTTATCGTTTCCTTTTCTACCTTAAGATTTGAATGTTTTAAAAACATATCATTTTTCATCCTCTCCAATTAAACTTTTGTTAGAATTATCAATTTCATCTTCTAATATATTCAATATTCTCCATCTCAGTGCTGAATACCTTTCAAAACTTTTATTATTACTAATCATAAAATGAATAGCTTTAGAAGTTCCCACTAAAACTACCATTTGCTTTGCTCTGGTAATACCAGTATAAAGTAAATTTCTATTCATAAGTAAGGTTGGTCCCATAAACACTGGCATAATAACCACAGGAAATTCACTTCCTTGACTCTTATGTACAGTCATAGAATAAGCTAATTCAAGTTCATCTAAATACATATTATCATATGTAATTTCTTTATCCTCATCAAAAACAACAGTAATTTTATCTTCTTCAACTTCGGTAATATAACCTATATCACCATTAAAAACTCCCAGTCCTTCCTTTTCTCCTTCACCATCTATTCTAACCCATTTTAAATTATAATTATTTTTAGTTTGCATAACTTTATCGCCTACTCTGAAAATATTATCCTTAAATTGTTTTTCATTTTTATCCTTCATCTTAGGATTTAATACTTTCTGAAGTTGAGTATTTAAATTAGTTATTCCTAATGTTCCTTTTCTCATGGGAGATAGTATTTGTATATCCTTGACCTTATTCCAGTTTTTGTTGAACTTTGGCAATCTCCTATCTATAAGCCCTACTAAAGTCTCTCCAATCTCTTCTCCATCTTCGCAATTAATAAAATAAAAATCCTTATTTTTTTTGTTTAAGATTGGCATATCGCCATTATTTATCTTGTGAGCGTTAACCACAATCATACTTTCTTCTGCCTGTCTAAATATATCTTTTAACCTTACAACTTTAACACATTTGCTCTCTATTAAATCTCTGAGAACATTTCCTGGACCTACTGAAGGAAGCTGGTCTGCATCTCCTACTATAATCAGCCTTGTACCCATAGGAATAGCCTTCAGAAGACTATTCATCAGTAAAACATCTATCATAGATGCTTCGTCAACTATTAAAACATCACATTGCAGAGGAGATTCTTCTCCCCTCAAAAAATCCATATCATCGTCATCATTAAACCCTAGTTCCAGCAATCTATGTATTGTTTTTGACTCTCTTCCTGTTGCCTCACTCATCCTCTTTGCTGCACGTCCTGTTGGTGCTGCCATAAAAACCGTCATGGAAGCAGCTTCAAATATCTCTGTTATACATTTAATTATAGTTGTTTTTCCTGTACCAGGTCCTCCTGTTATTATTTCAATTCCATTTTGGAAGGCACCTTTTATAGCTTCTACTTGTATTTTTGCAAATTTTATATTATTTTCTTTTTCAAATTTATTTATTTCTTCACCTACATCAATTTTCACTTCATCATACCCAGCAGTTGTAAGAGTTATTATCTTGGTAGTAACTGATAATTCGCAATAATAGTACGGCATAGTAAAAACACATTCTTTACCTTCAATGATTTCTACTTTTAATGTTCCATTTAACATTGATTCTTGAAGATTTCTTTCAATAGCTTCCTCATTTACTCCAAGTATACTTTTTGCTTCCTTAAATAATTTTTCTAAAGGCATATAGGTATTACCCATGCCACAAAATTGATTTACAATATATCTTACTCCACATTGTATTCTGAAAGGTGAATCCTTTTCTATCCCTAAACTTCTTGCAATTTTATCAGCAGTCTTAAAGCCCATTCCTGATATTTGATCCGTTAAAGCATAAGGATTTTCTTTAACCACATTTATAGAATTTGCTCCATATCTTTTATGAATTTTTACACATTGCTTTACTGTCACTCCGTAAGTTTGAAGAAAAACCATTATATTTCTTATTTCTCTTTGCTTTGAATATGACTTAGAAATAGTCTCTATCTTTTTAGTTCCAATCCCATCTATTTCTTGCAATCTTTCTATATTATTATCAAGTATATCTAAAATTTCTTCACCAAACTGAGCTACAATTTTTTTTGCAGTAACAGGTCCTATTCCCGCAATTATACCCGATGATAAATATTTTTCAATTCCCTCTAAAGAGTTTGGAACAACCTCTTCGCAAGACTTAACTCGAAATTGTTGTCCAAATTGTTTGTGAGTTACCCATTCTCCCTGCAATTTTAAGTTTTGTCCTTCATTAATGTAAGGTATACATCCTGTTATAGTTATTTTTTTCTTTTTATCTTTTATATGTGCAACCACATATCCGTTACCTTCATTTTGAAAAACTATATCTTCTACAGTACCTTGTATCTCAGTCATAAAATCTCTCCTAAAATTCATTTACTCCTATTAATTTAATTATAATGTAAACTATGACTATTTCTCAACCATTCTATGTATTATTATTTTTGACTTAAGTAATATCTAATAAACAATATCCAAAAGTTTAACTGTTAAAAATATATATTGAGCTAAAGATTCTTACTTTAATTACAAAAAGTCTAAAAAAAACAATCGTAAAGATAAATATAATCTATCTTACGATTGTTTTTTAACTAATAGTTTTTTCATAACAAAACATTATTTTCTCTTATAAAAGTTTTTTGATATCTTCAACTTTATCTAATTTTTCCCATGGAAGATCTACATCTGTTCTTCCGAAGTGTCCATAAGCTGCTGTTTGTTTGTATATCGGTCTTCTCAAATCTAGATCTCTGATTATAGCACCTGGTCTTAAATCAAATACCTTATTAACAACTTCAACTATTTTATCATCAGATACCTTACCTGTTCCAAATGTATTTACTAAAAGTGAAACTGGTTTTGCAACACCTATTGCATAAGCAAGACCTATTTCTAGAGTGTCGGCAACACCTGCTGCTACTAAATTCTTAGCAACCCATCTTGCAGCATAAGCAGCTGATCTGTCTACCTTTGTTGGATCCTTTCCTGAGAAAGCACCACCACCATGTCTGCCTGCTCCACCATAAGTATCAACTATTATTTTTCTTCCTGTAAGACCAGCATCTCCGTGTGGTCCACCTATTACAAATCTTCCAGTTGGGTTTATGTAATATTTAGTATTTTCATCTAACCATTCACTTGGTATTACTTCTTCTATTACATGTTTCATTAAATCTTCTCTAATTTGTTCTTGACTAACTTCTGGTCCGTGTTGAGTAGAAATAACAACTGCGTCTATTCTAACTGGCTTGTCATCTTCATATTCAACTGTAACCTGCGTCTTACCATCTGGTCTTAAATATTCTAAAGTTCCATTTTTTCTTACTTCAGTTAATTGTCTTGAAAGTTTATGAGCCATATTTATTGCAAGAGGCATATATTCTGGAGTTTCATTTGTTGCAAATCCAAACATGATTCCTTGATCTCCAGCACCTACTGCTTCTATTTCATCTTTTTCTCCTAATTTTGATTCTAATGCCTCATCTACCCCCATAGCTATATCTCGTGATTGTTCATCTATAGATGTAAGTACTGAGCAAGTATCTGCGTCAAAACCATATTTAGCTCTTGTATATCCTATTTCCTTTATAGTATTCCTTACAATCTTAGGAATATCTACATAGCAATTAGTTGTTATTTCTCCTATTACCATAACCATTCCTGTAGTAACAGCAGTTTCACAAGCAACTCTACCTTGTGAATCTTTTTCTAATATTGCATCTAATATTGAATCTGAAATTTGGTCACATATTTTATCTGGATGTCCTTCTGTAACTGATTCTGAAGTAAATAATCTTTTCATTTTACATTCTCTCCTCTCACAAAAATAATAAAACCTCTTCCTATTAAGAAGAGGTAACTTTAAATAGTTATATGACTCTCCTTATCTTGCAGATTTCTCTGCAGGAATTAGCACCTTAGTACAAAATGTACTGGTTGCTGGGCTTCATAGGGCCAGTCCCTCCACCTCTCTTGATAAGCATCATTTTCTTATCCTATATCTATTTGTTAATTAGCAAACTAATATTATCATAGTAAAATTATCATGTCAATAAATTTCTGTATAACTTTATGTGGGAAAATCAACATTTACATTTTGTTTACAAATAAAAAAGACATCATCTTATGATGTCTTATGGTGGAGGAGGACGGATTCGAACCATCGAAGCGAAACGCAACAGATTTACAGTCTGCCCCCTTTGGCCACTCGGGAACTCCTCCATAATTCAATTTTATAATAACTTTTTCCAACTTCTCATCATAAATGGTGGGCACAACAGGGCTCGAACCTGTGACCCCCTGCTTGTAAGGCAGGTGCTCTCCCAGCTGAGCTATGCGCCCATTTATATGGTGGAGGAGGACGGATTCGAACCATCGAAGCGAAACGCAACAGATTTACAGTCTGCCCCCTTTGGCCACTCGGGAACTCCTCCGAAGTTGGTGCTGGCACCAGGACTTGAACCCGGAACCTACTGATTACAAGTCAGTTGCTCTACCAATTGAGCCATGCCAGCATCTTTTGTTATTTTGTTTTGTTGTCGTTGTTTTGACCCCGCCAACGAATATTAGTATACCCAGATATACGTTTTTTTTCAACTAACGCATTCTATCATTACACTAATTCTATTCGTTAATACTCCATTTTTCATCATTTTTCTCAATTTTGCATACAAGTTTATTTTTTTTTATTTTCCCCTCACAAACTCTTGAAACATCCCATTTATATAACCTTTTTTCTTATTCTTTACTCTTTCATTTTTCTCTTTTTTCTTAATTATTCCTCTTTATTTCATATGTTCACTATATTATAATAAATAGACTATGTTTTAAAAAATTGTTGAATTCTCATAAAAATCAACAACTTCTTAAAACACAGCCAATAAACAAATCAAAAACATATGGAGGAATACTATGCAAAAATTATTAAGTAGATTTCGTAAAGCTGTAACAGATTATAACCTTATACAAGCAGGAGATAAAATAGCTGTAGGACTTTCTGGAGGTAAAGACAGCATAACCTTATTACAGCTATTACATGCCTATAAAAGATTTTCACCTGAACCTTTTGAATTAATAGCAATAACAATAGATCCTGGAGCTGGATCTAACTTTAATGATCTGATTAAAATGTGCAAAGATTTAAATGTACCTTATTATTTATTCAAAACCCGAATACAAGAAATAGTTTTTGATATAAGAAAAGAAAAAAACCCCTGCTCCCTATGTGCCAACTTAAGGAGAGGTTCACTAAATGATCACGCCAAAAAACTAGGTTGCAATAAAATAGCCTTAGGTCATCATAAAAATGATGCTATTGAAACCCTTTTATTATCTATGTTTTACGAAGGCAGAATCAATAGCTTTCTGCCTAAAACTTACCTTAGTAGAGCAGACCTAACCATAATAAGACCAATGATTTATATAGATGAACAGCATATTATATCCCTTGCAAGTAAATATAATTTTCCTATCGTAACTAGTTCTTGTCCTGCAAACGGATTTACAAAAAGGGAGTATATCAAAAATCTCACATACAAGCTTGAAGAGGACATTCCTGGACTAAAAAATAATTTACTTAATGCATTGTCTAACACTGAACAATTAAATATTTGGATTAAAGAAAAAAATGAGAATTAGCACACTTTGCTAATTCTCATTTTTATTAAGATTATGAAATTCTTCTATTATTCATAAAATTTCTCTTAATATTGTGTAATTATTTTATACTCATACTTTTTTATTCTTTTATTTCATATTGATAACGAAATTTTCATATAAATTATCAAGGAGGTGTGTTTCTATTGAATAAGGTCAAAGTCCACTACAAAGATGATTTATCTTATTATGAAATTGCTTATTTTTTAAAAGATTACATTGATACAAATTCTGTAATAATTTGTATTGGTACAGATAGATGCATAGGGGATTGCCTAGGACCTTTAGTTGGTACACTTTTACAATCCAGAAACTTTCCTTTAAAGGTTTACGGAACTATTTCAGACCCAATACATGCTTTAAACATAGATACTAAACTACGTGAAATAAAGAAATTACATCCAAACGCTAATATCATTGGTATAGATGCATGCTTAGGCGATGATAAAAATATAGGAGAAATACAAGCTAGAGATTATCCAATACACCCTGGCAAAGGAGTTGGTAAATTACTTCCTGACGTGGGCAAAACCTCCATAATAGGTATTGTAGACTCAAGTGATAATAATGAATTATTTACTCATAGAAATATTAGATTAGATTTGATTTTTAGTATGGCTAAAGTTATTACACATGCTTTAGTTCATTCATATTACCTTTTTTATTTGCATAATAAAAAATATACTAATATTTATTGAAGACCAACAACATATATCCTCATACAGCAAAAGCTCTATAATTTAATAATTATAGAGCTAACCAATGCAAATATCATAATTAATTTATTCCACTAAATTAATATCTTGTCCCTTATAAGATGCATCTATCTTGTCTAAGAAATTCAGAACGTCTCCAGTTCCAAGTGCAACAGACGAAATAGAATCTTCTGCAACATAAACTGGCACCTTTGTAACTTCTTCTATAAGTTCATCCAATCCATTTAATAATGATCCACCACCAGTCATAATTATTCCTTTATCAGCTATGTCTGCTGCAAGCTCTGGTGGAGTCTTTTCTAATACTGAGTGAGTACATTCTGCAATAGCATTTACAGCCTCACTTAAAGCTTCTCTCATTTCTTCTGAGGAAACACTTATATTCTTAGGAAGACCAGTAATCAAATCTCGTCCTCTTATTTCCATATTGATATTTTCTTCTCTCTTATATGCTGAACCTATATTTATTTTTAATTGTTCAGCAGTTCTTTCCCCAATCATCAGCTTATGCTTTTTTCTTATATATTTTATTATAGCTTCATCAAAACTATCTCCTGCAACTTTAATCGAATTTCTAACAACCATCCCTCCTAAAGAGATAACTGCAATATCTGTAGTTCCACCGCCAATATCAATGACCATATTACCACTTGCTTTTGTTATATCTAATCCTGAACCAATAGCAGCAGCTAGTGGTTCTTCTATTAAAAATACTTTTTTTGCTCCTGCATTAACTGCAGCATCTTTAACAGCTCTTTTTTCAACTTCTGTGGCTTCACACGGAACACAAACAACCACTCTTGGTGCTCCTACTCTTTTTTTACCACAAGCTTTTCTTATAAAATGTTTTAACATTTTTTCCGTAATATCATAATCAGATATTACCCCATCCCTTAACGGACGAATTGCCACTATATTTCCTGGGGTTCTTCCAATCATCTGTCTAGCTTCTTCACCTACTGCTAAAACTTTATTGGAGTTTTTATCTATGGCAACAACCGAAGGCTCTTTTAAAACAATTCCTTTTCCTTTCATATAAACCAACACTGTAGCTGTCCCTAAATCTATTCCCATATCTGTACTTATTTTAAAAAACATTCCCATTTTCACTCCTGCTCTTCTGTATATTATATCTTCATATATTTACCTAATCCTTATTATAAACGTTTATGTTATTTTATTCTATATAGTATTACACAAAAGCCCCTTTTTTTTATGATATAGGAATGTTTTTAACCTTCTAAAGTTTTATATTTCATCTTTGTAGCTTTTCCACCTCTAATATGTCTTTCTGATTTATTTAAATCTAATACATCTTTTGCTTCCTTTGCTACTTGAGGATTTATTTTAGGTAACCTTTCTGTCATATCTTTGTGTATTGTGCTTTTGCTTACTCCAAAAACCTTGGCTGTTTTTCTTATAGTAGCTTTGGATTCAATAATGTACCTTGCAACTTCAATAACCCTTTCCTCAATGTAATCTTTCAAAGTGCTACCTCCTTAACCTTATATATTTATAAATATGCGATTATATACTTTTAAATTACTATTCTATTATTTAGCCATTTTCAGATATTATTCCAAAAATGGCTAAATAATTAAAACTTAATATTTAATATACTTTTCAGGATTTTCACTTGTAGATTGAGCATCTCCCTTTGAACCCTTAAGTACTTCAAAATGCAAGAACTCTTTTCCATATTTTTCACTAGAACCTCTAATAGCTGTTGCACCTATTTTTCCTATTTCTTGTCCTTGTTTAATCTTGTCACCTTTTTTAACTTTTACTACTTTGTCTAAATTAGAATAAACAGTTCTCACACCATACTCCGGATGATATATAACAACAGTTACTCCAAATGCTTGATTTTCTATATCTATAGATTTAACTTCTCCATCGGCTACAGCTTTTACTGTAGTTCCAGTTTTAGCTTTTACATTTATACCAAAATGTGGTCTATCTGTTTCTGAAGTATCCCAATGTACAGGTGTTACTGAGTACTTCTTAACTACTTCTCCCTCTACAGGTTTTATAAAATTGGGAGATTTAGATTTAGAAACAGCTACCCCTTTACTTCCAGTTGTTACAGGTTCTATTTCTGCCTTCTTCGATAATGTTTTGCTTTGAGGTTCTTTTTTTACCTCCATGGCATTGTTGTAAATTTCTTTTTGATTCTCTTCTTTTAAAGCTTTTGCAATATCATTTTCTTGTTGCACATCAGATTTTTGAATTTGTGATGTTTGCGGTTTAGTAACAACCTTCTTGTTGTTTCTAGTTGTTACAGCAGTAACTACAGCTACTATGCATAAAAACACAAACAGAACTACATAAAAACCTTCCCTTTCAAAAAATGATGCTTTTTTATTTTTGTCTTTGTTTTCCATAAAAACACCTCCTGTTCTGTAGTTTGTCCTTTGTGCTATAAAGAATACATAATTATTGAAAAAACTTTTCCTTTTTTTTCATTAATTTTTGACAAATTTTACACAAAAAAAAGAAAAAAACCGTCTTCACGGTATTTTTTCTTTCTTCTTTAATCTTCTCTCTTCTTATTCTTTTTTCTTTACTTTGCCTTTATTTTACTACTCTTTTACATTAAGCTTAACTACATCAACTCCTTGATAATAATGTTTTAATATTTGTTTATAATCATTTCCTTCCTTAGCCATGGCATCTGCTCCCCATTGACTCATACCTACTCCGTGTCCATATCCACTACAATTTATAGAAATATTCTTTGAATTAAAATCTATAGTAAAATTAGAAGAACTTAAATTAAATAAACTTCTAAACTGTGAGCCAGTTAAATCTGCATATCCTGCTCGCATTTTCTTAACACTCCCTGCACTGCTTTTTTCCAAAATTTTTATTTGTTCTTTTAATTTTTTACAATTCAAATTAGCCTTTGAAAATGCTGCATTTAAAATATTAGTAAATTCATTATAAGTATATTCAAATTGAGTTTTATATTTAGGTGCTCTGTTTTCCCCAGGACTTTCTACACTTTTCAAATAAGGAATCTCCTTACTAAATACATCTACAGCATCTTCAGTCTTTCCACCGCTTGTAGAAAAATAATAAGGTTCCATAACAAGACTATTCTCATAAACCAAAACTTCTCCTTTAGTATCTTCTACTGCCTTACTTAATTTTTCCCAATATTCCTCAGCATATTTTTTAGGCCATAGTTTGATTCTCTCATCTTTATTCATATATACTTGAAATTGAATAGTATCATTTACATCTGCACCATTAGCCTTTGTACTCCTGCCTGCTCCAAATTTCTGCAAATGTGCAAGTCCATAAGTTCTAGCTGCTACTGCTTGTGCTTTTAGTGCTTCTATATCAAAATTAACTGGCATCTCGCCAGCAATCACTCCCTTAACATATTCTTCAATATTCATTGTATGTATTTTTTTATCTTTTGTAATATATACTTGTATATCAAAATCTTTAATATTATAGGTATCTAATATTATATTTTCACCTTTTTGTTTGAAATATTTTTCTTTATTTTTGTCCATTTTCTTCATTATATAATTTTTGTTATCAATACCAACAATCAGCATTGAAAGAATAAGAGTAAAAGATATAAATATAAGTATGCCTAAAACAATTTTTTTCATATAGTATCTCCCAACCTTTTAAACTTTTAAATTATTCTTAATTCATATTTCACTACCTTACAATCAATAATCAATTAAGTACATTCTTCCCCGAAATAACTGTTAGGGATTGTAGATTATATAAAATACTTAGTTTTAAATTTCATACCTATGATTACATTATATTTCTATTACTAGACCACTAAAAATATAACTACTTTACCTTTAAATTAAACAAAACTTAATTCAGATTGAGTTTTCACTCCATCCATATAACAAAAATCATGTAGAATTAGTTTGTAATCCTACATGATTTTTTATAAAATTCAGCTAGCTGAAATATGATATGTCATTATAAATCAATATCATCTCTTTCAATATCTGCTCCTAATTTTTTAAATTTATCTTCAATATTAACATACCCTCTATCTATATGATATATATCTCCAATCTTAGTACACCCATCAGCTACAAGTCCCGCAATTATTAGAGCAGCACCAGCTCTTAAATCTGTTGCCTTTACATCACAACCAGTAAGTGAATCAACCCCTTCAATTACTGCACTTCTCCCATCTAATTTTATATTTGCCCCCATCCTTTTAAGTTCTCCCGTATGCATAAATCTATTCTCAAAAATTGTTTCTGTAATTATACTAGTTCCTTTAATTGTACATAATAAACTCATCATTTGAGCTTGCATATCCGTCGGAAAACCAGGATAAGGCATGGTCTTAATATCTATAGGCTTAAGCTTATTATTACCATCAACTATTATACTGTCACCTATTTTTTCCATACAAATTCCTATTTCTCTCATTTTAGCAATAATAGGCTTCAAATGTTCTTCTTCTACTCTATTTATTTTTATTTTTCCTCTTGTTATGGCAGCCGCTACCATAAAAGTACCAGCTTCAATTCTATCTGGTATAGGTGTATACTTAACTCCTTTTAACTCTTTTACACCAATTATTTTAATAGTATCTGTTCCTGCACCACTTATTCTAGCCCCCATACTATTTAAAAAATTAGCTAAATCCTCAACCTCAGGTTCACCAGCAGCATTTTCTAAAATAGTTTCTCCCTCTGCTAATACAGCAGCCATCATTATATTTTCAGTAGCCCCTACTGAAGGAAAATCTAAATATATTTTATTTCCTACTAATTTCTTAGTATGTGCCTCTACATATCCATGTCCTAAATTCACTTCTGCTCCCAATGCGCTAAACCCCTTTAAATGCAAATCAATAGGTCTAGTGCCTATGTTACAACCACCTGGTAGAGATATTTTAAATTTTCCAAATCTAGAAATCATAGGTCCCATGATTAAAAAGGAAGCTCTCATTCTTCTAACTAATTCACTATCTGGATCGTTATTTATTAAATTTGAATTATCAATTATAATCTTATCTTTTTTTTCTATAATATTTGAACTAATAGACCTTAAAACATCACATATAACAAAAACATCTTCCAGCATAGGTGCTTTGTTTATTACACACATTTCTCTACATAATATACTAGCAGCAATAATTGGAAGTACCGCATTCTTAGCCGAACTTATATCCACTTCCCCATATAATTTTTTACCACCCTTAACCAATATATTTTTCATTGATATCCTCTCCATTCTTCTATTCCTTGGCTAGTATGACACAACTATTTCTGGAGTCCCTATAATAACATATTTTCCAGATTTATACTTACATAATGCAAAATTAAAATCTATTAATTTACCATTACTCTTTATTGCCTTATATCTATAGGTATATGCTGAAGTACTAAACCCATTATTAATTTTTATTGAATGAAGATTTGAAGCTCCTTCGCTTTTTAATAAAAAATTTATTTTTTTGTTTATATCATCCAAAGCGTCATTAGGTAACTTAGCTTTTAAATATTGGAAGTAACTTACTTCATTATCCGACCAAAAACTAGTTATGCCTTTAATATCATCTTTTAATTTTAACAGATTATTTTCACTATCCTTTTTTATTATTTCTATTGATATCACGTTTCCTTCTTCACTAGTAAAAAACTCCATATAACCTTTGCTGCTTTTATCCTCAAATTCTATGCAGTAATTATCTTTATCTTTTGAAACTTTAACTCTGTAATTCAGTTTTTTAGAATTTATTATATTTAAAAAGTAGTTGTAAGATTCTTGTCCATTTTTATAAGTTTTAAAACGGGTTTTTAAACCATATTCTACAACTTCTCCTTTGGTTTCATTTAATATGGATGTGAATAAATCAATTCCTTTATATGCATAAGATATCTTGTAATTTAACAACATAGCAAACATAATAAAAACTAAAATAATCACCTTTCTATTCTTTTCCATAATTAACCAAGCCGCCTTTCTCTTTTGATTATAGACAATAACCCTACAAATTATACTTAATATAGTATTAATATATAAAGTTCTCTATTAAAGTGTGCTAAAATAAAAATGACGTGAATAACAAATTTATTATTCACGTCATTTTTTATATTTATTTTATTTTTATTCTCATTAAGGCTCTTAAAATCGACAACTTAGCCCTGTCTACATCTATGCTATCTATATCTTTTTTTTGTTTTAATCTTTTTTCCGCTCTTTCTTTAGATTTTTTAGCTCTTTCAACCTCAATGTTTTCTGGCCATTCACATGCATCACAAAGCATTATAACCTCTTTTTTAGTAACCTTTAAGACTCCTGTTGAAGAAAAAAATGTCTTTTTTTCTCCTTTTACAGTAACAATCTCAGAAATAGTAGGTTTCAATACAGCTATTAAAGGTATATGATTAGGCAAAATACCAATTTTACCTTCTACACTTTCTGTATTAAGCTTAACTATTTGCTCATTATAAAATTCCTTATCTGGAGTAATTATTCTTAAATTAACAAACTCTGTCATTTAATCTGTCTCCTAATTTTTTGACATATCCTTAGCTTTCTCTATTGCTTCTTCTATAGTTCCAACAAATAAGAAAGCAAATTCCGGTATATCATCATATTTACCTTCGATGATTTCTTTAAATCCTCTTACAGTTTCTTTCACTGGTACAAATTTTCCTTGCATACCTGTAAATTGCTCAGCTACAGTAAATGGCTGCGATAAGAATTTTTGAACCTTCCTAGCCCTTGACACAACAACTTTATCTTCTTCTGAAAGTTCATCTATTCCAAGAATAGCAATTATATCTTGAAGTTCTTTATATCTTTCAAGTATATGTTTTACTTTCATAGCGGTTTCGTAGTGTTCTTCCCCTATTACTCTTGCATCAAGTATTCTAGAAGTTGATTCTAGGGGATCTACGGCAGGATAAATTCCAAGTTCAGCAATACTTCTTGAAAGAACTGTTGTGGCATCAAGATGTGAAAAGGTTGTAGCAGGAGCAGGGTCAGTTAAATCATCAGCTGGAACATATACAGCTTGAACTGATGTTATTGAACCATGCTTTGTGGAAGTTATCCTTTCCTGCAGAGCCCCCATTTCAGTTGCAAGAGTTGGCTGATAACCAACTGCACTTGGTATTCTTCCAAGTAAAGCAGATACTTCTGATCCAGCTTGTGTAAATCTGAATATGTTATCTATAAATAAAAGCACGTCCTGCCCTTGGTCTCTAAAATATTCTGCCATTGTAAGTCCTGTAAGTGCTACTCTCATTCTAGCTCCTGGCGGCTCATTCATTTGTCCAAATACTAGAGCAGTCTTATTAATTACTCCTGATTCCTTCATCTCATAATAAAGGTCATTTCCTTCTCTAGTTCTTTCTCCTACTCCTGTAAAAACAGATAAACCACCGTGTTCTTTAGCAATATTGTTAATAAGTTCTTGAATAAGAACTGTTTTACCAACACCTGCACCACCAAACAATCCTATTTTTCCACCTTTTTGATATGGTGCAATTAAATCTATTACTTTAATACCTGTTTCAAACATTTCTGGCTCAACAGATTGCTCAGCAAAACTCGGAGCTGTTCTATGTATTGGATAATATTGCTCAGCCTTAAATCCTTCTTCATTGTCAATTGTTTTTCCAAGTACATTAAATAATCTTCCAAGGATTGTCTTACCAACTGGTACTGAGATTGGCTTGCCAGTATCTACAGCATCCATTCCTCTTTTTAAAGCTTCCGTAGATTCCATTGCTATAGTTCTTACTATATCATCTCCTACATGTTGTTCAACTTCTGTTACAAGTATTCTATCATCCATTTTTATTTCTATAGAATTATATATATTAGGAAGAGAATCCGAATCGAATCTTATATCTACAACAGGCCCTATAACCTGTACTACTTTACCAATATTTTGTAGCATAATACACCTCCCTTTTAATCAGTTTACAGTTATAAAATTTTAAAACTCTATTGTAAACTATAAACAACAAACTATTTTTGTGCTTCTGCGCCTCCAACTATTTCGGATATTTCTTGTGTTATCATACTTTGTCTTATTCGATTGTATTTCAAATTAAGTTTATCTAGTAAATCATTAGCATTTCTTGTAGCCCCATCCATAGCCGCCATTCTCGACCCTTGTTCACTAGCTTTAGAGTTTAACATAAGGTTTAATAAAGTCTGTTTTAAATACACATTTAAAATATTTTCTAAAATCTTTTTCCCTTTAGGCTCATATTCTATATAAGTATTAGACTTATTTATATTTATTTGTTTATACTCAATAGGCAGCAACCTTTTAATCTTTACTTCTTGTTTTACAGACGAAACAAACTTAGTGTATACAACCTTTACTTCTCCTACCTGACCTTCTTCATACAATCTAAAAGCCTTATCAACAATAGTTTTTGCTTCTTTGGTAGTAGGTATATCTGGAATTTCAACATATTCTGCTATAGACTCATATCCCATTTTTTTGAAATATGTTCTTCCTTTTTGTCCTACAACAACTAGAAGTGAGTTTTCTTTGTCACCAGAGATATTCTGCACTGTTTTTACAACTACATTTCCATTAAACCCACCACATAGTCCAGTGTCAGACATAAGTGCAATAAATATATTCTTTTTACTGTCATTTCCCTTTATATATATATTGTCTTGAAACTCTGAATTTCTCACTATATCATTCATAATATCTTCAAGGTAATTATAATACATATTATTTGTTTCTAAGCTTTGTCTAGCTTTTCTAAGTTTAGAGGTGGCAACAAGTCCTACAGCTTTTGTTATCTTTTTAGTATTATTGATTGACTTAATTCT
This sequence comes from Clostridium sp. ZS2-4, assembly GCF_026719745.1. Lineage (GTDB taxonomy): Bacteria > Bacillota > Clostridia > Clostridiales > Clostridiaceae > Clostridium_H. The sequence continues at coordinate 50,555 of NZ_JAPPRQ010000052.1, forward strand.
ACGTTTTATAGCAACTAATCCTGCTCCCGCCATACTTCACCTCCTAGATAAAAGACAAAATTTAAGCTAAAAAGATTTTCTTAAATTCTTCTATAGCCTTATTAAGCTCATCTTTAATTAAATCTGTTAATTCTTTTTCTTCTACTATTCTATTTCCTAGCTTTTTATTATGAATATCCATATACTCTAAAAATTCTTTTTCAAACTTTTTAACTTCTGATACTTTAATATCAGCCAGATAATTATTAACAGCAGCATATAAAATCATTATCTGTTTTTCTACCGGCATAGGATTATATTGATTTTGATTTAATATTTCTACTAAGCGCTTACCCTTTTCAAGTCTAGCTTTCGCTTCCTTATCAAGGTCTGAACCAAATTGAGCAAAAGCAGCAAGCTCTCTATATTGTGCAAGTTCTAATCTTAAAGTTCCTGAAACTTGCTTCATAGCTTTTATTTGTGCATTACCACCAACACGTGAAACTGATATACCAGCATTTACAGCTGGTTTTTGTCCTGAATAAAACAATTCTGTTTCCAGAAATATTTGCCCATCCGTTATAGAGATTACATTTGTTGGTATATATGCCGTAACATCTCCTGCAAGTGTCTCTATTACAGGTAATGCTGTTAAAGAACCGCCTCCCAATTCATCCGAAAGTCTGGCTGCTCTTTCAAGTAATCTTGAATGAATATAGAACACATCTCCAGGATATGCTTCCCTTCCAGGTGGGCGTCTTAATAACAATGACATTGTTCTATACGCTACAGCATGTTTTGATAAGTCATCATATACTATAAGAACATCTTCACCTTTATGCATAAAATATTCTCCCATACTACATCCTGCATATGGTGCTAAAAATTGTAATGGTGCTGAATCTGAAGCAGTAGAAGATACTACTATTGTATAATCCATAGCTCCCATTTCAGTTAAAATATTTACAATATGAGCTACTGTAGATTGCTTTTGACCAATAGCAACATACACACACTTAACATTTTTTCCTTTTTGATTTAATATAGTATCTATCAGAATAGCAGTTTTACCTATCTGTCTATCTCCAATTATAAGCTCTCTTTGACCTTTTCCAATTGGTATCATAGAGTCTATCGCTTTAATCCCTGTTTGAAGAGGCTCTTTTACTGATTGTCTTTCTATAACTCCAGGTGCTTCAACCTCAATTGGTCTAGTTCCTGCTGCTCTTATAGGTCCCTTATCATCAAGTGGCTGACCTAGTGCATTCACAACCCTTCCAACTAAAGCCTCTCCAACAGGAACCTCAACTACTTTACCAGTACTTTTTACAACATCGCCTTCTTTTATGCCCTCTTCAGGTCCCAATAAAACACATCCTACATTATCTTGTTCAAGATTAAGAGACATACCATACACATTATTAGGGAATTCTAATAGTTCTCCCTCCATACAATCGTCCAATCCGTAAACTCTAGCTACACCATCGCCGATTTGAACTATTGTACCTGAATCTACTGTTTCAATTTTCTTCTCATATTTCTCTATTTCTTTTCTGATTATTGAAGTAATTTCTTCAGGTTTTATGTTCATAGACTCACCTCTTTTCTTATATCTCTATTTATTTAGTACTGCCTTCTTGATCTCATGAAACTTTGATCTTATACTTCCATCTATTACATCATCACCAACCCTGACATAAACACCGCCAATTAAAGCTTTATCTGTTTTTTCTTTCAATATTATTGTTTTATTGTATTTTTTTTCTAGATTATCAATTATTTTTTTTCTTTGATCCTCATTTAGTGGAATTACAGTTTTAACATTGGCAATAAGTATATTTTGCTTTTCTAAATGGATTTTCTCCATCTCTTTAAATTTTTCTTCCATATATAGAATTCTATCTTTTTCTATCAATAAAAGAATAAAACCTAATAAATCATCATTAATTTTTCCTTTAAATATTTCTGTAAATACTTTCTTTTTCTTTGAAGTGCTTATTTGAGGATGCTTTAGAATTTTACTAATATCTTCATTATTCTTTATTAATTCAATAATTTCTCTTCCCTCTTGTAAATATTCCTCAACTTTTCCTTTTTTCTCAGCAATTTCATAAAGAGCAAGGGCATATCTCTTATCTAAATATTCATACATAGCTAATTACCCACCTTAGCAATAAAATCCTCTATAAGTTGTCTGTGTTTTTTCTCATCTACCGCTTCCTCTAAAACCTTTGAAGATAGTCGTATCGCTAAATCTATTGTATTACTTCTAATCTCATCTTCTACCTTTTCTCTTTGCCTTTGAATTTCCTTTTCAGTTCTTTGCATAATTTCGTCTGATTCTTTGCGAGCTTCAGCAATTATATCTATTGAAACTTTTTCTGCTTTTTTCTTGTAATCTTCAACTAAGTTCTTTCCTTGTTTTTTTGCTTCTTTTATTATGTTTTCATTTTCTATTCTTAAAAGTTCAGCTTGTTTTCTATCTTCTTCTGTTTTATTAATAGTAGTTGCTATTTCATTCCTTCTAGAATCTATAAGTTCATTTACTGGTTTAAATAAAAAATGCTTTAAAATAACATACAAAATCACGAAATTTATTATAGTGTATATTACCTTAGGCCAATAAAATTCCATATTTCCGTCAAGCCTCCCTTCAGGCTTATTTATTAGTTATTTATTTTTACAATGTTACTTTAAATACTAACAATAATCCTATAAGGAATCCATAAATAGCAGTTGCTTCAGATAATGCTCCCCCAACTACTAATGTACTCATAATTTTTCCACTGGCTTCTGGCTGTCTTGAAATAGCTTCAACAGCTTTAGATGTAGCATTTCCTGTTCCTATTCCTCCTCCTATACATGCTATGGCAGCTAATCCTGCTCCAATTGCTGACATTCCAGCAACAAATGCTTCTGAACTAATCATATCCTCTTCCTCCTAAACATATTTATTAATGTTATATATAATAATCACAATAGTATAGTAATTATTTTCATCTTGGATTTCTATTTTTAATGTTCTGCTGTTACCTTAATATTTATCATGGTTAGCATAACAAAGATTATCATTTGAATAGAACCATCAAACACATCAAAATAAAAATGAAATGGTATAGGAATTCCTAACTGAGCAATTCCCAATGGTGTTTTTCCTAATGCATTATAAATGAGATCCATAATAACAACAGCAGCAGTTATATTCCCAAACAATCTCAGACTTAATGATATAGGCAGCATAATTCTCTCCAATACATTTATAGGTAACAATGGTATTATAGGCTTAGCATAACCAATAAAATATCCTTTAATGCCTTGTTTTTTAATTGCATATACTTGTATAACCAAAAACGTTATTAATGCAATTCCTAATACAATATTAAAGTCTTTAGTGGGTGGCTCAATACCAATTAGTCCTATCAAATTCATAAATAATAAAAACAAAATCAAGGTTCCTATATAAGGTACAAAGCCTTTGCTCTTTTCTCCCATATTACTAATAACAAGATTGTCTATGGCATCAACAAATATTTCAACTGCACTCTGTTTCTTATCAGGTATTTTCTTTAAATTTTTAGTTAACACTATGGCAACTGCAGCAATGATTAAAATTATTACCCATTGAATAATAATTTCCACAGTAACCCCAGCATACCTTCCTAAGAAGTTATTCAATTGATTAACCTGATGCTCCATCTAATCACATCCTTTTATCTGATATTTTCAAATACACCCCATATATTGTTAATGAAATAAAATGCATATTATATCCCAAAATATATGCTAGTACATTAAACTTATTATATGTAAATAACATCACTCCTATTATTCCTGCTACAGCAACCCTTAAATAATAGCTTAAAATTATAACAGTATTACTATTTAACTTCTTTTTAGAAAATGCATAATTTACTGCATAACCATTTATATGAAAGTTAATAATAGCTAGTATAAATCCCAATACCAAAGCCATTAAATATTTCCTATATATTTGAAATACGGTAAAAATAAGCAATATTCCTATTATATAATCTATACTGCTAATTTTCCTCAGCATGCTGTAAAGTTCATCATCTTTTTTCATTTTTCCTCCAATTCCTGATGTAATACATCTTATTATATTACTCATGTTTTTATATTCAAACCTCATATATCTTCATTTTTCTTCATATATCTTTAAATATTACCATTTTAATCATCCTTCTCCATTTTTTGACTATTTACCACTCTTTTTTTCATATGAATTTCTTTAAACCCACTACTTTCTTTTTTCATAATTTTAAATTGTTTTAAATCATTATTATGTAAATCTTTAAATTCAAACACAATAACGATTATATAAATATTATTATATTGTATTTTTTAACCATCTGTATAAGATTTGAACAAGCCTCTTTCCAATTATTCATTTTTTCTTATTATTTATTTTTAAACATTTATAGTCTTAGAGCTTATTTTTCAAGGGATATAATATAAATTATCACATAAAAGAAAGATAATATTCTCTTATAACTTTATTCAAAACCTTATTACTGTTATTATTATAGAACTTTTTAATTGAAAATTTTATCTATACAATTCCCACCAAATAACATTAGTTATATTAATAATTTCAACATATATATAGTTATAATTCAAAAGTTAAACCACTGATAATTTACATACATAAATAGTATTCCAAAAAATAAATCAGACTATCAATAAATATATTATTGATAGTCTGATTTATTTTTATCTATGTTATTATAGTATTATCTTTCAATTATAAGGCTTGTTCCCATTCCGCCGCCTATACAAAGTGTTGCTAAACCTTTTTTAGCATCTCTCTTTTGCATTTCATATAATAAAGTTATAAGGATTCTAGCTCCAGAACATCCTATTGGGTGTCCAAGCGCTATAGCTCCACCATTTACATTTACTTTGTCCATATCAAAATTCAAGTCTTTTCCTACCGCTAAACTTTGAGCTGCAAAGGCTTCATTAGCTTCTATCAAATCTATATCTTCTATATTTAATCCTGATTTTTCAAGAGCAACTCTTGTAGCTCCTACTGGTCCATATCCCATTATAGAAGGGTCTACACCTTTTGAACCATAAGAAAGAATTTTTGCCATAGGTTTAATACCTAGTTCTTGAGCTTTTTCCTCACTCATAATAACTAATGCAGCCGCTCCATCATTTATACCAGAAGCATTTCCTGCAGTAACTGTTCCATCCTTCTTAAAGGCTGGTCTTAATTTTGCTAAACTTTCTGAAGTTGTTCCAAATTTAGGGAATTCATCAGTATCAAATACCACTTCTCCCTTTCTAGTTTTTATAACAACAGGAACTATTTCTTCCTTAAACTTGCCTTCTTTTATTGCTTTTTCAGCTAAATTTTGTGATCTTAATGAAAAAGCATCTTGTTCTTCTCTACTTATATTCCATTGTTCTGCTATATTTTCTGCTGTTATCCCCATATGATAGTTGTTAAATGCATCCCATAAACCATCTTTAATCATTGTATCAGTTATTTTTGCGTCTCCCATTCTTTGTCCCCATCTAGCACCATTCATTGTATAAGGAGTTGCAGACATATTTTCCATTCCACCAACAACTAGTATGTCAGCATCTCCAGCTTTTATCATTTGAGCTGCAAGAGATACCGCTCTCAATCCTGATCCACATACCTTATTTAAAGTAAATGCTGGTACTTCTACTGGAAGTCCTGCTTTTACCATAGCTTGTCTAGCTGGGTTTTGTCCTTGTGCTGCTTGTAGAACATGTCCCATTATAACCTCATCAACTTGATCTCCCTTAACTCCAGCTCTGTTTAAAGCTTCTTTTATAACTATAGCTCCTAATTCAGTTGCTGGAACATCTTTCAAAGCTCCACCATATTTACCTATAGGTGTTCTTACAGCACTTGCAATAATTACATTTTTCATAATAATCCCCTCCTGAATTTAATAACATTTAATTAGACTATTTGCACCTTTATTTACATTATACGCTTTTTTTACCATTTTTTCAATAAATGTTTGTTTAAATTTTATCAATTTTCAGGAGATTTATACTTTTATATTTCACTAACACAAATTTTCTAATATAATTTTAACTATTCTACTTGATGCGTTTCCATCCCCATAAGGATTTATCGCCTTACTCATTTTATAATATTCCTTTTGATTATTTAATAAAATATTCGCTTCTTTCACTATATTATCTTTTTTAAACCCTACAACTTTTACTGTACCTGCCTCTTTAGCCTCTATTCTTTCTGTTACATCTCTTAATACTAAAACAGGTTTGCCAAGGTGTGGTGCTTCCTCTTGTATCCCACCTGAATCAGTCATTACCATAAAACACTTTTTCATAAGATTATGAGTTTCTTTAGTATCTAGAGGAGATAACAAATGAACTCTTTCCATTCCTTGAAGATATTCATATGTAGTTTTTTTAACAATAGGATTAGGATGAACTAAGTATACGATTTCCACATTTTTATTTTCGTTTACAATTTCCACCAATGATTTACATATATTTTCGATACCTTCTCCCCAATTTTCCCTTCTGTGTGCAGTAACCATTATAACTTGTTTATTATAATCAATTTTATTCAATTCTTTATTTTCAAATACATAATCTTCTTCTACTGTATATTTCATGGCATCTATTACAGTGTTTCCTGTAACAAATATACTTTTTTCATTTACTCCCTCTTTTAATAAATTCTTCTTTGCTTTATCAGTTGGTGCAAAATGAAAATCCGTTAAAACCCCCGTAAGTTTTCTGTTCATTTCTTCTGGATAAGGAAAATATTTGTTATTGGTTCTCAAACCTGCTTCAACATGACCTATTTTAATCTTTTTATAAAAGGCCGCAAGAGCTGCTGCAAAAGTAGTTGTAGTATCTCCATGCACTAAAACCATATCTGGATTTTCCTTTTCAAAAACTTCTTCCAATCTATTAAGAACTCTTGTAGTAATTCCATTTAAACTCTGTTTTTCTTTCATAATATCCAAATCATAATCAGGTACAATGTGAAAAAGTTCTAAAACCTGATCAAGCATTTCTCTGTGTTGTGCAGTAACACAAACTTTAGATTCTATTCCTTCTGCATTTTTCAATTCATTAACAAGCGGAGCCATCTTAATGGCTTCAGGTCTAGTTCCAAAAATGCTCATAACCTTTATCTTATTCATAATTTCAACTCATACCCTTTCTATTCTCTATGTTTAAAAAAGCCACATTTCCATGCCGTAAAAACTATTATTAATATAACAATAGTCAATAAAAAATATGACCTTGTTGTGCTCATCTGCATAGCTATTATTGAAATTCCACCCAAAACAGCACTAGTAAGATACATAATTATAACTACTTGCTTTTGACTTAATCCCATATCCAACAATCTATGATGTAAATGCCCCCTATCCGCCTGCATAATAGGTTTGCCATTAATTTTTCTTCTTATCATAGCAAAAAGTGTATCATATATAGGAAGTCCAAAAGCCAAAATAGGAACAGCTATTGCAAAAGCTGTTGCTGACTTTATTGTACCTTTTAAAGATATAGCAGAAAGTAAAAAGCCTAATAACTGCGCTCCCGTATCTCCCATAAAAATAGAAGCTGGATTAAAATTATATGGAAGAAATCCAAAAATAGCTCCACTTACTATAGCTGTTAACAAAGCTGCTTCTCTTCTACCATTTAATACAGCTATAATAAAAATTGTGGCCGAACAAATAAATGCCACTCCTGCTGCAAGTCCATCTACTCCATCTATTAAATTAATAGCATTTGTTATACCCACAACCCAAAATATCGTTATTGGTATAGATAACCAACCTAATTTTAAAAATAAGCTATTTGATGGGAAGGGATTTGTAACAACTGCTATCTCAACTCCAAATAAAATAAGAACTACAGCAGCAAGTACCTGAAATAAAAGTTTTTGCCATGGCCTAATATCTTTTAAATCATCAATCAATCCACCAATCACAATAATTGTAGCACCTATCAGTATTCCTATTTCAGATTTAGCCAAACTTCCTTCCTTCAAAAGCATTGTGATTACAAAAGAAATATATATTGCCATACCTCCAAGAAGAGGAATAGGTTTTTTATGTATTTTTCTTTTATCTTTCGGTATATCAACAGCATTAATGCGAATTGCAAAATTCTTAATAAAAGGCGTTAATATAAATGATATTACCGTGGAAATTATCGTCAAAATCTTTATACTATCCATAATTAAATTCTAACCTTCCTTTTGTTAACTTTAGTAAGAACCTTCTCCTATTAATGAATCATCTTTATCTATCCATTCCTGCACATCCGTAATTCTAAATTCTTTATCTGTATCTCTTACAATAACTCTACATATTCCAGCATTTATTATAAATCTTTTACAAAGTAGACATGGTGCAGCTTTTTCTACCAATTCTCCTGTATTCATTTCTTTACCAACAAGGTATATAGTTGATCCAATCATATCTTGACGTCTGGAAGATATGATTGCATTTTGTTCAGCATGAACTGACCTACACAACTCATATCTTGTACCTCTTTCAACTTTTAATTCTTCTCTTCTACAATATCCTAAATCCGAACAATTTTTTCTCCCTCTTGGAGCCCCTGAATAACCTGAAGCTATTATCTCATCATGCTTAACGATGATAGCTCCAAAATTTCTTCTAAGACAAGTTCCTCTTTCAAGTATTGTTTCACAAATATCTAAATAATAATTATGTTTATCTATTCTCTCCATCTTAAATCCCTCGTTTTTTTGTAATATATGTATGTATTTAAGCAATCATTTATATTTTATACTATAAACGCTATAATTGAAAGTGTTATAATATGTGTTAATAAAAAATAGAATAAAATTGCAACACACTTTTATTCTAGTAACCAGTAGCCAGTAAATGTTGATTTTCTTCCTTATGTCAGAAAATCTTTAAACTTAAAAGAACTTTTCACTCTTTGCGTAATCCGAAGGGCGTTGAGATTAGATAAACCTTTCTTTAATTAAAGAAATAGTAAAAAAGCTAGTGAAAAATCAAATTTTTCACTAGCTTTTGTTTTTTTAATTTAATTGAAATATTTTCTGACCTAAGGAAGAAAATATTCCTTCACTGGTTACTGGTCTCTGGTTACTAAAGAATGTTGCTTTGCAGCATTCCTATTTTGTTCCAAAAAGTCTGTCTCCAGCATCTCCAAGACCTGGTACTATATATCCAAGTTCATTTAATTTTTCATCAATAGCCGCAACATAGATATCAACATCTGGGTGTGCATCCATAACTGCTTTTATTCCTTCTGGTGAAGAAATAAGACACATTAATCTTATATTTTGAGCACCTCTCTTTTTAAGTGCTTCTATAGCATCTATAGCAGAACCTCCTGTTGCAAGCATTGGATCTGTAACTATAATTTCTCTTTCTTGTATATCTTGAGGTAATTTACAGAAGTACTCAACTGGTTTTAAAGTTTCTTCATCTCTGTACATACCTATATGCCCAACTTTAGCAGCTGGTATAAGTCTAAGCATTCCATCTACCATACCAAGGCCAGCTCTTAAAATAGGAACTATAGCAACTTTCTTTCCTGCAAGCATTTTACATTTTGTTTTGCATATAGGTGTTTCTATTTCAACTTCTTCTAATGTTAAATCACGAGTAACTTCATAAGCCATAAGCATAGCAACTTCTTCTACAAGTTCCCTAAAATCCTTTGAACCAGTTTCCTTATTTCTTATAAAAGCTAATTTATGTAAAATTAGCGGATGTGCTATTTGTGTTACTTTACTCATTTTAAATTCCTCCTATACTGATTATTATTTTGAATATTTTTTTTCAATATCTTCAATTTTATTAATTCTATTTTCATGTCTTCCACCTTCAAATTCTGAATTTAGGAATGCATCAACAATATCAAGTGCAAGACCTTCTCCAACAATTCTCTGTCCCATAGTAAGTATATTGGCATTATTATGCTGTCTTGTAGCATGTGCACTAAATGTATCATGGCATAATGCGGCTCTTATTCCTGGAACCTTATTTGCAGCTATACCTATTCCAATTCCAGTACCACATATTAATATTCCAAAATTAAAGTTTTTAGCTGCAACTTCCTCAGCAACTTGTAAACTATAATCTGGATAATCACATGATTCTTCATTAAATGTTCCAAAATCCTTAACTTCTATGCCTTTCTTCTCTAAATGCTTTATAACTGCATTTTTAAGTTGAAATCCACCATGATCAGATCCTATTGCTATTTTCATGTAAATTCCTCCTATTTTGTATTTATTGCAAAAAAAGAAGATACTAGCATCATCAAATACCATTATCTTCCTTTATTTTGTTTAGTAATAAACCTATACTCTTTTTAAGTATATCAAAAGTCTTTTGATATACTTCCATATCGCCCCCAAAAGGGTCAATTATATCTTCTTTAAGATCAACATATTCATTCAAAGTAAATAATTTATTTTTATATTGAGGAAATCTATCAACTAAAGCATCTCTAATATATCCAGTCATAGTCAATATTAAATCACTTTCAGATAGCATTTCTTCTTGTAATTGCACTGCATTTCTATCACTTAAATCCTTTGAAAAATTATCTTTTATTAAGGCAACAGTATTTTTAGATGCTTTAGTACCTGAAATAGCTGCAATACCTGCTGAAATAGCTTTAACATCATAATCTGACATTTGATTAAATATTGCTTCAGCCATACAACTTCTGCATGTATTTCCTGTACATATAAATAAAATCTTCATACTGTCCCTCCTGTCATCGTTAAAATTATTTTAAACTATATTATTCTCTAAATTTAGCTTAAACTTTTATTATGTCAAATCCAGCAGCCTTTTTTAATCTATTCATAATTGCAATTCCCATTTCTTTTTCTTCAAAGGCTTCAGATACTATTATATCCACATTTTCATCATCAAATTCTCTTAAAACTTTAAATAAGTTCTTTCCTATTCTATCTAACTGTTCTCTACTTCCTAATGATTTGATTATTGCATTAGAATAGTGCTTTGCAGTTTCATCTGTTGCCATTATTCCAACCTTCATACCTGCATCTATATAATTTTGCACTATTTCTTGTATTTTTGCAACACTTTTTTTCAAATCTCCAGCTATAATTTTTACCGGCGCCTTTGGAGCGTAATGTCTATACTTCATTCCAGGTGCTTTTGGCTTGAAATCCTTTTCTGGTTTTTTCATTATAGCAGGATCAATATATATTCTGTTATCAATCTCACTTAACATTTCAAGAGTAATTCCACCCGGTCTCAAAACACATGGCGGTTCCACTGTGCAATCAACAATTGTAGACTCAAGACCTACATTACACTTTTCTCCACCAATTATATAATCAATTTTCCCATTCAAATCCTGAATACATCCTTCTATATCTGTTGGACTAGGTCTTCCTGATATATTAGCAGAAGGTGCAGCTATTGGTACTCCCGCTTCTTTTATAAGCTCTCTTGCTATCTTGTTTGAAGGCATTCTTATTCCGACACTCTGAAGTCCAGCACTTGTTACATCAGGAATTTTTTTTGATTTCTTCATTATTAAAGTTAATGGTCCTGGCCAAAATTTTTCTATCATTTTTTTTGCTATTGAAGGAATTTCTTCAACAAATTCTTCAATATTAAAATCTCCTACATGAATAATAAGGGGATTATCTTGCGGTCTTCCTTTAGCTATAAATATCTTTTTTACAGCTTCATTATCTAAAGCATTTGCTCCAAGTCCATAAACTGTTTCGGTTGGAAATGCCACGAGTCCACCTTGACGAATGACTTCCCCTGCTTTTTCCAACACTTCTATATTAGGATTTTCTTTGTCTAATAACTCAACTTTTGTTTTCATTCACATTCACTTCTTTGCTAATAGAATTAATCATTACTTTGTATTTTATTATAATATATTAGTAATTACAAGTCCCAATATTATTCCGAAAAAAATACTAAAGGTTATATCCCTCCCACTTCTAAGCTTTAATGCCTCCGGAAGCATTTCACCAAATATTACATAAAGCATTATTCCAGAAGCAACACTTAAACAACCTCCTAAAAATGCAGGAGATATATTACCTAAACAAACTCCAAGCCACCCCCCTATAACAGTAGGTAATGCTGTAATAAATGCATATCTGATTATTTTTGAAATTTTAACCTTAGCCGCCATTAAAGGAGCTGCTATAGCAATTCCTTCTGGAATATCATGGATTACTATAAGTAAACTCATCTTGATTCCTAGATCTCCTCTAGCTAAAAAACCTACCCCCATTATAATACCTTCGGGAAAATTATGAATCATAAGACCTGCTGCTGCCATAAAGGCTATCTTGTTATGACTTGTCTTAAATGTTGCTCTGCCAGAACTCACTATATCTATTAAAGCAATACTCAAAACCCCAGCAAAGGATAAAAGAATAGAACTCAAATAATTAATGTTTATAATAGCCTCCGGTATCAAATCCAACATAACAATGGATAGCATAAGCCCTGCTGCAAAAGCATTTATATTACCTATTATCTTATTTGTTGGTTTTTTTATAATTATCCCTATAGATGCTCCAAGCATAGTCCCCGCCAAAGAAAATATACTTGCTATTGTTACTATAACTGTAAATTTATTAAACAAATAAATACCCCCCGTTTCTATTTTATAATATTTTAGTAAACGGGAGTTTATTCTCTACTTTCTATATTCTTTTATTTTCTCTATTGCTTCATCTGTAAAATAAGCCTTAACACAATACCTATATATCAGATTTAAAAGTTCATACTTATAATATCCACCTTTATTTATTATTATATAATAATATTTTTTTTGTAGATTTTCTACTTTAGAATTAATCTTATACCCATTTTTCAAAGTGTACTTTTCCATAAATTTCAAATCTATCATGTTAATATTTTTATTTCTCATTCCTGACTTCAAAATCAGTACTATTTTCATATCTTTTTTATCATTTATAGTATGAACAAACATAACATTATTACATATAATACTATATTTACCACACCAAAGACCGTTTTGAATCTTCAACTTACCGCTATATTCAAATTTTAATGTTTGTGTGTGAATGTGTACTAAAATAGAAATAACTATCAAAAACTCAATAACCACTAAATAAGTTATAATAAAAAAAGAAGCTTTTCTGGTTATAACTACCGAAATTGGAAGTAATAAAAAAATAAAGCTCATAGATAGCCAAAACCTTTTAAAAGACTTCTTTTGCTTTCTAATAGCTTTATTTATATTCATGATTCACCTCTATAAAAATTAATCAAATTTATTCATTGTTTCCCATAGCCTTCATTTTTTCAGCTTGTTCAACAGTTATCAATGCATCAATTATTTCGTTCATATCCCCATCAAGGAAAGAATCTAATTTATATAATGTAAGACCTATTCTATGCTCTGTAACCCTACCTTGAGGATAGTTATATGTTCTTATTCTTTCACTTCTATCTCCTGAACCAACCTGACTTTTTCTATCAGCAGCTATTCCAGCATTTCTTTCTGCTTCTGCCTTTTCATAAAGTCTAGCCTTTAATACCTTTAATGCTTTTTCTTTATTTTTAAGCTGTGACTTTTCATCTTGGCATGATACTACAATTCCTGTTGGTAAGTGAGTCATTCTAACAGCAGAGTCTGTAGTATTTACACACTGTCCACCGTTTCCAGAAGCTCTGAATACATCTACTCTTATATCATTAGGATCTATATCAATTTCAACATCGTCAACTTCCGGCAGTACTGCAACAGTTGCTGTAGATGTATGAATTCTTCCGCTTGATTCAGTATCAGGTACTCTTTGAACTCTATGAACTCCACTTTCAAATTTCATTTTACTGTAAGCTGAATCTCCTCTAAGCATAAATACAACTTCTTTAAATCCTCCAATATCTGTCTCATTGGAACTCATAAATTCTGTTTTCCATCCATGACGCTCAGCATATCTTGTATACATTCTGAAAAGATTAGCAGCAAACAATGCAGCTTCATCTCCTCCTGCACCTGCTCTTATTTCAATAAATACATTTTTATCATCATTAGGATCCTTTGGAAGCATTAATATTTTCAATTCTTCTTCAGATTTACTCTTATTTTCTTCAAGCTCTTTTATTTCTTCTTGAAGCATTTCTCTTAATTCTCTATCATTTTCTTCTTGAAGCATTTCCTTATCTACTTCTATATCCTCTAAAGCCTTTTTATATTCCTTATACTTATTAACTATAACTTCTAGTTCAGCATGTTCTTTACATAACTTTCGCCACTCATTTTGATTAGCCATAACTGATGGGTCACTAATTTTTATAGACAATTCATCATATTTATTTTCTATAAATTCCAGCTTATCTAACATTACTATATCACTCCGTATTCATATTTTCACATTTTATTATTATATCATAACTACATAGACTTTGACAATTCACGCTATAATCCTCTTAATTTTTAACTCTCAATATTCCTGTAACTACTCTGTCTAATCCTGCTAAATCTTTGATACATCTTATTTCTTCAAATCCATTTCCCATCAAAATATTGTATACATCTTCTTTTTGGTCATGCCCTATTTCAAAACCTATCATTCCGCCTTGTTTTAATATCTTTAAGCTCTGTTTTGTTATCTTCTTATAGAATTCTAATCCATCATCGCCACCACAAAGGGCTATATATGGCTCATAATTCTTAACATCTTCCATTAATGTAGGAATAACATCCTTCCTTATATATGGTGGATTTGATAAAACCACATCAAATCGTCTTTCACTTTCTATAGCTTCCTCTAATAGATCACTTTTATAAATCTTTATTCTATCTTCAAGATTAAATTTATTTATATTTTCTAAGGTAACTTCATAAGCTGTATCCGATATATCATAACAATAAATTCTAGTATTTTCTAAAATTTCCCCTATCGAAATACCTATTGCACCACTACCACAACATACATCACATATGTCTATATAATTATTTTGTTTTATTTTATCTAAAGCTTCTTCCACTAAAATTTCAGTATCCCCTCTTGGAATAAGAACACCTTCTCTTACATTAAAATTTATTCCCATAAACTCACATTCTTCTAATATATATTTTATAGGCATTTTATTCTTTCGAAGTTCTATTAAACGAAAATACTCTTTTATATCTCCCTCATCAACTTCCAATTCTCTATTTAACATTATGAACAATTTGTCTTTTTTTAAAACCTTTTGCAGTAATAATTGAGTATCCAACATATATGTCTCAATATTTTCACACTTCAAAACATTATATCCCTTTATCAATAATTCTCCTATTTTCAAAATACCACCTCTTTGTGAAAAGCATTGAAATAACAAAAACATACTAAAAAACAAACATCTTTAGCAATAATGAATTCTTATTATCATTAAAAATCACTTGCATACGCAAGTGATTTTTTATAGTAGTTTGCTTTCTACTTTAAATTCAGTTTCTTTCATTTCTATCTCTTCTCTTCTTATTTCTTGTACCTCTTTTTCAACTGTTTCTTTATTATTTATTTTTCCCTTTATACTTTCAACTGTTTCTATTCCTTCTGCCACTTTAAGCGATACTATTGCTACCTCCAGCTGACTTAAATCTGGTTCCCTAGTTGTAAGCTTTTGAAGTTTAAGACCTGGATAAGCTAATACTCTTGAAAGCATACCTTGGCTTTTTCCCATCCATTTTATCAACTCATAAGTTATTCCAGAAACTACTGGCAAAAGAACTACCCTATACCCTATTCTCTCTATTATTGAATTCCAAGGAGTTAGAGAGAATAAAACAATGCTTACTATCATTACCAAAAACAAAAAATTAGTACCGCATCTTGGATGTAATCTTTCCTGCTTTTGAGCATTTTCCGGTATTAATTCTTCATCTTGTTCATAACAAAATATAGTTTTATGTTCCGCACCATGATACTGAAAAACTCTCTTTATATCATCCATCTTTCCTATAAGATATATATATATTAAAAATATACCTACTCTTATAATGCCTTCAAAAATATTTAGCAATAAATTATTTTGAACATTTAATTTTTTAACTCCACTTGCCACAAAAGTAGGAAGTATAAAAAATAACAAAACAGAAAACATTAGCGATAAAACAAGTGAAAACCCCATTATTACATCATTAGTTTTATCCTTAAATATCCCCTCTACCCATTTATCAAATTTTGTTGCTTCTTCAGTTTCATTCTCTTCTTCAAAAAATGAAGCTGAATAATTTAATGTCTTTATTCCTAAAATCAAAGAATCAATAAGTGTAATAAATCCTCTTATTATAGGAAGTGAAAAAAACTTATTTCTCTTGGTAAGAGGTATCTTTTCTTCAAATTCTACTTCTATTTCTCCATTTGTTTTCCTAACAGCAGTAGCAACCCCACAGTTTCCTCTCATCATCACACCCTCGATTACAGCTTGCCCTCCTACCGAACATTTTTTCTTCATAATATGCACCTCTTTTCATACATAGGCCTCTGTAGCTTTTATAATACAACACTTCATATTATTTTTCAAAGGAATTTGCGATTAATATTGTTACATAACTGTAAATTTTATGATTGCTATTTATATTTTTGTTTATACTTAAAATAGCAGCTTGCACAAAGTGATTGATATTCAACATTATCTTCTTGGTCAATAGCTATTTGCTCTCCCTCAAAAACAAATTGTCCATTTATTTTCCTACCATTCAAAATAGCTTTTTTACCACATTTACAAATAGTCTTTAGTTCCTCTATACTATGTGCTAATAATAACAATCTTGAGCTTCCTTCAAATCCATTCATCTGGAAATCTGTACGAAGACCATAACATATTATTGGTATATCTATTTTTACCGCTATTTCAAATAACTGATCGATTTGCTCTTTTTTAAAAAACTGCACCTCATCCGCCAACACACAATCTATTTTTCCATTTTCTTTTATCCACTTTTCTACTCTTTCATATATATTTTCATAGTTTTCGAAAAGCATATCTACCTTTCTCCTTATACCCAGCCTTGAAACCACAGTATCTCCACCCTTTGTATCTGTTTTGGGTTTGATAATAATTACATTCATTCCTCTTTCTTTATAATTATGAGCAACTTGCAGTAAATTGGTTGATTTACCACAATTCATCGCTCCATATCTAAAATATAGTTTACTCATATTTTTATGCCTCCATTACTTGTTGGTTTAATAATTTACTAATTCATTTTACATGGTTAATCCTTCAAGTTTCAAGTGTAATCTTTAACAATCTCTTTGACATAAAAAAGCCTTATATATTATTGCTATTTTATATTCTCTATGTTATAATTTTAAGAGTTGACAATGCGGTTTGAATTATTCTAATAAAGAATAATCTTTGTAAGTGAGGTGAAACGAAATGAAGGAAGGTTTACATCCTGAATATAATCATGATGCAGTAGTTAAATGTGCATGTGGAAATACTTTCACTACTGGTTCTGTTAAAAACGAACTTAAAGTAGATGTATGTTCTAACTGTCATCCATTCTATACTGGAAAACAAAAAGTTTTAGATACAGGTGGAAGAATTGACAAATTCATGACAAAATACAATTTAAAGAAATAAAACATAGTAAAGAAAAATGGGAAAGATTTTATCTTTCCCATTTTTCTTTACTAAACAAATCTAAAAATTCTCTATTGTTTTTTGTTTTGCTCATTAAACCAATCAGTTTTTCTGTTACATTTCCAATATTACCTTCATTGTACATAACTTTCCTTATTCTAAATGAAGCATCTAATTCTTCTTGTAAAAGCAATAAATCGTCTCTTCTTGTACCTGATTTATAAATATCTATTGCTGGGAAAATTCTTCTTTCTTCAAGTTTTCTATTTAAGTGAACTTCCATATTTCCAGTTCCCTTAAATTCTTCAAAAATCATATCATCCATTCTACTTCCAGTATCAACTAAAGCAGTTGCAAGGATTGTAAGACTTCCACCTTCTTCTATATTTCTTGCAGCTCCAAAGAATTTTTTAGGCATTATTAATGCTCCTGGATCAAGTCCACCTGATAAAGTTCTTCCTGTTGGATTTATAGTCAAGTTATATGCTCTCGCAAGTCTTGTTAAGCTATCTAAAAGAACTATAACATCTTGTCCCTGTTCAACCATTCTTTTTGCTCTCTCAAGTACCATATAAGCAACCTTTGTGTGATGATCCGGTTCCTCATCAAAAGTTGAATATATAACCTCACCATTAATAGATCTCTCCATATCAGTCACTTCTTCCGGTCTTTCATCTATCAAAAGTACTATCAATTTAGACTCTGGATGATTTTCAGAAATACTGTGAGCTACTTTTTTTAGAAGTGTAGTTTTACCTGCCTTAGGCGGTGCAACTATTATCCCTCTCTGTCCCTTACCTATTGGAGAAATTATATCCATCAATCTTGAAGATAAATCTGATTGATTAGTTTCCAATCTCAATCTTTCAGTTGGGTAGATAGGCGTTAATGTCTCAAATTTTTTTCTTCCAACAGCTTTTTCTGGATTTTCTCCATTTATCTTTTGAACATATAAAAGAGCTTGGAATTTTTCTCCTTCTTTTGCTGTTCTAACTTTACCTTCTACTTCATCACCTGTTTTTAAATTAAATCTTCTTATTTGTGATGGTGATACATAGATATCTTTTGGTCCCGTTAAATAATTTTGTCCTCTTAAAAATCCATAGTTATTATTTTCTATGATTTCTAAAACTCCTTTTGCAGTATCAGACTCATGTATCATCTCTTTAAGGTTTTTACCTTTATCTTTATCTTCATTTTCATTATTCTCTTCTTCAACATCACTTTGGTTCTCTTTAGTTTCTGCTAACTCTTTTTTATGTACAGCTTTTGGAGCTATTTTTTCCCTTAATACAACCCCTTCTTTATTTATAGCTAAAGGTGAAGTCTTATTTATACATTCAATCAGTTCTGATTTCTTCAACTTAGAAGTTCCTTTAACTCCTAATTCTTTAGCTATTTGTTTAAGTTCGACAACCGTCATACTCTCTAATTCTTTGTTTGTCAAACATAGCACCTCCATATTAAATTAATTATATATATTAACCTTTGGGAAATAGATAACAGAGAAATATTTGAAAGGTATTACCTTTTAGATTATAACCTATTTTTTATTTTTTATCTACTTTTTTCATAAAAAAAGTAATCTGGATGCAAACAATCATCTCAGACTACTTTATATTTATATAGATATTACATTTATCAATACTCATTGTTCAATAATCAATTTATAAAAAAATTTCTTCTTAATTATTTTCACTTGTTTTTTAAAGCATTGCGTAAATTTTTTTATTCACTTCCATATATTTATTAATTTTTTCTTCAACTTTCTCAGTTTTACCTATAAAAAATATAGGTGAACCAACTTTCTCACATCCTCCAATTACCATAGCACCTTTTATTAGCTCATTTATTTTGTAGGTATAATAATGGTATTCTCTGCATATAGGGCATTTTACTTTTACTTCAATTTCTTTATTATTAGTGTACACTGTATCAACCACGTCAAAATATTTAGACATATCTACTATCTCAAATATAGATATTTTTTTTAAATCATACTGTCCACTGTAATTCTTAAAAGCAACACTAATAACAGAATCTATAAACAACAGTTACACCCCCCCATATTCTAATTCTAATTCTAATTTATTTAATAAATTCTATTTTAAATCTATATTTCCTTCAAAATCACACAAAAATTTTCATAAAAATAAGTTTAAATGTACATCCTTTGTCCCAAAACTATAAACAAATAAAAATAAGCATAAAGTCATATTTCATCTAACTTTACGCTTATTTTTATCTGTTTATATTATTTTTGCTTGATTTATTTATACCTTGAAATTTATTTTCTTCTAAACTTCTTTGTTTAAGGCTGCTTTTATAAATTCTCTAAATAACGGATGTGGTCTATTTGGTCTTGACTTAAGCTCTGGATGAAATTGAGTAGCTACAAACCAAGGATGCTCCTTAACTTCTACTATTTCAACCAATCTTTCATCAGGACTTACACCTGTTATTTTAAGCCCAGCTTCTGTTAATTCTTTTCTATATTCATTATTAAATTCGTATCTATGTCTATGTCTTTCATATATAACCGGCTGTCCATAAGCTCTAAAAGCATTAGAATCTTCTTCTAATTTACATGGATATAATCCAAGTCTCATTGTTCCACCTTTTTCGTCAACATCTTTTTGCTCTGGCATTAAATCTATTACTGGATGAGTTGTTGTTTCATCAATTTCCGAACTATTTGCATCTCTGTATGCTAACATATTTCTAGCAAATTCTATTACCGAGCACTGCATTCCAAGACATATTCCAAGGAAAGGAACTTTATTATTTCTTGCATATTTTATAGCCTCTATCTTTCCTTCAACACCTCTATCTCCGAAACCACCTGGTACTAATATTCCATCTACATCTTTTAGGTAATCATTGATGTTTTCAGAATTTATATCTTCTGCATTTATCCATTTAATATCTACATTTGAATCATTAGCAAATCCACCATGATTTAAAGATTCTACTACTGAAATGTATGCATCATGAAGCTCAACATACTTACCAACAAGCCCTATAGTTACATTACTCTTTAAATTTTTAACTTTACGAACTAGCTCTATCCATTCAGAATTATCTATTTCATTACAATTTAAACTTAATTTATTACAAACTAATGTATCTAACCCTTCTTCATGAAGCATCATTGGTACTTCATAAAGATTTTCCGCATCTAAATTTTGTATAACTGCATTTGCATCTACATTACAGAAAAGTCCTATTTTTTCTTTAACCTCATGAGGTAAAGCTTTTACAGAACGGCACACCAATATGTCTGGTTGAATTCCTATTCCTCTTAACTCTTTAACTGAATGCTGAGTTGGTTTAGTTTTAAGTTCTCCCGCTTTTCCTAAGTAAGGAATTAAAGTCAAGTGGATAAAACAAACATTTTCACGACCAACTTCATATTTTATTTGTCTTATTGCCTCTAGAAATGGTAACGATTCTATATCTCCAACTGTTCCACCAATTTCAGTTATAACTATATCTACATCTTTTTCTTTTGCAACTCTATAAACTCTTTCTTTAAGTTCATTTGTTATGTGAGGTATTACTTGAACAGTACCTCCTAAATAATCTCCGCGTCTCTCTTTAGATAAAACTGACCAATATACCTTACCAGTTGTTACATTACTATTTTTACTTAAATTCTCATCTATGAATCTTTCATAATGTCCTAAATCCAAATCCGTTTCAGCACCATCATCAGTAACAAAAACTTCTCCATGTTGATATGGACTCATAGTACCAGGATCTACATTTAGATATGGATCAAATTTCTGTATAGAAACCTTAAGTCCTCTATTCTTTAATAATCTTCCAAGAGAAGCTGCTGTTATTCCTTTTCCTAACGAAGATACAACTCCACCAGTTACAAAAATATATTTAGTATTAGTGCCCAAAAAAAATTCCTCCTTTGAATTATGTAAAAATCTATTGACAAATTATATACTAGCTACTATAATAGAAATTACCCTATAAAATAGTTTAAGTATGCCCTAAAACATATTTACTATGATATCACATTTCTTGTTGTTGTGCTAGTCTTTTTTTATTTTATTTTTTTGCTTAATTTACTTCATCAAGCTTATCTTGAATCTCAAAATATATCTCTCTAAATCCCTTGTTTATAAGAAATTTTTCTTCACCCCTTTTCTCGTTATATCTAATACTTCTTTTATTATTTATGGAAAAATCTCTATTTATTTTATGCAAATCATCACATTTATATTTCTTTAACAACAAAAATAAAAGATACTTACATTCCTTATCTTTCATTATTTTATATATTTCTTTTCTTTCAATTTCTTTCATACAACAAATAATTTTAATTATTTCCTCATATTTGTCTATATTATACATAAAACCACCTCACTTGAATTATTATCCAAATGAGGTTTTATTAAACACAAGCTCCATATTTATTTAGTTTTGATATCAATATTTAATATAGTTTTCAAAGTTTTTTGTCCCTGTAGACTCATGTCATAATCAATAAAAACTTTTCCACCTTCATTATTTATATCTATATTAAGCTTATTAGTTTCTATTAATAATTCCAATGTGCCGTAAGGAGTATTATACATAGATATTTCTTTTTTATTATTCTTAAACTTCATTTTAGCATTTGTTGTTCCCATTCTTATTAAAGAAAACTCATTAGGCTCAATTTTTAGTGTTGTAGTAGTTCCTTCCATGCCAGATAAAGCTGTTTCTTCATAAACTGCATAATAGCAGTTCTCTTTTTCATAAAACTCTCCTTGAGTAATAATCTCTATTGCTTCATCCTCATTGCCTATTTGTTTACTTCCAACAGATATTATGGCTTTTTTACCCATCCACACCTTCACTTCCTTTATCCTATTATATATTGAGTTATTTCTTCTTCAGTAGCCGGTTTTACATCAATAACTTTATCATATGGTTTTGTATACTGCCCATACATAGCACTTACTGCATCTTCATCTTTGCCCTTAGAATATCTTCCAGCAACCTTTGCTGCAAATTCAATATCTTTTTCCGTGTAATCCCCAACTATCGCCACCATAGAACCTCTAAAATTCTTCACTAAAAATCCAGTATCATCAGATGTCAGTAGTTTTTTTAGTTCATCAGCTTCCGCTGCTGTTCTTGCAGATATTATTTTGCAGCCTTCAGTAACTCTGAAATGTCTTCCAACCCTTAAGAGCTCAAGTTCCCTTTCAGTAACTTCTTCTGTATGTTCAAAAAATTCTCTAAGCCTTATAGAATAATTAGGTTCTGTCAATTTACAGCCTCCTGCTGGTGATGGATAATCATTTATTCCCCACTTTTCAGCAAGTTCCATTTGAACCTTTCTACTTCTTCCTGATATTCCAAGTAATTTTTCTCTATCTACCAATCCATTTAACTCCATCTCAGTTGGTGGCAAAACTTTAGCACAAAGAGGTCTTAGTATTTTTTCTCCAATTCCAGATTCTTTTTTCACAACATTTAAAGAAGCCTTATTTTGAGACATTGGTCTTTGGTTTAAAACTTCTCCAGTAATAATAAAATCTGCATCAAATTTTTCTAAAAGCCTTCCTGCATCTCTCATCATCATAGCATGACAATCAATACAAGGATTCATATTTTTTCCATGCCCATGCTTTGGTTTTTTAACAGTTTCTAAATGTTCTTCCGAAAAATCTACAACTTCTAAA
Organism: Clostridium sp. ZS2-4; assembly: GCF_026719745.1. Lineage (GTDB taxonomy): Bacteria > Bacillota > Clostridia > Clostridiales > Clostridiaceae > Clostridium_H. The sequence continues at coordinate 73,845 of NZ_JAPPRQ010000052.1, forward strand.
GGTATATCTATTTGTTTAGTCATTCTTTTTGCATTTTCAGGCCCAAAAAAATATGACTTGAAGCATATACCAATTACCTCTATTCCTTGTTCTTTTATAAGTTTAGCAGCAAGTATGCTATCTAACCCACCAGATATAAGCGCTAATGCTTTTGTCATGCGTTTCTCCTTTCTCAATCTCTTTTTTTATTCTATTATCTATTATTTCTCTCTACAGCAAATTCTATAAGTTCAGTTATAAGCTGGCTATAACTTTTTCCTGATGCTTGCCACATTTTTGGATACATACTTATCTTGGTAAATCCCGGTAAAGTATTCACTTCATTTAAGTATACTTCTTCTGTTGTCTTATCAACTAAAAAATCAACCCTAGACATACCAGCACAATCCAAAATCTTGTATATCTTAATAGCTTCTTCTTTAACCTTTTGAAGTTTTTCTTCACTTAAAGCAGCAGGTATTAAAAGTTTAGATTCTGCATTTGAATATTTTGCCTCATAATCATAGAATTCATTAGCTGGTATAATCTCTCCAGGTACAGCAGCAACTGGTTCATCATTTCCAAGTACAGCAACTTCAATTTCTCTTGCATTTATACTTTCTTCAACTAAAATCTTTCTATCAAACTTTAGTGCAACTTCAAGGCCTTTTTCTAACTCTTCTCTATTATTGGCTTTACTTATTCCTACAGACGAACCACTATTTGATGGTTTTATAAATACTGCATATCCTAATTTATCTTCAATTCTTTTCAATATTTCTTCTTTATTTTTTGTATATTCATGAGCATTTACCACAACATACTCAGCTTGTTTTACCCCAAAATTCTCCAGAACATATTTTGTGTATACCTTATCCATGCACACAGCAGAAGACATAATCGACGGTCCTACACACGGTAATTCTACAAGCTTACACAGTCCTTGAATTGTACCATCTTCTCCATACATACCATGCATCACTGGGAAAACTACATCTACTTCTCTATTAAAAAGAATTTTTTGTCCATTTGCCCCCTTACAAAACTCATCTTGCTCCCATTCTCCACTTTCTATTTTATCTATGGAACCTGTATATTCAAACCATTTTCCGTCCTTAGTAATACCTATTGGATGTACATCGAATTCACTCAAATTAATATTTCTCAATACAGAAGCAGCTGAAACACGTGATACTTCATGTTCCGTAGATTGCCCTCCAAATAATATAGCTACTTTCTTTTTCATATTATTCTCTCCTCACACAACTTTTCTTATCAATAAATATAATATTTATAATTTATTCTTCATCTAAGAAAATTACAAAGTAATTTTCTTAGATACTAATTATCACCACTTCAAATTATATACCAACATCCTAAATATGTGAACTTTTAAATGTACTTTACTACTTGGAATAAATTTTAAAATTAATCTTTTGTTATGTTTTATTTCTATTGTGAAATTATACCAATAATTCATCCGCTCTTCTTACCGATTCTTTGATATTGGGGCAAAAATTTTCATGTCCTAATTTTTCTATAAAACCATATTTTTCAAGCATCTGCATTGGTTGTTCTTGAAGTTCCGAAATAATAAGCTTTGTCTTATTTTTATTACAAATATCATATAACATTTCCATAGCATGAAAAGCTGTAGAATCCATTGCCGGCACACTTCCCATCTTTATTATTAACACCTTGGATGGTACTCCTATTTCTCTAATAGTGTTAACAAATTTATCTGCCGCTCCAAAGAAGAAAGGTCCACTAATTTCATAAAAAGAAATTTGTTCTAAAGCAGCATTATCCTCTAAAATTCTAGCACACTCATCATTTTCTCTTACATCTAATTCATATGTAACATCTGTAACTTCTGCCATTCTTCTCATAAATAAAAAAGACGAAAGTACAACCCCAACACCTATTGCTACTACTAAATCCAAGAAAATAGTTAAAGCAAAAGTAGTTAAAAACACCAAAACATCACTTTTAGGTGCTCTGTTCATTTGTTTAAACGCTTCCCATTCTCCCATATTATAAGATACTACAATTAATATAGCTGCCAAAGATGCCATAGGTATCAATTTAACCAAAGGCATAAGAGCTAACATTATAACTAAAAGACTTACAGCATGTACAATTCCTGCAATAGGAGTTCTACCTCCATTTTTAATATTAGCAGCAGTTCTTGCAATCGCCCCCGTTGCTGGTATTCCCCCTAAAACACCCGAAAAAATATTAGCAACTCCTTGAGCTACAAGTTCCATATTAGAACGATGATTTCCCCCAATCATCCCATCTGCAACCACCGCTGATAGGAGAGACTCAACCCCACCTAAAATAGCTATAGTTATTCCTGGCATAATAAGTTCTCTTACCATATTAATATTTACTTTAGGAATTACAGGTATGGAAAAACCACTTGGTATATCTCCAAAACGACTACCTATAGTCTCAACATTCATTCCAAAAGCCATAACTATAACTGTACTTACGATAACAGCAATAAGAGTTCCTGGCACTTTCTTATTTATTTTAGGCCAAAATATTATTATCAAAAGAGATAACGCACCTATAAACAAAGCTGTTAAATTTATAGAATTTATACTTTTAAAATACGTCATCCATTTACAAATGAACTCAGACGGAACTTTATCTATTGTCATTCCAAAAAAATCTTTTATTTGAGTTGAAAATATAGTTACCGCAATACCACTAGTAAATCCGGTAGTTATAGGATACGGTATATACTTTATCATAGCCCCGAATCTAAATAAACCCATTATAATCAAGAAAACACCTGCAATTATGGTTGCTATAGTTAACCCTTCAATCCCATATTTCTCTATAATTCCATAAACAATAATTACAAAAGCTCCTGTAGGTCCTCCAATTTGAACCCTACTCCCACCTAATAAAGATATTATGAATCCTCCAACAATAGCTGTATACATACCTTTTTCAGGCGAAACACCAGAAGCTATAGCTAAAGCTATCGATAAAGGAAGAGCGATAATCGCAACTATAATTCCCGCAATTACATCTCTTATAAACTGCTCCTTACTATAATCCTTTAAACAAGTAAATAATTTTGGTACTAACACTAATAAACCCTCCAACCTTTTATTATTCTTTTATATACTTTTACTTTAAAACAAACCCCATATAATTATAGACCCATTTTTGTATTTTTCAACATTAATTTAGATTTCTTCAAAAATTAGCCTAAACACAATAGAATAAAATTGTGAAGCAATTTTATTCTATTCACCAGTCCCCAATCACCAGTCCCCAGACAATGACGTTTTGCTAATGCAAAACTAAAATTAGAATAAAGCAAACTAGGCTTAAAATAGAAGTGCTCTATTTTTAAGTCTAGTTTTTTTATTTTATTTAATTGTTTTTAATTGTTTTTAATTGTTTTTAATTGCTTTTAATTGCTTTTATGTTTTTTCTTTACGCTGGGGATTGGTGATTGGCGACTGGGGAATATAAGAATGTTGTGTCGCAACATTCTTATATTGTAAGTTCTCCATTCTCAGTACTAATAATTTGAAGTATTTTTTGCTCATACCCTGTATCTGCATTAATATATACTATAAAACTATCATCATTATAGGTTCCATTAAATTCATAACATAAAACTTCCTTTTCCATCTCAGTTGGTATTATAGCAAGTCTTATTGAAGATATTTTTAATTTTTTTCCTACCTTTTCTCTGGCTTTACTTTCACTAATTTTAGGTTTAGGTATAGTTCTATGGGATATATGAGCTATCAAATACTTTTCACTCTCGACTCCAACTATACTTCCATTATCCAAAGCTATTTTTAACTTTATCTGTTCAGGATAGACAGGAACTTTTTCTTGATTATAAACATAACTAATTATTACTGTATTTTCACCCTTTAATGTATATGTAGACTTCATATTCTTATATCCTATATTATTTAAATACTTACTTCCTATATCAGCAGCCTTCTTTACATCTATTTTAGCTTCACCTATATTCTTATTATCTAATAAATAAACAATTTTTCCTCCATTTTTACTCACTTCTAAAACAACCGTCTCTCCTTTTTCTCTTCCTTTAAGAGTAACCTCAAAACTATAAGCAGGTATTCTGGTTTTTCCATCTTCCTGTTTTTTCACTACATTTAACACTTTATCTTTTCCCAAAAGATTTTTTACCACATTTACAGCTTCCCCTTCAGTAATTCGCTTTTCAGAAGCTATTCTTGGTTTTATATCCAAAACATTATCAGAAAATGGACCATCATATATAAACGTAGGATATTGAACAACTTGTTTTTGTATAGCCTTAAATTTATCTGTAATTAAATTTTCATCACTTTTTTTCAATATACCGCTTACCTTTTTTCTTATCTCTCCCCACTTCACTTTACCTTCATTTATATTTGCCTGAATATCCGTTAATTGTATCAACAAATAATCCGCTTGATTTTTTAATTCTTCTATATTTCTATAATCATCCTCACTTAATTCCCTTCCCTGTGTTGAAGCCTTAGCAAGGCTATAAGAAAAATCTCCAACCTGAGATAAAAATTTGCTTGTTCCTTCAATAGATTCTTGAGGTATAGGAAGAGAATGTATCTTATCATTTGCTATATCAGAATATCTAAATATATCCCCAAACACAACTATACTCTGTTCTCTTGATCCTACTACAGCTGATTTAGCCAAATCAGACTTTATACCCCTCACCGAATCCATTAATTGATACATATTTTTACTATATTCGCCTTGTAAATAATTCCTATAATCCATTCTCTCTAAAGTCATCAAAATAGCAAAAGTAGTTGAAAATACCACAATAAATGCTACAGCAATAGTATAAACAATTCTTTTTTTACTCATTTTCATTTCACTGTTCCTCCCTTCGTTTTTCCTATGGCATCTTATGTTATTATTTGTTGTATTAATTTTAGATATACGCAAAAAATCCAAGAGAATTATTTCCCTTGAATTTTCTTATATAAACTTTTAGCTATTTCTGCAAACTTAAACTTCACAACTATTTTCTTACCATTTATTGTATTAGTATCTAAGTTGTTTACGAGCTTATATTCTTCAGGAGTTAGAACTTGCTTCATTTCTTGTTCCGTTTCTTTGTAAGCAACTTCCCCTTTTGTTATATCCGTGAAGCACAAAGGTGGAAACATAACACACCACCAATTATGCCCTTCGCCACTTCCTATTATTATTCTGTAAGCTTCATAATTTCCTTGTGGAAGAGTTATATTACCATAACTTTTAACCGGGAAGTTTTCATGAGATAACATAGTTACCACTCCATATTTATATCCATTCTCTTTAATAACTTTTCTTGCTATTTCTTTTATCACTTCATTATTCTCTTCTAAGATTTTTCTTGATTCATCTATATCTTTTGAATCCTTAAGCTTAGGAGATATATAATTTAAAACCTCATCTCTAACCATTAGTTTCAACGCTTGATCTTCTGTAGTATCACTATTAGCTATAACATGAAATCTTATAATTTTATCAGAAATAGACTTTTGACTTGCATCAGCTTTCATATAGGATATTCCTAAAATGCTTCCTAACACAAGGATTAAAAATAATATAATGGCAATAAATTTATTTTTCATACTACTTGTCCCCCTATTTTTTTATCTTTTATTCGAATTATTGCCACTACTTATTTTTCTATACAATTGGTTTAAAATAAATTGGAACTAAAATTGAGATGAAGTAACAACTCCATCTCAATTTTAGTTCCAAGAATATACAAATTTCATATTTCTATCTTTTTTAATAGGAAGTATTATACTTATTAATCATTTAATAAATTTACACCATCTAATCTATATCCATTTTTCTTTAAGGAATTAATTATTTCATGTGAATGTTCCCTTGATTGAGATTCAATTTCCACAAGTACATTTGCACATTCCAAGCCTTTTTCTTCCCAATTCTTTTCTTGTCTTATCTTTACTATATTAGCCCCTAATTTACCTATAGCATTTATAAGCTCACCCAGCTGTCCAACTTTATCCTGTAATTCTACTGAAAAACATAATCTTCTTTTTTGAACTATCAATTCTCTTCCTATTATCTTGGATACCATTGCTATATCTATATTTCCTCCACTGATCAACACCGCAACCTTCTTACCATCTATTTTTATTTTATCAGCTAATAATGCCGCTAACGGTGTAACGCCTGCCCCCTCAGCTATTAACTTACTTCTTTCCATAAGTGTAAAATTAGCATATGATATTTCATCTTCTGAAACAGTTACAACTTCATCTACATATTTTTTTATATATTCAAATGTAATATCTCCTGGTGTTTTTACCGATATACCATCCGCTAGAGATTTAACTCCAGGAACTGTTACTATTTTTCCTGCCTCTAAAGATGCTTTAGTTGAAGCTATTATTTCAGCTTGAACCCCTATTATCTTAACTTCCGGTTTTATACTCTTAGCCGCAACAGCTATTCCTGATATTAGTCCACCGCCGCCAATAGGAACCAATATAGCATCTACATCTGGTAAATCTTCTAAAATCTCAAGTCCTATAGTTCCTTGTCCCGCCATAACATCTTCATCATTAAAAGGATGAACAAAAGTAGCTCCCGTTTCTTCCTGTATCTCTAAAGCTTTTCCATAACATTCATCGTAAACCTCTCCAAATTGAACCACTTCAGCGCCATATCCTCTTGTTGCTTGAACTTTAGCTTGTGGTGCAGTATCTGGCATAACTATTGTAGATTTAATTTCAAAAGCAGTTGCCGCATACGCTACTCCCTGAGCATGATTCCCTGCTGATGATGCAATTACGCCTCTTTCTTTTTCTTCTTGTGTTAAGCTAGCTATTTTATTATAAGCGCCTCTTATTTTAAAAGCTCCTGTTTTCTGTTTGTTTTCACACTTTAAATAAACCTCATATCCACTTTGCTTTGAAAAAGTACTTGAATAAAATAGTGGAGTTCTTCTTGCTACTCCTTTGATATTTTCTTGCGCTTTCTTTATTTTGTTTAAATCAAGACTCATTGTTTTTCCCCCTCACTCATTATTTTTAAGTATAAAAAACTTTCTAAAATCGTTTTCATATTAATGATTCTGGATAATTATTAGATTGTTTTACTTGATTTGATATTTTCAGAATTTTCTTTATTTTGAATTATTCAAACTAAAACATTTCATAAAATAGTCATTTTTATGAATTCATAAAATATCCCTCATACTTTTATTATAAATTAAAATCACAAATTGTCACTACTTTTCCTTGAAAAAATTGTATAAATATAAAATTTTTTCTTATGAGAAACACATGTATTTTATTCAAAAACATTAGTCAATCTTTTTTTTAACTCCATGTTTTTTCTTCTCTCACAGCGGATACTTGTCTTTGTATCACGGATTTCTCTTTTAAAAGTAATCATTTTCCAAAAGTAGATTGCATTATGTTTTTTTATGTGATATACTTTTTTCACGAAGAATCTTTTACAATACATTACATTTATGATAACGATTCCACTATTAGTATTTTTTTATCATATGAAGTTTCAAATTACTAAACATTCATTTTTGTATGAAATACACCTTATGAATATTAAAGGATAATTTTAAAATAAAATTCATTACTTATATATAAACTCCAAGAAATACCATTGAATTTTTTATACATTGGTAATTGAATAATGAATATTGATAACTTCAATATATATTTTATTTATTAATATAAGGAGGAATGTAAATGAAAAAATTAGGTTTAATACCCAAAATCCTTTTAGCAATTATTCTAGGTATCCTTATTGGAAAATTTGCTCCAATATTTGTTACACGTGTCTTTGTAACATTTACTTCTATCTTTGGACAATTCTTAGGATTTGCAATTCCACTAATTATTTTAGGATTTATCGTTGCTGGTATTGCTGACTTAGGTACAGGAGCAGGTAAACTTTTAGGTGTTACAGTTGGATTTTCTTATTTATTCACATTATTATCAGGCTCATATGCTTTACTTGTTGGAAAAACCATATTGCCAAAAATCATAAATAGTTCTGCTATTTCTGATTTAGACAAAGCAAAAAAAGCATTAAAACCTTTTTTCGTAGTTGAAATGCCACCAATCATGGCAGTTATGAGTGCACTTATATTCGCTTTTGTTTTAGGATTAGGTATAGCCAAAACTCAAAATAAGACTTTAAAAGATGCAGCTATAGGCTTTCAACAAATAATATCCCTTGTCATTGAAGATGTTGTTATTCCACTACTTCCATTTCATATTCTTGGGATATTTGCTAACATGACCTATACTGGAGAAGCTTCAACAGTATTTTCAGTATTCTGGAAAGTATTCTTAATAATACTTTGTCTTCATTTCACTATGCTTGTTATCCAATTTGCAATTGGATGTTCTTCAAACAATCAAAATATATTTAAAGCACTTAAAACTCAAGTTAAAGGTTATGTAACTGCCTTAGGAACTCAATCTTCTGCTGCTACTATACCAGTTAACCTACAATGTGCAGAAGAACTAGAAACTACTAAAGGCATAAGAGAATTTGTTATTCCTCTTTGTGCAACTTGTCACTTATCAGGAAGTACAATGACAATAACAACTTGCGCAATCTCTGTTATGATGTTAAATAATATGACTGTAAGTATACCTCAAATGTTTGGATTCATAGCGATGCTAGGTGTAACAATGGTTGCTGCTCCTGGAGTACCTGGTGGTGCAATCATGGCTGCTCTTGGAATCTTACAATCAATCTTAGGATTTAGCGAAACAATGACAGGATTAATGATAGCTTTATATATAGCACAAGATAGCTTCGGAACTGCTTGTAATGTTTCTGGAGATCAAGCTATTGCTATGATAGTTGATTCTATTCAAAAGAAATGGGATAGAGCATCTGGTAAAATTAAAGCTGCAAGCTAAACCAATTCAATTAAAAAACCCCCTATAAAAAACAGGGGGTTTTTCATTATTATTTAGTTATTCCAATTCTTCTAATCCTTGTTTGTATGTTTACATCTATATTTGCATTTTTATAAACCTCTTCCCAGTCATCTTTTATTTCCTTATACACAGATGGATGGAACTTTTCAATGTATTCCCTGAATCCTATAGGATCTACTAAAAGCTTTTCTTGAGTTATTCTCGTAACTTTCTCACACTGTCTTTCAATAACATCATCAAAATTACTCTGAATCTCTTCTAAACGACTCTTTAGAAAAACTTCCTCTCCAGTAGTATATCCCTTTAGCATACCTTCTAATTTTACATCAACCTTCAATTCCAGTTTGTCTTTATTTTCATCTATCAGCTTTATCTTTCTGTCTACACCACCTATTTCAAATTCAACTGGATGCCCATCTATAATTACAGTTTCCTTTCCACCTTCTATTTTACCTCTTAATATCTCCAGTGCTGCTGTTTCCATTCTGTCTAAATTCCCCTCTAATTTATAATCCTTTATAACCACTACTCCCGATATAGCAATCTCATCTTTTGCCTTTTCATAATTTATAGCTGGAACTATGGCATTACCATTTTGATATAATAAAATCAACAATTCATTTAATGTCATAGGAAATATACTTGAATTTTTTGTACTATTCTCCATTAGTCCAGTTATATAGTATTCAATATTTTTTTCCATTTTAGGTTGATATTTAACGTAATCTTCCGCTCTGCCCTTTGCAACTACTACCAACATAGTCTTATTAACAGAAGGATGCCTCTCAAAATAATCAAATATTTCCTTAAGAGTTTCTGGATAAGCCATCACTTCTTCACTTAATATTAAAAGTTTTAGATGACCAAAATGAATACTTCTACTTGTTTTAGAAGCCATTTCATTAAATCCATCATGCATTGAATAAGCATCAGTAGTAATAAACTTTGCCTCAGCAGTCCCCCCTTTTTGAGGTCCAAGTTCACTTATATCTGGAAATCCATAAGTTATACTCAACTTTTTCAATTCCTCTTGCTTAAAAATTTCATCAGATTTTATTTTTTTGAACTCTTTCTCTTTACTAATATCTTTTCCCACATCTATAGCAATAGTAGATATAAAACTCTTCCTATCTATCTCAACTTTATCCCAGCATCCACTCAATAAACAACAGAGCAACATCAAATGTATAATTTTTTTACACTTCATTTTTTAACTCTCCTTGTCTTAAAAAAAGCAATAATCAGCAGTATTACAGGTATTACTCCAATAATTGTGGTATCAATATATGGTATAACCTTGCTTTGAATATCATAAACTTCTGCTATATTTTCTGGATATAAAGCTGCAATATAAATAAAAGGAATCACCAGCATTAAAGCTATCTTTATATCTTCTAGATGAAAAATGTCCCTTATTATTTCTGAATTAAAATAATAAATATTCACAAAAGTAGTAAAATAAAATATTAACCAAAATATCATAGCTATCCCTTCCCATCTTTCTACAAAACTTCCTGGTATATCAACAGTAGAAATCATAGTTATAGACGGCCATAATAATTGAGAGTTATATTCTTTAGAGAAAACCATCAACGACATTAATGTTATTATTAAATAAAAAACCACAATAAACCCTAAACTTCCAAGGGTAACTTTAGAAATTTTGCTCTTATCTTTTGCATAAGGAAATAACATATATATTACTGAAAAACCCGAAAAACTCAGAAAGCTTACTTTACTAGCTTTTAAATATTCTATAGGTTCATGAGTAAATACAGGTAATATATTTGTATAATCCACTCCTTTCAATATAAAAGGTATTGATAGTAAAACAGGTATAAACATAAGCCCAAAAGCTATCTCATTAAATCTTATAATACTTTCAAACTCTCCACGTATTAAAAAAGTTCCTGTTAAAATCATCAGCAAAATCAAAAACTCTGTAGGAGTCTTTTCCAAAAGATACATTTTTATAACCTCTATAAATGTTCTCATTTGAAATGAAATAATAAAAGCTCCTGCTGCAGCAATAAAAAAAGCAATGATATTACCTAAAAGATTTCCAAAATTACTATGCAAAATATCTAAAAGTCTACCATAGTTATTTACCTCTATAGCTTTATTCAATAAATAAAGCAATAACGCTGTAACAACTCCACTAAATAAAATAACAATCCATCCATCAGTCCCTACCATGTTACTTAGTTGGCTTGGATACGCAAAAATTGCCGTTCCAACAACAGTTACTATAATACTTACAACTAAATCATAATCACTTATAATATTTTGATTATCCACAGATCGCCTCACCTCTTCTTTAATCCTATTTTTGTCTAATCTTATCTTTTGTTTTCATATATTCAGGTCTTTCCTTAAAAAATTTAAACGGTAACCTAGTGTACATATCTTTAAAATCTCTAACATTGGGATTAACAGCAGGTGCCAAGTAGGGTATTCCAAAGCTCTTAAGTCTAATTAAATGAATAAGCACAACTAATAGTCCTAGCATTATGCCATAAAGTCCAACAACAGCTGATGCAATAATAAGTAGAAATCTTATTAGCCTTAAAGCTGAAGTTATTCCATAATTCGGGGTAATAAATTCTGTAATTGCTGTTACCCCAACTATTATTATCATTATAGGACTAACTATTCCTGCACTCACCGCAGCCTGCCCTATAATAAGACCTCCTACAATACCTATAGTTGCTCCTACAGGCTTAGGAAGACGAATAATAGCCTCCAGTAATAATGCCAAGCTAATTTCCATAATCAAAGCTTCAACAAATGCAGGAAAAGGAACTCCTTCTCTAGAGCCTGCTATCGAATATGCCAGCTTTGTAGGAATAATAGCCGTGTGAAAAGATGTAACAGCTACATATAATGCTGGTAAAACAATTGATAAGATAAGTGCAAAAATTCTTATACAGCGTATTACTGTGGAATGTATCCATCTTTGGTAATAATCATCCGGTGACTGCAGTAAATTAGGCAACGTTGCAGGTACTATAATTGCAAAAGGAGAGTTATCCACCAACACTGCCACCCTTCCTTCATATAAAGCTGCCGCTACAACATCCGGCCTTTCTGTACTTTGAATTTGTGGAAAAACAGAAAAAGTATTATCCTCTATCATTTGTTCAACATAACCACTATCCAACACAGCATCTATATTTATTTTATCTATCCTTTTTTTTAATTCATCCAAGACATCCTGATTTACAATATCATCTATATACATTACTGAAACATCTGTTTTAGAACGTGCCCCCAATACTTTGGGAACTATTTTTAATCTTGTATCTCTTATTCTTCTTCTAATAAGAGCAGTATTGAATCTTATGGTTTCTGTAAATCCATCTCGTCCTCCTCTTACAACAGTTTCTCCCGATGGTTCATTAACACCTCTTGCCGGCCAAAAACGAGTAGCTAAAATATATGCTGCCCCTAATCCATCAATTAGCATTAAAGTATCACCAGATAACATAGCATTTATTCCTTCTGAAAGGTCAGAAACCTCCCTTAAATCTGAAACAGCTAAAATCCTTTCCTTAATATCCTCTACCTTTTGTATATCTATATTTTCTTCCATCAGAGGTTCTAATACAAAATTATTCAATAAAATTTTATCTGCCATCCCATCTATATATACAAAGGCTGCTTTCCACTGATATACATAAAACTGTCTGAAAATCATATCTGAACTGTCCTTAAACAATTCTTTCATATAATTAATATCATCATCCACATTAAGCGAAATACTTTTTTTTACCCATTCTTCCAATCAGTTCACGCCCTTCTTAATTGGTTTGCAATTTAGTTTCCGCACTCTCCAGTCTCCATTCACCACTGATAATTCTACTTTTCTTTTTAAATAACTTTACGTAAAACAAATAATATTACTGCTATAATGATTGACCCTCTTCCTACTACTTTTGCTTTTTTAGCTACTTGATTTAGCTTCTCTTTTTCAAAGCTTTTAACATCATAAAAACCTAATATAAAACCTTGTATTAAAATTAAAGCTAAAAAATATTTTCCAAACAAATCTAAAATTTTCATAACTTCACCCCTACTTTACTTAAAGTATTTTTTGCTTTAGTATTTGAAAATATACACTTTTTAAATAAGAGTTTAAAGAATTTAGTGACTAGCACAAAGCTTTTTTTGACTGAATAAAAAAGCAAAAATTAATGAATGCTTTATATAAAACTTTAAAATAACCTAAAGAGGCGTGAAGATAGATACTTTCTACCTTCACGCCTCTTTTTTATATGGTTCTCGTTATAAAAACTTCTTTATACTTTTCTTTAAAGTGTTCATAACATCTTTGAGCTTTCAGCATATCATCAAAGAATCCAAATATTGATGGTCCACTACCACTCATCATAGAACCCACAGCTCCCATTTTAACCATTCTTTCTTTTATATCTTTTAAAACTACATGCTTCTTCAACGTAACATTTTCAAGCACATTTTTCATATTTTCACTTACATATTTAATATCATTTTGTTCTATTGCTTTAATTAGGGATTTAGTATCTGGATGTTTGTATATTTTATCTATATCTAAAGTTTTATACACATCCTTAGTAGAAACTCCAAAATTAGGTTTAACTAAAACTAAAATATGCCCTTTGAAAGGATTTAATATAGTTACTCTCTCACCTATTCCTTTACACAAAGCTGTTCCACCAACAATACAATACGGTACATCAGCGCCTATTTGTAATCCCAATTTGCAAAGTTCTTCACGAGAAATATTCATATCATATATTGTTCTCATTCCAATTAAAGTAGCCGCAGCATCAGCACTTCCCCCGGCAAGTCCCGCTGCTACTGGAATATTTTTATTTATCCTTATATCAATTCCACCTTTTATATCATATGTATCCATAAAAAGCTTGGCAGCTTTATATACCAAGTTACGTTCATCAGTAGGAATATAGTGCTTATTACACTTTATTTTAATTTCATCCTCATTCTTATCAAATGTTAGAGTATCATACACTTCTATATTTTGCATTATCATTTCTAATAAATGATATCCATCTTCTCTTTTTCCAACTACATCTAAAGATATATTTATTTTAGCATAGGCTTTAACTATCATAGTTCCACCCCCATAAAACTAGTTTAAAAATTAACCCATTTATTATAACATAAAAAAAAACGGCAAAGCCGTTTTTAAAGATATTTTTTTATATAATAGCTCTTCCAGGTATAATCATTTTTTCACCTACCATAATATTATCTGCATTTTCTATTTCATTTATTTTTACTAATTCTTCTACTGTTGAACAATATCTTTTAGCTATTTTCCAAAGGGTATCCCCCTCTTGAACTACATATATTATAATACTAGCTTTTTTCTCAACAACTCCATCTTCTATTGGAATAACATCAGTCAAAAATTCTTTATGTGTTGTATAATTAACTCTAGCATAAACACTTGCTACAGATTTTACTGCAATAGTATTTGCTTCAACAAATGCTTCCATACTCTCTAAATATACTTTAGCAATACACATCATATCAATCTTAGCACCTGGTATTTCTACTACACAACTAAATGGGATATCTTCACTTACTTTGCAAACATATTTTTCTTTATCATCAGTTTTATAGATAATATCTACATTTAATAACCCTTCAACTATAGCTTTATCCTCTACTAATTTTTTTTCTGTTACACAAATATTACCACTGGACATAATAACTTCTGTTGGTCTTGCAGTTTTATCTTCTAATTCTATATTTTCTTTAATTATAGTCTCACAATCGTTTTGTCCAAGCATTACATTTAACTGATAGTTTTTCTTTTCCATTTTGAGCATTCTAGAAGGAGAATAAGCATCTTCTATCATATCTATGTCAGCTTTATACATAACTTTTGTTTGACACTTTACTAAAGCTTCTACATCAACTACACGATTTTCTCCTAAATCATCTTCTTTAATATCGTATACTACATCATCAACTCTAAACTCTGAAGAACTATTCATAAAATAGTCTACACCTTCAAACTCAATCTCATCACTAATAAATACATCATCTTCTAAATGGTAAAGTTCTCTACTGCCCGCTGCTTTATACAAAAGAGATATATGAGTAAATGCTTCCATTTGAACTTTTCCTTCTAATAACCTAACTTCTCTTTTATGAATATTAACATCACACTTTAATATTTTACCTATTTCTGGTTTATCCATGGATACCTGCATATGAGCCTTACTTATTAGCTCCCCTTGTACCATACCAACAATTTTATCAACCGAAGAAGGATTTTTTAATAACTGAAGGTCTTCTAAATCTTCAACGCTCTTTACAACTTCAAACTCATATTTTTTATATACTGAAGACTTTAACTGTACTATACCTTCAACAGCAATCTTCCTCTCATTTATTACATTACATTCCATATGTTCAATATAACATTCCGCAGTACAATTCATGTCAGCTTGAGCTCCATTGATTTCAATATAGTTTGAAAAATCTTTAGTATAAACTACATTGTAAACTTCACTTTCTTCATCAACATTGGCAAGATACAAAGCATTACATTTTATCTGCCCTTCTACATAAACCTTATTTTGCATTATTTCTTTATTTATTATAATTGGTTTAGCATCTAACATAAGTATCTTTCTTACATCTGGTTGAATATCTGGTATAACATACTCTTCCTTTACTACAGTATCTATAGTCTTTTCTCCAAATAGTTGCTCATACTCTATATTCTCCTTAATCAATTCCATAGCCATACACATCGTCCCTCCCATAAAATACCTACTAACTAATGTATATATAAGCTATGGTAAAAATATGTTAAAATTTATTAATATTCTCATTTTTATATAAAAAAAGAGATACTGAAAGATCCAGCATCACTCTTTATCCTGCGAAGTCTATTTGAACTGTTTTAGTCAAAACATCTGAATAACTATATGTGACTGTCCTTTGGGTGTCGTCTTCTAATCTAACAACGAAAATGCTAGTGTATGTTTTTTCAAGGATTCCATTGCTTACAATTATTTTTCTTCTTCCGTTATTAGCTCTTAGCGTTACTTTTTCTCCTATATGATCATCAATCTCATTTTTGATAGCCGCTAAAACATTAACTTTATCCACAGCAAGCACCCTCTTTCTACATTATATATTATACTACCAAATTACCTTTTTGTCAAATTAACTAATTATTTTATCACCACTACACTAGGTTTGTCAATGTAAAATTTCTGTAAACAAATGGAGCTTCAAGCGTTATTTTTAACTTGAAGCTAATTAAAACCATCTCAGCTAATATATTATTAGTATTCTCACTTTTTCCATTAATATGCACAAATATATTAAAAAACTTATTTTTATGAGTATTTTGATTTTGGAAATCCTTCTCTATATTTACCTCTTGTTTGAAGACCTCCAATACCCTGCATACCTGTAATAGTACTTCGAATGACTTCTTGAATAGATACTATTTTTTCAACATTAGTGTACGCAATCTTTTCTGAAATAAAAACCGGGTCTAAACAATGAATTAAAACTCTATTTGGCGAACTTGCAAAATTAGCACCTGCATCCAATATAGCCTCATAACAAGATTGACATGCCCCAGCAAATATAACCAAATCATCATAATTAGGTTCATAATTTCTAAGCTCTATAACAGTATCTACAAAATATTTAGAATTTTTATAGTTATTTAGATTCATGTAGTCCTTTGATCCCTTAATTATGGCATCGTGTCCAGTTAAAACAACTATATCGGGTTTTAACTGTTTGACAAATTGTAATACTGTATTGGGCTGTTGTTTTTCAGCTATTACATGCCCAACTGCTTCCATCCCTAATTGTTTATATGTTTTCATGCATACATCAAGATATTCTGCATCTCCATCTATATGCAAAATTCTTCCTGGTCTGCCAAATAGCATAGATTCATTATTAGTAATATCTTTTGTAATTTTATTATTTTTACTTTCTTTAGCTGATCTATATTTGTTTGTCTTCATTCTATTTATCAGTATTTTTTTTATATTGTCATTAACCTTTTTATTAAATACAGCATTTTCTTTACCCATACATTCTTTAGTAGCAAACTCCAAATCACCCTCCGGCGAATCTGCAATTATTCTTAAGTTAATTCCTTTAAGAACATAGACACACCCTTCCTCCCCCTCTTTTATATCTATAATCTTAAAAGTTATATCTTTTCCGTAGGATTTTCTTACTACAATATCACCTATCTTCAATCTATCAACTCCATTTTAATCAATCCTATTCTATTGTATGAAAAAAATATCAAATAAGTGAAACTACTAAAAAATAAGTTTCAAAAACATAAAAAAAAGAAATGAGGATAAGTATCACACTTATATACTTATCCTCATTTTCTTCATTCGCAATTATTTTTCAGTAAATTCGTCCTTTATTCCCCAAGTTTCATTAGGAATATTAACCTTATTTTCCATATCTATTTTTTTTGATTTTTCTTCTCCAATTAAATCAACATAAAAGCTAGCTCTAGTTGCATACTTATATGGTATTACCCCTAAGTATGCTATACCTAAAGTAAATATAGATAAAATATCCCATCCTATAAAACTTAGATTCATTAAAAAATATCTCTTCTTATGTCCTTCCATCATTGTTTTACTGGCTTCTATACACTCCATAGCACTTAAATTCTGGTTATCATTTAAAATAAAAAAAGCCATGGAATAACGAGCTGTAATAATATAAATAATTACAGCACATCCTATCAGAATAATAACTGCCAATATAACTCCTAACACTTCTAATAGCGATATAGAGGCGCCAGAACTGCTAGAAATACTAATAATAGTTATAAGTATTACTGCTGGAATGTATACAACAATCCCCCATAAGAATGTAAAGATCATTATAATAAGTTGAAGTAGAAAATTCTTTACAAAATGTTTGAAACCAGAAAATACATTTTCTATTTGAGGATTATTTTTTCTAATTAGATTTAGAAAAAATCTATATATTCCATAAGTAACGACTCCTCCTATTAACAAGTTAACAAGTAATCCTACATTAGATAATATAGTTGTAGTTGCAGTACCTTGTGCTAACTGCTTCCAACTTGATTGTGAAGTGTAATTGCCACGTAAAATAAAAGCAAATATATTACTCATACTTGATACATAGGAAAAAATGCCATTAAGTAGCAAAACAACAATGTATGCTAAAATAGCTGCCATCCAGTTCCCCCTAAGCCTTTGAAGTGCTTGTTTCTTCAATGACCTTATGTTTTTACCGGTTTTTTCCATCATTCCGCTCTTAACACTAAAAACTTTAGTGTTGAGCTTCCCTCCCAACATTCTATATTTTATCCGTAAGTTATAAAGTGTAACTTAGTTATAAATACTATACTAATATATTTTACATTTATACACAATAAGAAATTAAAAATAATAGAACCATGTAAGCACCTTTATAACTTACATGGTCCTATCATAGTTCATTCTTGTTGTCCATAAGCTTCTTTAAAATCTTCAATAAACTTCATATATTGTTCTTGCTCAGAAATTAAAGTTTGAATTTTTTTATTGAAAGTATTATTAGCCCAACTTACTTCATTGTAATAATATCTATTACCTAATCTCCAGAATCGTTGTGGAAACAATAAGAATGCAAATAATACTCTGTATTCTTCTTTACTTAATGGACTAACCTCATTATATGCATCAATAATTATGTTTGCACATTGTATATTCCACTCCCTTCTCTTTAACACTTTGCCCATAAAATTAGATATATCATATACTCTTACTTCTCTTTTACAATAATCAAAATCTATTATATTTACTTGATTATTTTCATCCATAATTATGTTATGGTAAGTATAATCATGGTGACAAAAACTCTTTTCTTCCTCTGTAACTCTGCATATATCCAAGTAATTTGAATCATTCAAAACCTTTAATGCTCTTTTGCCTAATTTTTTGTAAAATTCAACACTCTTCACATAATTAAAATCAAAGTCACCTTTTCTGCTCCTTTTTCTGGACATATCTCTCATTTTGTCTAAAGCTCTAACTCTTTTTTCCATTAGATGCGGCCATCTTCCTAAATCTGTTTTTAATTTGCTATTTTCAGGAGGATCATATCCTTTAGAAGCTAAGTGCATATGTGCAAGAGCTTTAGCAGCCATTATAATGTCATCATTATCATGAAAATCACATTCCCTTCCTTCAAGCCACTGGGATAAGGTATATACATCCTCATTCACAAGAGCATATGGTTCTCCTTCAATATTCAAATCATACTTATCTACATATTCAAAACCATTATTTATTAAATGTTCTTTAGCCGCATATACAAAATATAATTTTTGAACTCCATAATTAATTCTTTTTAAGCACTTCATTCCTTTATTAGTTTTTAAAAAATATACTCCTTTATTAGGCTTAATACTTTCAATTCTAATATCAAATTGTCTCTCTATTTCAAACTCCCTCATCATTTTTACCGCCTCCCCTATAAATTTATATGTAAATAAAAATTTATTTAGAATATAATTTTTATTTATAACTAATTAACATTTTTTATAAAGCATCAATATAATGAAATTATAATAAACTATCACTTTTTTGAAGGGATGCAATATGAAAATAGGAATAGATTCTAGAGCTGCAAAATGCTATAGAGGAACAGGTATTGGTACCTATTCATATCAGCTGATTAATTCACTAAATAAAATAGATTCACATAATGAATATTTACTTTTTATGCCTGAAAGTAATAACCTTTCTATAAAATTTAATCAAAATTTTATTATTAAAAATATTAGTCAGAATATGAATGGTAACTTTTGGGATGAAGTTAACATTCCCAATATCCTTAAAATTAAAGATATTGACTTATATCATGTTCCTCAAAATGGCATTGGTTTACCAAAAACAAAAGCATGCCCCTTTGTAATTACTTTACATGATATTATCCCATATAAAATGCCTGAAACAGTTGGCGAACAATATCTAAAGATATTTACTAAAGAAATTCCAAGGATAATTCCTATGTGTGATGGAATTATAACAGTTTCTCATTATTCTAAACAGGATATTGTAAACTATTTTAATTTTCCACCTGAAAAAATATTTGTAACTCATCTAGCTAATGAAGATATTTATAAGCCATTAAATAAACATACTTGTAAAGAATTTATAAAAAAAACTTATGCCATAGAGGATGATTATATTCTGTACGTAGGAGGGTTTAGTCCACGAAAAAATATCGTAGGTTTAATTGACGCCTTTAGTAAACTTATTTCCAAATCTAAAAATACAAAAATTAAATTAGTTATTGCAGGTTCAAAAGGGAAATCCTACAGCAAATACAAAAAAAAAGCCGAGGATTTAAGAATAGAAAACAATGTTATTTTTCCTGGTTTTATCCCTCTAGAACATATGCCGATTCTATATAACGCCTCTAAAATTTTTGTTTATCCTTCTCTATATGAAGGCTTTGGCTTGCCTCCAATTGAAGCTATGGCTTGCGGCATACCAATAATAGCTTCTAATCTTACCTCCATTCCAGAAGTAGTAGGGGATGCAGCTATGCTTATAAATCCTTATGACATAGAAGAACTAAGTAATGCTATGTATTATATAATCGAAAATAAAACTTTAGAAAACCAATTAATAAAAAAATCTCTACTGCGAAGCTCTCATTTTAACTGGATAAAAACTGCTGAAAAAACTAAAAAAGCTTATGAAAGTATTATCACATACTAAAACTTAATATAAAATAAGTACCAAAAGTGAACTTTTGGTACTTATTTTATGCTTATAAATATTAATCCAAAACAATCTTATCAATTATACCACCACCAAGCATATAATCTCCATTATAAAATACAACAGACTGTCCTTTAGTTATTGCTCTTTGCTTTTGTTCAAAAACAACTTTAATACTTTGATTTTCCATAGGATATATGACTGCTTTAGACGGCCTTGCTGAATATCTTATTTTAACTTCTATCTCCAAAGGCTCTTTTAAGGCATCAAAAGGAATAAAATTTATATCTTTTGCAATAAGCTTAGTATTAAAAATCTCCTCTTCACTTCCTAGAACAACTTCATTTTTCCATGGAATTATGTCCGTTACATACATAGGTGTACCTGAAGCTATTCCTAGACCTTTACGCTGACCTATAGTATAATAAACAATTCCCTTATGTTTTCCAAGTATATTTCCATCTTTATCAACAAAGTTTCCTTCCTTAACTTTATCTCCTACTTGGTCTTTTATATATTTACCATGATTATTATCATATATAAAACAAATCTCTTGACTGTCTTTTTTATTGTGAACTCTCAATCCGATTTCCTTTGCAATTTCTCTGATTTCACTTTTACGATACTCACCACAAGGCATTAAAGTATGTGCCAACTGATATTGAGTTAAGTTATATAAAGCATAAGTTTGATCCTTGGTATCATCTTCTGCTTTTTTTATTAAATATCTGTCCTCAGCCTTTTCAATTCTAGCATAGTGTCCAGTAGCTACATAATCAGCTCCTATAGCTTGAGCTTTCTTTAAAAAAGCATCAAATTTTATAAATTTATTGCAAGCGATACATGGATTAGGAGTTCTTCCTTCCATATATTCATCGATAAAATAGTCTATAACATCTTTTTTAAAAGCTTCTTTAAAATTCATAACATAGAAAGGAATTTCCAACTTATCTGCTACTCTTCTCGCATCATCTACTGCACTTAAAGAACAGCATCCACCTTCCCTTATTTCTGCTTCTTCATCACTTTGCCATATTTGCATAGTAACACCTATAACATCATAACCTTGTTTTTTTAAAAGATAAGCAGCTACAGAACTATCTACACCTCCACTCATACCAACCACTACTTTTTTACTCACTTTTTTCACCTCTGTTTGTTTAACTCTTGCCATTCTGAACTTAGTTTTCTAATTCTTTCAATTATATTTGGTATTTCTTCAAGTAAATAATTTATCTCTTCCTCTGTAGTTTTTTCACCCATAGAAAACCTTACAGAACTTTTCAACATATCCTCAGGTACTTCTATTGCGGCAAGTACATGAGATGGTTCAACTGCTCCAGCTGAACATGCACTTCCACTTGAAGCATGTATACCTATACTGTCTAAAGTTATAAAAAGAGCTTCTTCATCTACGAATTTAAAGCTTATATTTACATTGCTGGGTAGTCGACTTTCTCCTATAGGTCCATTTAATTTAACATAAGGTATTTTTAAAAATCCATTTATTAATTTATCTCTTAGATAACTTAATCTGTTCATTTCTTCACTTAAATTTTCTGAAACTAATTGTATTGCCTTTCCCATTCCTACGATACCAGCCATATTTTCTGTGCCGCTTCTTTTACCTCTTTCTTGACTTCCACCATGAATCAAATTATGTATCTTTATTCCTTTTCTTATATAAAGAGCTCCAATACCTTTTGGTCCATAAAACTTGTGAGCAGACATAGATAATAAATCTATGTTCATATCCTGAACACTTACTGGTATATGCCCTACTGCCTGAACTGCATCTGTGTGAAACACCACATTTTTTTCTCTACAAATTTTCCCTATTTCTTTTATAGGCTGAATACTCCCAATTTCATTATTGGCAAACATTATAGAAACTAAAATAGTATTCTCCTTAATTACATTTTTTAATTCGTCTAAATTTATCATACCTTCTTTATCTACAGATAAATAAGTAATTTCAAATCCCTGGCTCTGCAAATACTCACAGGTATTTAATACAGCATCATGCTCTATTTTTGTAGTAATAATATGATTTCCTTTATCCTTATTAGCAAAAGCTACTCCCTTTATTGCCCAGTTATCTGATTCAGAACCTCCTGATGTAAAAAATATTTCCTCCTCAAGTGCATTTATAGTTTCTGCAATCCTCATTTTAGATTTACCTATAGCTTTTTTCGACTTTCTCGCCATCCTGTATAGAGCAGATGGATTTGCAAACTCTTCTTTTAAATAAGGGAGCATTTCTTCTAAGACTTTATCCTTTATATAAGTTGTAGCAGCATAATCTATATATATCTTCTCTTTCATTTTATTTATAAAGGCTGCTTAAATTTGCAACCTTCTGTCTCTCCTTTCT
Source organism: Clostridium sp. ZS2-4 (assembly GCF_026719745.1). Lineage (GTDB taxonomy): Bacteria > Bacillota > Clostridia > Clostridiales > Clostridiaceae > Clostridium_H. The sequence goes on from NZ_JAPPRQ010000052.1 coordinate 96,920, forward strand.
TATATCTAAATTAATATTTGTAAGAAAATAATATGGAAGAAAGGATACCTTATAATAATATTCCTTTCTTCCATTATTGTTCCCTTTTATTCTTCAAATAAATCAGTTGATAAATATCTTGCTCCTGTATCCGGTAACAATACAACTATATTCTTGTCTTTATTTTCTTCTTTTTTAGCAATTTCCTTTGCTGCATAAAGTGCTGCTCCTGAAGAAATTCCAACTAACATTCCTTCTGTTTTAGCTATTTCTCTAGCAGCTTCATAAGCCTCATCATTACTTACTTTAACTATTTCATCTATTACATTAGTATCTAAAACACTTGGTATAAAGCCAGCACCTATTCCTTGAATTTTATGAGCTCCTGCTTGTTCTCCTGATAATACCGCTGAATCCTTAGGCTCAATAGCTATAATTTTTATATTTGGATTTTTCTTTTTTAAACCTCTGCCAACTCCTGTTATAGTTCCACCTGTTCCAACTCCAGCAACAAAAATATCCACTTTGCCATCTGTATCGCTCCAAATTTCTTCCGCAGTTGTTTTCTCATGAGCATCTGCATTTGCAGGATTGTTAAATTGCTGTGGAATAAAAGAATTTTCTATTTCTTTATTTAGTTCCTCAGCTTTTTCAATTGCTCCTTTCATACCTTGTGCTGCAGGAGTTAAGACCAATTCTGCTCCATATGCTTTTAGCATTTTTCTTCTTTCTATACTCATAGATTCTGGCATAGTTATTAGTAATCTATTCCCTTTTACAGCCGCAGCTAAAGCTAATCCTACTCCAGTATTTCCACTGGTAGATTCAATAATTACAGTATCTTTATTTATTATTCCCTTCTTCTCAGCTTCTTCTAACATAGCAAAACCAACTCTATCTTTAACACTGCCTGCTGGATTAAAATATTCTACTTTAGCAATCAAATTTGCTTTTAATTCATTATTATCCTTATAATTAGCTAACTCTACTAAAGGCGTGTTTCCTATTAATTCAATTAGATTTTTTGCAATTTTCATTTTCAATTCCTCCCGAATTATTTTTATTATTCCTATAGTTTTTATAGGTTTTATTTTTAAAATTTTTTACTAACTATACATATAACTTTAAAGATTATCTTTTATAAAAACTTTACAAATGCAAATATCTTTCACTTTAAATTTAAAGTCCTTTATCTAAATATAATACATATATCCACCAGAAATAGATTTATTATACTCAGAAACCAAATCCTCTAAAGTAATTGAATTGACTACCATATCAATACTTTCATTAAGTTTACTCCATATACTATTGTTTATACATTCTTCAATTTTATCATCTATCATATCTTCCGAATTTACTACATGCAAACTTCCTTCAAGAGCTCTTAATATATCTCCTACTAATATTTCATGTGTATTTTTTGAAATTATATATCCACCTTGTGGTCCTTTTATACTATTGACTATTCCATTTTTCTTTAAAGCAGAAAATATTTGTTCAAGATATCTTTCAGATAAATTTTGTCTATCCGCTATATTCTTTAATGGAATGGGCTCTTCCCCAGTAGCATTTACAGCAAGATCAACCATTGCCCTTAATCCATATCTTCCTTTAGTAGAAATTTTCATATCTAGCTCCTTTCCCTACAACTCCTATCAATTTACTATGATTATAATTCTATAACGCTCTCTTGTCAACTATAATCTATATTATTTCAACATCAATTTTTAATATATAAGTTTCAACGAATACCCTTAATTGCATTAAAATTCAAAGGATATAAATGATTACTGGACAGTCAAAAGAAATCTTAACATAAACTCTAATATACTGTGGGATACAATATCAACTATTCTAAATTGGAAAAATATAAAGAACATCCAAGAGATATTCGTCTTAATACTGAAAAAGCTGCAAAAGCAGGACTAAATTTTTCTAATACAGAAGCTGCTATAAAAAAATGTATAAAAGATTATAACTTTAACTTTTAATAAAAATATCATTAAATAAGAATGTTGCGTAGCAACATTCTTATATTACCCAGTCGCCAATCACCAATCCCCAGCGTAAAGAAAAAAAATAAAAACAATTAAGAACAATTAGATAAAAATAAATTAAAATAGACTTAAAGATAGATTATATCTACTTTAAGTCTATTTTGCTTTATTTTAATTTTAGTTTTGCATTAGCAAAACGTCATTGTCTGGGGACTGGAGATTGGCGACTGGTGAGTAGAATAAAATTGTTTCACAATTTTATTCTATTCTTCCTCTTTAGTTTCTACTTCTATTTTTTCAAGCATTTCTTGAACCTGTTCTAAAGTACAAGCTTTTGTACCATCCAAAGTAACCGCGGCAGCACCACATGCAGTAGCAAATCTTAAAGCTTCATTAGACTTGTAGTTATTTAATTTACTGTAAACCAAACCTGCTACCATGGAATCTCCAGCACCTACAGTACTTTTCACATCTACCTTTACTCCTTTTGAATGATAAATCATTTCATCGGTTACAAACAACGATCCTTTTTCTCCAAGAGAAATTAATATATTGGATACTCCTTCGTTTTGAAGCATCCTTGCAGCTTTTATTAGTTGTTCTTCTGAATCTGATTCTAAATTTAAAAGTCTAACAAGTTCATGATTATTAGGCTTTATTACATCAGGTTTTCCTTTAATTCCTTCTTTTAATAGTTCTCCATCTGCATCTAAAATAACAAAAGCTCCTTTTTTCTTAGCTATTGTTATAAGCTGTGCATATATATCTTTAGGCACCGATGGACTTACTCCTCCTGCTAAAACTACTATATCATCCTTATTACACAAATTTTTAAATTCCTCTAAAAATCTATTCAATTCATTTTCGCTAATTTCAGGTCCAGCTTCATTTATATCTGTATAAACTTTATTTGCAGTATCAACAATTTTTGTATTTGTTCTAGTATTTTCTTTTATATGGATAAACCGTGTATCTATTCCTCTAGCCTTCAACTCTTCTATAAATGTTTTTTCCAAATTTCCACCTAAAAATCCTGTACAAATTGAATTAACATTAAAATTCTTCAATACCTTTGATACATTTATACCTTTTCCACCTATGTCATATCTTAAATTAGATACTCTATTTACCATTCCTAATGTAAAATCCTCTATGCTTAAAGTCTTATCCATGGCTGGATTTAATGTCACAGTAATTATCATAATTTTTTCTACAGCAAAATATTGCCGTTTCCCCCTCTATATTTTATCCATAATTTTATTATTTCCTAACTTCTCTCAAAATCTCTTCTTCAACCTTTTTAACATCTGGTACATAACTTTTTAGAAGTTTCATCTCACCTTTAAATGTATATCCACCTAAAACAGCAGGAATTAATACACTATCGCCTTTTTTTATTTTTTCAATTCCTTCTTTGTAATGAATTTCTCCTTCACCCTCTACACAAGTAAATGCATAGAATCTTTCTCTATCACTAATTTCAGTAAAAGATATTTGTACATCATATAGTTCTAATGAAAAATCTTTACCTAAACATAAATAAGATTTGCTGTATCCATCTCTCTCTACTAAAATACCAGTACTTTTATTTCCACTCAAGTTAAGGTCAACAACATCTAAAGCCTTATTTATGTGAAGTTCTCTTCCTCTATTATAATCATATACCCTGTAAGTAGTATCGCTATTTTGCTGGATTTCTGCAATAATAACTCCCTCACCGATAGCATGAATTAATCCACTTTTAACAAAATAAACTTCACCCTTTTTTACAGGAATTCTATTCATGTATTTATCTAAAATTCCTTCTTCAATGGCTTTTTTAAATTGTTCTTTAGTACATCCTTCTTTAGTTCCTACAATCAGATTAGCACCTTCAAAAACCTCAACTACATACCAAACCTCGGTTTTTCCCATTTCACCTTCAACTTCTTTTCCATACTTATCATCTGGATGAACTTGAACTGATAATTTATCTTTAGCATTTATAAGTTTAATAAGTAACGGGAACCATTCCTTAGAAATTTCAGTTCCTATAAGTTCTTCTCCTTTTAATTCAATTAGCTTGTCCAATCTAACTCCTTTAAATTCTCCATTTGCAACCACACTTGTTCCATTTGAATGACAAGCTATATCCCAGCTTTCTCCTATATTTCCTTCAGGTAAATTATCTCTAAATAACTTTAGATCTCTACCGCCCCATATTTTTTCATAATATAAATTTTCAAATTTTAATGGATACATTTTCATACCTCCAATCATTAATGTTAATATTCACATATTTACCCTAAATTTATAAACTTTCACATTTTATCATATCACTTTTATTTAACAACAGCCACATATCAATGTTCAATTTACTTCCGTATCAATAATGTGGAAACTTTAGATTTTAACATAAAGAAACATTTAAAAAGAAGCTTCTTTTTAAATGTTTCTTTATGTTAACCTATAAGCTTTTTAAAGTTTTCTAAAAATTCCTTTCTATCTTCCTTAAAAGCATTCTTCTTGATAAATTTAGTCAAGAAAGTTTGGTAATTCCAATCCTTTGTACGTGTATAATGTTCCTTAACTATAGTATATATATCCTGTGGGAAAATTAACATCCCATATAAAACTTCTAGCTCTTTTTTATTAAGTTCATTAAACATACAATAATTCTTAATAATTATATCAGCTTTCTCTATATCATAAGCAGAACTTTTTTCTACTTTTGTTATGAAGTTGCACAAATCATGTACCTTTAAATCAATAATTGAATAATCAAAATCTACAAAATAAGCTTTGTTATCTTTTATCAATATATTATGATGAGCTAAATCATGATGGCATAATACTTTCTTATCCTCACTACTGCATAATTTATAAAAATAAGACTTTTCTAAAACCTTAATACTTTCTATCATTTCTTTTTTATAATCTTCTATATTACTTAAGAATATTTCATCAAATTCATCTTTTTCTTTATTTAAAGAAGCTATATTTTTAAACAAATCCATCTCTTCTAATTTTCTTTTAAAACTCTCCAGTATATTACCACAAAAACATCTTTCTCTTTTTTCATAGTTGAAGCCTTCACAAGCTTTGTGTAATTCTCCTAATCCTTGTGAAGCTATAGTTACATCAATTGGATTGCTGTATTCACTCTCTCTTCCTTCAATTAAATCCATAACACAGTAAATACCATTTTTGAAATTTACATACACTTTATTATCCTTTGTCCTTTGAAAATTAAATATTCGTGTAAAACCATTTCTTCTTATATAATCAATACCTGTATTAATAAATTCTAAATCATCAGTATCATAATCTATTTTCTTTAAAATTTTATTGCCTTTGTCCGTAATAAGTATAAATACTTTTCTAACAGGTATTACATCTTCTACATTAAAATCATATTCCTTATAAATATCTAAATTTAAATCATATTGAATCAATGCCTTCTTATCTTTATATTTTCCTTTTTCCATCATCCCCTCACCCTCTTTCTATAAAATAAAATTCTTATCATCAACTACTATTTTTTCTAGCTTTGTTCTATATTTTTCTTCTTTAAGATAACCATTATTTTTTTTATACCTCATACAACATTTCATAAACTCATAAGGATATAACAACAAAGCTTCTATAAACTTTTGACTTTTTAAACTTAAATTTTCAAACTCACAAAATTTGTTTATTAATTCTTCCAAACTTAATATATTAAATTTCTTTTTTATTTTTGCCAGAAAATAAACAGCATCCAGTTCTACCATATCATAGCAGCACCCTTGGAGATTTACTATCTCCATTTGGTCCCTTTTATTTAAATTTGTAAAATAAGTATCACCCAAACACACTTCTACTCTATTCATACTTCTTCTGATAAGCTCTAAGTAATCATTTTCATATATTTCATCTATACAATTTTGTGCTTTATCTAAATACCCTTCTGCACATTGGAGAAATAATTTTTCGAAACTATTTAATGCCGATTTTTTCTTTACAACTTCAAACTCTCTTCTTATTTTTTTTATATAAATTTTATATTCTTCAACAGTTTTCCCTCTTTTGTCCTCTAATTTATGTCCTATATAATTATCGTAACCCATAACTTTACTGTGAAATTCACTCATTAAACAAAGCTGATTTATTATATGTTCTTCATTTATTTTAATTGTTAGTTCTTTTTTTTCCTTAGAATTTATGATTCTTATTCCTCTTTCCATAACATATTCTGAAAAAGATTCTCTAGGTGAGTTTACCATAAGCCTCACCCCTACTTATCTTTCTTTTTCATTTTACTTACCAAATATTCTCTTTCTCGTTCTAGTTTTTTTAACTTCTTTTGCCTTCTTTTTATCTTCTTCAATCTTTTTATATAGCTTTTTAGGTCATCCAGTTCCTTGTCATACTCATCTACATCTACCTTCTCATGTTCTTCAAATATGCTTTCATAATTTTCATTTTCTTTTTTACTCATACTACTCCTCCCACTTAAATTCATTTAAAAATTCCTGTTTTTGCTCTCTATCTTCAATATATTTTTCTAACTTTTTTAAAAAGAATTCTTCTCCCCAATCTTTTTTTTCCCAATAATATTGAATACCTCTTTGCCAATAATCCTGTGGAAATTCCATAAAAGCTTTTATAATTTCAATAGAATTACTTTTTACTTTATTGATAGAATTATAAGCATCTATTACCTCTTTTGCATTTTTATTATCCCATTTTCCATACTTCATTCTTCTTATAAGCAGACTTGCTAAATCATGTAGATACGTATCTAAAATACAGTAGTCAAAATCAATTATGTTTACATTATTTTCACTATCAATTAAAATATTATGATTTGCATAGTCATGATGGCAAAAAACTCTATTTTTAATCTGAGTTTTCATTTCTGAAATATAATCACTTTTTATTAAATCTTGGATTGATCTATCAGCTCTTTTCAGTTCTTCCTCCATTATGCTGAGATAAACTTCATCGAATTTTGACTTTTTATCTTTCTTTTCTATCCTATTTTTAAAATCTAAAATCTCATTTTTACGTGTTTTATAGGTTTGTATCCATTTTAACCATCCTATTCTAGGTTTCATTTCTCTTGTTACATTAAATCCTTCACTAGCTTTATGAAGCTCCGCAAGCTTTAAAGCAGCTAGCTTTACATCTAGAGGATTATCATAATTGCAAAGTCTTGCATTTATCCAAGGAGTCAAATAAGCATAATAGTCTGTAAGCTTTATATAATCAAGACCATCTTTTGTTTTAATTATTTGGGGAATTTTTTGAAATCCGTTTTGTTGAAGATGTTTTATAGCACTAATAATAAAAAGGAAGTGTGGAAATTCATATTTTATAACTTTAAGGCAAAATTCATCCTTAGATGTACTAAGTTTATATACATTTTTCACCTTTTCTATGGCATTAATATGCAGCTTAAACTGTTTTTCTACTGTTGTTTTTACCTCATTTATATCCAAATGCCATTCCTCCATAAACTACTTCTCTTTCTAGTATATGAATATGTTTTTAGTGTGTGAATAATTGCTATCTTCAACCTTATTCTTAAACCTCTTTCTCTTTTAATTCTTAAAATTTAAAACCCTTATCACATTTTCACATACTCTTTAATATGTATATATATATAGGGATTGTTTAAGGAGAGGGTTCAATGAAAATTGCAATTGATGCTAGAGGTATCAATTGGTACAGAGGCACCGGAATTGGTACTTATACAGAAAATGTTGTAAAAAATTTAATTGACATAGATAAAAATGATTATTTTCGCCTCTATTGGTCAGGTAAAGATTTTGAAAGTTTTCATAGACAAAATGTAGATATAGTTATGACTTCACGTAGACACCATAGATTTTTTGAACAGACTTATTTTCCTTATGATTTAGAAAGGGAAAATATAGACATTTATCATGTACCACAAAATGGAATTGGATTAATTGAAGAAATTAAATGTAAAAAAATAATTACTATTCATGATTTAATTCCCTATATAATGCCTGAGACTGTTGGAAAAGGTTACTTACTAAAATTTTTAAGAGAAGTTCCCTACCTTATACAAAATGCAGATGGAATTATAACCGTTTCAGAATACTCAAAAAAAGATATATTAAAATTTTTCCCTATAGATGAAAATAAAATCTTTGTAACTCCTCTAGCAGCTGACAGCATTTATAAACCTTTAAATAAAGAAGTTTGTCTTAACTTTCTAAAAGAAAACTACACTATAGAAACTCCCTTTATATTGTATATAGGTGGTTTTAGCCAAAGGAAGAATGTAGAAACGCTTATAAATTCATTTATTAAAATAAGTTCCAATTTTGATAAAGACTATTCTTTAGTTATTGTTGGTGCTAGAAAAGATTTAGGTACTTTTCTAAGTCGTAAATACACTAACTCTTCTAAAATAATTTTCACTGGCTTTGTTCCTCAAAATGATTTACCATATTTTTATAATGGCTGTGAAGTTTTTGTATATCCATCACTTTATGAAGGCTTTGGTTTACCACCTCTTGAAGCTATGAGCTGCGGTACTCCTGTGATAACATCCAATATTACATCTATCCCAGAAGTTGTTGAAAACAGTGGTATACTTATTAATCCTTATGACGAAGATGAACTTGGAAAATCCATAGAAAAAGTATTAAGCGACAATCTTCTAAAGCAATCATTAAAAGAAAAATGTCTTAAGCAGGCTTCTAAATTTTCTTGGATTAAAACATCTCAAGCCACACTTGAAGCATATAAAAACATATTCAATTCCACCACCGTATAGGCAAAATAAAACTGCAGTATGTATATAAAGCTATACATCTGCAGCTTTCATTCTTAATATTTATTTAGAATCATTACCCTTTAGAGAACGCATCATTACCTTTTTCGTTGTAAACCTCTTTCCACATCTTATCTGCATATGGTACCCAATCATCTGCAATTTTTTGAATATTTTTTTTGAATTTAGAATCGTAGAGCATAGTTTTTCCACCTTCATCAGTTGGTTTTGCTCCTACTTTTTTACAAACTTCTCTAACTACATGTGGATTATCAATCATCATACAAGGTCTTAACATATTTTTATTGTATGGCTGTCTATGTCTTAACTCCCTAAAGAATGGATCTCTAAATACATCTATTAACTTCTTGTTTTTTAAATTTTGAGTTGCAAAATGAGCAAAAATGCATGGTTCACAATCCCCATGTACATTTACATGAAAGAAGAATTTTCCCGCAATACATCCTCCAACAAATGGAGCATCATTAAAGAAATCCATTGTAAAATATGGTTTTGTATTCCTTATTTCATGAGTTCTCTTACCTAGATACACCCTTTGTTCTGGCGTTAACATCAAATCATAATCTGGATTTTTTGTTCCGCATGGCATAAATAAGAAGTACCAATTTACCTTAGCTCCTTTTTCTACTAATTTATCGACAAATCTGTCTGATAAAACCGAATCTATGTTCAATCTTGTAACCGCTGTGGATACACCAAATAATACTCCTCTTTCATTTAACAAGTCCATTGCATGCATAACCTTTTTATATGTTCCTTTTCCTCTTCTAGCATCTGTCTCTTCTTCCTCACCTTCAACAGACAACATTGGAACTACATTTCCCAAGTCTCTTATCCTATCTGCAAGTTCTTCATCAATCATTGTTCCATTAGTAAAAGGTGAAAACATCATATCATCATATTTTTCATACAAATTAAGCATCTCTTTATAAAAGAAAGGCTCTCCCCCCAAAACTATTACCCAGTATATACCTAACGCTCTAGCCTCTCCTATTATTCTATCTACTTCTTCTATAGGCATTTTAGGTTGGTTTAACAAATCTGCTGCATAACATCCCTTACATCTTAAATTACACTGCATAGTTGGACTTATAAGCATTGTAAATGGTATTTTGGTATCTTCTTCCTTTAAATATTTAGACCTTTTAGAACCTCCATACCAATTAGCATTTGATAGAAAATTAGTAAATAATTTCTTTAGGCATTTTTTATTTGTTTTACCTAAAACATTTTGCACCAGCTGATGTGTAGCTGGCTGTGTTTTATAATAATTATAAACCACTTCTATTTGTTCTAGCTGTTGCTTATCTTTAGTAACCTTTTTTATTGCTTCAAAAATCCTATCAACATTTTTTTCGGGATTTTTCTCCATGATGTCTACTACAGTGTTAATAATTTTTTGTTTTACACTCTTCTCTAAGCTGTCTTTTACACTCATTACAACTCCCCCTAATAATTGAAATATTGAAAATATTCCTTAATAATTTAATATGCAAGTTCATTGCCATTATATTCCTAATTAATTGAAGCTAAATATTTTTAGAAAGATGTTTTCAAAGTAATGATACATAAAAAAAGAATGTTGCGACGCAACATTCTTATATTCCCCAGTAGCCAATCACCAATCCCCAGAGTAAAGAAAAAAGATAAAAATAAATTAAAATAGACTTAAAGATAGATTATATCTACTTTAAGTCTATTTTAATTTATTCTAATTTTAGTTTTGCATTAGCAAAATGTCATTGTCTGGTGACTGGGGATTGGCGACTGGTTACTAGAATAAAATTGTTTCACAATTTTATTCTATGATGTTTCCTTCCGTCCCAATTATAACTTCACTATATGGAACGATTATATTGGATTCAAGCATTGCTCTTTTAACTGAATTTACAATACCAGTACAGCATGGAACTGACATTCTTACAACCTTTATACTTCTTATATTATTATTTCTTAATATCTCTGCTATCTTATCTTTGTAGTATTCATTATCATCAAGTTTTGGACACCCTATCATTGTTATATGATTCTTTATAAAATCTTTGTGAAAATCAGCATAAGCATAGGCAGTACAATCTGCTGCAATTAATAAATCTGCATTTTCTAAAAAAGCTGATTTAGGATTTATTAATTTTATTTGAACAGGCCATTGTCTTAATTCAGATATATTTTTAATTTCTGTTCCTCTGGAATTCTCTGTTACTGAACTTTTATCATCATGAGTTTTACTTGTGATATCTTCTCTTTTAATCATCTTCGCCATAGTTCCTGGACAACCACAAGGCATTGGTTTAGCAACTTCCTTCTTTTTCTTCATTTCTGCCATTCTATCTTGAACAGCTTCTTCATTATATTCAGATGCTTCTCTTTCTATAATTTTTATGGCATCTGTAGGACATGCTGGTAAACAATCTCCTAATCCATCGCAATATTGGTCTGATACAAGTCTTGCCTTTCCATCTACAAGTTCTATTGCTCCCTCATGACAAGCTGTAACACAAAGTCCGCATCCATTACATTTTTTTTCATCTATTGAAATTATATTTCTTTTCATTTTAAATTCCTCCATTCACATTTTTATCTATCAATTAGTATTCAAAATACTGTTTACTCATTTCTTGATTTAATTATAATAAATCTTATATAATTAATACGTAACCTATGTTACAAAACTAGAAATTTATTTTAAAATTTAAGGAGAAACATATGAATTCTATAGTTAACGATTTAAAATTTTGTATGTTATTTAGTAATTTTTCTGAAGATGCACTATGTAAAATACTGACAGATATCAGTTATAAAACATCTTCTTTCAATAAAGATCAAACAATAGCCTTGGAAGGAGATCCTCTATCCAACATAGCAATAGTTCTTGAAGGAAATGTAGAAGTACAAAAAAATTATCCTTCTGGAAAAACTGTAACTATAAATAAAATCAAACAAGGCGGTATCTTTGGAGAGGTTATAATATTTTCAAATATGAAAAACTATCCTTCAACAATAATTTCTACTGATAACTCAAAAATACTCTTTATAGCTAAAACTGACATAGTAAATCTTTGTAGTTCAAATACAATTTTTCTTAATAAATTTATGGGATTATTGTCTAACAAAATACTTATGTTAAATAAAAAACTTAAGAATCTATCCTATGGAACTATAAGAGAAAAAATAGCCAGCTTTCTTCTTGATGAGTACAAGAAGCAAAAAAATCTAACTATAAATATAAAATTCTCCAGACAGGAGCTTGCTGACCAATTTGGTACAACTCGTCCATCCCTGTCTAGAGAATTAATCAACATGAGAGATGATAATTTAATTGAATTTACTCGCACTACTATGACTATCGTAGATTTAGATAAATTGGAAGAGTGCTTATTCTAGCTTATTCTTCACCCATGAATAATTTAATATCATCTTCCACACTGCCAATACCTGCAATACCAAAATTCTCTACTAAAACCTTAGCAACATTTGGTGATAAAAAGGCTGGTAGTGTTGGCCCAAGGTGAATATTTTTAACTCCTAAATGCAATAATGCAAGTAGTACTATTACGGCTTTTTGTTCATACCATGCAATATTATATGAAATTGGAAGTTCGTTTATATCCTCTAAACCAAATACTTCTTTTAATTTTAGAGCTATTATGGCAAGTGAGTATGAGTCATTACATTGACCTGCATCAAGTACCCTTGGTATTCCACCGATATTTCCTAACTCCAACTTATTGTATTTATATTTAGCACATCCGGCTGTAAGTATTACAGTATCCTTTGGCAGTGCTTTTGCAAAATCTGTATAGTAATTTCTACTCTTTATTCTTCCATCACAACCAGCCATTACAAAGAATCTCTTTATAGCACCACTCTTTACTGCCTCTACTACTTTATCGGCTAGTGCTAACACTTGGTTGTGAGCAAATCCTCCTATTATTTCTCCTTTTTCAATTTCTACAGGAGGCTTACATTTCTTAGCATGTTCTATTATTTTTGAAAAATCCTTGGCTTTTCCATCTACTCTATCTGGTATATGTTTTACTCCTTCAAAACCAGCTTCTCCTGTAGTATATACTCTATCTTTATAGGAATCCTTTGGTGGAATTATGCAGTTTGTTGTCATCAGAATTGGTCCATTGAAGCTTTCAAATTCTTCGTTTTGTTTCCACCATGCATTACCGTAGTTACCTACAAAATGGTCATATTTCTTAAAAGCAGGATAGTAGTGTGCTGGCAGCATTTCACTATGAGTATACACGTCTATCCCAGTTCCATCTGTTTGTTTAAGAAGTTTCTCAATATCCTTTAAGTCATGGCCGCTTATTAAAATTCCTGGATTACTTCCAACGCCTATGTTAACATTTGTTATTTCTGGATTTCCATAAGTTTCAGTATTAGCTTTATCTAATAATGCCATTACATCTACGCCATATTTTCCACACTCTAATACAATACCTGTCATTTCATCCACAGTTAATCCACCATTAGTTGTTGACGCTAATGCTTTTTTTATAAAAGTAAATATTTCATTCTGTGTATATCCTAAATTATGTGCATGATGGGCGTAGGCTGCCATTCCTTTAACTCCATAAATTAAAAGCTCTCTTAAAGATCTTACATCTTCATTTTCTGTTGATAAAACTCCTACACTCTTTGCTTTTTCTTCAAATTCTTCTACAGTGCTTCCTGTCCAAAGTGCAGAATCATGACTTATATCCTCTACATTTTCTCCAGCTTTTATTAATGCTAATTTTAATTCTTCTCTTAATTCTAAACCTTTTTTTATTTTATCTACAAAAACAACTTTATCAAAATTTGCATTAGTTATAGTTGCAAAAAGTCCATTCATTATAAATTTATTTATTCTTTCTGTTAGTTCTTCTAATTTTTCAGCTTTTACAGCATATAATGAAATCCCTTTGATAGTATACATTAATAAATCTTGTAAATTTGCTACATCATCTGTTTTTCCGCAAACTCCTCTATTGGTGCAGCCTTTGCATCCAGCTGCCTCTTGACATTGATAACAAAACATACTCATAGGTAACCCCTCCATTTATTTTTATTAAAATACTGTTCAAAATTCATCTTATGCTTAAATTATAAATAGATATAAAAAAAGAATCTGTAACATTTGTTACAAACTCTTGCTTTATTTTAAGAATGGATATTTTTTCTTTTTCTTAAAAACATTTTGTTAATTAAGTAGGTTAATATATTTTCCACCTCCTATTTATGGTATGATATAATATAATTTAATTGGTTTTATTCTTATAATAAAACCTTACTAAAAACAAAGAAAAAGGTGGATGGTATGAAATTCTTTAATGAAAAAAGTTCTAAAGTATTAGAAGAATTAAATGTAAATTCCAGTACAGGATTATCAGTTTCAGAAGCAAAAACTAGACTAGAAAAGTATGGTCCTAATGAGTTTACAAGACAAGAAAAAGGCTCCCTATGGGATGACATCAAAGAATCCTTAACAGAACCTATGATGGTAATTCTTTTAGCAGCAGCATTAATTAGTGCCTTAATTGGAGAAGTTCATGATGCTATTGGAATTGTATGTGCTGTAGCCATAGGTATAACAATAGGTATTGTAACAGAAGGTAAATCACAGAAAGCTGCAGAAGCCCTTTCAAAAATGACAGAAAATATCGAAGTTAAAGTCCTTAGAAACGGAAACGTCATGCAGATAAGTAAAAATGACTTAGTTCCTGGAGACATTGTATTTGTTGAGATGGGAGATATGATTCCTGCTGATGGAAGATTAATCGAAAGTATTGATTTAAAAGTTAGAGAAGATATGCTAACTGGAGAATCCGAAGATGTAAAGAAGAATTCAGATACCGTAATTGAAATGGAAAAAATTGAATCTAAGGGTAATACTATTGTACAAGACCCAATTCCAGCTAAGCAAATAAATATGGTATTTGGTGGTACTCTTGTTGCCTATGGAAGAGGAAAATTTGTAGTTACGGCTACTGGTGACAACTCTGAAATGGGTAAAATTGCAAGTAATCTTGAAGATGGTGATGTTGAAACCCCACTGCAAATTAAACTTGGAGATTTGGGTGGAAAAATTTCAAAGCTATCTAGTGCTATTGCAGCTATTCTTTTCATAATTATGCTTGTTAAAATGATTTTAGCACACACACTATCTGTTGATATTTCTGGCATCATGCCATTCTTAAACTCTATTGAACCAATTAAGACTTCATTTGTAGTATGTGTTGCCTTAATAGTTGCAGCAGTACCCGAAGGACTGCCTACTATGATAAATATGACTCTTGCAATAACCATGCAAAAAATGGCTAAAATCAATGCACTTGTCACTAAAAAAGAAGCTTGTGAAACTATAGGTTCTGTAAGTGTAATTTGTTCTGATAAAACAGGTACCCTTACACAAAACAGAATGTCTGTTGAAAAAGTTTATTTAAATGGTAAGTTTAGACAAAGAGAAGAATTAAGTGATAGAAGTAATTATTTTATAGATAACTGTTTGATTAACTCCACAGCCGATTTAGAAAAATCTGATGGAGAAGTTAAGTATTTAGGTAGTGCTACAGAAGGTGCTCTTCTTTTATATAATGATTCATATGATTATGTAAAAGAAAGAGAAAAAGCAACTATTCTACATCAAATTCCGTTTACTTCTAAACGTAAAAGAATGAGTACAATTATTACTGAAAATGATGGCTGCACAGTTTTAACCAAAGGTGCACCAGAAGTTATTTTGGATTTATGCAAATATGAACATGTAAATAATTCTACAATAGAATTAACAGAAGAAAGAAGACAAGAAATACTTAAAGAAATTGAAGGACTTCAAAAACATTCTATGCGTGTTCTTGGTTTCTCATATAGAAGTATTAATGAAGAAGTTGCAATGTCAACAGAAACTGGTGTTATAGAAAATGATTTAGTATTCACTGGATTTGTTGGAATAAAAGATCCATTAAGACCAGAAGTTAAAGAGGCAGTACACACTGCTAGAACTGCAGGAGTAGCTACTAAAATGCTTACTGGTGACAACATTAATACTGCTATTGCAATTGGAAAAGAACTTGGTCTGCTTCAAGATGGACTTAGAGCTGTTGAAGCTACTTATATAGATACTTTATCCGATGAAGAGTTACAAGAAGAAATTAAAACTATAGCTATAGTGGCACGTTCAAAACCTGATACAAAAATGAGAATTGTACAAGCATTGCAGACAAATGGAGAAGTTGTTGCAGTTACTGGTGATGGAATAAATGATGCTCCAGCTTTAACTAAAGCAGATGTAGGTATTGCAATGGGTATCGCAGGAACAGAAGTTAGTAAAAATGCAGCTGATATAATATTAACTGACGATAGTTTTGGTACTATAGTTAAGGGGATAAAATGGGGACGTGGAATTTATGAAAACTTCCAAAGATTCATTCAGTTCCAAATTACTGTTAATATTGTTGCCTTCTTAACAGCTATTTTATCAGTAATATTTGACTTTGAAATGCCGTTTACTACCATACAATTATTATGGGTAAACATTATAATGGATGGACCTCCAGCATTGTCTCTTGGTCTTGAACCTGTTCGTAATGCAGTTTTAAATAGAAAACCTACAAATAGAAATGCTAGTATAATAACTAAAACAATGATTAAATCTATGATTTTAAATGCAATATATATAACAGCAGTAATTATGATACAAATGGTCTTTAACCCACTTGGAGCAGAAGTTGCACCTGAAGGCTTTAAAGGCCCAAGTGAAATGGAAACAGTATTATTTGCATTATTTGCATTTAACGCATTATTTAATGCATTTAACTGTAGAGAATTTGGCACAGACAGTATCTTCCCTTACTTTAAAGATAATACTATAGCTTTAAAAATAATAGGAATTACTGCCGCTGTTCAAATATTTATAACAGAAGCATTTTCTGGATTCTTCAATGCAGTACCTTTAAGTCCTGTAATGTGGCTTAAAATAATTGCATCTTCGTTCTTAGTAATAGTAATAAATGAAGTTGTTAAGTGTATACTTAGAATGCTTAAAAAAGAAGAACATGTATCTTCATCTTCTGATGAAAATATTGCAGCATAAAACAGATAAATTAAAAAGAAGAGCTGAATTTAACTAGCTCTTCTTTTTAATTTATCTGTTATTTTTTAACCTGCTATATTGGCAAAATAACTTTAAACTCCGTGCCCTGTTTTTCCTTACTTGAAACAGTAATTTTTCCTTTGTGAGCTTCAACTATTCTTTTAGTTATAGTTAATCCAATTCCTGCTCCCCCTGTTAATCTTGTTCTCGATTTGTCTGCTCTATAAAATCTTTCAAATATATATGCTATATCACTCTCAGCTATACCTATCCCATTATCTTTTACACTAAATTCTATAAACTCTTTCTTTTTATCTAATATTATTTCAATTTTTCCTCCTTCCGTTGTATATTTAAAAGCATTAGAAATAAGATTTATACACATTTGGCTAATCTTGTCCTTATCAGCATAAATCATTTGTTTTTTACAAACATATTTTACTTCTATATTTTTACTAAGAAACTTACTTTCAAAATTCAATATAATATTTTTTATCACTTCACTTACATCAAAGTTAGATTTATTTAAAACAAAATTTTCACTTTCATATATAGTCAACTTTTCTAAATCACTAACTAAACGATTTATTCTAATTATTTCTTCATAACAACTCTTCATTCTATCCATTGTAGGTTCCCAAACTTCATCTATAATGGCCTCCATATGACTCTGAAGCGTAGTCAGAGGTGTTCTTAGTTCATGAGATACATCTTCTGTTAATCTTTTCTGCAGCATTTCATGTTCCTGTAGCGTTTTTGCTAAATAATTTATTGTTGTTGTCAGCTTATTTATTTCTTTAATATCTGATTTTTCATTAATTCTTTCAGTATATTTACCATCTGAAATTTTTTCTGCTGTGTCAATTACTCTTGAAATAGGCCTGCTCAACCCTGAAGCTATTATTACACCTAAAATTACTGCAATAAATAAAGATACTGCACCTACTGCTATAAGAATTTTATTTAAAGTATCTAAAAATACCATATCATTATCATTATAATAAAAAGGGCCATAATGTCCGATTTTAACTATACCTACTTTTTTAGACTTGCTTAATAAATTATATTGAGTTTCTTTATATCCTCCCTGCCAATTGGAATAATGTTCTGTCATATTCTTAGCCATATGGGCTATTATTGATTCACATTTTCCATTATTATATATATTAGCATCCCATATTACTTCTCCTTGTGAATCCTGAATACTTATAATTAGACCATTTTCTAAAGCATCTATTCCTATGCTCTCAATTCTATTATAATTCCATTTTCCTTCTGAGCTATATTGCTGACTTACCATAGAAACAATATCCTTGCTCTTACTTTCTATGGTTTGGATTATATAATTTTCAAACTGTTTTTGTAAAAAAATATTGGCGCCAACACTTATTAAAAGTATACAAACTATAGCTACAAACATATGTGAAAATGTTAGTTTTCTTCTTAAACTCTGTTCCACTCTATTCACCACCAAATTTATAACCTATTCCATGAATAGTAAGTATATACTCTGGTTCTCTAGTATTATCTTCTATCTTATGTCTAAGATTTTTAACATGTGTATCTATTACTCTGTCGAATCCATCATAATCTTCGCCTAAAACCATGCATACTAATTCCTCTCTTGTGAATGCCTTTTGAGTATATTTTGCCATAGTTAAAAGTAGCTTATATTCCGTTGCAGTTAAATTTACTATTTCTGAATTTTTCCTTACTTCATGCTTTAAATCATCAATAACTAAATGCCCATTATTAAAAATCATTATATCAGATGTTAATCCACTTTCTGTTCTTCTCAATAAAGCCATAACTCTTGCAACAAGTTGTTTAGGACTAAATGGCTTTGTAACATAGTCATCAGCCCCTATATTAAAACCGCCTAAAATATTTTCCTCTTTTACTTTAGCTGTTAACATTATAATAGGCACTCTAGATTTTCCTCTTAAAGTTTTGCATATTTCTTCTCCTGATAAATCTGGAAGCATTAAATCCAATATTATCAAAGATATATTATTTTCTTCAAATATTTCTATAGCATCTTTACCACTATAAGCTTCAAAAACATTATATCCGTCTTTTTCCAAATATGATTTTACTACTTCAACAATTTTTTTTTCATCATCAACAACAAGAATATTTTTTTCCATTGTCATAATCCTCACCTCTTTTTATTTCTACACTAAATAGCCTTCCAATTATTCATATTATATTTACAGCTTAATTTTAATTACTAATTATGTGTTTTTTATGAACTTTTAAATGCTCCTTTTATATTACTGTTTAATCTACTTATAATAAAACTCCTCTATGATACTATTTTTTCATAGAGGAGTTTTATTATGATTTCTTTTTTTGTAGTTTTTATTTATTAAACCAAGTTATTTAGCAGCATCCGCCTCCACAGCAGCAGCCACCATTTCCTACATTATCCACCTTTACTACATCATATCCTGCATCTTCAACAGCTTCTTTTAATGCACTTTCTTCTACTGCACTACTTAATTCTACCAAAGCTGATTTATCCTCTAAATTAACTTCTACATTAGCTACTCCTTCTAATTCCATTAAAGCATTTTTTACATGCATAACACAGTGACCACAACTCATTCCTTCAATTAATAATTTCTTTTTCATTTTAATCTCTCCCTTTCTTTAATTACCTAAGTTTCGTACAAATATAAAACTTATATTTGTACATAATTACCTGTTATTATTATCTATAATATTCCTTCGACTTCCAATCTTTTAGGCGAAGCCTGCTGGAATAATATACTAAATT